>NZ_NEKA01000023.1:0-71112 GCF_002113205.1 Pseudomonas sp. B16(2017)
GGCGGGTGGACTGAACCAGTACCAGTACGTGCCGAATCCGACGGGGTGGGTGGATCCGTTGGGGTTGACCTCCAATTGTCCGCCGCCGAACAAGCCGGGATGTACGGTGCCGGATAACGTTAGTGGCAGTATGGCAATCGAGGGCAACCCACCGTTGCCTATCGTTAATCACGGTGTTGACCCAAAATCTTTAAAGCGGACGCATGCGATTTCAGGAAAAACCTCAACTAAAGAAGTCGAGAAAATGGTGAATACAATGCGAAGCACGGGCTACGACAATCGATACCCCATAGACGTAGCGGAACACCAAGGCGAACTCTACATTTTGGATGGCCACCACCGCGCCGCCGCCGCTAGACAAACCTCCACCAACGTCAGTATTAAGCTAATAACAAATATTAGAGAGCACCACGGCACTCTAAACACCATTGAAGAGGTGTTGGAATCAGCACAAAGTATCGGAAACGACAGACTAGAGCACCGTAGAAGAAAATGACCAGACCTGAAATCACACTTGAAGATCTGATAACCGACTTCCTATCTAAAGTAGATATCGGCACGAAGCTATTAGAGGAAAAATTCGGCACCCGCAATATTCTGAGACTATGGCGCTCCAAACAAATAGAACGATGCGGAGAAATAAAGAATGGCGTTCAGTATGAGCTCCACGGCATTGGGTGCTTCATAATTTTTGCCACAGAGTCCGTGAATTTTGACTACGGGTCAGGCGATAGAATTGATGGATTTGATATTTGGCGCCTCTATTCATATGCCACCGACCGACCATTCAGATACAAAAAGTATTGTGACAAACAAACTCTCGAAAAAGAATTTAGAGAATATTTGTCCTCAAAAAAAATAGAAAAAATGTCTCCAATGGATGACCTGTATGTCCTGACAAGTCCTAATCAAACCCAATAAAACCCGGATGCGACAAGCATGCACCCCATTACTCATCATCATCAAAATCCTCATACTCAAGCTCCTCCTCACCCTCCATAAGCGGAACCGTCGCATCATCCATCAACGACCCCGGATCTTCATTCCCCGGATCATTGATAAACGGCAATCCGCTCGGGCCTTTTTCTTCCTTGCCTTCGGTTTCGGGGGTCATGGCGCACCTCATTAATCTCAAATGTGTAAACGTTCGAAAAGTATGGCCGCTAATCGTTCCAGCGCATGACGCGCAGGCGCAAAAAACCCGGCATAAAGCCGGGTTTCCGTAGAACCGATCACTCAACGATGACGATTCTTGTGTTTGTACTTGTGCTTATGACCACCGCCGGAGTGCGACTTGCCGCCATCGTCACCCAGGTTGTTGCCGACCGCGCCACCCGCCGCGCCGCCCAAGCCTGCGCCGATGGTCGAACCGGTGGAGCCGCCGAGGCTGTTGCCGATCACTGAACCGCCAGCGGCACCGAGGCCACCGCCAATGGCGGCTTCCGTGCGATTGCGTTTGTTCGCGCCGACGGCACTACCGGCCGCGCCACCAACGCCAGCACCCACCGCAGCACCGGTGCTGCCGCCGAGTTGGCCGCCAACCACGTTGCCCAGCGCGCCACCCAATCCGCCACCCACGGCGGCTGTGCCATCACCAGCGGCCATGGCGCCTTGGGCCACCAGTAATCCCAAAACCAATGCGGATAATGTCAAGCGCATACAGACCTCACAGGTCCCGGATCGGGACGGTTCGCCCGCGGAGGGGGGCTATGTGGCATTGGAGGCGAATTCGGGAAAAACGTTCAGCAACGAAAAGGCCCGGCATCAAACCGGGCCTTTTCAGACATGCGTTGGCAATCAGTGACGTTTGTGACCCTTGGACAGATTGCTGCCCACCGCGCCACCGGCTGCACCACCCAGACCAGCACCGATAGTGGCGCCCGTTCTGCCACCCAGGCTGTTGCCGATGACCGAACCGCCCGCCGCACCGACACCGCCGCCGATGGCTGCTTTGGTACGAGCACCTTTCTTGGCAGCCAGTGCACTGCCGGCCGCACCCGCTACACCAGCGCCAATCGCTGCACCGGTGCTGCCGCCCATTTTCTGACCAACCACGTTACCCAATGCGCCGCCCAGACCACCACCCAGTGCGGCAGTACCATCGCCAGCCATTGCACCTTGAGCAACCAGAAGCCCCAGAACCAGAGCAGGTAGAGTTAAACGCATGACGAAAACCTCAACAAAAGGAATTAAAAAAGGGCGCAGATTGAATGCTGTTGCCGCGGCGATGTCCAGCGTTGCAGCGCACTTGGCGCCGATTGGACAGCGAATACGGAAAAGGTTTAATGACGGGCAAAAAAAAGCCCGCTGGGGAGACGGGCTGGAGACTTGCTTTCTAACGGATGGCTTCACCCTACTCAGGCGGGTGTGAAAAGTTTGTGAAAAAACCGGACAAAAGCTTCAATCAATGTAGGACGCTTCTCTACCAGGCAGGCATAAAAAACCCCGTTCAATGACGGGGCTCTCCGGGATAGAACTCACTTTCTGGAGCGGGTGGTGACCTTGGGCAGAAACTTCGCCTTCGGGCCCTTGGGTGCCGTGGACTTGATCTTGCCGGTCTGCACCGGATCCTCGCCAAACCCGGCCTGATACTCCGTCTGGCCGCAGCGCACGCAATTGTTGAATGAAAATTCAGCCCCGTCGTCTTCGATGTACGGATCAGTCATCTTTGCTCCCCTTCTCAAATGCGGGCCGACACTGGCAAACCCTTTTGCCTGAAAAAATATCGACCTCCAAGGCTTTTGAGACTAGCCGGTCATTCCTAGACTTGTGGTTCAGACCACCCGGAGCCCGACGAATGGCCTACGGAAATTAAACACATTGGGGAACCGTTGGTCCCATGCGGCTAAAGATTTGCGGCGACCGGCCGCTGCCCTTTTTCCTACGCAATGAATCTCAAGGAGAGAACATGGAAATCAAAGGATTCCCGACACTGCCTGTTGTAAAACTCACGGATGAACAGATCGCCGCCGGCAAGGCCGGGGCGGAGAAACTCAAGGAAAAGATCGCTTCGGGTGAAATCGTCATCAAGCAGCCGACCGGACCGAGTCCGTTGCAGCCTGGCGTGATCTACCACCCGGACCCCGTTCAGCCAGTTCAACCCGGCGATACGCCGCCTCTCGTCGCGATCGACACGCCGCTGACCTACGATTCGAAAGGCACTATCCTGCTCAAACCGCAGGGCTGATTATCAGCACAGAGCCCATTCCGTTGAATGGGCTCACTAGCCTCAGCGCAACTTGACCGCCGTACCGGTCGCAAACACCACCACCATGCCACCCTTCCCTGCCGGCATGCTGATCTCGAAATCCACCCCGACCACCGCATCCGCCTGCAAAGCCCGCGCACGTTCCTTGATCTCGTCAGTCGCCTGGATACGCGCTTCCTTCAACGCCCGCTCCAGCGTCTGCGAACGCCCGCCAAAAAAGTCCCGCATACCGGCGAACATATCGCGAATCACATTCACGCCCTGCACCGACTCGGCACTGACGATGTCCAGATACGCCGTAATCTGCCGGCCTTCGATGGAGTGGGTGGTGGAAATGATCATGGAGGTCGTCCTTTTACATACCGGATAAAACCGCGATTGTAATGCCCTGGCAAAGGGAAGCCGAAGCAATCTCTGTGACCAAAAACCAGACGCCAGAATGCACAAAACCCCTGGCTTCTTTCGAAACCAGGGGTTTTGTTTACATCGAATTTGGCGGTGAAGGAGAGATTCGAACTCTCGATACAGTTTCCTGTATACACACTTTCCAGGCGTGCTCCTTAAGCCACTCGGACACTTCACCGTATCTCTTCAAACATGTTCTGTCTGTCGAGGCGCGCTAATGTAGTCGAAAGCTTTTCTGATGGCAAACTTTTTTTCAGAATTTTCATGCGGTTAAGCGAAAAAGCCGCGACCGCCATCGAGAGTCCATGACGATCCGGCCAATCTCGGGTAAACGCGGCCCTTCTATATAGGCGCGCAGGCGTCAGGCACCGGGCGCGTTGCAGCGCATCGGCCAGTAAACAGTGACTGGCGGGTCAGTCACAGTGCTTTACCTGACCGGCGACGGTGGGTAACGTCTGCCCATCTTTCTTATAAGGAATTGCGCCATGAGCGACCTGATTGCCTACCACCTCGAAGACGGTATCGCGACCCTGACCCTGAGCAACGGCAAGGTCAACGCCATTTCCCCGGACGTGATCGCGGCCTTCAACGCGGCGCTGGATCAGGCGGTGGCGGATCGTGCCGTTGTGATCATCACTGGCCAGCCGGGCATTCTCTCTGGCGGCTACGACCTGAAAGTAATGACCGCCGGCCCTAAAGAAGCCGTGTCTCTGGTGACTGCGGGTTCGACTCTGGCCCGTCGTCTGCTGTCGCACCCGTTCCCGGTGATCGTTGCTTGCCCGGGCCATGCCGTGGCCAAGGGCGCGTTCATTCTGTTGTCCGCCGACTACCGGATCGGTGTCGACGGCCCGTTCAGCATTGGTTTGAACGAAGTGCAGATCGGCATGACCATGCATCACGCCGGTATCGAGCTGGCTCGTGACCGCCTGCGTCGCTCGGCCTTCCATCGTTCGGTGATCAATGGTGAGATGTTTGATCCGCAAAGCGCAGTGGATGCCGGTTTCCTCGACAAGGTTGTAGCGGCCGAAGAGCTGCAAGGCACCGCCCTCGCCGCTGCGCGTCAGTTGAAGAAGATCAACATGACCGCGCACAAGAACACCAAGTTGAAAGTGCGCAAGGCGCTGCTGGAAGCCCTGGACAACGCGATCATTCAGGATCAAGAGCATCTGGGCTGATAGCCGGCTTGCACCGATTCAGAAAAGCCCGACCGTCGTGTCGGGCTTTTTCTTACACGCCCAGTTAAAAACTCTGCGGCAGCTCTAGGACGCCTCTGACCAACAAGTCGGAAACATGCGCTTAAACATCGCCCATCTCCGGACTCTATAGCGGCAATTGCCGAAAACAGTGCACATCCGTACACTGCGCCACCTTTTGTCCCGATGGGCCTGAAAATGCTGTTCGTGTTTCGTATGTTGTTGATGGGCCTGCACTTTATTCTGGCGGGAATCCTCGGTGTGATCCTCGGGCTGTGCCGCCCATTCAATCCGGACAACAGTCGCCTGTGCGCCCGTCTCTATGCACTGCCGGCCATGTGCATTTTGCGTTTGCGGGTGAAAGCCGATGTCGGGCCGTTGATGAACAAACCCGACAGCTGCGTGATCATCGCCAACCATCAGTCCAACTATGACCTGTTCGTGTTCGGCAACGTGGTGCCGCGCCGTACCGTGTGCATCGGCAAAAAGAGCCTGAAGTGGGTGCCACTGTTCGGGCAACTGTTCTGGCTGGCGGGCAACGTGTTGATCGATCGTGGGAACGCGCACAAGGCGCGTCAGTCGATGCTGACCACCACCGACACTTTGCAGCACAAAGACACCTCGATCTGGGTCTTCCCGGAAGGCACCCGCAACCTGGGTGAAGAACTGCTGCCATTCAAGAAAGGTGCGTTTCAGATGGCCATCGCCGCCGGGGTACCGATCGTTCCGGTGTGTGTCAGCAGCTACATCAAGCACATGCGCCTGAACCGCTGGCACAGCGGGAAAGTTCTCATACGCTCGTTGCCGGCGATTCCTACCGCTGGCCTGACCATGGATGACATGCCCATGCTCATCAACCAGTGCCGCGAACAGATGCGCGAATGCATCGATGCGATGGACCGGCAGCTGCAAGCTGCGTGAAAAAGAAGCCCGCCCTGTGCGGGTTTTCTTTTGCCCGGTGAACTGTGCAGATTTCACTGACTCTCAAGCAGCGACACGGCTAAGCTGAAGCCATGTCTCCCCTGCCATCTGCCAAGAAGAAGTGAATCACCACCATGGGTCGAGTTGTTGCTGCTGCGGTTTACAGCGCTGGTAAGAAAGTCACCAACATTTCCCTCGACGAAGGCGCGGCCTGGGCCGCCAAGACCGGCCACTTCGTCTGGATCGGCCTCGAAGAGCCGAGCGCCCAGGAACTGTCCAACCTGCAACGCCAGTTCAACCTGCATGAACTGGCCATCGAAGACGCTCTCGAAAAACACAGCCGGCCGAAGCTGGAAACCTTTGGCGACGCGCTGTTCATCGTCACCTACTCGCCGGTGCGCGAACACGGGATTCTGCAGTTCATCGAAACCCATATCTTCGCCGGTAACGGCTACATCATCACCGCCCGCAACGGTCATTCGGCGTCCTACGCCCAAGTGCGCCAGCGCTGTGAGGCACGGCCGCTGCTGCTGGAACACGGGGAAGATTTCGTACTGTATGCGCTGCTGGATTTCGTGATCGAGAACTATCAGCCGGTGGGCGAAGCGATCCACGCCGAGATCGATGAGCTGGAACGCAACGTGCTGTGCAGTGCGCTCAATGAACACGACATCCAGAAACTCCATGGCCTGCGCCGAGACGTCTTGCGTTTGCGCCGTTACGCGGCGCCGATGGTGGAAATCGGCGAGGAGCTGCAGAAGCTGAGCTTCCCCTTCATCGACAAGAACATGCGCCCGTATTTCCGTGATGTGCAGATCCATGTGACGCGGCAGATGGAAGACCTGACCACCTTGGCCGACATTGCAAGCCAGACCATCGAAATCGGCGTGCTGCTGGAAGCCTCACGACAAAGCGTGGTGCAACGAAAATTCGCTGCGTGGGCGGCGATTCTGGCGTTCCCCACGGCAGTGGCGGGGATCTACGGGATGAACTTCCAGAACATGCCGGAGCTGAGCTGGCACTACGGTTATTTCGGCGTGCTGGGCTTTATCACGGTCGGCTGCGTGAGCCTGTGGGCAAGCTTCAAGAAATCGGGCTGGTTGTAAGTTAAAAAAACGCCCCCGTGCAAAGCACGAGGGCGTTCGAATTCAAGCGGCGGTCGGCTTGTGCGACACGAAGCGCATCATCCATTCCGCCACGGTGGTGCCGTGGTGCTGATGCTCAAGGCTGGCCACACCCTTGCTGTACACCTGCTCGCCCAGCGCTTCCTGACGCAGATCCAGCAGCGCTCGCGAATAGTCGTGAATGAATTCCGGATGACCCTGGAAGCACAGCACCTGATCGTTGATGTGGTACGCGGCGAACGGGCAGAAATCGCTCGATGCAATCACCGTCGCGTTTTCCGGCAACGCCGTCACCTGATCCTGGTGGCTGATCAACAGCGTCAGCTCTTCACGCACCGGGCTCATCCACGGCGCCTTGGCCGCCAGTTTGTAGTTGTGGATGCCGACACCCCAGCCCTGCGTGGCGCGCTCGCTCTTGCCACCCAGCAGCAGCGCCAGCAGTTGATGGCCGAAGCACACGCCGAGCAGTTTGTCGCCGCGCTCATAGCGGTTCAGCAAGTATTGCTTGAGGGTCTGGATCCACGGATCGGTGCCGAACGAGTCGGCCTTGCTGCCGGTGACCAGGTACGCATCGAAGGTCAGGTCATCACTCGGATAATCGCCCTGCATCACGTTGTACACCGTGAACTCGGCGGCGATCGGCTGTTGCGAGAACAGGCGCTGGAACATCTGCCCGTAACCCTGATATTCATCGACCAGTTCCGGACGCAGGATGTCGGTTTCCAGAATGCAGATGCGTAGCGACATAAAAAATACCTGACACGTGATGGGAATAATGCACACGCCAGAGCCTGCCTTGAAACCACCCGGCAAGGCAAGCCCCGAAATGCGTCCCCGCCCCGTTAGAACAACTCGCCCTTCGCGGCTTTTTCCAGTAGCAACGCAGGCGGTGCGAAACGCTCGCCGTACTGTTCCGCCAGGTACTGCGCCCGCGCGACAAAGTCCTTCACGCCATATTGGTTGATGAACTGCAACGCGCCGCCCGTCCATGCCGCAAAACCGATGCCGAAGATCGAGCCGACATTGGCGTCCGCCGTCGAAGTCAGCACGCCCTCCTCCACACAGCGCACGGTTTCGATGGCCTGCACGAACAGCAACCGATCACGTACATCCTTCGGCGAAATCTGCCCATCGGCTTTTTCGAAACGGGTTTTCAGTTCGGGCCACAGATGTTTCTGCCCCCCCGCCGGGTACTCATAAAAACCGCCTCCCGCTGCCTTGCCCGGCCGCTTGTATTCGTTGAGCAGCAAGTCAATCACGGCGAACGCCGGGTGCTCAATCAGCGGTTTCCCTTCTGCCTGCAGGTCTTTGGCCGTTTGCTGACGGATATGGCTCATCAGGCTGAGGGAAACTTCGTCGGAGATCGCAAGAGGCCCGACAGGCATCCCGGCCTTGCGGGCTTCGGTCTCGATCATCGGCGCACTGACGCCCTCACCCAGCATGGCAATGCCTTCATTGGTAAAGGTGCCGAATACTCGAGAAGTAAAGAAGCCGCGACTGTCGTTGACCACAATCGGGGTTTTCTTGATTTGCAGTACGAAATCGAACCCGCGTGCGAGGGTTTCGTCGCTGGTTTGCGCGCCTTTGATGATTTCCACCAGCGGCATCTTTTCCACCGGGCTGAAGAAGTGCAGGCCGATGAACTTGCTTTGATCCGGCACTGCGGTCGCCAACCCCGTGATGGGCAAGGTCGACGTGTTGGAAGCAATCACCGCGTCGGCGCCGACCACCTGCTGTGCTGCTGCCGAGACCTTGGCCTTGAGATCACGATCCTCGAATACCGCCTCAATGATCAGATCGCAACCTGCCAGATCGGCGTCGCTTTCGGTCGGATGGATGCGCGCCAGCACCGCTTCACGCTGCTGCGCAGTCATCTGCCCGCGAGCGACTTTCTTGTCCAGCAATGCCGCCGAATGCGCCTTGCCCTTTTCCGCAGCCGCGAGGTTGACGTCCTTAAGCACCACGTCGATCCCGGCCACAGCGCTGACGTAGGTGATTCCCGCCCCCATCATTCCGGCGCCGAGGACGCCCACGCGCTTCGTCACATAAGGCGCAAAACCCTGTGGCCGCGATCCGCCGGCGTTGATTTCATTGAGCTGGAACCAGAACGTGCCGATCAGGTTTTTCGAGATCTGGCCGGTGGTCAGTTCGGTGAAGTAGCGGGTTTCGATCAGGTGCGCCGTGTCGAAATCCACCTGCGCGCCTTCCACAGCCGCGCACAGAATCTTCTCCGGCGCCGGCAACGTGCCCTGGGTTTTGGTGCGCAGGATCGACGGCGCAATCGCCAGCATCTGAGCAACTTTCGGGTTCGACGGAGTGCCGCCGGGAATCTGATAACCCTTCACATCCCAACGCTGCACGGCCGCAGGATTGGCCAGAATCCAGGCCCGGGCCTTGGCCAGCAGCTCATCGCGATCCGCCGCCAGCTCATCGATCAACCCGGCCTGCAACGCCTGCTGCGGACGGACTTTCTTGCCTTCAAGCAAATACGGCAAAGCCTTTTCGATGCCAAGCATCCGCACCATCCGCACCACGCCACCGCCACCCGGCAACAGGCCGAGGGTCACTTCCGGCAAACCGAGTTGCACCGATGCATCGTCCAGCGCCACGCGGTGGTGGCAGGCCAGGCAGATTTCCCAGCCGCCGCCGAGCGCCGCGCCGTTGATCGCCGCGACCACCGGTTTGCCGAGGGTTTCCAGGGTGCGCAACTGGCCCTTGAGGGTCAGCACCATGTCATAGAAGGCCTTGGCTTCGGGCTTGCCGACCTTGATCAGTTCATTCAGGTCGCCGCCAGCGAAGAAGGTCTTCTTGGCCGACGTGATGATCACCCCGGCGATCTCATCTTTTTCCGCCTGCAATCGGGCGACGCTTTCGGCCATGGCCTCGCGGTACACCGCGTTCATGGTGTTGGCGCTCTGGCCCGGCATGTCGATGGTCAGGAGGACGATGCCGTCCTGGCCTTTTTCGTAACGAATGGCTTGGGTCATGACAGGATTCCTTGGGGTCAGAGGCGTTCGATGATGGTGGCGATGCCCATGCCGCCGCCGACGCACAGCGTCGCGAGGCCGTAGCGCAGGCGTCGGGCTTCCAGTTCATCGAGCAAGGTGCCGAGGATCGCGCAACCGGTGGCACCCAGCGGATGGCCCATGGCGATCGAGCCACCATTGACGTTGACCTTGTCCGGATCTACGGCCATGTCCTTGATGAATTTCAGCACCACCGAGGCGAACGCCTCGTTGACTTCAAACAGGTCGATGTCTTCCACCCGCAGCCCGGCCTTGGCCAACGCCTTGCGAGTGGCCGGCGCCGGGCCGGTGAGCATGATGGTCGGATCGGTGCTGGTGACCGCCGTGGCGACAATCCGCGCCCGGGGTTGCAGGCCCAACGCGCGTCCCTTGGCCTCGGAGCCGATCAACATCAGCGCCGCGCCGTCGACGATCCCCGAGCTGTTGCCCGGCGTGTGCACATGATTGATCCGTTCGACGTGGCTGTAGACCCGCAGTGCCGTGGCGTCGAAGCCCATCTGGCCAATCATTTCGAAACTCGGTTTGAGCTTGCCCAGACCTTCAAGGGTCGACTCAGCTCGGATGAACTCATCGTGATCGAGCAGGATAATGCCGTTCTGGTCCTGCACCGGCACCAACGACCTGTTGAACGAACCGTCGGCCCGGGCACGGGCGGCTTTCTGTTGCGAGTGCAGCGCATAGGCATCGACGTCCTGCCGGCTGAAGCCTTCAAGGGTGGCGATCAGGTCGGCGCCGACGCCTTGTGGCGTGAAGTGGCTGTGCAGATTGGTCTGCGGGTCCAGCGCCCAGGCGCCGCCGTCGCTGCCCATCGGCACGCGGGACATGGATTCGACGCCGCCGACCACCACCAGCTCTTCGAACCCGGAGCGCACTTTCATCGCTCCCAGGTTCACCGCTTCCAGCCCGGAAGCGCAGAAGCGGTTGATCTGCACGCCGGCGACGCTGACGTCCCAATCGGCCACCTGCACGGCGGTCTTGGCGATGTCCGAGCCCTGATCGCCAATCGGCGTAACACAGCCAAGCACCACGTCATCGACCTGGCTGGTGTCCAGCGCCGTGCGTGCCTGCAAAGCGGTCAGCAGCCCGGCCACCAGGTTCACCGGCTTGACGCTGTGCAGCGAACCGTCGGCCTTGCCCTTGCCACGGGGCGTGCGTAACGCGTCGAAAATCAAAGCTTGGGTCATGACGTCCTCGAACCTGTGCGGTGAGTGAAATTCGTGCTGTCACTGTTGTCTTCGCAGGCGACGGATTCAATGACCACAGCGCTCAATGACGTTGACGCGCACGCTCAGACGGACGGTCATCCATGGCTTGGTTAACCGGTTCAGGTGCGCGAGCTGTCTAGCAAACGGGCGGCAAAGAAGCTGGCAATGGGCCTCATGCCTTTTTAATCGCGACCAGCAGCAAGTACATACGAAATGGATCTAAGCGAAGCGTGACGCGGGCCCTAAGGTGAAGATGTACGTTGTTGTCGTCGGGTTTTGCCGAGGCAGACGTTCTTCAACAGGAAGTGCAGCGCTTGCCATCATGGATATGCAGGCAGGCATCAGGAAATAACAAAAAAGGCGGTCAAGCCATGTTCAAACAACCGAAAGTACGGCAAGCAGGGCTCATTCTTTTCGCCACGACGCTGTTGTTGATTCTGCCAAACCTGACCAAGGTCATCGGCTGATTCAAGCGGCAGGTATTGTTTATCGCCACTGAAAATGTGACTGGCCCGCTACCCGGGCCAGCGTGGCTGTGCCAACCTTTGCGCACTTCCACGACACGGACGGCGATCACTTGAAAACGCTCATTCTATTCGGGGCCATGCTGCTGAGCATGCCTCTGTCTGCCGCGCAGCTGAACCTGGAGCTGGGCGCGAACAGCCGCACCTGGCAGACCGAGGAGCTGCTCAAGCATCCTCAGGTACAAACCCTCACGGTCAAGAATGATGTGTCCTACAAGAAGGACATGACTTATCGCGCCGTGCCGATGGCCGCGCTGCTGACCGGCATCAAACCGGACGATCACCTGCAAGCCGTAGCGCTGGACGGTTTCGCCGCCGAGCTGTCCGCCGCGCCGCTACTGAACAATAAAGGCTCGCGCGCCTGGCTGGCCATCGAGGATCCGGCGCAGCCCTGGCCGCCGCTGTCGGAAGGCAAGCACAGCGCCGGGCCGTTTTATCTGGTGTGGACCGATCCGCAGGCCGGCAATATCAGCCCGGAACAATGGCCATTCGAAGTGGCGAGCATCAAGCGCATGGCACCGGTGGCCGAGCGCTTCCCTGCCCTGTTGCCGGACCCTGCGTTGAAGGCCGATGACCCGGTGAATCAGGGGTTTGCGCTGTTCCAGAAGAACTGCCTGGCCTGCCATCGCCTGAATGGCGCGGGCGATGCGCAGTTTGGGCCGGATCTGAATATCCCGTACAACCCGACGGAGTACTTCGGCGCGGATTTCCTCAAGCGCTACATCCGCGATCCTCAAAGTCTGCGCCAGTGGCCGCAGGCGAAGATGCCGGGGTTTACCGCCGAGGTGTTGCCGGATGCGGATCTGCAGAAGCTGATCGGGTATTTGCAGCATATGGCCGGGCGCAAGGTTAAGCCTTGATGCCTTCCTTGTGGGAGCGAGCCTGCTCGCGATGCGGTGTCTCAGTCATGCACGTGCCGGCTGAAAGATTGCCATCGCGAGCAGGCTCGCTCCCACAGGAGTAGTGCGGTTATTGCTGCTGAACCGAGATCACAGGTGTCGGCGACACCAGCACTTTCGCGTGCATCTGCTCTGACCCGCCGCCCCGGCGCATGCCGCGCACCGGGCAGGCATCCAGATAATCCAGACCCACCGCCAGTTTCAGGTGCCGCTCCGGCCGCGCCAGTTCATTGGTCACGTCAAAGCTGTACCAGGCGTCATCGATCCAGGCTTCGGCCCAGGCGTGACTGGCGAGATGCTCGCAATCCTCGCTGTACAGATAACCCGACACATAACGTGACGGCACACCAAGGCTGCGCGCGCAGGCCAGAAATGCGTGAGCGTGATCCTGGCAAACACCCGCCCGCCCGGCAAACGCCTCGGCGGCGCTGGTATCGACTTCGGTGGCGCCCGGTTTGTAGGTCATGTGCTGGTTCAGCCCGTGCATCAGGTCGATCAGTGCATTGCGGTCACGTCGTTGCTTGCAGGATTTTTCGGCAAACGCGCGCAGCGCCTCATCAGCCTCGGTCAGCCGGGTGAAACGCAGGAACGGCAGCGCCGACTGACTCTCGTGCTCCGCTTCGCGCAACTCGTCGATATCAACCTGCCCCCGGGCGCCGATGATGATCGCTTCGTGGGGCTCGTCCATGGTCAGCACGTGCAGGATGTTGCCGAACGGATCGAGCTGGGCGCGCACCGGGCGCGGCAGGTCAAGCTGCCAGCTCAGCACGTGCTGACGCTCGCTGTCGTGGGGTGTCAGGCGCAGGTACTGGATGCTCGCGCGCACCTGATCTTCGTAGTGATAGGTGGTCTCGTGGCTGATGGAAAGTCTCATGCGGCCTCCAGGTAGGAACTGTGAATGGCGTTGCCCAACTGGCGCACCAGCGGGATGAATTCGGTGAGCCAGGCGTGCAGCCCTTCCTCGAGAATTTCTTGAATGCCGGTGTAGCGCAGACGCGCGTCCATTTCCGCCGCCAGTCGTTGCGCGGGACGACCGTTGGCCCCTGGCAACTGCGCCAGAATCTGGTCGATCTCTTCGGTGCAGGCCCGCAGCGAGCGCGGCACATCGGCGCGCAACAGCAGCAATTCCGCCACATGCCGGGCGCCGGGCGCGTCGCGATAGATCTCGGTGTACGCCTCGAACGACGACAGCGCCCGCAACAACGCACTCCACTGGTAATAGGCGTGAGCGGTGCCGTCGCTGACTGCTTCCGCCTGATCGCCAGCCATTTCGTAACGCGCATCGAGCAGGCGCAACGTGTTGTCAGCGCGTTCGATAAACGTACCCAGCCGAATGAAACGAAACGCGTCGTTGCGCATGATCGTGCCGTAGGACGCGCCCCGAAACAGGTGCGAACGCTCCTTGATCCACTCGCAAAAGCGGCTCATGCCGTAGCGGCTGAGGCCCTGATTGGCGATCCCGCGGATCTCCAGCCAGGTGGCGTTGATGTTCTCCCACATGTCGGCAGTGATTCGCCCGCGCACCGCGTGGGCGCTGGCCCGCGCCGCACCGAGGCAGCTGTAGATGCTCGCCGGGTTCGCCGCGTCCAGTGCGAAGAAATGCAGCAGTCGCTCGGCGTGCAGCTCGCCGTGACGTTCCAGGTAATCATCCAGCGTGCCGGTGATCAGCAGCGGCATCGCCAGTTCATGCAGACCGTCGCCACGGCCGTCCTGCGGCATCAGCGACAGCGAATAGCTGACATCGAGCATCCGTGCGAGGTTTTCCGCCCGCTCCAGGTAACGCGACATCCAGTACAGATCCGAGGCAGTTCTACTTAACATGGCAGGCTTCCTTCAATCCTCGACCACCCAGGTGTCCTTGGTTCCGCCGCCCTGGGATGAATTCACCACCAGAGAGCCTTCACGCAGGGCGACACGGGTCAAACCGCCGGGCACGACCCGGGTTTCGCGGCCGGACAATACAAACGGGCGCAGGTCGATATGGCGCGGCGCAATGCCGTTTTCGACAAAGGTCGGACAGGTCGACAGCGACAGCGTCGGTTGCGCGATGTACGCGTGGGGCTTGGCCTTGATCCGCTCGCGGAACGCATCGATTTCCGCGGTCGTCGCCGCCGGCCCCACGAGCATTCCGTAACCGCCGGAGCCCTGGGTTTCCTTGACCACCAGATCTGGAAGATTGGCCAGGACATGGGAAAGCTCGGACGGGTTACGGCATTGCCAGGTCGGCACGTTCTTCAGGATCGGTTCTTCGTCGAGGTAGAAACGGATCATCTCGGTGACAAACGGATACACCGATTTGTCATCCGCCACGCCGGTGCCGATGGCATTGGCCAGCACCACGTTGCCGGAGCGATAGGACGACAGCAGTCCCGGCACGCCGAGCATCGAGTCCGGGCGGAAGGCCAGCGGATCGAGGAACGCGTCGTCGAGCCGGCGGTAGATCACGTCCACCGCTTTCGGGCCGTCGGTGGTGCGCATGAAGACTTTGTCGTCGCGCACGAACAGGTCCGCGCCCTCCACCAGTTCCACGCCCATTTCCCGGGCGAGAAACGCATGCTCGAAAAACGCGCTGTTGAACCGTCCCGGTGTCAGCACCACCACGCTCGGGTCGTCAATCGGGCTTGAGCTTTTCAGGGTGTCGAGCAGCAGGTTCGGGTAATGGTCGATCGGGGCGATGCGCTGGGCCGCGAACAGCTCGGGAAACAGACGCATCATCATCTTGCGGTCTTCGAGCATGTAGCTCACGCCGCTCGGCGTACGCAGGTTGTCCTCGAGCACGTAATACGTGCCGTCGCCGTCACGCACCAGATCGACGCCGGAGATGTGCGAATAGATATCGCGATGCAAATCCAGCCCCTGCATCGCCAATTGGTATTGCTCGTTGGCCAGCACTTGTTCGGCGGGAATGATCCCGGCCTTGATGATGCGCTGCTCGTGGTAAAGGTCGGCGAGGAACATGTTCAACGCCTTGACTCGCTGAATGCAGCCGCGCTCGACAATCCGCCATTCGCTGGCGGGAATGCTGCGCGGAATGGTGTCGAAGGGAATCAGACGCTCTGTCCCCTGCTCGTCCCCGTAGAGCGTGAAGGTGATCCCGGCGCGATGGAACAGCAGATCGGCCTCGCGTCGCCGCTGGGCCAGCAGCTCGTCAGGTGTCTCGGCCAGCCAGCGGGCAAACTCCCGGTAATGCGGGCGGATCTGGCCGCCGGCATCGTACATCTCATCAAAATAGGTGCGGATCATGCCGTACTCCTTGTCACTCCGGACATACAGGCCTTCGCAAGGCCCGTGCCATCGGCATAAACGCTTTGATTTCAATCGGTTGGATATTCACGCCACACGCACCGCACCATTCCTGTGCGGCAAATGCTCCAACCTGATCGCCCCCGCTTCATTGCGACGCAGTCCCGTCGCCTATCACCAGCATAGTCAGAGTTGATTTCACTGCCCGCAGGCCACTGCGGATAATCCGCGCATCCGCTGCAAAAACGTCGTTGACGAAGTATGCAGCCTCACTGATCCGGCTTGCCTCGGCAGCCCTTTCGGCCGTAACCCTGACCGGTTTCCTCTCCTTCCGGTCTTCCCTTTCAGCCACCTTTTCAGGTGGCTTTTTTTTGCGCCGGTTTCTTGTTTCAGGGTTTTGCCATGCGCTTTCGGGCCATAGAAACGACAACGGCCGACCCGAAGGTCAGCCGTAGCTCGACGTGTTGCGAGAGTGATCAGTTCAAACGGTGCCGGTTGCGGATCTCCTGTTTCACGCCCCAGCCTTCGATGATGCCGCCCAAGGGCTCGACCACCGCCGAGAAGCCCTGCTCGAAATCGCCAATGTCGTCGTAGGTTGCGTACATCACCTTGCTCAATTCCAGAGACCAGGCGCCGTCGTCGCGCGCACTGACCTGGGCATTGATGGATTCACCGCGAAATTTGCCTGCCGCCCTGCGCGCCCGCTCCTCGTCCGGGAAAATGGCGTAGAACTCGATGGGATGGAATCGGGAAAAATCGAAACCGCCTTCTTTCATGCGGCGCAGCACGCTGCTGCTGATGTCTTCTTGATAGGCTGTGCTCATGAATCGTCCCCCTCGCATAGATGGATAGACTTTCCGTATTCCCTGCACTGGCCCAAAGGGCCCGGGTGCTTACGGCAACCGCGTTGCCGGCGGGAAACAAGCATGTAGCTGACAAGACCAGACCTTAGCGATCCGTTCGCTGATCTCGCTTGCAGAGTAGCCCCAAGATAGAGCTGCTGCCAAGGCTTGGTACATGAAGAAAATGAAGATTCAGATTGGGGTGATGCTGCGGATTTCGATGCTGTTCTGGGTTTTCAGGCTTTTTACGCCGGCATCGGCGGTGCGCCCTTCCAGATCGTTCAGGTCAAGCTCGGCGGCGACAGGAAGCAGTCGTTCCTTGATCAGTCGTGCGGCCTCATCGTCGCTGGGGCATTCCGCACGCTCGAAGACTTCATCGACAATTTCACCGTGATCATCCACGAAAGTGACTTTCCACTTTTGCATTGGAGCCTCCTCGAACAAACCCGCAAATGGGCTTACCTCTATCTCGACTTTTGTCAGGATTGATCGTTCAAAAGGTTTACATCCGCCGAACATGAAAAAAAGTTATCCATGTGGGAGCGGGCTTGCTCGCGAAAGCGAACGACCAGTCAACTCTACATTGAATGATCAGGCGCCTTCGCGAGCAAGCCCGCTCTCACAGGGGTTTTACAGTGCTTTTAGTCGTTGCTTGGCTTGTTCACCGCTTGCAGCACGTATTGCGGCAAGGCGAAAGCACCGATGTGGATTTCCGGGTTGTAGTAGCGGGTGACGATGCCGCTGCCGATGAAGCGCTGTTGCAGAACTTCGCGGCTCAGCTTGCGGTAGGCCGGGTTGGTCGAGCCCCAGGCGAAGGTCATCGAACCGCCGATGTAGGTCGGTACGGCCGCCTGATAGAAGTGCCAGTCCGGGAACAGGCTGCGCAGGCGCCCGGCAGTGGTTTTCACCTCTTCGATCTGCATGAACGGCGTGCCGTTCTGGGTCACGAGGATACCGCCCTCGTTCAGGCAGCGGTGGCAGGCCTGGTAAAAGTTTTCCGAGAACAGCACTTCGCCCGGACCGATCGGGTCGGTGGAGTCGGAAATGATCACGTCGAACTTTTCGGTAGTGGTCGCGACGAAGCGCATGCCGTCGTCGATCACCAGGTTCAGGCGCGGATCGTCGTAAGCACCGCTGGAGTGGTTCGGCAGAAACTCTTTGCACATGTCGACCACGGTGCCGTCGATCTCGACCATGGTGATGTGCTCGACGCTGGCGTGTTTGGTCACTTCGCGCAGCATGCCGCCGTCGCCGCCGCCGATGATCAGTACACGCTTGGCGGTGCCGTGGGCGAGGATCGGCACGTGGGTGAGCATTTCGTGGTAGATGAATTCATCGGCTTCGGTGGTCTGGATCACGCCGTCCAGCGCCATCACCCGGCCCATGCGCGGGTTCTGGAAGATCACCAGGTGCTGGTGTTCGGTGCGCACTTCGTGCAGCAGTTTTTCCATGCGAAAACGCTGGCCGTAGCCTTCGTAGAGGGTTTCCAGGTATTCGCTGGTCTTGGTGACGGTCATGGTGAAGTGCTCCGATGAATGCGCGGGCGCCAATCGTCAGGTTCGATTGCCCGGGAAAGGCGCGCATTCTACGTTGCCGAAGATGACAGGTCGAACCTCAGTTCATCGGTCCGACCCAATCACGGTGCGAACGGTCAGATCCGCACATTGCCCCGCGGCCCGGCAATCGCCCAGATAATCAGGCCCAGCACCGGCAGGAGGATGATCAGCAGTACCCAGAGGATTTTCATCCCGGTCTCGGCGCCGCTTTTCAGCACATTGATGATCGCCCAGATGTCGAGCGCAAGAATGATCAGGCCGACCAGGCCGTTGAACGTGGAACCCATGGTGTCGCTCCAGAATAGTGGCATGCACTTTTAGGATAGACGGTCGCGCACAGGGTTCCCTTTTATTGCGTTCAGACGTGAACGGCGACCTTCAGGGCTTCCAGCGACGGCGCGGCGGCAATGCCGACTTCGGCGCACAGTTCCAGTACGCGCGGCACATCGTTGCCGTAGACCAGCACCACTTGCAGCTCGTCGTCGAGCAACTGGCTGAAGTTCATCAACGTGTAACCGCCGTTTTCCTTGTTCAGGCTGCTCATCTGTACCTGGATGCGGTTGAGCGCGGTCAGCGCCTCGGTTTTGGCCAGTTGCTTGGACTTGAGGTTGAATTCGACGCCCGGGCCGAACGAGGCAACGATCTGCGCGAACAGGTCGGCGTAGGTGTCGGCCTGGAACAGCACGGTCTCCGGCAGGCTGCCGACCACGACCCACTCGCCCAGCGGAATCGGGAAAGTGTCGTCGTAGTTGATGTCCGGGTTGGCGGTCAGAAATGCATCGGCATCGGCGTAGGCCTGTGCCGCTTCGTCAGCGACCTTCAGGATCTCGTCTTCGCCCATGCAGCCGGAGCTGATTTTGCTGATGAGTTCGGCGAGTGCGGCTTTCATGGGGGCGGATCCTGTGGCGAAGAGAATTTTGAGGGCGCGAAGGATAGCGCATTCTCGCCTTCGCCACAGAACAGGTTCCGGCCAGCGGCCTCAGCCCAGCAGTTTTTCCAGCTGCGCGGTGGTGTCCACAGCGCCCATGGTGCGGGCCGCGTCCAGCGCGGTGACGCCATTGGCATCCTTGGCTTTCGGGTCGGCGCCCTGATCGATCAAGTAGTCGACGATTTCAACGCGGTTGAACATCGCCGCCATCATCAGCGCCGTGCGGCCATCGAAGGAGGCGCCTTCAATCTGCGCCCCACCCTCGACCAGGGCCTTGACCACGGCCAGATCACCCTTGAACGCCGCGCCGGCAATCGGGCTCTGGCCGTTGCCATTGCGTTGTTCCGGATCGGCCTTGTGCTTGAGCAGCACCTGCACCGCGTCCACGTGACCGTAATAGCTGGCGAGCATCAGCAGGGTGTCGCCTTTGCTGTTGGTCAGGTTCACCGGCAGACCGGCAGTGATCAGGCGATCGAGCATCACCGCGTCGCCCTCGCGCGCCTTGTTGAACACCTGTTCAGTGAATTCGGCGGCTTCTTCGGGGGTCATCTGGCGGCTTTGGTCAGACATGGTTCACTCCACTTTCGGTCAATCGGAAAGCCGATAGTTTCCCGAGCGCGGCGATAGCTGTCATCCCCTTTTTTCCAAGTCCGCCGATAGCCAATATCAATAGCGGTATTTGCCTGCCCGAATGTCGGCAAGAATTTCATCCGTCACCTGCACGTAGGTTTCGGTCCCCGGCAGCCAGGCATAAATCGGGTCATCCCCCGTCAGGCTGGGGTCGAAGCCTTCGTTTTTCAGGCGCGTCTTCTGGTACTTGAAGGTGCCGGTGGTTTCCATCTTGACCTTGACCCGCAGGAACAGCGGCACCGCGTAGGCCGGCATGCGTTGGCGGGCGAAGGCCAGCAATTCGGCGAAATCCAGGGTCGCTAAAGACTCGGCCGGGGTGATCGCCGCCATCCCGGCGCGACCATTGGTGTTGGGGATTTCCACGCCATAGGCCACGGCTTCGGAAATGTGCGGATGCTGGAGCAGCAGGTTTTCGACCTCGGTGGTCGAGACGTTCTCGCCCTTCCAGCGGTAGGTGTCGCCGAGGCGGTCGACAAACTGCGCATGGCCGAAACCGATGTTGCGCAGCAGATCGCCGGTGTTGAAGAAGCGGTCGCCCTTGGTGAACACGTCCTGCAACACGACCTTGGCGGTTTTCTGTGGATCGGTGTAGCCGTCCAGCGGTGCCTTGTCGTCGATCCGCGCCAGCAGCAGGCCCCGCTCGCCCCGGCCGACCTTGCGCATGAATCCGTCATCGCCGCGAATCGGCTCGCCGCTGTCCTGGTCATAGGCGACCAGTTCCCAGGCCATCAGCGAGAAACCGATGGTGTTGTCGAAATTGAGGATGTTGGTGAAGCCGATATTGCCGTCGCTGGCCGCGTACAGCTCGCAAATGTGATCCACGCCGAAGCGGGTCTTGAACTCGGCCCACGCGCCGGGCCTCAGGCCGTTGCCGATCATCTTGCGCACGTCGTGACGGCTGTCGTCGGCGCTGAGCGGCTGATCCACCAGATACCGGCACAACTCGCCGACGTAGCCGATGGTGGTAGCGCGGTAACGACGCACATCGCTCCAGAACTGGCGGGCGCTGAACTTGCGGCGAATGGCGAAACCCGACGCGCCATTGACCGCCGACCCCCAGCACACGCAAAGCCCGGTGGCGTGGTACAGCGGCAAGGTGCAATAGACGATGTCGTCCGGGCGCATATCGAGGGCGATCATGCCGAAGCTCGCCGAACTGCGCATCCAGCGTCCGTGCTTGAACACGCCGGCCTTGGGCAAACCGGTGGTGCCGGAGGTGTAGATATAGAAACAGGGGTCATCGAAAAAAATCTGCCGGCTGCTGGCCGGGTTATCGCCCGAGGCGTCGGCACTGGCGCTGATCAGATTGACGTAGCCTTCGGGCGCGATGCCCGGATGGCTGAAGGTATCCTGATCGGCAACGAACCAGGCGCGCGCTGCCGGGATCGACACTTGCTCGCGTACCGCCGCAAACGCCGGCAACAACTCTTCACCGACGACAATCGCCGCCGGCGTCACCAGATTGATACTGTGGATCAGCGTATCGCGGGTCTGCGAGGTATTGAGCAGCGCGCTGACCGCGCCGACCTTGGCCAGCGCCAGAATCGTCACCAGCAGTTCCGGGCGGTTTTCAATGAACACCGCCACCACATCGCCCTTGCCGATGCCCTGCCCGTTCAGATAGTGGGCGATGCGGTTGGCCCACTGGTTGACCTGTGAATAACTCAGCACCACCTCGCCTGACAGCAGCGCGGGGCCCTCGGGATTGCGCAGGGTCGCCTGCTCGAATGTCCAGCCCAGGCCACAGGTTTGGGTCGGATCCGTGACGTTGGCCACCTTCATGCCTTTCACCACCCGAGGGATGGCTTTGGCAATCATCGGTAGCTTGCGGAGCATCATGCCCCAGGTAATCGTGTCGCTCGGCGCGTGGCGCATAGCAGCTCCCGTTCGACCTTGACGTGCAGGCCGGATTTTTATTGTCGGGCAATCGGGTGACGCGACCGGCGCTTCTCGAGCGAGGGTCGAGGCCGAAAATACGTCAGGGCTTCTCAGGCTGTACACGCGGTTTTTGCAATGTTTTGTATCCGCCCGGCGCTGCAACGCACAGCGGGATTCCGGCCGCAGATATTGGTTCCATCGGATCGACAGTGATCCCGCAAAATGCAGGATGCACGATGGCCATTCATGCAGATTGCACGACGGGCAAAATTCTACTTAATCATAAGTCATTGATTTATAAAGATTTTAAAAAACATAAATGCTGGCACAATCGCTGCAACTCCCTATACATGCTTGCCATTCAAGTGCATACGGAGCTGAAAGACATGAACCTGATCCAAGAAAAATTTACCTCCCTGTTCTCCAACTTCGCCGTCACCACCCAGCCCCGTCCCGATGGCGGGATTCTGCTGACGCTGAAGAGTGCCGACGGCAAAGTGTTCAAGCGTGCACTCACCTATCAGCAATTGCATACCGGTGACCAACTGTCGTGGGCGATCAGCGCGATCCGTCGTGATCTGGCAGAACAAGCCAGCGAGCTGCCGCAGATCGGCATGTTGCAAAGCCAGCAGCGTTTCGCCCTGCCGACTTATCACTCGATGTAATTCGAACACCGTATAAACAGACAGGCCGTGGAGCTTTCGCTTCACGGCCTGTTTTTTTTGCGCGTCGATTGGATGTACTCAGAACGCTTCCGGTTCGATCCCGGTAAAGCTGTCGACGGTCACATGCCCTGCCAACTCCCCGCCTTCACGGGCCAGCCCGCAGGTTTGCAGGCCGGCAGCCTGGGCGGCATCGAGTTCCTGGACGATGTCGGACAGGAACAGGATCTCCTGCGGCTCGACCCCGATGGCCTGCTGGATGTTGCTGTACGACTGCGCTTCGCGCTTGGGGCCCGACGTGGTGTCGAAGTAGCCGCTGAACAGCGGTGTCAGGTTCCCTGCTTCGGAGCAGCCGAAAATCAGCTTCTGCGCCTGAATAGAACCGGACGAATAAACAAACAGTTGATAACCGGCCTGATGCCAGCGCTGGAGCGCTTCAACAGCGTCCGGGTAAACATGCCCCTTCAACTGCCCGGCCTGATAACCCTGCTCCCAGACCATGCCCTGCAACGCTTTGAGCGGCGTGGCTTTGCGGTCTTCGGCGATCCACGCCAGCAGAATTTCCACGACCCGCTCGACGTCAGCCTGCGGTTCGTTGCTGTCGCGGCGCACGGCGTCCAGTTGCTCGGCAACGTCGGCACGCTGGGAGTTCTGGCGAACGAAGTCCGGCAGATGTTTCGCCGCATACGGGAACAGCACGTCGAACACAAAACTCACCGCGCTGGTGGTGCCTTCGATGTCGGTGAGAATGACCTTGATCGACATCGGCTCAGTCCTCCAGACGCGGGAAGCGGCCGGCGATGTCTTCGCCAGTGAAGTTGGCGACCCAGCCTTCAGGGTTGTTGAACAGACGAATTGCCACGAAATGCGGGTTCTCGCCCATGTCAAACCAGTGTTTGGTGCCCGCCGGCACCGAAATCAGGTCGTTTTTCTCGCACAGCACGGCGTAGACGTAATCATCGATGTGCAGGGTAAACAGACCGCGACCGGCGACGAAGAAGCGTACTTCATCTTCGCCGTGGCGATGTTCTTCGAGGAACTTGGCGCGTAACTCGGCTTTTTGCGGGTGATCGCTGTTGAGGCTGATGACATCGACGGTGATGTAACCGCGCTCGGTCATCAGTTTATCGATCTGCTCTTTATAGGCACCGATCACTTCTTCCTGGCTGGCGCCCGGCTGGATCTTCGCGGCGGCTTGCCAGCGGTCGAAGCGCACGCCCTGCTCGGCCAGGGTCGAGGCGATGTCTTCGAAATGGGTCAGCACCTTGTTCGGAATTTCGGGGCTGGAAACGTGATAGACGGACAGGCTGCTCATGGGGCATTCCTCGGTATCGGCCTTGCCGTCCGGTTCTTTCAGACCGGTCGGGCACTGCATTCATCAGGCAATGGGGCTGGTTCTGGTGAAGTCAGCCTTGGCGGTTCATGACGCTGCGGGTCTTCAACTCGCATTCAAACAGGAATTCAAAGGCCTCGATCTGACGCAGCGCGTCACTCATCTGCGCGCCCCAGGTGTAGAGGCCGTGGCCGCGAATCAGATAACCCACGCAATCGGGATGGGCGTCGAGCCAAGGCTGCACCTTGGCGGCGAGGCGCGCAATGTCCTGATCGTTGTCGAAGATCGGCACGCGCACCCGGGATTCGTGGGTCGAGATGCCGCTGAAGGCTTTTTGCAATTCGTAATCTTCGAACTCGATGAAGTCTTGCGGCGTCAGGCGCGACAGCACCGTGGCGTTCACCGAGTGGGTGTGCAGCACCGCGCCGATCTCCGGGCGCCAGCTGTAGAGCTGGGTATGCAGGAGGGTTTCGGCGGACGGTTTTTTGCCGGGCTCCAGGCTGTTGCCGGACAGGTCGGTGGCGAGCACGTCGTCCAGGCCCAACTGGCCCTTGTGCTTGCCGGACACCGTCAGCAGCGCTTCGCTCGGCGACAGGCGCGTCGAATAATTGCTGCTGGTGGCCGGCGACCAGCCGCGACCATAAAGAAAACGCCCGGCGTCGACAATTTGCTGGGCAAGCTGTTCACGGGTAAGGCTCATGGCCTGTCCTCTTGCATTCGAATGGCAATGATAACGGCAGCGGCGAGCGCTGCGAGACTGGCAATACTAAAGGTCAATGTCGCGCCGAGGGCATTCCAGCTGTAGCCGGAATACAACGCGCCGAGCGCGCCACCGGTGCCGGCCAGCGCCGCATACAGCGCCTGGCCCTGCCCTTGCTGACGCGCGCCGAAGCTACGTTGCACGAATGCGATGGCAGCCGCGTGAAAGCTGCCGAACGTCGCCGCGTGCAGCACCTGGGCAAACAACAGGACCCACAGGAATTCGGCGAACGAACCTAGCAGCAACCAGCGCAACGCCGCCAGCAGAAAACTCGCCATCAGCACCCGCCGCAGGGAAAAACGCGCGAGGATCCGGCTCATGGCCATGAACATCAGCACTTCCGCCACCACGCCGACCGCCCAGAGCATGCCGATCACGCCACGGCTGTAGCCCAAGCGTTCGAGGTGCAGGGTCAAAAATGTGTAATACGGCCCGTGGCTCAGTTGCATAAGCGCCACGCAACCATAGAACGCCAGCACCCCGGGATGGCGCAACTGCTTGAGAAAGCCCTCGCCCGCCGGCCGGTTGCCCTGGGCCGGTTGCGCATTCGGCACCCACAGGCTGCTGAGCACGATGCCGGCCATGATCAACACCAGCGCCGCCGGGTAGATATCGAGGCTGAGCCACTCGAACAGGCGACCGAGGGCGACCACGGTGATGATGAAACCGATCGAGCCCCAGAGGCGAATCTGACTGTAGCGGGAGGTCTGGCCCTGCAAATGCGCCAGGGTGATGACTTCGAACTGCGGCAGCACCGCGTGCCAGAAGAATGCATGCAAGGCCATGACCATCGCCAGCCAGGCGTAGGTCTTGCTGACGAAAATCAATGAGAACGTCAGCAGCGTGCACACCGCGCCGAAGCGCACGATGGCCAGGCGCCTGCCGGTGTAATCGCCGAGCCAGCCCCAGATGTTCGGCGCCACGCAGCGCATCAGCATCGGGATCGCCACCAGCTCGCCGATGCGCGCGGCGCTGAATCCGAGATGATCGAAGTACAGCGCCAGAAACGGCGCCGTCGAACCGAGCAAGGCGAAATAGAACAGATAGAAACTGGACAGCCGCCAGTACGGGAGCGCCGCCACGGTCAGACCGCGGCGGCTTTGAGATCACCCATCAAAGCTGACCCAGCACCGGGGTGCTCACGCGCACATCGGCGTTCTGGCCACGGTGGCGCAGCAGGTGATCCATCAACACGATGGCCATCATCGCCTCGGCAATCGGCGTGGCGCGGATACCGACACATGGGTCGTGACGGCCCTTGGTAATGACATCGACCGGGTTGCCTTCGATGTCGATCGAACGGCCCGGGGTGGTGATGCTCGAAGTGGGCTTCAACGCCAGATGCGCGACGATCGGCTGCCCCGAGGAGATCCCGCCAAGGATGCCGCCCGCGTTGTTGCTGAGGAAACCTTCCGGAGTCATTTCATCGCGGTGCTCGGTGCCACGCTGGGCGACGCAGGCAAAACCGGCGCCGATTTCCACGCCTTTGACCGCATTGATGCTCATCAGCGCGTGGGCCAGTTCGGCGTCGAGACGGTCGAAGATCGGCTCGCCCAGGCCCGGCATCACGCCTTCGGCAACCACGGTGATCCTGGCGCCGACGGAGTCCTGATCGCGACGCAACTGGTCCATGTAGGCTTCCAGCTCCGGCACCTTGTCCGGGTCCGGGCTGAAGAAGGCGTTCTGCTCGACCGATTCCCAGGTCTTGAACGGGATTTCGATCGGGCCGAGCTGGCTCATGTAACCGCGAATGACGATGCCCTGGCTGGCCAGGTATTTCTTGGCGATGGCGCCGGCCGCGACGCGCATGGCGGTTTCCCGCGCGGAGCTGCGACCGCCGCCGCGATAATCGCGCTCGCCGTATTTGTGGTGGTAGGTGTAGTCGGCGTGGGCAGGGCGGAACAGATCCTTGATCGCCGAATAGTCCTTGGACTTCTGGTCGGTGTTGCGGATCAGCAGGCCGATGGAGCAACCGGTGGTGCGGCCCTCGAACACCCCGGAGAGGATCTCGACTTCGTCGGCTTCCTGGCGCTGGGTGGTGTGGCGGCTGGTGCCCGGCTTGCGACGGTCAAGGTCGCGTTGCAGGTCTTCAAGGGAAATCTCCAGGCCCGGCGGGCAGCCGTCGACAATGGCGACCAACGCCGGACCATGGCTTTCGCCCGCGGTGGTGACAGTGAACAGCTTGCCGTAGGTATTGCCGGACATGCAGGACGCTCCGTTAAATCGAACCCAGATTCGTGATGCGCGCCAGTATACGCAGGCTAACCGAGTAGTTCATCCTCGAACCTTAGCGGTGTGGGTGAGTCCAACCGGCACCTTGGCAAATGATGGCGTGATGATGCTGCGAGTTTTGATCTTGAGCCTTTCCCTGTTTACCGGCTTCGTCCAGGCGACTGTCCTGCAACGTCCGGTCACGTTGACGACTGACAACGGCGAACTTTTCGGCTCGCTGTTGCTGCCCAAATCCGACAACCCCGTGCCGGTTGTCCTGATCCTTTCTGGCTCGGGTCCTACCGATCGTGACGGAAACAACCCCGACGGTGGACGCAATGACAGCCTCAAGCGACTGGCCTGGGTGCTGGCCAAACACAACATCGCCAGTGTGCGCTTCGACAAGCGCGGCGTGGCCGCCAGCCTGGCGGCAACTCCGGACGAGCGAAACCTGTCGGTGGAAGCCTACGTGGCGGACGCCGTGGCCTGGGGGCAGAAGCTGAAAGCCGATCCGCGCTTCGGTCCATTGATTTTGCTGGGCCACAGCGAAGGTGCATTGATCGCCAGCCTGGCGGCGCCGAAGGTGGACGCCGCTGCGGTGATCTCTCTCTCTGGCACAGCCCGGCCCATTGATCAGGTGCTGCGTCGGCAACTGGCCCGCAGCCTCCCTCCTCCGCTGATGCTGCGCAGCAACGAATTGCTCGACAGCCTCAAGGCCGGGCATACCGACGACAATGTGCCGGCGCCGTTGCAGGTGATTTTCCGTCCGAGTGTGCAGCCGTACCTGATTTCGCTGTTCCGTCAGGATCCGGCGGCGGCCTTCGCTCAACTGCAAATGCCGGCGCTGATCGTGCAGGGCAGCAACGACATTCAGGTTCAGGTCGATGATGCGAAATTGCTCAAGGCTGCCAAACCGGACGCGCAACTGGCGCTGATCGAAGGCATGAACCACGTGTTGCGCATCGTGCCCAATGACGTGAAGCGGCAATTGGCCTCCTACAAGGACCCGAATTTGCCCTTGGCGGCTGAACTGGGGACACGCGTCCTTGAATTTATTGACGGACTTCGCACCCGTTAAGCTCTTTTACCCTCCAGTCTTGCAGAAAACGGCCGATAAGCCTTTGTCGCCAGCGTACTGGCTGGCGGCAAGCAGCTTGGACAGGATCTCGCCGTTATGACCGATACCCAGACTTCACCCGACACCACCGCTGAAAAAGACGCACCGCCAGCGGTCGAGCTGCCATGGGCGGATGTCCACGTCGAGCACCACAAGATGCTCCGCCTGGCGCCGTTGCAGACCGACCGCAACACCGGCGGGCGGCCGCTGCGTTTCGTTGAATTCGGATACGCCGAGCGCAACGGCAAAGAACACAGCCTGATGCGCATGGCGATCAAGTTGCCTGCTCAGCGTGTGCGCAAAGAACAGAATCATCTGGACGTGTGGGTCGATCACACGACCAAACGCGTGCATTTCGGCCCGGACAGCGGTCTGCAGATCGAACCGATGAACCGTGGCATCGGCCGCTTCATGGCCGCCCAGGGCATCAACTGGGCGAAAAAACGCTGGCCCACCTACACCGTCGACGGCATGGACTTGAACAACAAGGACGCGCTGAACGAAGACACTCGCTTGCGCCGCGATCACTTTTTGCGGGTGCATGGCTTTGATGTGGCTTACGCCGACGCCCAGCATTTGAAGGGCAGCGTCAAGGAAGTAAAGGTTGGTGACTTGCTGGGCGACTGGAACAGCGAAAAGCTGCAGATCGTCGAGATTCTTGAAGCCGCGCAGATGTTGCAACAGGCCGAGCAGAATCTGGCCGAGCAGGAAGTGAAGCTGAAGAAGCAGGAAGACAAGGTCAGCAAGTTCAAACGCGAAGACGCCGGTTTGCGGTTCACCATTACTTGTCTGGTGGCGTTTGCGGTGTTTCAGGCTGGGTTGCTGATCTGGATTGCAACGCACCGTTGATGGCTTGAGACCACGGTACCGCCATTCGCGAGCAGGCTCGCTCCCACAGGGGAATGCATTTCAGCTGTGGGAGCGATTCATGCCATTTAGACGCGGGAAGCGAACAGTGCCTGATGGGCGCGGCACTGTTCGGCGGTCAGCATGAACACGCCATGCCCGCCGCGCTCGAACTCCAGCCAGGCGAAATCGACTTCCGGGTACAGCGCTTCGACGTGTACCTGGCTGTTGCCCACCTCGATAATCAGCAAACCCTTCTCGGTCAGATGATCCGCCGCTTCGGCGAGCATCCGGCGTACCAGGTTCAAACCGTCGTCGCCGCAGGCCAGGCCCAGTTCCGGCTCGTGCTGGTATTCGTCCGGCATGTCGGCGAAATCTTCCGCATCGACGTAAGGCGGGTTCGACACGATCAGGTCGAAACGCTGGCCCGGCAGGCCATCGAAACCATCGCCCTGCACGGTGAACACCCGCTCATCGACGCCATGGCGCTCAATGTTCTGGTTCGCCACTTCCAGCGCTTCGAACGACAGATCCGCCAGCACCACTTCGGCATTCTGGAACTCGTAGGCGCAGGCGATGCCGATGCAACCGGAGCCGGTGCACAGGTCGAGAATCCGCGCCGGCTCGTCGCCGATCCATGGGGCAAAACGGTTTTCGATCAGTTCGCCAATCGGCGAGCGCGGGATCAGCACACGTTCATCGACGATGAATGACATGCCGCAGAACCAGGCTTCGCCCAGCAGGTAAGCGGTCGGAATGCGCTCTTCGATGCGGCGCTTGAGCAGGCGCTGAAGATTGACCAGCTCATCGTCCTCCAGCGCGCAATCCAGATAGCTGTCGGCGATTTCCCATGGCAGGTGCAAGGCACCGAGCACGAGCTGCCGGGCTTCGTCCCAGGCATTGTCGGTGCCATGGCCGAAAAACAGATCCTCCCCATGGAAGCGGCTGACGGCCCAACGAATGTGGTCGCGCAGGGTACGAAGTCGGGAAGTGATCACGGGGCAGAACTCCAGAAAAAACGACTGGCGATTCTAGCAGCCAAAACGCGCCGCGACGACGCAGGAAAGATCCCGGGGCGACGGTAGGACTCTTCCGATTTTCCCCTCGGCTATTGAACAGATCGTGTAACTTGACAAGGCTGCAGGCCAGCAACGACGGTGTCTACGATGGTAGCGATTCACAGAACCGCTCAGCCAGAGGACAATGTCGCAAAAGCCCCACCCGAAGGAGCCCCAGAATGTCCGTTCCAAAAACGATGTTTCAACTCAGCGGTCGCGGTTACGCAGCGGCCACGTTGAGCCATGCCACCGTGGTCATCATCGATGCCCAGAAAGAGTACCTCAGCGGCCCGCTGGCCCTGAGCGGCATGGACGCGGCTGTCGCGAACATCAAACAACTGGTTGCCGCCGCCCGCGCGGCCGGCCGGCCGATCGTGCATGTGCGCCACCTCGGCACCGTCGGCGGTCTGTTCGACCCGCAGGGCGAACGCGGCGAGTTCATCCCCGGCCTGGAACCCCAGGGCGATGAAACCATCATCGGCAAGTTGCTGCCGAGCGCCTTTCACGGCACCGAACTCTACGATCGTCTGCAAACCATCGGCTCGCTGGACCTGATCGTCTGCGGTTTCATGAGTCACTCCAGCGTCAGCACCACCGTGCGCGCGGCGAAGAACCTGGGTTTCCGCTGCACCCTGGTCGAAGATGCCTGTGCCACCCGCGATCTGCCATTCAAGGGCCGCGTGCTCAGCGCCGAACAGGTGCAGGAAGCGGAAATGGCGATCATGGCTGACAACTTCGCTACCCTCGCCCTGACCCAGGATCTGATCTGATCTTCCGTAAATGAGCGGCTCAGCCCGCCGCTCATCTGCAAAAACCTCGCATTTGCTTCAATTACCCTAGCCTCAGGAACAACCCGGTCAACTCCCGGTCGAAGGGCCGATACCCATTGAGGAAGGTCGGAATGAAGTTATCCGATGGATTTGACGCACGCCGCTTGCGGCCCAAAGGCCAAAGCAACTGGCGATTTCGATTCGGCGCGGCGATTGCGGCCATACTGGCGACGTTCGGCGTGCTGCTGGCGATGGCCGGGGCCGCCAGCCTGCTGGGGCGCCCACCGGCGCTCGGCGACCTGAACGCAACCCCGCTCGGCTCCGCAATCATTCTCGCAGTCGGCCTGCTGTTCCTGTATTTCGGCGTGGCCCTGTGGCGTCGTTGCCGGCGTCGCGCACGGCAATCGCGAGAATTGAACATGTCCCCGCACCTGATGAAAAAACACGATTGATCGACGGCCTGGCTTTTTGCCGGGCCGTTTTGTATCCGTTTGGGTAAACTGGCCGCCCTTCGCGGAGGCTGATATGCAAGACGACGATTTTTCCCTGTTCAAAAGTGCGATCCAAGGCGTCAAGCCGATCAAGCACGACCGCGCCGACACCGGCAAACCCAAGGCTGACCGAGACCGGATCGCCAAGCTGCGCCAGTCCGCCACCGTGCGCACCGACACCACCACCGTTGACGGCCTGTCCGATCAGTTCGTGATTGACGTCGGCCCCGAAGACGAGCTGATGTGGGCCCGTGACGGCGTGCAGGAAAGCCAGATGCGCAAGCTCAAGATCGGGCAGATCCCGTTCGAAGGCAGCCTCGACCTGCACGGCATGAGCGTAGAAAAAGCCCGCGAAACCCTCTGGGCGTTTCTCGCCGAAGCGACCAAATTCGAAATCCGCTGCGTGCGCGTCACCCACGGCAAGGCTGTGCGTCTGGACGGCAAGCGGCCGATGATCAAAAGCCACGTCAACACCTGGCTGCGCCAGCATGCGCAAGTGCTGGGTTTCTGCTCGTGCCAGGCGAAACATGGCGGCGCCGGCGCCGTGTATGTGATGCTCAAACGCACCATGATGGAAGGCCGCGACGAATAATCCCGTCACACCGAACTTGCAGGGTCGTGTCCGCCACCGTACCCTTGCCCTTTGCGAAAATCCCCACAGGTAGTTTCATGTCCCTGGAACAGAATTACACCGCGATTCTCGGCCAACTGGGCGAGGACGTCTCCCGCGAGGGCCTGCTCGACACGCCAAAGCGTGCCGCCAAAGCCATGCAGTACCTCTGCCGCGGTTATGAACAGACGCTCGAAGAGGTCACCAACGGTGCCCTGTTCAGCTCCGACAACAGCGAAATGGTGCTGGTCAAGGACATCGAGCTCTACTCGTTGTGCGAACACCACCTGCTGCCGTTCATCGGCAAGGCCCACGTCGCGTACATCCCGAGCGGCAAAGTGTTGGGCCTGTCGAAGGTCGCGCGGATCGTCGACATGTACGCCCGTCGCCTGCAGATTCAGGAAAACCTCAGCCGCCAGATCGCCGATGCGGTCCAGCAGGTCACCGGCGCGCTGGGCGTGGCCGTGGTGATCGAGGCCAAGCACATGTGCATGATGATGCGCGGTGTGGAGAAACAGAATTCGTCGATGATCACTTCGGTGATGCTCGGTGAGTTCCGTGAAAACGCGGCGACCCGCAGCGAGTTTCTCAGCCTGATCAAGTAATGCGTGACAGAAAAAACCGGCGTTGATCGCCGGTTTTTTTTCGTCCGTGAAAAATCGGGTAAGCTGCGCGCCTTCTTCAATGTCCCTGTGAGGCTTGTAACGTGTTCGTCAAAGCGCTTCGTGTCGGCCTCGGCCAACTGATCATCTTCCTTGATTTCCTCACCCGCCCGGGCAAGAAGCAGCGCCCCGCCGCTGCCCAGGCTCAGGTTGATGCCGCCGCCAGGAGCCTGACCCTGTATCAGTTCCACGCCTGCCCGTTCTGCGTGAAGACCCGCCGCAGCCTGCGCCGCCTGAACGTTCCGGTGGCCCTGAAGGATGCGAAGAACAACGAGCAGGATCGCCAGACCCTGCTGGAAGAGGGCGGCAAGATCAAAGTGCCGTGCCTGCGCATCGAAGAGAACGGCCAGACCACCTGGATGTATGAGTCCAACACCATCATCGAGTATCTGAACCAGCGGTTCGCCGCAGTCTGAATCAAAAAAACCGGCCTGATGAAGGCCGGTTTTTTCATGCGGCCTCGGCGGCCTGCGCCTGGCGCACCACCGCTGCCAGGCGTTTGAGCCCTTCGTCCAGTCGAGCCGGGTCGATGTGACTGAAGTTCAGGCGCAGATGACCGGGGTTGCGATCCGGATCGGGGAAGAACGGTTCGCCGGGCATGAACGCCACATCGTTGGCCAGCGCGGTGTTCAGCAACGTGCGGGTGTCCAGCGGTTGCTTCAGGGTCAGCCAGAAAAACAGCCCGCCCTGCGGCGTGTTCCAGTCCGCCAGATCGGCGAAATGGGTTTCCAGCGCCAATTGAAAGGCATCGCGGCGCTGACGATAGAAGCCACGCAATTCACTCAAGTGCTGCTGATATTTCTCATTGCCAATCCACTGCAACGCCTGCCATTGACCGATGCGATTGGTGTGCAGATCCGCCGATTGCTTGAGTTTGAGCAGGTGCGGGAACAGGTCCGGGCTGGCAATCAGGTAGCCGACGCGCAGGCCTGGCAGCAGGGTTTTCGACACGGTGCCGGTGTAGATCCAGCTGGATTTCTTGAGGCGCCCGGCAATCGGTTGAGCGCTGCCGCCGTCGAAGGTCAGTTCGCGGTAAGGCTCGTCTTCGATCAGGGTCACGCCGAATTCGTCGAGCAATGTCGCAACGGCTTCGCGCTTGGCTTCGCTGTAGCGCACGGCCGATGGGTTCTGGAAGGTCGGAATCAAATAGATGAACGCCGGGCGGTGCTGCTCCAGACGCTGGCGCAACTGTGCGAGGTTCGGGCCATCAGCCTCCAGCGGCACGGTCAGGCAATCGGCGCCGAACAGCTGAAAAATCTGCAAGGCCGCCAGATAGGTCGGTGCTTCGAGCAGGATTTCGGTGCCCTTGTCGATGTACAGCTTGGCCGCCAGGTCCAGAGTCTGCTGGGAACCACTGACTACCAGCACCTGACTCGCCTCACACGGTAAACCCAACGCCCTCGCCTCTGCCGCCAGCGCTTCGCGCAGTGCCGGCTCACCTTCACTCATGCCGTACTGGCCGAGAGAAACTGGCATCTCAGCCCACTCGACCTTCGGCAACATGGCTTCAGCCGGCAAACCGCCAGCGAAAGACATCACTTCCGGACGCTGGGCCGCGGCAAGGATTTCACGGATCAGAGAACTTTTGAGGCGCGAGACACGTTCGGAAAAAGCCATGGAAGTCACCGCTAGCGAGGCATGGGAAAAATGAGTCAAACTTGTTGACTGAAATTACGACACCTCACCCGGAAACGTCAACATGCTTGACCTTAAAAACTGCGCCAGCCAACAACAGGCCATGGAAGCCTTCTTCTTTGGTTACCAGGCGTTCACCGCCAAAGCCGACGAAATGCTCGAACGTCGCGGCCTGTCCCGAGTGCATCAACGCATTGTGTTTTTCATTGCCCGCTATCCGAACCTGAGCGTCAAGGAATTGCTCGCGCTGCTCGGCGTCAGCAAGCAGGCGCTGAACATGCCGTTGCGGCAATTGCAGGAAATGCACCTGGTGAACAGCGTGGCGTCCGAGACCGATAAACGTAAACGCCTGCTGGAGCTGACCGTCGAAGGTGCGAAATTCGAGCAGGCGCTGCGTCGTGAACAGGTGAAATTGCTCGAGCGCGTCTTTGCCGAAGCCGGCGAAACGGCGGTCAACGGCTGGCTGACGGTGAATCTGGCGCTGGGAACCAATCGCCCGGCCGAGTGATATAGCTCGATCACCAGTCTTTTCGTCTACAAAACCAAAAACAATATTTGCTTTATTTGTACACAAAAGCATAATCCACAGCGTGCGAGTTCCTGACTACACGGTCAACAAATTCGCGTATGCCTCAAAGGACCGCTGCCACCCCTCATGGGTCCGGTCCTGGAAATAACAATAAAACTCTTGAGGAGTACTCGCTGTGGAAAGCCGCAAATCCGAAGCATCGACGCTGGAACTCTCGCCGCCGTTACGCACTGGCCTGCTTGAGCGCATCTTCAAACTCAGCTTGCATGGCACCACGGCGAAGACCGAGCTGATTGCCGGTCTGACAACCTTCATCACCATGGCCTACATCATCTTCGTCAACCCGAACATCATGGCCGATGCCGGGATCGATCACGGTGCAGCCTTCGTCGCCACCTGTATCGCCGCCGCGCTGGGCTGCCTGCTGATGGGCCTCTACGCCAACTGGCCGGTGGGCCTGGCGCCGGGCATGGGCCTCAACGCGTTCTTCACCTACACCGTGGTCGGCACCATGGGCTACAACTGGGAAACCGCGCTCGGTGCGGTGTTCGTCTCGGGCGTGCTGTTCATGATCCTGACCTTTTCGCGGATTCGCGAATGGCTGCTCAACAGTATTCCGGTCAGCCTGCGCTATGCGATGGGCGCCGGCGTGGGTCTGTTCCTCGGGCTGATCGGCCTGAAAACCGCCGGCATCGTCGTCGATAGCCCGGCCACCCTGATCAAGCTTGGCTCGCTGCGTGAACCCGGTCCGCTACTTGCCGCCATCTGCTTCCTGATGATCGCGATCCTCAGCTATCACAAAGTGTTCGGCGCAATCCTCATCAGCATCATCACCGTGACACTGGCCGGTTGGGGAATTGGTCTGGTGCACTACGAGGGCATCATGTCCGCGCCGCCAAGCCTGGCGCCAACCTTCATGGCCATGAACGTCGCCGGCGTGTTCAACGTCAGCATGATCAGCGTGGTGCTGGCCTTCCTGTTCGTGCACATGTTCGACACCGCCGGCACCCTGATGGGCGTCGCCCAGCGCGCTAACCTGGTGAACCCTGACGGGCGCATCGAAAACCTGTCCCGCGCCATGAAAGCCGACTCCGCCTCCAGCGTATTCGGCGCGGTGGTTGGTGTCCCTCCCGTCACCAGCTACGTGGAAAGTGCCGCCGGCGTGGCCGCTGGTGGTCGGACTGGTCTTACCGCCGTCACCGTGGGTGTGCTATTTATAGCCGCGATGTTCTTTGCACCGCTGGCCGGCATGATTCCCGCCTATGCCACCGCTGGCGCGCTGATTTATGTAGCGATGCTGATGATGGGCGGCATGGCGCACATCGAATGGGACGAAGCGACCGACAGCATTCCGGCGATCGTCACCGCGATCATGATGCCGCTGACCTTCTCGGTCGCCGACGGTATCGCGCTGGGCTTCATTACCTATGTCGCGCTGAAGGCCGGCACCGGTAAATACAAGGAAATCTCCGTCAGCCTGTGGGTGCTCTGCGCGATCTTCATCGCCAAGTTCATCTTCCTGTAAGCACTACGCGGTTCATGCTTCAAAACAGCCTCACCTCACCGGGTGGGGCTTTTGCACATTCTTGATAACGATAAAAAGGAGCAAGTGATGAGTCTGGAAACCTGGCTGCTGTTCAGCGGCGCTGCGCTGGTGGTGATCCTGATTCCGGGGCCGCTGTCGTTGCTGATGATCAGCAACAGTCTGAATTACGGTCTGCGTCGTTCGTACCCGGCGTTTCTCGGTGGCGTGTTCGCCTCGATCTGCCTGCTCAGTGCCTCGGCGCTGGGGCTGGGTGCTCTGCTGCTGGCGTCCGAAAAACTGTTCAGCGCCCTGAAGATCGTCGGCGCGATTTATCTGTTCTACCTCGCCTGGCAGAGCTGGCAGCAATCGCGCCAGCCGTCGGTGGGTGCCGAAGTGCCGAATGCCGCACCGGTTCCGCGCTTTCGCGCACTGTTCGGGCGCGCCTTTGTACTGGGCGCCAGCAATCCAAAAGACATCCTGTTCTTCGCCGCTTTCCTGCCGCAGTTCCTCAACGCCGGGCAGCCGTTTCTGCCACAACTAATGGTGATGATCGCGACCTGGACCGTACTTGATCTGCTGTGCAAGCTGACCTACGGCCTCGGCGCCCACGGTGCGGCGCGTTACCTGCGCAGCGGCAGGGGTCAGAGCTGGTTTAACCGCATCAGCGCCGGACTGTTTGGCGGTGCCGGAGCAGCTTCGATGCTGAGTAGCTACTGATGCCCTCAAGGGGCGAGTCATACAACGCAACGTTTCGCCCCACGAGTAGATATATGTACCGCACCTCCCAAGGTTGATTCACCGAAGATCCGGCTTCTTTTGACCCGATCAACGTGAATCGACTTTGCGAGTGAAATGCCCCATGAGTCCCAAACGACCGATAAAACCCGGCGCTCCAACCACCTCACCCGAAACAGCTTTTCCCATTCCCGATGTGCTGGCTCCGAAACTGCACAGACTGCCTCTCAACATCGCTCTCAATACGGCAGAAAGCTCACCCGACGCCCAATCCCGAGCGTCTACTCAATCATCATCCTTTCAGCACGTTCCTTTGGAGATCATCGACCTTCCGATAGAGACCCATATCGCGTCTGTCATCGCACATGCACCGATAGAGCACTTCTTCCTCCCTCCCAATCAACTCTCCAGACTCCCGCCACCGAATGCGCTTTCCGGCATTCGAGAGTTCGGGACGCAAAGGCACTTCGTGGACCTTCAGGAAGGAGGAACCGTACAGCTGGGCATAGACCCGGAGAACCATTATCGAGCCAGATTGAACAGTGACTACATGCCTTCCGGTCCACGAGTCGAACAGGTGGAAGGAACCCTCACCTGGCGCGTGAAGCCCGCCGACGAGAGCACCGGCGGCAGCGACTCCAGATTGACGCTCAAGCGCCTGCGAAATCCAAATGGCGATCCTGAAGAAGTTATCGCGCCCAAACGCACCTCTTTCTCGACGGGCTCCGAGTGGTCCGATCCCTGGAAAAAATGGGCAGCACCACTTCAACAAACCTCCCTGACAACCATTGAAGTCGAGGGCACCCGATACCTGCTCTTGCCACAGGGTACCGACCCTGATCATCCAATCGCTTACATCAAGAATCCGCAGCACTGGCTTTACGACTTTGATTACATGGAGCGGATCCTCGGCACAGATTTGATGCAACAACCCAGAGGTGCAATACGCATTCCGCCAGCGAATCAATGGGAGGTCGATCCGAACCTGCCCTTTCAGCACCCACTGAAGCAATATATCGCCACCTATTTTCCGCAGCTGTCGGAAACTTCAATGAACAAAGTGGCCAGGCACCAGTTCGACCTGGCCAACGATGGGGATATGGCAACCGGCGTTGGCCTGACCCGCCTCAGACAAACCTTCAACGACTGGAAAAGTGGCAACAGCGCACCTCGCCCGCAGCTGGCTGATCCACTGCTGATGCTTCCGATACTGACAACTTCCAGCAGCGGTCCGGGACTCGCCCGGACTCTGGATTTACCGAGCGCATCCCCGGAAGGCCCTCTCCAGCGACTGGACTTCGATATGACGAGGCAAGAATGGGATTATTTCAAGACGACGCACTCAGGCGTTGAGCTGAAGCGGCTCATGAACGGCATCCTGAGCCGCCAGGGCTATGATGTTTTTGCGCCGACCATTGCGACTACCTTTCCGGCTCTGGTGTTTCGTCGCAAGAATCATCCCTTCGTCTTTTTTATCAGTTTGTATCGTGTCAGGGGGCGGAAGATTCACCAACCGTTGAATTCAGCCCCTGATGCAGCCGACTCCCGGCTAAACACCCAGGTCGGATACGCAGCACTTCAGGAAATCCTCCAGGCTCACGCTGAAAAGAGGCTGGTCTGGCTCAAGGGTGGGTCACAGATCCATGCTTCGCAGCCGGATACCATTTTTATCGTCAGGGATGATGAATCCAGGCTCGGAACCATCGCCGACCTGTAATAGGGAACTCCTTTCACGTGACGAAAAAAAGCCCGCAGTGTGAGCGGGCGAAAGACCAAAGAAGCTATATGCGCAGTCGCTTCCCGGTGGGGGCAGCTGCTTGGGGGTCAGCTGCCCCGATAGGTGGAATAGCTGTAAGGCGAGATCAGCAACGGCACGTGGTAGTGATCCTGTTCGGCAGAGATGCCGAACCGCAGCACCACCACGTCCAGAAATGCCGGCTCCGGCAACTGGACGCCACGGGCGCGGTAGTAATCGCCGGCGTGGAACTGAACCTGATAGACACCGGTACGGTAGTCATCGCCTTGCAGCAGCGGCGCATCGACCCGGCCATCGCTGTTGGTAAGCGCGCTGGCGACCAATTCCAGGTGCGAACCTTCAACGCGGTACAGCTCGACCTTGATCGAGCTGCCCGGGCAACCGTGTGCAGCGTCCAAAACGTGTGTTGTCAAACGTCCCATTGATTCTGCGCGCCTGCCTGCGTGGAGCAGTCAGACCTCGCGCCTCCCGAAGTCAGTTGAAAAGGAGACCGCACCGTTTCGGAGCACGAAAAGCTGCGGCGAGCGACTGATTAAGACACTTTTCAAAAAAATTGTACACAATAAAAACGACATTTTTCCTCCCACCCCCAGCCTCCGCCGATTTTCCGCTGCTCAGGCCTCGAACCATGCATTCATTGAACCTCTGATCCATTAGCTGACTGATCAGGCAGATTTCTTGCAGGCTCTCGCCTTTATCAGCAAAAGAGGACGGCCGGTGAAAAATGCGAAAATTCAGGCTTACAAATTGAGAATAAAGTTGTATACAATCAGCCCATCGCTGTGACGCCAGCTGCCATCCCATCTTCAAGGCGCCACACAATCTGTCAACGAATAAGAAGGAAGACTGCAGTGAGCGCTGACTACCCACGCGACCTGATCGGTTACGGCAGTAACCCTCCTCACCCACACTGGCCGGGCAATGCCCGGATCGCCCTGTCCTTCGTACTCAATTACGAAGAAGGTGGCGAGCGCAACATCCTGCATGGCGACAAAGAATCGGAAGCCTTCCTCTCGGAAATGGTCGCGGCCCAGCCTCTGCAAGGCGCGCGCAACATGAGCATGGAATCGCTTTACGAGTATGGCAGTCGCGCCGGCGTCTGGCGGATCCTGAAACTGTTCAAGGAATTCGACATTCCGCTGACCATCTTCGCCGTGGCCATGGCCGCCCAGCGCCACCCGGACTTGATCCGCGCGATGGTCGCGGCCGGTCACGAGATCTGCAGCCACGGCTACCGCTGGATCGACTACCAGTACATGGACGAGGCGCAGGAACGCGAGCACATGCTCGAAGCGATCCGCATCCTCACCGAACTCACCGGCGAGCGCCCGCTGGGCTGGTACACCGGTCGCACCGGCCCCAACACCCGCCGCCTGGTGATGGAAGAAGGCGGTTTCCTCTACGACTGCGACACCTACGACGACGACCTGCCCTACTGGGAACCGAACAACCCGACCGGCAAGCCGCACCTGGTGATCCCGTACACCCTGGACACCAACGACATGCGCTTCACCCAGGTCCAGGGTTTCAACAAGGGCGACGATTTCTTCGAATACCTCAAGGATGCGTTCGACGTGCTTTATGCCGAAGGCGCCGAAGCGCCGAAGATGCTGTCGATCGGTCTGCACTGCCGTCTGATCGGCCGTCCGGCGCGTCTGGCTTCGCTCAAGCGCTTTATCGAATACGCTAAAAGTCATGAACAGGTGTGGTTCAGCCGTCGCGTCGACATCGCACGTCACTGGCACGAAACCCACCCGTACCAAGGGGCTGCCAAATGAGCACCTTTCAAACCCTGCAACCGTCGACCCTGAGCCGCGACGCCTTCGTCAACGCCTTCGCCGACATCTACGAACATTCGCCATGGGTGGCCGAGAAGGCCTTCGATCTGGGCCAGGACGCGTCGATCGACCAGATCGAAACCCTGCACCAGCGCATGAGCGACATCCTGTTGAGCGCCGATCACGCCAGCCAGCTGGCACTGATCAACGCTCACCCGGACCTGGCCGGCAAAGCTGCCGTCCAGGGCGAGTTGACCGAAGCCAGCACCCATGAACAGGCTGGCGCCGGTATTCACCAATGCACGGCCGAAGAGTTCCAGCGCTTCACCGAGCTGAACGACGCCTACAAAGCCAAGTTCAAGTTTCCCTTCATCATGGCGGTAAAAGGCAGCAACCGGCATCAGATCCTCGCGGCGTTCGAAACGCGCATTCACAACCCGGTCGACACCGAGTTCAAATGCGCGCTGGCGGAGATCAACAAGATCGCCCTGTTCCGATTACTGACTCTCTAGCAAGCCTGGCCCGAGAAACCTCTAGAACGCTTGCGTTTCCCAGGGCCTTGCAAGCATCCCCAGCCACTTATTTAAAGGCAGACAAGAAGAATGAAAGCTTACGCCGTACCTTTCGAGAAGTTCGTCAACCTGGCCGATGCCCGTCTGGGCACCAAAATCATCTCGGTCACCGATGACTGGTTCGCAGACGCCAATCGTCTGTTTCAGCCGACCCCGGCCGTGTGGAAGGAGGGCGTGTTCGATGACAACGGCAAGTGGATGGACGGCTGGGAGTCCCGCCGCAAGCGCTTCGAAGGCTACGACAGCGCGGTGATCCGCCTGGGCGTACCGGGTTCGATCAAAGGCGTGGACATCGACACTTCATTCTTCACCGGCAACTTCCCGCCATCGGCCTCGCTGGAAGCGTGCTTCCTGGCGTCGGGCGAGCCGGACGAAAACACCCAGTGGACTGAAGTGCTGTCGGCCGTCGAGTTGCAGGGCAACAGCCACCACTACCACGAAATCAGCAACGACAAGGCATTCAGCCACCTGCGCTTCAACATCTACCCGGATGGCGGCGTGGCCCGTCTGCGCGTATACGGCATTCCGTTCCGCGACTGGTCCGCTGTTGGCGACAACGAGCAAGTCGACCTGGCCGCAGCCCTCAACGGTGGCCGCGCCCTCGCCTGCTCCGACGAACACTTCGGCCGCATGAGCAACATCCTCAACCCGGGCCGTGGCATCAACATGGGCGACGGCTGGGAAACCGCACGTCGTCGTACCCCGGGCAATGATTGGGTGATCGTCGCACTGGGCCACCCGGGCGAGATCGAAAAAATCATCGTCGACACCCTGCACTTCAAAGGCAACTACCCGGACACCTGCTCGATCCAGGGCGCGTTCGTCAAGGGCGGCACCGACAGCCAGATCGAAACCCAGTCGCTGTTCTGGCGTGAACTGCTGCCAAGCCAGAAGCTGGAAATGCACGCCGAACACACCTTCGTCGAGCAGATCAAGGCACTGGGCCCGATCACCCACATCCGTCTGAACGTGTTCCCGGATGGTGGTGTGAGCCGCCTGCGCGTTCTCGGCAAGGTCGCTAAATAAGCGGTGCGCCCTTCGCGAGCAAGTCGAATCGTCGCACCGCCGCTCCCACAGGGGAATGCGATCGAATGTGGGAGCGGGCTTGCTCGCGAAGGCGTCAGAACCAACAACACAGAACTCAACGAAAAGAAGAACAGCATGCGCACACTGACGATTGAACCGCTGACCAAAGAAGCCTTCGCCCCTTTCGGTGACGTGATCGAAACCGACGGCAGCGATCACTTCATGATCAACAACGGTTCGACCATGCGCTTCCACAAACTGGCGACGGTCGAAACCGCGACGCCTGAGGACAACGCGATCATCAGCATCTTCCGCGCCGACGCGCAGGACATGCCGCTGACCGTCAGCATGCTGGAACGCCATCCGCTGGGCAGCCAGGCTTTCATTCCGCTGCTCGGCAACCCCTTTCTGATCGTGGTCGCGCCACTTGGCGATGTACCTGTATCAGGCTTGGTCCGCGCCTTCGTCACCAACGGCAGGCAGGGCATCAATTACCATCGCGGCGTCTGGCACCACCCGGTGCTGACGATCGAAAAGCGGGATGACTTCCTGGTGGTTGATCGCAGTGGCACAGGCAATAACTGCGATGAGCATTTTTTCAAAGAGGATGAGCGTTTGATCCTCGCCCCCCACCAATAAGAGAAGGTCTGATCACTCGACAACAAGAGTGACAGGCGAGAGGTAAAGACTGTGGAAGCACATCTGTTGGAATGGCTGAACCTGAGCGTGCGCTGGGTTCACATGATCACTGGCGTGGCCTGGATCGGCGCGTCGTTCTACTTCGTCTGGCTGGAGAACAACCTCAACCGCGTCAACCCGAAAACCGGTCTTGCCGGTGATCTGTGGGCGATCCACGGCGGCGGAATCTATCACCTGGAAAAATACAAACTGGCCCCTCCGTCGATGCCGGAGAACCTGCACTGGTTCAAATGGGAAGCCTACTTCACCTGGATGTCGGGGATCGCGCTGCTGTGCGTGGTGTTCTACTCCAACCCCGTGCTCTACCTCGTGGCACCCGGCAGCGGCCTGACCGGCCCTGAAGGCGTGGCCATCGGCATCGGTTCGCTGATCGCCGGCTGGTTCATCTACGACTTCCTCTGCGACTCGCCTCTGGGCAAGAAACCGGCCCTGCTCGGCTTCATCCTGTTCGTGCTGATCATCGGCGCGGCGTATGGCTTCAGCAAGGTATTCAGCGGTCGCGGTGCCTACCTGCACGTCGGCGCGATCATCGGCACCATCATGGTCGGCAACGTGTTCCGCATCATCATGCCGGCCCAGCGCGCACTGGTGGCCGCGATCGCCGAGAACCGCACGCCGGATCCGGCCCTGCCGGCCAAAGGCCTGCTGCGTTCGCGTCACAACAACTACTTCACCCTGCCGGTGCTGTTCATCATGATCAGCAACCACTTCCCGAGCACCTACGGCAGCCAGTACAACTGGCTGATCCTGGCCGGGATCGCCGTGCTGGCGGTGTTGGTGCGTCACTACTTCAACACCCGTCACGACAGCCACAAGTTTGCCTGGACCCTGCCGGTTGCAGCGGTGGGCATGATCAGCCTGGCGTACGTCACCGGCCCGGCGCCGATGTCGACCGCGCCGGACGTGGCCAAGGCCCCTGCGAAAATCGAGTACCAGCCACTGCCGGAAACGGCGCTGGGTGGTGGCGCGAAACCGGCTGAAGCGGCACAACCGGCAGCCCCTGCCGCTCCTGCTGCCGCTCCGGCCCAGGCGTCCAATGCCGGCCCGGGTTTCGACAAGGTGCACTCGGTGATCCAGGAACGCTGCGCGGTCTGCCACTCGGCCAAACCGACCAGCCCGCTGTTCAGCGCTGCTCCGGCCGGTGTGATGTTCGACACCCCCGAGCAGATCCGCCAGAACGCGGCACGGATCCAGGCGCAAGCCATCACCACGCAGATCATGCCACTGGGCAACATCACGCAGATGACCCAGCAGGAACGTGACCTGATCGGTGCATGGATCGCCCAGGGAGCCCAGACCAACTAAGCAGTAAAAGCATCGCTGGCAAGCCAGCTCCCACAGGGTTTGCACTGCCTGTGTGGGAGCTGGCTTGCCAACGATTAGCCGCAACGCGGTTTACCTGATGCAAAGAAACAGCTGTGAGCAACCCGGCAGCTGTTCAATCACAAGAATAAAAAAGATCCGAGGTGTTGCATGTCCGAGCTGTCCAAAGCGCGCATCCCCGACGCACCCGCCATTCAGCGTTTGCCCCTTTTGCAACTGATCCTGGTCGGTTTGCAACATGTACTGCTGATGTACGGCGGCGCCATCGCGGTACCGCTGATCATCGGACAGGCCGCTGGCCTGAGTCGTGAAGAAATCGCCTTCCTGATCAACGCCGACCTGCTGGTCGCCGGCATTGCCACCATCGTGCAGTCCTTGGGCATCGGCCCGATGGGCATCCGCATGCCGGTGATGATGGGCGCCAGTTTCGCCGCCGTCGGCAGCATGGTCGCCATGGCCGGCATGCCGGGCATCGGTCTGCAGGGGATTTTCGGCGCGACCATCGCCGCCGGTTTTTTCGGCATGCTCATCGCGCCGTTCATGTCCAGGGTCGTGCGCTTCTTCCCTCCTCTGGTGACTGGCACGGTCATCACCTCGATCGGTCTGTCGCTGTTTCCCGTGGCCGTGAACTGGGCCGGTGGCGGCGCCGCCGCTGCGCAATTCGGTTCACCGATTTACCTGGCCATCGCCGCACTGGTGCTGGCCACCATTCTGTTGATCCACCGCTTCATGCGCGGTTTCTGGGTCAATATTTCCGTGCTGATCGGCATGTGTCTGGGCTACGTGCTCTGCGGCGCCATCGGCATGGTCGACCTGAGCGGCATGGCCAACGCGCCGTGGGTTCAGTTCGTCACCCCGCTGCATTTCGGCATGCCGAAATTCGAACTGGCACCGATCCTGTCGATGTGTCTGGTGGTGGTGATCATCTTCGTCGAGTCCACCGGGATGTTTCTGGCGCTGGGCAAGATCACCGGCCAGGAAGTCTGCCCGCGCATGTTGCGTCGAGGCCTGCTGTGTGATGCCGGCGCGTCGTTCTTCGCCGGATTCTTCAACACCTTCACCCACTCCTCCTTCGCGCAGAATATCGGCCTGGTGCAGATGACCGGCGTGCGCTGCCGCTCGGTGACCATCGTCGCCGGCGGTCTGCTGATCGTCCTGAGCCTGCTGCCGAAAGCGGCGTTCCTGGTGGCGTCGATTCCACCGGCGGTGCTGGGTGGCGCGGCGATTGCGATGTTCGGCATGGTCGCGGCCACCGGCATCAAGATTCTGCAGGAAGCCGACATCGGCGACCGTCGCAATCAATTGCTGGTAGCCGTCAGCATCGGCATGGGGCTGATCCCGGTGGTGCGTCCGGAGTTCTTCGCCCACCTGCCATTGTGGATGAGCCCGATCACCCACAGCGGGATCGCCATGGCCACCCTCAGCGCGCTGACGCTGAACCTGTTGTTCAACATCCTCGGTGGCGCCGAACGCGCTGCGATCAACGACTGTCACGCACACCAACATTAACAGCGACACAAAAATCCCCTTGTGGGAGCGGGCTTGCTCGCGAAAGGGTCATGTCAGTCACCATCACTGTTGAATGACCCTCCGCTTTCGCGAGCAAGCCCGCTCCCACAGGGGTAAGCAACGCCCTGCCTCAACAAAAAAAACAAGAGGGAGCAACAGATGATCCGGACTCAAACCAGCGTGTTGTTGGGCGGCGGCCTGCTGGCCGCATCGCAAGCCATGGCCGGCGATTTATTGCTGTGGCAGACCAACAGCCTGAGCTACCTGTACGGCAAGAACTTCGCGATCAACCCGTCGATCCAGCAGACGGTGACGTTCGAGCACGCCGACAAGTGGAAGTACGGCGACAACTTCCTGTTCGTCGACAAGATCTTCTACAACGGCCAGGAAGACCGCAACAAAGGGCCCCACGCGTTCTATGGCGAATTCAGCCCGCGCCTGTCGTTCGGCAAGATCTTCGACAGGAAGCTGGAGTTCGGCCCGATCAAGGACGTACTGCTGGCCATGACCTACGAGTACGGCGAAGGCGACAGCGAGGCCTACCTGATCGGCCCCGGCTTCGACCTCAAGGTGCCGGGCTTCAACTATTTCACCCTGAACTTCTACCGCCGCCAGACCGAAGGCCCGCGCCCCGGCGACGGCGTCTGGCAGATCACCCCCAGCTGGTCCTACAGCATTCCCGTGGGCAATTCCGACCTGTTGATCGACGGCTATCTGGATTGGGTGGTCGACAACGACCAGAACTCCCGTGGCACCTATCACGCCAACCTGCACATCAACCCGCAGATCAAATACGACCTGGGCAAAGCCCTCGGCTGGGGTGAAAAGCAGGTGTACGTCGGCACCGAATACAGCTACTGGAAAAACAAATACGGGGTCGAAAACACCCACAGTTTCGACACCAACCAGAACACCGCCAGCCTGCTGGTCAAGGTGCACTTCTAAGATGACCCGCAACCGTGCCCCGTACCTGTCGTCGGTGCTCTGTTGCGGGGCACTTGAGGCCTGGCCGTTGAGTCAGTATTCTCCGCGGCCTCCTGAATTCGGTCTAAAAAAAAGCCCGAATTTAATTCCTGACCGAAAAGCCAACTTATCCAGGCTTCGGTCAGTACCGAGGCATCCCGAAAACACGCTCAATCGACTGTTTTTCAGCAGCCGACGGGCTTTTTTTTGCTTTTCGAAAAGCCTTGGCTCAGCTCTTGCTAACAGCATGAAAGCTGACCGGATGGATGACTTTTGCAGCAATGAAAAAAGGCGCCACACCAGAGCGCCGACTCAAAAAAATAAACGTGGAACACCTACTTTGGGAGCAACCGAATGAAACGTATGTGCACCAGCCTGATGCTTGCGGGATCGCTGCTGGCAGGGGGTCAGGCCATGGCCGACGGCCTGCTGCAATGGCAGAACAACAGCCTGACCTACCTCTATGGCAAGGACTTCCAGGTCAACCCGCGCATTCAGCAGACCGTCACCTTCGAGCACGCCGATGCCTGGAAGTACGGCGACAACTTCGTGTTCGTCGACAAGATCTTCTACAACGGCAAGGATGACGGCGGTGTGGGTTCGAACACCTACTACGGCGAAATCAGCCCGCGTCTGTCGTTCGGCAAGATCTTCGATCAGAAACTGGCTTTCGGTCCGGTCACCGACGTACTGCTGGCCATGACCTACGAATTCGGTGAAGGCGATACCGAGTCGTACCTGATCGGTCCGGGCTTTGACCTGGCGATCCCGGGCTTCGACTACTTCCAGCTGAACTTCTACCAGCGCCACACCGAAGGCTCCCGCGCCGGTGACAACGTCTGGCAGATCACCCCGGTCTGGTCCTACACGATTCCGGTCGGCGACTCGAACATCCTGATCGACGGCTTCATGGACTGGGTGGTCGACAACGACTCCAACTCCAAAGGCGATTACCACGCCAACCTGCACTTCAACCCACAGGTCAAATACGACCTGGGCAAGGCGCTGAGCATTGGCGAGAAGCAGCTGTATGTGGGTGTCGAGTACGACTACTGGTCGGACAAGTACGGGATCAAGGACAGCCAGTACTTCAAGACCGATCAGAGCACCACGAGCTTCCTGGTGAAGTTCCACTTCTGATCCTGGTGTCAGTGGCGTCTGAAAGGACGCCTTCGCTAGCAAGCCCGCTCCCACACTGGTTTTGTGTCGTTCACAAAACCAGTGTGGGAGCGGGCTTGCTAGCGAATGGCGGCACCACAAATCTCAAGCGGGAGCCACCGCCTCGCCAATCCCGAGAAACCGGCACAGCTCATCGCGCTTGGCCAAGGCATCGCGCCGCCCCAGGTCGATCAATTCGCTGCAATACCCCGCCTCGAACAGCAAGTAACTCAACACCCCTGCCCCGCTCGTTTTGGTCGCTCCCGGCCCACGCAAGAACAGCCGCAACGCCGCCGGCAATTCCTGACGATGCCGCGCCGCGATTTCATCGATCGGCTGACTTGGTGAAATCACCAACACTTCCACCGGCGCCACACCCAGAGCGCGGGTCGGCGTGCCTTCAGGCATCAGACGGCTGAACTGGTTGAGACGCTGAAGCAGCTCAATGTCGCTTTCCAGGCTATCAATGAAGGTGCTGTTGAGCATGTGCCCGCCGATCTGCGCCAGCGTCGGCTGCTGCCCGGTATAGGCGCGTTCCAGCGGTTGCGCCGGATCGAAACCGCGCGGGTTGCCGCTGACACCCACCACCAGCACCCGGCTCGCGCCCAGGTGCAGCGCCGGGCTGATCGGTGCCGATTGCCGCACCGCGCCATCACCGAAATATTCATCGCCGATCTTCACCGGCGCGAACAACAGCGGGATCGCCGAACTGGCCAGCAAGTGTTCCACCGACAACTGCGTCGGCACACCGATGCGCCGATGACGCAGCCAGGAATCGATGGTGCCGCCACCCTGATAGAAGGTCACTGCCTGCCCGGACTCGTAGCCGAACGCCGTCACCGCCACCGCGTGCAGTTGCTTGCGCGCGATGGACTCGGCGATGCCGGGCAGGTGCAGTTTTTCGTTGAGAAGATGACGCAGCGGCGAGCTGTCGAGCAGCGCCACCGGCATTTGCCGGCCCATGCCCAGCAGGCTGTGACTGACGAAACGACTGGCCTGACGAATCACTCCCGGCCAGTCGCTGCGCAACACCCGATGGCTGCGAAAGCCTTGCCAGAACAGGGTCAGGCGTTCGATGGCGGCGCGAAAATCCGTAGCACCGCTGGCCAGGCTGACCGCGTTGATCGCCCCGGCCGACGTGCCGACAATCACCGGAAACGGATTGTCCGCCCCCAGCGGCAGCAACTCGGCAATCGCCGCCAGCACCCCCACCTGATACGCCGCCCGAGCCCCGCCGCCGGAAAGAATCAAACCTGTGACCGGTTCAGCTGGGCTCATCGCAACGCTCCGTGGTGCTTATGGGGATGGGTCAAATCAACCGCGTTTGGCGTACAGCTTCGGCTCGCCCGGAGGCCGACTCTTGAAGCGCCGGTGTGCCCACAGGTATTGCTCGGGGCACTCACGCAACACGCCTTCGACCCACTGATTGATGCGGATGCAATCTTCTTCTTCGGTCTCGCCCGGAAAACCTTCCAGCGGCGGATGAATCACCAGACGATAACCGCTGCCGTCCGCCAGACGTTCCTGCGTGAACGGCACCACCAGCGCCTTGCCCAGCCGGGCGAACTTGCTGGTGGCGGTGACCGTTGCGGCCTGAATGCCAAACAGCGGCACGAAGATGCTCTGCTTGGCGCCGTAGTCCTGATCCGGCGCGTACCAGATCGCCCGACCCGCGCGCAGCAGTTTGAGCATGCCGCGCACGTCGTCACGTTCCACCGCCAGCGAGTCGAGATTGTGCCGCTCGCGGCCCTGACGCTGGACGAAGTCGAACAGCGGGTTCTTGTGTTCGCGGTACATGCCGTCGATGGTGTGCTGCTGGCCGAGCAGCGCCGCGCCGATTTCCAGGGTGGTGAAATGCACCGCCATCAGAATCACGCCCTTGCCTTCGCGCTGGGCCTTCTGCAAATGCTCAAGACCTTCGACGTGGGCCAGTTTCGCCAGGCGCTGACGCGACCACCACCAGCTCATCGCCATTTCAAAGAAGGCGATGCCGGTGGAGGCGAAGTTTTCCTTGAGCAGTCGCTTGCGCTCGGCGGCGGATTTTTCCGGGAAACACAGTTCCAGATTGCGCTTGGCGATGCGCCGCCGGTCGCCGGCGAAGCGATACATCAGGGCACCGAGAAAACGACCGATGGCCAGCAACGCCGGATACGGCAGTTGCACGGTCAGCCACAACAGCCCGAGGCCGCACCAGAGCGGCCAGAAGCGTGGGGCAAGAAATGCTTTTCGAAAACGCGGGCGATCCATTAAAGCTTCCGTAAATACAGTGGCCGCGCATTCTACATCGTTCGACCCGGCTTGCGGCCTGCGGGCGTTCTCGTTATAAGTCTCGGCACTTTTAGTGACAAGCCGTTGTATGCCGACATGAGCCAAACCGAACCGAAAGACCAAGATCCCGTGTTCCAGCTGAAGGGCAGCATGCTCGCCATTACGGTGCTGGAGCTGTCCCGCAACGACCTGGACAGCCTCGATCGGCAATTGGCCGCCAAAGTCGCCCAGGCACCGAATTTCTTCAGCAACGCGCCGCTGGTTCTGGCGCTGGACAAACTGCCGCCAAGCGAAGGCGCCGTCGACCTGCCGGGCCTGATGCGCGTGTGCCGCCAGCACGGCCTGCGCACCCTGGCAATCCGCGCCAGCCGCATCGAAGACATCGCCGCCGCCATCGCCATCGACATCCCGGTGCTGCCGCCATCCGGCGCCCGCGAACGACCGCTGGAAAGCGCCGAACCCGTCGCACCGAAGAAGCCGGAAAAGCCGTCGGAGCCGGCCGTCAAACCGACCCGCGTCATCACCACGCCAGTACGTGGTGGCCAACAGATATATGCGCAAGGTGGCGATCTGGTGGTGGTTTCCTCGGTCAGCCCGGGGGCGGAACTTCTCGCCGATGGCAACATCCATGTATACGGCCCGATGCGCGGTCGTGCGCTGGCCGGGGTCAAGGGCGACACCAAGGCGCGGATTTTCTGTCAGCAATTGAGCGCTGAACTGATCTCCATCGCAGGCCATTACAAGGTTTCCGAAGACCTGCGTCGCGATCCGATGTGGGGTTCGGGCGTACAGGTCAGCCTGTCGGGCGACGTGTTGAACATCATTCGGCTTTAACGGATACTGCCGCATTTTCCAAGCATCTCTAAAACGTAGCGAAAACGGCTCAAACGAAGTAGGAAAAAGGCCAAAAGCCGAATTCCAGCCAAGGCTGTCCGACTGCAGTAGTTTTCTAGAGATGTTTTTCAGGGGCTGAACAGTCCTTCTTCCTTAGGGGTGAAACACCTTGGCCAAGATTCTCGTGGTTACATCCGGCAAGGGTGGTGTGGGTAAGACCACCACCAGCGCCGCTATCGGTACCGGCCTCGCTCTGCGCGGCCACAAAACAGTGATCGTCGACTTCGACGTGGGCTTGCGTAACCTCGACCTGATCATGGGTTGCGAACGCCGCGTGGTGTATGACTTCGTCAACGTCGTCAACGGCGAAGCCAACCTGCAACAGGCCCTGATCAAAGACAAGCGCCTGGAAAACCTCTATGTACTGGCCGCCAGCCAGACCCGCGACAAAGACGCGCTGACCGTCGAAGGCGTGGAAAAAGTCCTGATGGAGCTCAAGGAACAATTCGACTTCGTCGTCTGCGACTCCCCGGCGGGTATCGAGAAAGGCGCGCACCTGGCCATGTACTTCGCTGACGAAGCGATCGTCGTGACCAACCCGGAAGTCTCCTCGGTACGTGACTCCGACCGCATGCTCGGCCTGCTGGCCAGCAAGTCCCGTCGCGCCGAACGCGGCGAAGAGCCGATCCAGGAACACCTGCTGATCACCCGCTACCACCCGGAGCGCGTCGAAAAAGGCGAAATGCTCGGTGTCGAAGACGTCAAGGAAATCCTCGCCGTACGCCTGCTGGGCGTCATCCCGGAATCCCAGGCCGTGCTCAAGGCCTCCAACCAGGGCGTACCTGTGATCCTCGATGATCAAAGCGACGCCGGCCAGGCCTACAGCGATACCGTTGATCGCCTGCTGGGCAAGGAAAAAGAACACCGGTTCCTGAATGTCGAGAAGAAGGGATTCTTCGAGCGTCTGTTTGGAGGTAGGTAATGAACCTTTTTGACTTCTTTCGTGCCAACAAAAAGCCAAGTACCGCCTCGGTCGCGAAAGAGCGTCTACAGATCATCGTGGCGCATGAACGCGGCCAGCGCAGCACCCCGGACTACCTGCCCTCCTTGCAGAAGGAACTGGTGGAAGTGATCCGCAAGTACGTCAACATCGGCAACGACGACGTGCACGTGGCACTGGAGAGCCAGGGCAGCTGCTCGATTCTGGAACTCAACATCACCCTGCCAGACCGCTGAGTCGATCCGGCAGGAACGACGGCGGCTCAGGGCCCTTCCGACACCGGAGGGGCCCTGAGCCGCCGTTGGCATTTGTTACGAGGCTGTTTTAATGCCGTTGTCCAACGTCCAAATCATTCATCAGGACGCCGCCGTTCTGGTGGTGAACAAACCGACCCTGTTGCTCTCCGTCCCCGGCCGGGCCGATGACAACAAGGACTGCCTGATCACCCGCCTGCAGGAAAACGGCTACCCCGAAGCACGTATCGTCCATCGTCTGGACTGGGAAACATCGGGGATCATTCTGCTGGCCCGCGACGCCGACACCCACCGTGAACTGTCGCGCCAGTTTCACGATCGTGAAACAGAGAAAGCCTACACTGCGCTCTGCTGGGGTCAGCCGGAACTGGACAGCGGCAGCATCGATCTGCCCCTGCGCTACGATCCGCCGACCAAGCCGCGCCACGTGGTCGATCACGAACACGGCAAGCACGCCCTGACCTTCTGGCGTGTGCTGGAACGCTGCGGCGACTGGTGCCGCGTCGAACTGACACCGATCACCGGCCGTTCGCACCAGTTGCGGGTGCACATGTTGTCCATCGGTCATCCGTTGCTCGGTGATGGCCTTTACGCCCACGAACAAGCCCTGGCCGCCTGGCCGCGTCTGTGCCTGCACGCGAGCATGCTCAGCTTCACCCATCCTCAGTCCGGCGAACGCTTGCGTTTCGAATGCCCGGCACCGTTTTAAGCACTGTCGGACCGACAGCTGCCGATTTATAGGATTTTGTTCCGGATGAGTTGTACTGATTCCCTGGCAACACCCGTCAAGAAGACCCGTCATCAACTGCTCTACCTGATTTACGGCAATCAGGATGTCTACCGGCGCGAAGCCAAGTTCAGCATCCTGACCGCCCTGTCCCAGGCCAAAAACGGCAAGCGCCCGGCGATCAGAATCCTCACTGACCGGCCGCAGGATTACGAAGGCTGGCCGGTCGACACCGTGCTGCTCGACGAAGCGACCCTGACCCGCTGGCAAGGGCAGAACGGCTATCACCATCGGCGCAAGGCCTGCGCGATCGCCGCCGGCCTGCAACTGGCCGAGAAAACCCTGTTCGTCGACACCGACACCCTGTTCACCAGCAACCCGAACAGCCTGTTCCAACACATCGATGCAAATCAGTCGGTGATGGATCGCTTCGAATACGACTGGAAAGATGTCTTCGAGCGACCGGATTACCTGAAGCTCGCTCGCGACCTCAGAGCCCATGGCGTTTGCCCGCAGAACGGTTTCAAGCTCTACAACAGCGGCCTGTGTGGTGTCACCGACCGCGATTCGGCGCTGTTCGAGGAATCGATCCGCCTGATCGATGAATGGACGGCCGACGGATTCGAGATTCACACCATCGAGCAGATCGCCCTGTCCTACGCGATGCGTGAACGGTCGGTGGTGGAAGCGCGCAAACACGTCTACCACTACTTTGCGGAAAAACGCTTCTTCCATGCGATGCAGGCATTCTTCTTCGCTCAGCACGGCGAGAAATTCAGCCAGCGACTGGTGGACCTGTGCGCTGACGTGCCTCGGGTCAAACCCTTTCCGTCCGCCTGGCAGCGCCTGAAGATCAAGTGGAAACTGCGTAACCAGAGCGGCGCCATGCGCAAGGTGGGTCGGGATCTGTTGTACGGCAGCGCCGCACCGGATCACCCGTATTACAGTGCCTGTCGTCAGGAGTGGTGGGAATGCGCCTCGCGGGAGATTCTGCGCTGGGACGAGAGCCGTCAGAAAAAGCTTCTGGAACAGAGTCGCTGGCCAAAACAGCTACCCCGTCCGGACAAGCCTGAAGACGAAAAAGTGATCATGAACTACCTGAAAAAACGCGTGGCAGCCGCTCGTTGACGCGAGCGGCACATGTCATGTCCCAAGCATCAGGCCGATGCGTTAAACTCCCGCCCATTGCTGTCTGGAGCTTCTTATGCGCGAAGAGTTGAACCAAGGCCTGATCGACTTCCTCAAGGCCTCCCCTACCCCGTTCCACGCCACCGCCAGCCTTGTTCAACGCCTGGAGGCCGCCGGTTATGTGCGCCTCGACGAGCGCGAAACCTGGCACACCGAAGCCAATGGTCGTTACTACGTCACCCGTAACGATTCCTCGATTGTCGCGATCAAGATGGGCCGCAATTCGCCGCTGCACGACGGCATCCGTCTGGTCGGCGCCCACACCGACAGCCCGTGCCTGCGGGTCAAGCCACAACCTGAACTGCAGCGCCAGGGTTTCTGGCAGTTGGGCGTTGAAGTCTACGGCGGCGCGCTGCTGGCGCCATGGTTCGACCGCGACCTGTCGCTGGCCGGCCGCGTCACCTTCCGCCGCGACGGCAAGGTCGAGAGCCAACTGATCGACTTCAAGGCTCCGATCGCGATCATTCCCAACCTCGCTATCCACCTCAACCGTGAAGCGAATCAGGGCTGGGCCATCAACGCCCAGACCGAGCTGCCGCCGATTCTCGCGCAGTTCGCCGGTGACGAGCGCGTGGATTTCCGCGCGGTGCTCACCGATCAACTGGCTCGCGAACACGGCCTCAACGCCGACGTGGTGCTGGATTACGAGCTGAGTTTCTACGACACCCAGAGTGCTGCGGTCATCGGCCTGCATGGCGACTTCATCGCCGGCGCGCGCCTGGACAACCTGCTGTCGTGTTACGCCGGCCTGCAAGCCCTGCTGACCGCCGACACTGAAGAAACCTGCGTGCTGGTGTGCAACGACCACGAAGAAGTCGGCTCCTGCTCGGCCTGCGGCGCCGACGGCCCGATGCTGGAACAGACCCTGCGCCGCCTGCTGCCGGAAGGTGAAGAGTTCGAACGCACCATCCAGAAATCCCTGCTGGTCTCGGCCGACAACGCCCACGGCGTACACCCGAACTACGCCGAGAAGCACGACGCCAACCACGGCCCGAAACTCAACGCCGGCCCGGTGATCAAGGTCAACAGCAACCAGCGCTACGCCACCAACAGCGAAACCGCCGGCTTCTTCCGCCATCTGTGCATGGCCGAAGAAGTGCCGGTGCAAAGCTTCGTGGTGCGCAGCGACATGGGCTGCGGCTCGACCATCGGCCCGATCACCGCCAGCCACCTGGGGGTGCGCACCGTCGACATCGGCCTGCCAACGTTCGCCATGCACTCGATCCGCGAACTGTGCGGCAGCCACGACCTGGCTCACCTAGTCAAAGTGCTGAGCGCGTTCTACGCCAGTCGCGAACTGCCGTAATCCTTGAAAAAGCATCGCCAGCAGGCTGGCTCCCACAATGGAATGCATTTCAAATGTGGGAGCCAGCCTGCTGGCGATGGCAATCGAACAATCGACATCACGTCTGGATCAGAACCGGCTCATTTCTGATACACATCAGCACCGTCCATCGAAAACCCACCTAGACTTGAATAATCACCTTCGACAAGGCTGTCGCCATGATCTCGATGTCTGCGTTTCACTCCATGCTCATTCCCATCCTCGGCGGAATGATTCTGCTGGCCATCGGTTTCAACTTCCGTGACAAGAACGCCGGTGTGTTCGCCATGTGGATCGGCATGCTGATGATCCTGGCCACCGTGGTCTACAAGATCCTCGCCAAACTCAACGAATAAATCCGCGCCCGGCTCGCATTGAATCTGGCGGGCTCGTACACTCGCCCGATCCGCCCCTTGCGAGGTTGACCGCCTAGTGTTTGCTCGTCTTTTTGCCCTGCCCTGCCTCTTTCTCGTTTGCCTGATGACCCTGGTATCGCCGGCGCCTGCCGACGCCGCCGGTCTGCCGGGATTGCTCACGGGCGCCGGCAAGGCTCAGCCCGAAGCTCAGGAACCGCTCGGCCAGTCTCTGGACGAAGTCATCAAGTCGCTGGAAAACGACAAGCAACGCGCCCAGTTGCTGACTGACTTGAAAAAACTGCGCGACGCCACGAAAAAAGCCCAGGCCACCCCGGAAGAAGGGGTGCTGGGACTGATCGGCGGCACCCTCGCCACTTTCGAAAAACAGTTCTCCGGTGCCGACAGCCCACTCAATCGCTGGTCCGCCGAATTCGACATGGCCAAGGACGAGCTCAAAGGCCTGATGCTGCCGGCCAGCGAATGGCTGCCGATCATCTTCGCCTTCGCCGTGATCCTCGCCGTCTGGAGCCTGCTCGCCGCCGCGCTGATCTGGCTTGGTCATCGGGTACGCATGCGCTTCGGTCTGACCGAAGAACTGCCGCAACATCCCCGAGCCCTCGACATGCTGCGCTTCGCCCTGCGCAAGCTCGGGCCGTGGATGATCGCCCTGGTCATCACCGTGTACATGAGTTACGCGCTGCCATCGTCACTGGGCAAAAGCCTGGCGATGGTGTTGGCTTATGCGCTGGTGGTCGGCACCTGCTTCTCGGCCATTTGCGTGATTGCCTTTTCCGTACTCGACGGCCCGCACCGCCACCGGGCGCTGTACATCCTGCGCCACCAGGCCTTCCGCCCGCTGTGGCTGATCGGCAGCTTCGCCGCGTTCGGGGAAGCCCTGAGCGATCCGCGACTGATAGCCGGCCTCGGCGTGCACCTGGCCCACACCGCCGCCACCGTCGCCAACGTCCTCGCGGCGCTGTCGACCGGCCTGTTCATCCTGCGTTTCCGCCGGCCGATTGCCCACCTGATCCGCAACCAGCCACTGTCCCGCCGCCTGACCCGCCGCGCCCTCAGCGACACCATCGAAATCCTCGGCACCTTCTGGTACGTCCCGGCGCTGGTGCTGGTGGGCATTTCGCTGTTCGCCACCTTCGTCTCCGCCGGCGACACCAGCACCGCCCTGCGCCAGTCGCTGATCTGCACCGTGCTGCTGGTGTTGTGCATGGTCATCAACGGCCTCGTCCGCCGCCATGCCCTCAAGCCTCAACGTGGGCCGAAGCGCCACGCGCTGTATTCCGAGCGCCTGAAAAGCTTCTTCTACACCCTCGCCCATTTGCTGGTGTGGCTGGCCTTCATCGAACTGGGCCTGCGGGTCTGGGGCATGTCGCTGATCGGCTTCACCGAAGGCGAAGGCCACGACGTCAGCGTCAAACTGTTCAGCCTGATCGGCACGCTGATCTTCGCCTGGCTGATCTGGATCCTCAGCGACACCGCCGTGCACCACGCCCTCACCCGCTCCCGCAAAGGCCTGGCCAACGCCCGCGCGCAAACCATGATGCCGCTGATCCGTAACGTGCTGTTCGTGGCGATCTTCATCATCGCCCTGATCGTCGCCCTGGCGAACATGGGCATGAACGTCACGCCCCTGCTGGCCGGTGCCGGCGTAATCGGCCTGGCGATCGGCTTCGGCGCCCAGTCACTGGTGGCCGACCTGATCACCGGCCTGTTCATCATCATCGAAGACTCCCTGGCCATCGACGACTACGTCGACGTCGGCGGCCACCTCGGCACCGTCGAAGGCCTGACCATCCGCACCGTACGCCTGCGGGACATCGACGGCATCGTCCACACCATCCCGTTCAGCGAAATCAAAAGCATCAAAAACTACTCCCGCGAATTCGGCTACGCGATCTTCCGCGTGGCCGTGCCGTTCAACATGAGCATCGACGAAGCCATCAAACTGATGCGCGACGTCGGCCAGAAAATGCGCACCGACCCTCTGCAACGCCGCAACATCTGGTCACCACTGGAATTTCAGGGCGTGGAAAGCTTTGAATCCGGCAACGCGATATTGCGTGCAAGATTCAAGACCGCACCGATCAAACAATGGGAAGTTTCACGGGCGTTCAACCTGTCGCTGAAACGGCATCTGGACGAGGCCGGACTGGACTTGGCGACGCCAAGGATGAATGTGCAAGTGATCACCGCAGGCGGTGGCGGCCAAACTCAAGAATAGATCCGGAGAATCTGACCGACTTCAGGCCGCCATCGCTGGCAAGCCAACTCCCACCACTCACCACGATGAGCGTTAGCTCGAGTACCGCTTTTGACGTGCCGGCCCCATCGGCCGGCTGAGTGGAGGGATTCATCCGGGGGTGGGAGCGCAGCGACCGTGCGGCGAAGCCGCATGCATCGAGAGGAGGTGCAGCGAAGCAAACCGTAGGCGATGCCCCCGGATGAATCCCGGAACGAAGGAACACCGAGCCAAAGCGAGGGGCCGAACGCCGGGGCCCAGCGTTTTGGTTACTTTGGGGCGTTTGCCAAAGTGACTCGCCGTAAGGGCGAAACCGTCAGCGGCAGCACCCGAAGAAACGGATATGTACACAGTCAACCCAAAACCTGGTCGGCCCAGCGGCCGCCAAGGTCAAACAAGGTCAAACAACATCAACACCGACGTGAATCGCATCATGCCGCCAAAACTCCAGATCACAATCAATCAACCGCCCAAACTGATCATAATTAACCCGAGCAATCCTCAACCCCGGACTCCCCACCGACACCCGTAAAGCCGCCGCCGCATCCACCGACAACGACGTAGGCACAATCTCGAACCGCACCCGCCCATAGTGCAAATCGTAATGCCGCGCATACAGCTCGGTAATCGACTGATTCAGATCAAACTCCAGAATCCCCGGAAAAAACTGCGGATTCAGATAATGCTCCACATACAACACCAACCGCCCATCGATCCGCCGCGACCGGCAAATCTGAATCACGCTCGACAACGCCGGCAACTGCAACCACGCACAGACCGCCGCTGACGCCGGCTGCAACCGCGCCGAAATCACCTCGGTCGACGGCACCCGCCCCTGCGCACTGACCATCGCGTGAAAGTGACTGCGCTGCATCAGGTTGTAAGCCAGACGCGGTGGCGACACGAACCAGCCACGCCGCTCCTCGCGATAAATCTGCCCTTGCGCCTCCAGCTGCAACAAGGCTTCGCGTACCGTAATTCGCGTCGTGCCGAACAGCTCACTGAGCTTGCGCTCGGCCGGCAACTTGCTCCCCGCCGCCAGCAACCCATGGTCGAGTTGCTCCTGAAGGATCTGGCCAATCGCTGTCACCGCTTTTGTTGCCTCATCGCGCATCAACGTTACCTATCTGGACTAGACCAGCACTGTTTCAGGGCAAAACCGCACAGCAATCGTGCCGTCCGGTCGTGTTGCAAGCCTAGGCAGTGCAGATGACCGAGAGATGACAAAACTACCGAACGGTCGCCCTGACAACTTGCAATACATCGGCCAAGTCCCTTGCCCGCCGGGACTTGGCGGGTGGTCTACGCTTACCGGGCACTCGCTGATACCGGAGATAGAAAAGGCTGGGCGAGCCATCGCCGACATCAAAGTGTCATCGAGCCCCCTTAAATTGGCTCAGGTATTGCTGACCTAGACCAACACAAACCGCAATTGCAGCGTTGAACACGACCAAGGAGCTTTGGAATGAAACAGTTTTTCCTGGCATCACTGTTAGGCTCGACCATTGCCATGTGCACCGCCGCCATGGCGGCTGACGATCTGAAAACCCTCGAAGCCGCTGCGAAAGCGGAAGGCGCCGTCAACAGTGTCGGCATGCCCGATGACTGGGCCAACTGGAAAGGCACCTGGGAAGACCTGGCCAGGAAATACGGCCTGAAACACATCGACACCGACATGAGTTCGGCCCAGGAAATCGCCAAGTTCGCCGCTGAAAAAGACAACGCCACCGCCGACATCGGCGACGTCGGCGCCGCGTTCGGTCCGATTGCGGTCAAGCAGGGCGTGGTGCAACCGTACAAGCCGAGCACTTGGGACCAGGTGCCGGACTGGGCCAAGGACAAGGACGGCAACTGGGCGCTGGCCTACACCGGCACCATCGCCTTCATCGTCAACAAGAAGCTGCTGCACGGCTCCGAAGTACCGACCAAATGGGCTGACCTCAAGGGCGGCAAATACAAGGTTTCCATCGGTGACGTGAGCACCGCCGCACAAGCTGCCAACGGCGTACTCGCCGCCGCACTGGCCAACGGCGGCGACGAGAAAAACATCCAGCCGGCCCTGCTGCTGTTCGCGGACATCGCCAAGCAGGGGCGCCTGTCGATGGCAAACCCGACCATCGCCACCATGGAAAAAGGCGAGATCGAAGTCGGCGTGGTCTGGGACTTCAACGGCTTGAGCTACAAGGCCAAGATGGCCAACCCGGATGACTACGTGGTGCTGATCCCGTCCGATGGTTCGGTGATTTCCGGCTACACCACCATCATCAACAAATACGCGAAGAACCCGAACGCCGCCAAGCTGACCCGCGAATACATCTTCAGCGACGCCGGCCAGACCAACCTCGCCCGCGGCAACGCTCGCCCGATCCGCGCCGAGCACCTGCAACTGCCGGAAGACGTGAAGGCCAAGCTGCTGCCGAACGAGCAGTACAAAAAGGTCACGCCGATCAAGGACGCCGATGCCTGGGAAAAAACCTCCAAGGCCCTGCCGCAGAAGTGGAACGAAGAAGTCATCGTAGAAATGAAATAAAGCGGCTGATCACCCTTTTGTGATCTGTTGAAGATCCAAATGTGGGAGCGGGCTTGCTCGCGAATGCGGTGGATCAGTCAAAAAATTATCGACTGACACTCCGCTTTCGCGAGCAAGCCCGCTCCCACAGGGGGATCCGGGTTGAACCTGAAATTTTCTGTTTCGCGGAGTTTTTGCCCCTATGAAGCACACCGTCATCCTTGTCGTGCTCGACGGCCTCAACTATGAGGTCGCGCGTCACGCCATGGGGCATCTGCAGGCTTACGTTGGCGCAGGACGCGCCGCACTCTACCAGTTGGAGTGCGAGCTGCCGGCCCTGTCCCGACCACTTTACGAATGCATCCTCACCGGTGTGCCGCCGATCGACAGCGGCATCGTCCACAACAACGTCTCGCGCCTGTCCAACCAGCGCAGCATCTATCACTACGCCCGCGATGCCGGCCTGAAAACCGCTGCCGCGGCGTACCACTGGGTCAGCGAGCTCTACAACCGCTCGCCGTTCGTGGCGGCACGGGATCGGCATACCGATGACCCGACGCTACCGATCCAGCACGGCCACTTCTACTGGAACGATCACTACCCGGATTCGCACCTGTTCGCCGACGCGGAAAACCTGCGCCTGCGCCACGCCCCGGATTTTCTGCTGATCCATCCGATGAACATCGACGACGCCGGGCACAAGCACGGCCTCGACACCCCGCAATACCGCAACAGCGCGCGCAGCGCCGACATCATCCTTGCTGACTACCTGCAAGGCTGGCTCGACGCCGGCTGCCAGGTGCTGGTGACCGCCGACCACGGCATGAACAACGACCGATCGCACAACGGCCTGCTGCCGGAAGAGCGCCAGGTGCCGCTGTTCGTGATCGGTGATGCGTTCAGCCTGAACAGTGACGCTGGACCGAAGCAGACCGACATCTGCGGCACCGTGTGCGAACTGCTCGGCGTGCCCCACGACAAACCTGTGTGCCGGGAGTTGCTCAAGTGAACTCAATGACTCGCGGCAAATGGCTGGCCGCCCTGTGCCTGGTGCCTTTCGCGCTGTTCTTTATCGTGTTCGAAATCGCCCCGCTGATCTGGGTGATGATCAACAGCCTGCAATCGGAAGAGTTCGGCTGGGGCTTCGCCAACTTCAGCAAGATCTTCAATTCGAAGTTCTATTTGCAGGCGATCCGGTACAGCCTCGAAATCAGTTTCTGGTCGAGTGTGTTCGGGATCATCATCGCGGTGCTGGGTGCGTATTCTCTGCGCCGGGTCGACTCGAAACTGCGCAACTTCGTCAACGCCTTCGCCAACATGACCAGCAACTTTGCCGGCGTGCCCCTGGCCTTCGCGTTCATCATCCTGCTCGGCTTCAACGGCAGCATCACCATCATGTTGAAGCAGGCCGGGATCATCGAGGACTTCAACCTGTATTCGAAAACCGGGCTGATCATCCTCTACACCTACTTCCAGATTCCACTCGGCGTCTTGCTGCTGTACCCGGCATTCGACGCACTGCGTGAAGACTGGCGCGAATCCGCCGCACTGCTCGGCGCCGACAGCTGGCAGTTCTGGCGCCACATCGGCCTGCCGGTACTGACCCCGGCCCTGCTCGGCACCTTCGTGATCCTGCTGGCCAACGCCCTCGGCGCCTACGCCACGGTCTACGCGCTGACCACCGGCAACTTCAACGTACTGCCGATCCGGATTGCGGCGATGGTCTCCGGTGACATTTCCCTCGATCCGAACCTGGCCAGTGCCCTGGCCGTGGTGCTGGTGGCGCTGATGACCCTGGTGACCGTCGTGCATCAACTGCTGCTGAAGAGGAGCTACCATGTCTCGCGCTGAATCCGGACCGGCCGGCGTCTACCACCGCGCCGTGGTCTATCTGTTGTTCGCCATCCTGCTGCTGCCGCTGGTGGGCACGCTGGTCTATTCGATCGCCAGCAGTTGGTCGGCCACCATCCTGCCCAGCGGTTTCACCTTCAAGTGGTACATCCAGTTGTGGAGCGATCCGCGCTTTCTGCACGCCTTCGGCCAGTCGCTGCTGGTGTGCGTCGGCGCGCTGATCCTGTCGGTGGTGCTGATCCTGCCGCTGCTGTTCGTGGTGCATTACCACTTCCCGAAACTCGATGCACTGATGAACATCCTGATCCTGCTGCCCTTCGCGGTGCCGCCGGTGGTGTCGTCGGTGGGGCTGTTGCAGCTCTACGGTTCCGGGCCGTTTGCGATGGTCGGCACGCCGTGGATCCTGATCGGTTGCTACTTCACCGTGGCGCTGCCGTTCATGTACCGGGCGATCACCAACAACCTGCAAGCGATCAACCTGCGCGACCTGATGGACGCTGCCCAACTGCTCGGGGCCAGCACCTTTCAGGCAGCCTTCCTGGTGGTGCTGCCGAACCTGCGCAAAGGCCTGATGGTCGCGTTGCTGCTGTCGTTCTCGTTCCTGTTCGGTGAGTTCGTGTTCGCCAACATCCTGGTCGGCACCCGCTACGAGACCCTGCAGGTCTACCTCAACAACATGCGCAACAGCAGCGGCCACTTCACCAGCGCGCTGGTGATCTCCTACTTCTTTTTCGTGCTGGTCCTGACCTGGGTCGCCAACATCTTGAACAAGGACAAAAGCGAATGAGCTATGTCAGCGTCCAACACCTGCAAAAAAACTACGCCGGCACCACGGTGTTCAGCGACATCAACTGCGAAATCCAGAAGGGTGAATTCGTCACCCTGCTCGGCCCGTCCGGTTGCGGCAAATCCACCCTGCTGCGTTGCATCGCCGGGCTGACGCCGGTCGATGGCGGCAAGATTCTGCTCGATGGTGTCGACATCGTGCCGCTTACCCCGCAGAAACGCGGGATCGGCATGGTGTTCCAGAGCTACGCGCTGTTCCCCAACATGACCGTCGAACAGAACGTCGCCTTCGGTTTGCGCATGCAAAAGGTCAATGCCGACGACAGCCACAAGCGGGTTGCCGAGGTGTTGAAACTGGTTGAACTCAACGATTTCGCCAGCCGCTATCCGCATCAGTTGTCCGGCGGTCAATGCCAGCGTGTAGCCCTCGCCCGCTCACTGGTGACCCGTCCGCGCCTGTTGCTGCTGGATGAACCGCTGTCGGCCCTCGATGCACGGATTCGCAAACACCTGCGCGAACAGATCCGTCAGATCCAGCGCGAACTCGGCCTGACCACGATTTTCGTCACACACGATCAGGAAGAAGCCCTGACCATGTCTGACCGGATTTTCCTGATGAATCAGGGAAAGATCGTACAAAGCGGCGATGCCGAAACCCTCTACACCGCGCCGGTCGACGTGTTCGCCGCCGGCTTCATCGGCAACTACAACCTGCTGGATGCCGAGAGTGCGTCGAAGCTGTTGCAGCGGCCGATCAGCCACCGCATCGCGATTCGCCCGGAGGCCATCGAGCTGAGCCTCAACGGCGAACCCGATGCGCAAATCCGCAGCCACAGCCTGCTGGGCAACGTGATCCGCTACCGCGTTGAAGCCCGAGGCGTGGAACTGGTGGTGGATGTGCTCAACCGTTCAGCGGCGGATCTGCATCCCGACGGTCAGCGCCTGTCACTTTTCATCGATTCCACCGCCCTGTGTGAGGTAGCCTGATGACTTTGCTGAAACCCAAGAGGGAACTGAACTGATGGCCCTGGCAATTTTTGATCTGGACGACACCCTGATCCACGGCGACTGCGCCACCCTCTGGTGCGAGCAGATGGGGCGCCTGGGCTGGGTCGATCCCGAGTCGTTCATGCGCAGGAACAATGAGCTGATGGACGCCTACAGCCATGGCAAGTTGCGCATGGAAGACTACATGGACTTCAGCCTTGAACCGATGATCGGACGTACCCCTGAGGAAGTCGAGCATCTGGTCGGGCCGTGGGTTGAAGACTTCATCGAGCCGATCATCTTCAGCGACGCCACCAAGACCATCGCCGCTCACCGCAAGGCCGGCGACCGGATTCTGGTGATCTCGGCCTCGGGCACGCACTTGGTCAAACCCATCGCCGAGCGGCTGGGCATCGACGAGGTCCTGGCAATCGAGCTGGAAGTGGCGCACGGCGTCTACAGCGGCCACACCGTGGGCACCCTGACCTACCGCGAAGGCAAGATCACCCGTCTGCTGGAATGGCTGGATGCCGAAGAGGAAAACCTTGAGGGCGCGAGTTTCTATTCCGACTCACGCAATGATCTGCCGCTGCTGTTGAAGGTGGATTACCCGCATGTGGTCAATCCGGATCCGGTGTTGCTGGCAGAGGCCGAGAAATCCGGCTGGCCGATCCACCTCTGGAAGTAAGCAATTGTCTTGTGGGAGCAGACCTGCTCCCACAAGCATCGATGATCAGCTCAGGCTTTCGTCGATCACCAGCACCAGCTTCCCTGCTACGGTGTTGCTCGCAAGCTCCGCAAACGCAGCCTCGGCATCCTTGATCGGGAACGCCTTGGCCAGTTGCGGCTTCAGGCGCCCTTCGGAAAACAGCGGCCACACGTGCTGGCTCAGATCGCTGAACAGATCGGCCTTGAACTGATCGTCACGGCTGCGCAGGGTCGAACCCAGCAGTTGCACGCGCTTGGCCAGCACCTGGGCCAGATCCAGTTTTGCCTCGCGGCCGCCCATCAGACCGATCAGCACCCAGCGTCCGTCCTGCGCCATCAGCTTGAGGTTCAACGCCGAATAGTTGCCGCCCACCGGATCCAGGATCACATCGAACGGCCCGAAATCCCGCAGACTTTCCAGGTCGTCGGTGCGAACCACCCCGCCCTGGGCACCCAACGATTCGCAATAGACCAACCGCTCAGCCGAGCCGACGCTGACCCAGCACGGATTGCCGAAAGCCTTGCACAGTTGAATCGCGGCTGAGCCGATACCACTGGCTCCGGCGTGCAGAAGAACTTTCTCACCCGGTTTGAGCGCAGCGAGTTGAAACACATTCAGCCAGACGGTCGCATACACCTCGGGCAACGCCGCGGCTTCGATCAGCGATACGCCTTCCGGAACCGGCAGCACATGCCGTCCGTCGACGACCACCTCTTGCGCCATCCCGCCCCCGGCCAGCAAGGCGCAGACCCGGTCACCGACCTGCCAGGACGAGCCAGCGCCGACCTCGCTGATCACCCCGGAACACTCAAGACCCAGCACCTGGCTGGCACCCGGAGGGGGTGGATAAAGTCCGGCTTTCTGTAATAAATCGGCGCGATTGAGGCCCGCTGCCGCCACCCGGATGCGAACTTGTCCTACATCGCATGTAGGACTTGGTTCATCAACCCATGTCACTTGACCTTCAACGCCTTGCAATGCCTTCACAGTGCCTCCATAGTGAGTCTGGACTGAGCCCGAAGCTGTAGCGCCGGGCTTTTTGCATTATGCGACCGGCCCTGGGGTCTGAACGAACGCTGAACAGCAGTTATCGTACAGAGCGTAGCGGTACCGGCGACTTCAAAGACGGCCTAATATGCGTTATCAATTGTCCCCGCGTCGAATCAGCATGAAGCATCTGCTCCCCAGCACCGCCCTCGCTCTTTTCATCGGTATCGGTCTGTTGCCGGTGTCGGGCACCACATTCGCAGCCAACAGCTGGGACAAGTTACAGCCTGATCGCGACGAAGTGATCGCCAGTCTGAACGTCGTCGAGTTGCTCAAGCGTCATCACTACAGCAAGCCGCCGCTCGACGATGCGCGCTCGGTGATCATCTACGACAGCTACATCAAGCTGCTCGACCCGTCGCGCAGCTATTTCATGGCCAGCGACATCGCCGAATTCGACAAGTGGAAGACCCAGTTCGACGACTTCCTCAAGAGCGGCGACCTCAACGCCGGGTTCACCATCTACAAGCGCTACCTGGACCGCGTGAAGGCGCGTCTGGACTTCGCCCTTGCCGAGCTGAACAAAGGCGTCGACAAGATGGACTTCACCACCAGGGAAACCTTGCTGATCGATCGCAAGGACGCTCCATGGCTCAAGTCCACCGCCGAACTCGATGACCTGTGGCGCAAACGCGTCAAGGACGAAGTGCTGCGGCAGAAGATCGCCGGCAAAGAGCCGAAGCAGATCCAGGAAACCCTGACCAAGCGCTACAAGAATCAACTGGCGCGTCTGGACCAGACCCGCGCCGAAGACATCTTCCAGGCGTACATCAACACCTTCGCCATGTCTTACGATCCGCACACCAACTATCTGTCGCCGGATAACGCGGAGAACTTCGACATCAACATGAGCCTGTCCCTCGAGGGCATCGGCGCCGTGTTGCAGAGCGACAACGATCAGGTGAAAGTCGTGCGTCTGGTGCCGGCAGGCCCGGCCGACAAGACCAAGCAGGTTGCTCCGGCCGACAAGATCATCGGCGTTGCCCAGGGCAACAAAGAGATGGTTGACGTGGTCGGCTGGCGTCTGGACGAAGTGGTCAAGCTGATCCGTGGCCCGAAAGGCACCGTGGTGCGTCTGGAAGTCATCCCGGCCAGCAATGCGCCGAACGATCAGACCAGCAAGATCGTGCCGATCACCCGTGAAGCGGTGAAGCTCGAAGACCAGGCCGTGAAGAAGTCCGTGCTGAACCTGAAACAGGACGGCAAGGACTACAAGCTCGGCGTGATCGAGATTCCGGCGTTCTACCTCGACTTCAAGGCCTTCCGTGCCGGCGATCCGGACTACAAGAGCACCACTCGCGACGTCAAGAAGCTGCTGACCGAACTGCAGAAAGAGAAAGTCGACGGTGTGGTCATCGACCTGCGCAACAACGGCGGCGGTTCCCTGCAGGAAGCCACCGAGCTGACCAGCCTGTTCATCGACAAGGGCCCTACCGTGCTCGTGCGTAACGCCGATGGCCGGGTCGATGTACTTGAAGATGAAAACCCGGGCGCGTTCTACAAAGGCCCGATGGCGCTGCTGGTCAACCGCCTGTCCGCCTCGGCTTCGGAGATTTTCGCCGGCGCCATGCAGGACTATCACCGCGCGCTGATCATCGGGGGCCAGACCTTCGGCAAAGGCACCGTGCAGACCATCCAGCCGCTGAATCATGGCGAGCTGAAACTGACCTTGGCCAAGTTCTACCGGGTTTCCGGCCAGAGCACCCAGCATCAGGGCGTACTGCCGGACATCGATTACCCGTCGATCATCGACACCAAGGAAATCGGCGAAAGCGCCCTGCCGGAAGCCATGCCGTGGGACACCATCCGCGCAGCGATCAAACCGGCGAGCGATCCGTTCAAGCCGTACCTGGCCCAGCTGAAATCCGAGCATGACAGCCGTTCTGCCAAGGATGCGGAGTTCGTGTTCATCCGCGACAAGCTGGCCCTGGCGCAGAAGCTGCTGGAAGAAAAAACCGTCAGCCTCAATGAAGCCGAACGCCGTGCCCAGCACGCCGACATCGACGCCAAGCAACTGGCGATGGAGAACATCCGTCGCAAGGCCAAAGGCGAAGAACCGCTCAAAGAGCTGAAGAAAGAAGACGACGACGCCCTGGCGGCCGCCGAGCCGGACAAGGTCAAACCGGAAGACGACGCCTACCTGAGCGAGACCGGGCGAGTGCTGCTGGACTACCTGAAGCTGAGCAACCAGGTCGCAAAGAAGTAAGGTGATGGCAATTTAATGCTGACGATCCCCGGATCGTCATCAAACAGTCATCATTCTGTCGTGCAATAAAGGACTGGGAGCTGTTCTCTTCATCGAGAACGCTCCCAGTCCTTTTTTATCGCCAGAGATTGCCATGACCACGACCGAACAGCTGAGTGCCTTGAGCTCGATCCTGACTCAAAGCGGATTACACAGCCTGTTCCAGCCGATCATTTGCCTCTCCGAACGGCGCATTCTCGGCTACGAAGCCCTGACCCGCGGCCCGTCCAACAGCCCACTGCACTCCCCCATCGCCCTGTTCGCCGTGGCCCGTCAGGCCGGGCGCTTGAGCGAACTGGAAATCGCTTGTCGCCAAAGTGCATGCCGGCGCTTCAACGAACAACAACTGCCGGGCAAGCTGTTTCTCAACGTCTCTCCCGAATCCCTGCTCGAAGCCGCGCACCAGCCGGGGCGCACGCTGCAGCTGCTGCAGGATTTCGGTATTCCGCCCAGCCAGGTGGTGATCGAACTCACCGAACAGACGCCGATCGATGATTTCCAGTTGCTGCAGACTGCACTGCATCACTATCGGGCGATGGGGTTTTCGATTGCCCTCGACGATCTTGGGGCCGGTTATTCAAGCCTGCGTCTGTGGTCGGAGCTGCGGCCGGATTACGTGAAGATCGACCGGCACTTCATCGACGGCATTCATCAGGATGCGTTGAAACGCGAGTTCGTCGGATCAATCCTGCAAATCGCCAAGGCTTCCCGGGCGCAGGTGATTGCCGAAGGTATCGAGTTGCCAGAGGAACTGGCGGTACTGACCGAAATGGGTGTGGATCTGGTACAGGGCTACCTGCTCGGCCGTCCTCAGGAACACCCGTCGCGCGATGCCCGGGCCTTGATGCCCAAGCACGACAGCAGCGCCGTGGCGCTGAACGATGAAGGCAGCGATCTCAGCGCCCTGCTCAACGATCAACCCGCCGTGAATCGCGACACACCGACCGCCACCGTACTGGAGGCTTTCCGCCGCCAGGCCAACCTCAACTCGCTGGCGGTGCTCGATGAACAGGGCCAACCGTGCGGCATCGTTCATCGTCACTCGTTGTCCGATGCGCTGCTCAAACCCTTTGCCACCGACCTGTTCGCCCGCAAACCGATCAGCCGCCTGATGAACGACGACTTCCTCGCCGTGGAAATGAGCCAGTCGCTGCAACAGGTCAGCCGCCTGATCACCAGCCGCGCCCGCCAACGCATCGAAGAGGATTTCATCATCACCCTAAACGGCAGCTACCTGGGCCTGGGCCGGGTGATTGACGTGCTCAAACTGATCACCGAACTGAAAATCCAGCAGGCCCGCTATGCCAATCCGCTGACCTTGCTGCCGGGGAATGTGCCGATTCAGCAATGTTTGACGAGGTTGCTGCAACAGGGGCGCGAGTCGGTCATCTGCTATGTCGACATCGACAGCTTCAAACCCTTTAACGATATCTACGGGTATGGACGTGGGGATGAGGTGCTGCTGTGTCTGGCGCAATGCCTCAACGAACGCGTCGACCCGTCCCGCGATTTCGTCGGGCATATCGGAGGGGATGATTTCCTGTTGGTGCTCGGCCCGGAAGATTGGCGCAAACGGCTCAACCAGTTGCTGGATGATTTCCAGAGCCAATGCCGGCGCTTCTACCGACCTGAGCACCTTGAAGCCGGGTGTTTTGTTGCGCCGAATCGCCAGGGTATTCGTCAGGAGTTTCCGTTGCTGTCATTGTCCATTGGCGTGGTGCATTTGCATCCTGAAGCGTGTGCGCAACTGGATGCGAGTCAGTTGGCAGAGATGGCTTCGCAGGCGAAGCATCATGCGAAGAATGTTCCGGGGTATAGCGTGCATGTTATCGACAGCATAAGCGCGCTACCTTTTAACGAGGCGCTCGTTTCAGGTCATCGCTGATGTAAAGGCTCGATAACTACCATGTGGACCGATCCTCACCAGCGGCATTCGCAAGATCCTCACGCCAAATTTCCTTCGCAAGCCTGTAGAGATCTTGGAAGAAACCGCGTGGATCCTCTAGAGAGTACCATTCCCCTCGTGGCCAACTTGTTGCTTCGTATTCATCGATCTCGAATAGTTCTTGAAAGTGATAATTTTTTTCCAAGAGCAGCAATTTCAAACTTTCAACTAGCACTAGCTTATGCCTATAGGAAAGGTATGGCAGATTAAGACAATACTTCCTGATAAGAAGCTCTCTATCAACAGAATCATTAGGATTGTAAACCTCGAGTTCCGCACCTCGAGTTTCCTCCCGATCATAAACGTCGAAAACGCCTATAAACCACATCAAATCCGGTTCAAACTCTTCATTTAAATATGGATCTTTCAACATCACTTCACCACGGCTGGAAGCGTGGCGAACTGGCTTTGGTTAAATACATTAGCTCCCACAATTTTCACCATCATTATAAAAACCAAATAAAACAGCCAATCCACCAAAAACCCAAAATATATAAAAACCTCAAGCCTAGAATGTAATTCTATAAATCTTTAACTTTACCTATCTCAGCCTGATATAAGGAAAGACATTCTAGCAACACGCGCATAAAGCCACGCCCATCGACTATCTCGTCAGAAAATAAAAAACTCCTCTTTTCCAAAACCTCAACAAATGTTTCTCCCCTTTCCAAATAATAGGAAATCGTATCAATTATCCAACATCTATCCGATTCAGAGTACCCAACAAATTCCGGTTTCAGAACAGCATCAAAAACCCTAATCATATCAGAAGAGTCATTTACATCAGCCAGACATATTAGTTCTTCAACGGCCCCTTCATGAGGATAGTCAATGTCAAAAACAAATAGAAAGCCAGGCAAAATTGAAAGTTTTGGATTAGGTTTCATTTGATATCAATCCACATAAGCTGTTATAGCCTCACCATGACTATCGAGTATAACAACAGTTCTTGTTGGCTCTATATATTCCACTTGCTTCCCCCTATACCCCTCTCCTACCTTTCTTCCCATTTCCACTGGGAGCGATGAGAGCGATAGACTCCCAGTCCGTCGGAAAATTAATTTAGCACGATTAATTGCATTCAATTGATCCCTATGACTCATAAATTTAGTTGCAGCTCGCGGAATGCTTGGCTCCATAAGCTTAGTTTTTTTATTTAGTTTCATCTCAACTTTACCCGTAGTAGGGTTTTTAGCATATAGCAGACGTTCTTGCTGCGAAGCAAGAGTGGTTTGGGCGCCATGTTTTTGTAAAAAGTGAGATTTTTTGTTAGCGCTCTCCATTTGTTTCAACTCTTTTAATGCAATATTTTCTGCTAACTCATCAATCCTCGCCCGCCGCTCCTGCGCCGTCATCTTCGGCAGCGCTGGCTCACCCTCATCAACAACTGAACCACCCACCCCATCCGGCACCGGACAGCCCGGCTTGTTCGGCGGCGGACAATTGGAGGTCAACCCCAACGGATCCACCCACCCCGTCGGATTCGGCACGTACTGGTACTGGTTCAGTCCACCCGCC
>NZ_NEKA01000024.1:0-49898 GCF_002113205.1 Pseudomonas sp. B16(2017)
ACCCTGCTTCGCCGCATAAACCCCCGAATCCGCCCGCAGCAACAGCGCATCCGCGCCCTCCCCCGGTCGCCAGCTGGCAATCCCGAAACTGGCCGTCACCACCCCCACCACGTCGATCGGCGCACTGCGCAGGCTGTGCCATAACTCCTCGGCCAGCATGTGGGCGTGATCGCCGTCGATGTCCGGGCACAGCACCATGAACTCTTCGCCGCCCAACCGGCAGAACACGTCGGTACGCCGCAGCCGGTGACCGATGCGCTCGCAAACCGCCTGCAACACGCGGTCGCCCACCGCGTGACCGTACTGATCGTTGATCCGTTTGAAGTGGTCGATGTCGAGCATGATCACTGACAACTCGCCACCGCCACGCTCGACCCGGGCCATCTCGGTGGTCAGGCGCTCCTGGAAATAACGCCGGTTGTGAATGCCGGTCAGGGAATCGGTCACCGACAGCGCGCGCAATTCTTCTTCCACCCGTTTCAGGTCGGAAATATCCGAAATATAGCCGTGCCACAGCACGCCGCCACCCGGCAGTTCCTCCGGGGTCGCCTCGCCGCGAACCCAGCGCAGGCCGCGCCCGGGTAATTGCACGCGGTATTCCTCGCGCCACGGGCTGAGGTTGTCCGCCGAAGCGCGGATCGACTTGCGCACGCGGCTGACGTCCTGCGGATGGATGCGGGTGAAGATCGCTTCGGCGTTGAGCAGCAGCACATCCGGCTCCAGCTCGTAGATCTCGCGGATGCCGTCGCTGGCGTAGATCACGCTGAAGCGCCCGTCGAACTCCATTTTGAATTGATAGATCCCGCCGGGCACGTGGGCGCTGAGCTTCTTCAACAGCACGTCCCGTGCGGCCAGCGCTTCGTGCACGCGCTTGCGCTCGGTGATGTCGATGCAGATCGCCAGGTGCCCGACCCACAGCCCCTGCTCGTCCAGCACCGGTGTGGCCAGCATGTTCACTGGAATGTGGCTGCCGTCCTTGCGCACCAGCGTCCACTCGCGCGCCTCGTGCCCGCCGACTTCGCCACCCTCCACCAGCATCGCCTGGCAGGTCGGAATGGTTTTGCCATAGCGGGCGCTGAGCTCCGCCGCGCGGGCCACCAGTTCCCGGGGAAAGTGCAGGTTTTCCAGGGTCATGTGGCCGACCACTTCGTTGCTGTGATAACCGAGCATCTGCTCGGCACCGGGGTTGAACGTGTTGATCACGCCGCGCAGGTCGGTGGCGATGATTGCCACTTGGGTCGCCGCGTTGAGTACCCCGCGCAACTGGCCGTGGGTCCCGCGCAGTTCCTGTTCGCGTTCATGCAGTTCTTGAGTACGCAACTCGACCATGCGCAACGCGCGCTGGCGCTGACTGACCAGCACATAAAGCAGCGCGCTCAACAGCAGACTGAGCAACCCGCCCAGCACCACCACGCTGCCCACCGCCGAATGGTTGGCCTGCATGAACGCTTCGCTGGGCAGAATATCCACCTGATAGTCGTGATCGGCCATGCGCACCAACCGCGTAGCCGACAGATCGCTCGGCACCGATTCATTGGTCGACTCGAACAACACTTCATGCTGATCGTTGGTGGACAGATCGAGGATGCGCACCGAAAGATAGTCATGAAGTGCATCCGGCAAGCCGTCTGCCAGCAGCTGACGCATGCTGATGACAGCCATCACATAGCCATATGATCTGGACTCCCCTTTGCGCAGCAGCGGTGCCACCAACAAGACGCCGCGTGCGTAAGCCGGCTCGATACCGACCAGATGCATCGGCTGCGAGACCGCCAGGCCGCGAAGCTGGTCGGCACGTTCAAGGGTCGAGCGGCGCAATGGCTGGGCCAGCAAGTCGTAACCCAGCGGCGCGCCAAGTCGGCTCTGGGTCTGGCTGTACAACACCACTACGTATTCATCGCGGGCCGAGGCCAGTTGCAGCTCGCCGCGGGCATTGAGTTCGCGCACGCTGAAGGTGCTCAGGCCTTCATCTCGCGTCCGCTGTTCAAACGCTGCACGCTCGGCACCCCTCACCCGCAGGGCAAACGAGTAGGCCTGGGTACGCAGTAATAAAGGGTGGGTGTAGCCGTCGAATTCGGCGCGGGACACCGATTCGGAGTTGGCGAAGAACCGGCGCAGGCCGTCGAGGCGTTGCTCCTGATCCTGAAAACGTTCTTCGATGCGGCTGTAGCGCTCGTTGGCCAGTAGCTGAAAGCGCTGGCGCAACTGGCTATGGAACTGATTGAGGGTGCCCCAGGCGAGCAGCCCCGTGAGAATCCCGCCGGCGAGCAATACCAGCACCGCGACCAGCCAGGCCGAGACTTCTTCGCTGATAAAACCCAATATCTTCGGGCGCACGGGGTGCAACGACATAAAAGCCACTCACTACGTCAGCATCTGCGGGAAAAACCCCATCGGCCGTGTGTGAGTTATAGCTATTAGCCACTAATTTGGCTAGTTCTGAACGGATCCAAGAGCCTTTAAAAATCAAGGCTCTGTGGATCCAATGTTGCAGAGTGTCAACGAGCCGTGATTTTCCAGGCGCGGTGGATCTTGCCGTTGCGGGCGAAATCCGGGTCGATGGTGCTGGCGGTGATTTCCTCGACCGCGTAACGCTCGGCCAGGTTGTCTTCGAGCTGGAACTTGCGGAAGTTGTTGGAGAAATACAACACCCCGCCCGCTGCCAGACGCGCCATGGCCAGGTCGATCAACTGCACCTGATCACGCTGCACGTCGAAGATGCCTTCCATGCGCTTGGAGTTGGAGAAGGTCGGCGGATCGATGAAGATCAAGTCGTACTCTTCGCGGCAGTTCTCAAGCCACGCCATCACATCGCCCTGCTCCAGACGGTTCTTGTCGGAGAAACCGTTGAGCGACAGGTTGCGGCGCGCCCAGTCGAGGTAGGTTTTCGACAGGTCGACACTGGTGGTGCTGCGCGCGCCGCCCTTGGCTGCGTGCACGCTGGCGGTCGCGGTGTAGCAGAACAGGTTGAGGAAGCGCTTGCCGGCCGCCTCTTTCTGAATCCGCATGCGCATCGGCCGGTGATCGAGGAACAGCCCGGTGTCGAGGTAATCGGTGAGGTTGACCAGCAACTTCACGCCGCCCTCGGTCACTTCATTGAACTTGCCCTGAGCCGCCTGACGCTCGTACTGCTTGGTGCCGCTCTGACGCTCGCGGCGCTTGACCACCACGCGGCTCTTGTCGATGTTCAGCGCCTGCGGGATGGCCGCCAGGGCATCGAACATGCGGATCGAGGCTTTTTCGGGATCGATCGACTTCGGCGCGGCATATTCCTGAACGTGTACCCAGTCGTGGTACAGGTCGATGGCCATGGCGTATTCCGGCATGTCCGCATCGTAGACGCGGTAGCAGTCGATGCCTTCGCGCTTGACCCACTTGCCCATCGCCTTGAGATTCTTCTGCAGACGGTTGGCAAACATCTGCCCGCCTTCGCTCAGGCGCGGCTGCTCGACCACTGGCGCCGGGGCCGGCGTCGGTTTGATCGGGTTACCGTTCTTGTTGAACTTGCGCTCTTGCGGCTCGTTCGGCGTCTGATCGTAGGCGGCTTGCTCGCGCTCGGCCTGACGCTGCTCCGGGGTGCGGCGCTCGCCGGTGACGAACTGATCCGGCAGGACCTTGATCAACAGCAGCTTGCACGGCAGCGCGCCGTTCCAGAACGAATACTGTTTGTGGCTGCGGATGCCCATGCGCTTGCCCAGGTCCGGCGCGCCGGTAAACACCGCCGCTTCCCAGTTCAGGCAGGCCTGACGCAGACGCTCGCCCAGGTTCTGGTAGAGGTACAACAGACTGGCTTCATCACCCAGACGCTCGCCGTACGGCGGGTTGCAGATGACCAGACCTTTCTGGTTCTGGTCCGGACGCGGTTCGAAGGTCGCGACTTCGCCCTGATAGATCTTGATCCACTCGCTCAGGCCGGCGCGTTCGACGTTGTTGCGGCCCGGCTGAATCAGGCGTGGGTCGGCTTCATAACCACGAATCCACAGCGGCGGCTTGGCCAGACCGGCAGCAGCACGCTCGACGGCTTCTTCATGCAGTTTTTTCCACAGCGCCGGCACGTGACCGAGCCAGGCGGTAAAGCCCCACTGTTCGCGACGCAGGTTCGGCGCCATATCGGCGGCGATCATGCCGGCTTCGACCAGGAACGTACCGACACCGCACATCGGGTCCGCCAGCGCGCCACCTTCGGCGGCGATGCGCGGCCAGCCGGAACGGATCAGGATGGCGGCTGCGAGGTTTTCCTTCAGCGGCGCGGCGCCCTGCTGCAAGCGATAGCCGCGCTGGTGCAGGCTGTGGCCGGAAAGGTCGAGGGACAGAATCGCTTCGCCGCGATCCAGACGCAGGTGAATGCGCAAGTCCGGGTTGAGCTTGTCGATGCTTGGACGGTCGCCCTGCGGGGTGCGCAGTTTGTCGACGATGGCGTCCTTGACCTTCAGGGCGCCGAAGTGGGTGTTGTCGATGCCTGAGCCATGACCGCTGAATTCCACGGCCAGGGTGCCGTCGGCCAGCATGTGGTCCTGCCAGTCGACGTCGAGTACGCCGTGGTACAGGTCTTCGGCGTTTTTCATCGGGAAGCGCTTAAGGACCAGCAGCACCCGGTTGGCCAGACGCGACCAGAGGCACAGGCGATAAGCGGTTTCCATGGTCGCCATGCCACGCACGGCGGAGGTGTGTTCGCGGGCCTCTTCAAGGCCAAGCCCGACGGCTTCCTCGATGAGCAGGCCTTCAAGGCCTTTGGGGCAAGTGAGGAAGAGTTCGAAACGGTCGGACATGGTTTTTCCAGAGCCTTTGGCTGATGAACCGGCAACGCATTGCCGATCCGGTTTTCAATCAGGCGCTTTTCTACAAGAGCGCCCGCATGGCACGAAGGTGTGCCGTTCCATCCCCGCTGCTCGGGTTAAAAGAGCTTAGATGCCGGGACAGATAAAAAAGTTGAAGCAACAAAATGACTCAAAGCAACCCTTCGTCGAATAGTAGCCCAGCGTAAACGTGGGTCATTCTCACTAAAGGATTAACCTCATCATCCAGCGCGGGGCCGATCATACCGGGGTTTGGCCAATGGACGCTGGATAAATACGCGGTTACTTATGGCCATAGCATCTTTTTCGTTACGTCCTTATGACAAAACGGTCATTCCATCGATGTGACTCATTGGTTAGAACTGAACACAGGTTGACGTCGCAACGGCGTCAACACCTTGGCTCGCCACGCCGGCAGCGAGCCGCCAACGGCAGAGTTTTTCTGCCAGACCTCAATTGAGGTCGACGCGACAAAAACAGTCAACAAGTGAGGGAAACACCCTATGAGAAGACTTAAGCGTGATCCGTTGGAAAGAGCATTTTTGCGCGGATATCAATATGGCGTTGGTGGTAAATCCCGTGAGCTTTGCCCATTTACTCTACCGTCGGTACGTCAAGCCTGGATCAACGGCTGGCGAGAAGGACGCGGCGACAACTGGGACGGTATGACCGGCACTGCGGGAATCCACAGACTCAACGAACTTCACGCCGTCGGCTGACACAGGGCACTTATTCCGACACGACAATCTGATTTTGTAACAACCTGATCACCATGCACGTCCTTCCCGGACGGCGGGCTACGGCCCAGGGGCTCCTTCGAGGAGCCCTTTTTTATGCCCGCCGCATTATTTATGCCATACACAAAACCTGTGGGAGCGACGGTGCGACGACTCGACCTGCTCGCTCCCACAAAGGATCAGCGCTTGGCGGCGATCGCATCCACGGACTCGCGGATCAGCGCCGGGCCCTTATAGATGAAGCCGGAGTAGATCTGCACCAGGCTCGCGCCGGCCGCGATCTTCTCGGCCGCATGCTTGCCTTCGGTGATGCCGCCCGCCGCGATGATCGGCAGCTTGCCGCCCAGCTCGGACGCCAGCACTTTCACGGTATGGGTGCTCTTCTCGCGAACCGGCGCGCCGGACAGACCGCCCGCCTCGTCCCCGTGTTCCATGCCTTCGACGCCCACGCGGCTGAGGGTGGTGTTGGTGGCGATCACCGCGTCCATCCCGGTTTCGATCAGTGCCTGGGCGACTTGCGCGGTTTCTTCGTCGGTCATGTCCGGCGCGATCTTGATCGCCAGCGGTACATGCTTGCCGTGGCGCAGCGCCAGTTCGGCGCGGCGCGTGGCCAGGTCCGCCAGCAATTGCTTGAGCGAATCGCCGAACTGCAGGCTGCGCAGGCCCGGGGTGTTCGGCGAGCTGACGTTGACCGTGACGTAACTGGCGTGGGCGTAAACCTTGTCCAGGCAGATCAGGTAGTCGTCCACTGCGCGCTCGACCGGAGTGTCGAAGTTCTTGCCGATGTTGATCCCCAGCACGCCTTTGTATTTGGCCGCCGCCACCCGCGCCAGCAGGTTATCCACACCGAGGTTGTTGAACCCCATGCGGTTGATGATCGCCTCGGCTTCCGGCAGGCGGAAAATCCGTGGTTTCGGGTTGCCCGGCTGCGGACGTGGGGTCACGGTGCCGATTTCGACAAACCCGAAACCCAGCTGGGCGAAGCCGTCGATGGCCGCGCCGTTCTTGTCCAGACCGGCCGCCAGACCCACAGGGTTCGGGAACGTCAGGCCCATGACATTCACCGGCAGCGACGCCGGCGCCTTGCACAGCAAGCCGTTGAGGCCCAAACGCCCGCCCGCGCCGATCAGATCCAGCGATAGATCGTGGGAGGTTTCCGGGGAAAGTTTGAACAACAGCTGACGGGCCAGGGTGTACATGGGCGGCTATGACTCGGACGGCGAAAAGAGGCGGCGATTATAGCCGGGCATCCCCCCGCCGCGCGAGGCGCACGGGTAAATCCGTGCGCATGGCATATGCCTTGCACCTTCCACGGCATCAGCCGGCAGGCCAATGGTGGCGTGCAGGCAAGGACAATGGCGTCGTCTCTCGGTTTTGCGCGGGCAAAGCCTGGGACGACGTTTTTTTTGAGGGTGGCTTTCATGACTCAAACCTCCGCCGGGCCGCTGGCCTGGGTCAACGGCAGCGATGCCCCGGAAAAAAGCGCGATCAACCTGGGCTTCATGGCCCTGAGCGACTGCGCCTCGCTGGTGGTCGCCGCCACTCAGGGCTTTGCCCAGCCTTACGGCCTGACCCTGAATCTCAAGCGCCAGAGTTCCTGGGCCAACCTGCGGGACAATCTGGTCAGCGGCGAACTCGATGCCGCCCACAGCCTTTACGGCCTGATTTACGCGGTGCATCTGGGCATCGGCGGCGTCGCGTCAACCGACATGGCGGTGTTGATGGGTCTGAACCAGAACGGCCAGAGCCTCAACCTGTCCCACGGTTTGCAGGGCCTGGGCGTGACCGGTCCTGAAGCGCTGCACCATCATGTGCACCAAACCCGCGCAAAACTGACCTTCGCCCAGACCTTCCCGACCGGCACCCATGCCCTGTGGCTGTATTACTGGCTGGCGAGCCAGGGCATTCATCCGTTGCAGGATGTCGACAGCGTGGTGGTGCCGCCGCCGCAAATGGTCGCGCACCTTCAGGCCGGTCGCATCGATGGTTTATGCGTCGGCGAGCCCTGGGCGGCCAGCGCCGTGCAGCAGAATCTCGGTTTCACGTTGGCGACCAGCCAGACCATCTGGCCCGATCACCCGGAAAAAGTCCTCGGCTGCACCCGTGCCTTCGTCGAGCAATACCCCAACACCGCGCGCGCGCTGGTGATGGCGATCCTCGAGGCCAGCCGTTTCATCGAAGAGAGCCCGGAAAACCGCCGCAGCACCGCGCAACTTCTCAGCGCCGCCGAGTACCTCGACGCCCCGGTCTCCTGCATCGAACCGCGCTTTCTCGGCGACTACGACGATGGCCTCGGCAATCGCTGGCAAGACCCGCACGCCCTGCGCTTTCACGGCGATGGCGCGGTGAACCTGCCGTACCTGTCGGACGGCATGTGGTTCATGACCCAGTTCCGCCGCTGGGGTTTGCTGCGCGATGACCCGGACTACCTCGCCGTCGCCCGTCAGGTACAACAACTGGAGATCTATCGCGACGCAGCGACTGCTGTGGGCTTTGCGGCCTGGGGCAAGGACATGCGCAGCAGCCAGTTGATCGACGGCAAAATCTGGGACGGCAGCGACCCGGCCGCCTACGCCCGAAGCTTCAAGCTCCACGCGCTGAGCGACAGCGCCCCCCTTCTCGCCCACCGCTGACAGGAGACCGCGAACATGCTGCGCATTCTGCTGATCAACGACACCGCGAAAAAAGTCGGACGCCTGAAAGCCGCGCTGGCCGAGGCCGGTTTCGAGGTGATCGACGAGTCGGGCCTGACCATCGACCTGCCGGCGCGCGTCGAAACGGTGCGTCCGGACGTGATCCTGATCGATACCGAGTCACCGAGCCGCGATGTGATGGAGCAAGTGGTGCTGGTCAGCCGCGACCAGCCCCGGCCGATCGTGATGTTCACCGACGAGCATGATCCCGGCGTGATGCGTCAGGCGATCAAGTCCGGGGTCAGTGCCTACATCGTCGAAGGCATTCACGCACAGCGCCTGCAGCCGATTCTCGACGTGGCCATGGCCCGCTTCGAAAGCGATCAGGCCTTGCGCGCCCAGCTACAGGCCCGCGACCAGCAACTGGCCGAGCGCAAACGCATCGAACTGGCCAAAGGCCTGTTGATGAAAATGAAGGACTGCAACGAAGAAGAGGCCTACACCCTGATGCGCCGCCAGGCCATGAGCCGCCAGCAGAAACTGATTCAGGTGGCGGAGCAAATCATTGCCATGAGCGAGTTGCTTGGCTGAAGTTTCGTGGGGCCTGTAAAGGCCCCATCGCTGGCAAGCCAGCTCCCACAGGTTTCGTTGTCGTACACAGTCTCTGTGATTAATGCGGAACCTGTGGGAGCGGGCTTGCCCGCGATTGGCCGTAACGCGATTTCAGACTATTGGCACAAATCTCGCTAAGCAATCACCACAGGTAACCAACGGCGGTTGCCCCACCTACGACAAAGACGTCGCTCACCTTCTTCGCCCCTTTCGGCGATCCGGGTAGCGGCGTTTTTGCGTTTTGGCCCCACAGCCCGGGGCCGGTGGTGCGGCCGTGGCGGCGCTCCACTTGCTGGCTTGTGACTCCTTCTCGAGATTCTTAACAGCTGAGGTGCGCGATGAATAAAAGCTTCTGGAAATCCGGCCACACCCCGACCCTGTTCGCAGCCTTCCTGTATTTCGACCTGAGCTTCATGGTCTGGTACCTGCTCGGCCCGCTGGCGGTGCAGATTGCTGGCGACCTGCACCTGACCACTCAACAGCGTGGCCTCGTGGTGGCCACGCCGATTCTGGCCGGCGCGGTGCTGCGCTTTGCGATGGGCATGCTTGCCGATCGCCTGTCACCCAAGACTGCCGGGCTGATCGGCCAAGTGATCGTGATCTGCGCATTGTTCGGTGCCTGGAAACTCGGCATCCACAGTTACGAACAGGCTCTGCTGCTCGGCCTGTTCCTCGGCATGGCCGGCGCCTCATTCGCCGTCGCCCTGCCGCTGGCCTCGCAGTGGTATCCGCCGGAGCATCAGGGCAAGGCGATGGGCATCGCCGGGGCCGGCAATTCCGGGACCGTGTTCGCGGCGCTGATCGCCCCGGTGCTGGCGGCGGCGTTTGGCTGGAGCAATGTGTTCGGGTTCGCCCTGATTCCGCTGCTCCTGACTTTGGTGCTGTTCGCCTGGCTGGCAAAAAACGCTCCCGAGCGACCAAAAGCCAAATCCATGGCCGACTACTTCAAGGCCCTGGGCGACCGCGACAGCTGGTGGTTCATGTTTTTCTACAGCGTCACCTTCGGCGGCTTCATCGGCCTGGCCAGCGCCCTGCCCGGCTACTTCAACGATCAATACGGCCTCAGCCCGGTGACCGCCGGTTACTACACCGCCGCCTGCGTGTTCGGCGGCAGCCTGATGCGACCGCTGGGTGGCGCGCTGGCGGACCGGTTCGGCGGAATTCGCACCCTGCTGGCGATGTACACAGTGGCCGTAGTCTGCATCGCGGCGGTCGGCTTCAACCTGCCGAGTTCCTACGCGGCGCTGGCCCTGTTCGTCTGCACCATGCTCGGTCTCGGCGCGGGTAATGGCGCGGTGTTCCAACTGGTGCCACAGCGCTTTCGGCGTGAAATCGGCGTGATGACCGGGCTGATCGGCATGGCCGGCGGCATCGGCGGCTTTGCCCTGGCGGCAGGCATGGGCGCGATCAAACAGAGCACCGGCAGCTATCAACTGGCGCTGTGGTTGTTCGCCAGCCTTGGCGTGCTGGCGTGGTTCGGCCTGCATGGGGTCAAACGTCGCTGGAGAACCACCTGGGGTTCGGCGGCCGTGACCGCTGCCCGGGTCTGAGGCCCGAATGGCTCTGCAACTGAGCTTTGCCGAAGCCAGCGCCACCGGTCCCCGCGCGGAAAACCAGGACGCCTTGCGCCTGGTGACTCCGGCCCCGGCGCTGGCCGCCAGCAAGGGTTTCCTGTTCGCCATCGCCGACGGCGTCAGCCAGTGCGCCGACGGTGGTCTGGCCGCGCGTTCGACCTTGCAGGCGCTGGCGCTGGACTACTACGCCACCCCGGAAACCTGGAGCGTGGCCCAGGCCCTCGATCGTCTGCTGCTCGCACAAAACCGCTGGTTGCAGGCCAATGGTGGCGGTCAGCCGCTGCTCACCACGGTCAGTGCGCTGGTCATGCGCGGCCGGCGCTTTACCCTGGCGCACGTCGGCGATTGCCGGGTTTATCGCTGGCACGCCGAAACCTTGCAGCGAATCAGCGAGGATCACGTCTGGGATCAACCGGGCATGCAGCATGTGCTCAAGCGCGCACTGGGGCTGGATCAGCATCTGGTGCTGGACTTTCTCGACGGCGAACTGCGTGACGGCGAATGTTTCGTGCTGCTCAGTGACGGCGTGTGGGCCGCGCTTGGCGATACCGCCATCGCCGGGATTCTGCGCGATCAACCGGACCTGCACAGTGCCGCGCAAACGCTGGTCAACGCTGCGCATCTGGCCGGCAGTCAGGACAATGCCAGTGCGCTGTTGGTGCGGGTGGATGCGGTTGGCGAGGCCAGCCTTGGCGATGCGTTGATTCATTTGCAGCAATGGCCCCTGCCCCCGCCGCTGAAACCGGCTCAGGCCTTTGAAGGCTGGCGGGTTCAAGAGGTTATAAGTCAGAGCCAGCAATCGCTGCTGTATCGCGTGCTCGATGGTCAGGGTCAGGCGTGGCTGTTGAAGACCTTGCCTGCACAACTGGCAGACGATGCTCAGGCCGGTCAGGCCTTGCTGGCGGAGGAATGGTTTCTCAAACGCGTCGCCGGGCGGCATTTCCCTGAAGTCCATAGCGCCGGTCAGCGTCAGCATTTGTACTACGTGATGCGTGAATATTCGGGAACCACCCTGGCGCAGTTGTTCGAACAAAGCGGCCCGCTGCCACTGGCCCATTGGCAGGATCTGGCCGAACGCCTGCTGCGGGCCGTCGGCCTGCTGCATCGACGGCAGATCCTGCACCGCGACATCAAACCCGAAAACCTGCATCTGGGGGATGACGGCGAGTTGCGGCTGCTGGATTTCGGTCTGGCGTATTGCCCCGGTCTGTCGCAGGACGCACCGTCGACCTTGCCCGGAACCCCGAGCTACATCGCACCGGAAGCCTTTCAGGGCGCCGCACCCGGCGCACAACAGGATCTGTATGCGGTGGGCGTGACTCTGTATTTCTTGCTCACCGGGCATTTTCCCTACGGTGAGATCGAAGCGTTCCAGCGCCCGCGTTTCGGGGTGCCGGTGAGTGCCGGTCGCTATCGCCCGGATCTGCCGGAGTGGCTGGCGCAGTGTCTGGAGCGCGGGGTCTCGGCCGATCCGCTGCAACGGTATGAAACCGCCGAGGAATGGCTGCTGACGCTGGAACAAGGTGAGCGCCGCAGCCTGAATGTACGCCCTCGCCCCTTGCTGGAACGGGAGCCGCTGAAGGTCTGGCGGACATTGGCGTTGCTGGCACTGCTGGGCAATCTGGTGCTGCTGTTTCTGTTGTTTCATGGCTGATGCGGCGCTCCATTAATGGGCGTGCCGCTTCCATTCAGTGCAAAAACCACACTGAATATCTGGCCAATTCCAGCCCTACCCCAACGAATTCGCGACTCTGCGCGACTTGGCACAACCACTGCATTAACGTTTTCAACTGACATAAAGCCCGACCTTCAACGACGAAGGCCAGGCTTCCCGAGAGAACGGGACAAGGACAAAGGCGTCCTCGCTAGGTAACTGGCGGGACGCCTTTTTTGTTTGCGCCATTTTTGTCGAGCAAGGCCTGACTGCCCACAAGAGGCAAGCCCGATGCTCCCGGAGAACCTGATGAAAAAACTCAAACTGGTGATGATCGGCAATGGCATGGCCGGGGTCCGCACCCTGGAAGAACTGCTCAAGCTGAGCAACGAGCTGTACGACATCACGGTCTTCGGCGCCGAACCGCACACCAACTACAACCGCATCCTGCTGTCGCCGGTATTGGCCGGCGAGCAGACCTTCGAAGAGATCGTGCTCAACGACCTCGACTGGTACCTGGAAAACGGCATCAAACTGCTGCTCAACCGCAAAGTGGTGGAGATCGACCGGGTCAAACGCCGGGTGATCGCCGAAGACGGCACCGAGGCCGAATACGATCGCCTGCTGATCGCCACCGGCTCGACCCCGTTCATCCTGCCGATCCCCGGCAACACCTTGCAGGGCGTGATCGGTTACCGCGACATCGCCGACACCCAGGCGATGATCGACACCGCAAAAACCCACAAGCACGCCGTGGTGATCGGCGGCGGCCTGCTCGGCCTCGAAGCGGCCAACGGCCTGATGCTGCGCGGCATGCACGTCACCGTGGTGCACCTCGGTGAATGGCTGCTGGAGCGGCAACTGGACAAGACCAGCGGCCAGCTCCTGCAAACCGCCCTCGAGGCCCGTGGCCTGCACTTTCGCCTGTGCGAACAGACCCAGGCCCTGCACGACGCCGGTAATGGTCGGGTCGGCTCGGTGCAGTTCAAGAACGGCGACATCATTCCCGCCGATCTGGTGGTCATGGCTGCCGGCATTCGCCCCAACACCGAACTCGCGGAAAAGGCCGGCATCCCGTGCAATCGCGGGATTCTGGTCAACGACACCCTGCAAACCTACGACCCGCGCATCTATGCCATCGGTGAATGCGCCAGCCATCGTGGCATTGCCTACGGCCTGGTGGCGCCGCTGTTCGAACAGGCCAAGGTCTGCGCCAACCACCTGGCGCAACTGGGCTTCGCCCGTTATCAGGGCTCGGTGACGTCGACCAAATTGAAGGTCACCGGCATCGACCTGTTTTCCGCCGGCGACTTCATGGGCGGCGAAGGCACCGAGACCATCACCCTCTCCGACCCGATCGGCGGGGTGTACAAAAAACTGGTGATCAAAGATGACGTGCTGGTCGGCGCCTGTCTGTACGGCGATACGGCAGATGGCGGTTGGTATTTCCGGCAGATTCGTGAGAATCACGACATTGGCGAGATCCGCGATCACTTGATGTTTGGTGAAAACGCCCTCGGTGACGTAGGACATCAGGGCCAGGACAAAGCCATGAGCATGGCCGACAACGCCGAAGTCTGCGGCTGCAACGGCGTGTGCAAGGGCACCATCGTCAAGGCGATTCAGGAACACGGGCTGTTCAGCGTCGACGAAGTGAAGAAACACACCAAGGCTGCCAGCTCTTGTGGCTCCTGCGCCGGGCTGGTCGAGCAGATCCTGATCAACACCGTCGGCGGCGCGGCGGACGTCAAACCGAAAAGCGAAAAAGCCATCTGCGGTTGCAGCGACCTCAACCACGGCCAGATCCGCCAGGCCATTCGCGAGCAGCACCTGCTGACCATCGCCGGCACCATGAGCTACCTCAACTGGCGCACCCCGAACGGCTGCGCCACCTGCCGTCCGGCCCTCAACTATTACCTGATTTCCACCTGGCCCGGCGAAGCCAAGGACGATCCGCAGTCGCGCCTGATCAACGAACGAGCCCACGCCAACATCCAGAAGGACGGCACCTACTCGGTAGTGCCGCGGATGTGGGGCGGCGTGACCAACCCGTCGGAACTGCGGCGGATCGCCGACGTGGCGGACAAATACCAGGTGCCAATGGTCAAGGTCACCGGCGGCCAGCGCATCGACCTTTTGGGAATCAAGAAACAGGACCTGCCCGGTGTATGGAAAGACCTCGACATGCCGTCCGGCCACGCCTACGGCAAATCGATCCGCACCGTGAAAACCTGCGTCGGCAGCGAGTTCTGCCGCTTCGGCACGCAGAATTCGACCCAGTTGGGCATCGACCTCGAACATGACCTGTTCAACATGTGGTCGCCGCACAAAGTGAAGCTGGCGGTCTCCGGATGCCCACGCAACTGTTCGGAAGCGGGGATCAAGGACGTAGGCATCATCGGCGTCGATTCCGGCTGGGAGATGTACATCGGCGGCAACGGCGGGATCAAGACCGAAGTCGCCGAGTTCTTCGTCAAGCTCAAGACCGCCGAGGAAGTGCGCGAATACAACGGCGCGTTCCTGCAGCTGTACCGCGAAGAAGCCTTCTACCTCGAACGCACCGTGCACTACCTGCAACGGGTCGGCATGGAGCACATCAAGAAGGCCGTGCTGGAAGATCCCGAACGCCGCAAGGCCCTGAACGAACGCCTGCAATTCTCCCTGTCGTTCGAACAGGATCCGTGGAAAGAGCGCCTCGCCCAGCCGCAACTGAAGAAAGAATTCGACGTGATCCCTGTGAAAAACCTGGAGGTGCCGGCATGAACTGGCTCGATATCTGTGCCCTGGAAGAGATCAACGCCCTCGGTTCGCGGATCATCGCCGGGCCCAAAGGTGACATTGCGATCTTTCGTACAAGCGACGACGAAGTTTTCGCACTCGATGACCGCTGTCCGCACAAGGGCGGCCCGTTGTCCCAAGGACTGATCTACGGCAAACGTGTCGCCTGCCCGCTGCACAACTGGCAGATCGACCTGCAATCCGGCGAAGCCCAGGCCCCGGACGTCGGCTGCGCGCACCATCACCCGGCCCGAGTGGAAAACGGCCGCGTGCAACTGGCCCTGCGGGACGCCGTCTGATGAACCGCCAGACGACCGCCTCGACCTGCTGTTATTGCGGGGTCGGCTGCGGCGTGCTGATCGAGCATGACGGCGAGCGCATCCTCGGCGTCAGCGGTGATCCGGCGCATCCGGCCAACTTCGGCAAACTGTGCAGCAAAGGCTCGACCCTGCACCTGACCGGCGACTTGGCGGCACGGGCGTTGTACCCGGAACTGCGCCTGGGCAAAGGCCTGGCGCGCAGCCGTTGCGACTGGGACACCGCACTGGATCACGCCACCCAGGTCTTCGCCGAAACCATCGCCGAACACGGCCCGGACAGCGTGGCGTTCTACATCTCCGGGCAATTGCTGACCGAGGATTACTACGCCTTCAACAAACTGGCGCGGGCGCTGGTTGGCACCAACAACATCGACAGCAATTCGCGGCTGTGCATGTCTTCGGCGGTGGTCGGTTACAAGCGCAGCCTCGGCGCCGACGCTCCGCCGTGCAGCTATGAAGACCTGGAGTTGAGCGATTGCGTGGTGATCGTCGGCAGTAACATGGCCTACGCGCATCCAGTGCTTTTTCGCCGCCTCGAAGAAGCCAAATCCCGCCGCCCGCAGATGAAAGTCGTCGTCATTGATCCACGGCGCACCGACACTTGTGATTTGGCCGACCTGCATCTGGCGATTCTGCCGGGCACCGATGTCGCTTTGTTCCATGGGATTTTGCATCTGCTGTTGTGGGAAGACTGGATCGACCGCGACTTCATCAAGGCCCACACCGAAGGCCTCGCCGAGCTTAAAAGCCTGGTGCGCGACTACACGCCGGCGATGGTTTCGCAGTTGTGTGGGATCAGCGTCGAGCAGTTGCAGCAATGCGCCGAATGGATCGGCACATCACCAAGCTTTCTGTCGCTGTGGTGCATGGGCCTGAACCAGTCCACTGCCGGCAGCGCCAAGAACAGCGCGCTGATCAATCTGCACTTGGCCACCGGACAAATCGGCCGGCCGGGTGCAGGACCTTTCTCCCTGACCGGTCAGCCAAATGCCATGGGCGGGCGCGAAACCGGCAGTCTTTCCAACCTGTTGCCCGGTCACCGTGAAGTCGCCAATCCAGAGCACCGCGCAGAAGTCGCGGCGTATTGGGGTGTGGATAAGCTGCCGGAAAATACCGGTCTCAGTGCCATCGAACTGTTTGAACAAGTGCGCAGCGGCAAGATCAAGGCGTTGTGGATTGCCTGCACCAACCCCGCACAATCGATGCCTGACCAGAACGCCGTCCGCGCGGCGCTGGAGACTTGTCCGTTCGTGGTGTTGCAGGAGGCGTTTCGCACCACCGAAACCGCGGCGTTTGCCGATCTGCTGTTGCCGGCGGCCAGTTGGGGCGAGAAAGAAGGCTCGGTGACCAACTCCGAGCGGCGGATTTCCCACGTCCGCCAGGCCATTGCCGCACCGGGTGAAGCGCGTCCGGACTGGGCGATTACCGTTGATTTCGCACAACGCCTGGAGAAACGTCTGCGCCCGCAACAGCCAGGTCTGTTTGCGTTCGAGCAACCGGCGCAGCTTTTTGACGAGTACAAACAACTGACCCGGGGACGCGATCTGGATTTGTCCGGGATCAACCATCGGTTGATTGATGAGCTGGGGCCACAGCAATGGCCCTTCCCCGCTGGCGCCCGCCAAGGTACAGCCCGGCTGTATGGCGACGGTATCTTTCCTACGCCGAACGGGCGCGCACAGTTCGTTGCCAATCCCTATCGCGCCGCCAAAGAACAACGCGACGCGCGCTTTCCACTGACCCTGATCACTGGCCGCCTGCGTGATCAATGGCACGGTATGAGCCGCACCGGCACGGCGGCGCAGTTATTCGGTCATGTCAGCGAAGCGGTGTTGAGCCTGCACCCGGACGAATTGCGTCGCCACCGCTTGCAGCCGGGGGATCTGGTGAATCTGAAAAGTCGTCGGGGCTCAGTGATCGTGGCGGTCGCCAGCGATGACAGCGTGCGTCCGGGCCAGGCGTTCCTGCCGATGCACTGGGGCGATCGTTTCCTCAAGGGCGGCGTGAACAGCCTGACCCTGCCCGCCTTCGATCCTTTGTCGAAACAACCGGAACTCAAGCACAGTGGTGTGCGGCTGGAAACGGTGGACTTGCCATGGCAACTGTTCGCACTGATCGAGGGCGATGTTCAACGGCATTTCGAGGCGCTTCGACCGCTCTGCGAGGCGTTTTCCTACGCAAGTCTCAGCCTTGTCGGACGTGAACGGCCTGCGCTGCTGATACGCGCAGCCAGCGTCGTGGCGCCAGAACCGCAATTGCTGCGTGAAATCGACCAGTGCCTGGCTCTGATCGAGGGGCCGGTACTGGCTTATGACGATCCTCGCCGCGCCATTGGCAAACGGGTACGCATCGAAAACGGGCGAATCACCGCGATCCGCCTTGCCGGTGAAACCCTCGCCCAGCACTGGTTGCAAGGTCTGTGGCTCGAAGGCCGCGCCGACGAACAACTGCGGCGCTGGCTGCTGGCACCGATGAGTGCGCCGCCGGGCAATGCCGGCGTGCAGACTGTGGCGGACAAGACCCTGTGCAACTGCAAGAACGTCAGCCACAGCGCGGTCTGCGCCGGTATCCGTGATGGCCTGGATCTGCAGGGTTTGAAAAATACATTGGGGTGCGGCACGCAATGCGGCTCCTGCGTCCCGGAAATCAAGCGTTTGCTGGCCGCCGAAGTGCGTCCGGTCGCCGTCATCTGAAGAGGAAAACACCATGAACGCGAAAGTCTGGCTGGTGGGCGCGGGTCCCGGTGATCCTGAATTGCTGACGCTCAAAGCGGTGCGGGCCTTGCGCGAAGCCGAGGTGGTGCTGATCGACGATCTGGTCAATGAGGCGGTACTTGAACACTGCCCTGCTGCGCGGATCATTGCCGTCGGTAAACGCGGCGGCTGTCGTTCGACGCCTCAGGCGTTCATCCATCGGCTGATGTTGCGTTACGCCCGTCAGGGCAAATGCGTGGTGCGGCTCAAGGGCGGCGATCCGTGCATTTTCGGGCGCGGGGGTGAGGAAGCGCAGTGGTTGCGTGAGCGCGGGGTCGAAGTGGAACTGGTCAATGGCATCACCGCCGGACTGGCCGGCGCGACCCAGTGTGATATCCCGCTGACGTTGCGCGGCGTGGCCCGGGGTGTGACGCTGGTCACGGCCCACACTCAGGACGACAGCCAGTTGAACTGGCGGGCCTTGGCGCAGGGCGGCACGACGCTGGTGATTTACATGGGGGTGGCGAAGCTCGGCGAGATTAGCGAGCAACTGCTGGCGGGCGGTATGGCGGCGGATACACCAGTTGCGATGATCGAGAATGCCTCGTTGCCAGAACAACGCGAATGCCGCAGTGATCTGACAGGGATGGAGGACGATGCCCTTGGTTTCCAGCTCAGGAGTCCTGCGATTCTGGTCATAGGCGCCGTCGCAGCGGCGGCGACCCAGATGGATTCGATTGGCTGGGCAGCCGACCGATTGGCCTGACAATCCCCGTTTTCACCAAATCGCAGGCAAAGAAAAGCCCGGCCTGAGCCGGGCTTTTCTCGTAGCGGCAGCTAATTACTTAGCTTGAGCTTCAACCTGCGCTTCTACGCGACGGTTAACAGCGCGGCCAGCTTCAGTTTTGTTGTCAGCAACTGGGCGGGATTCGCCGTAGCCGATCGACTGAACGCGGGACGATTCAACACCGTACTGGTTGGTCAGAACTTGCTTAACGGCGTTTGCACGACGCTCGGACAGTTTCTGGTTGTAAGCGTCAGGACCGACGGAGTCAGTGTGACCTTCAACAGTAGTGGTGGTGGATGGGTACTGCTTCATGAAGTCAGCCAGGTTTTTGATGTCGCCGTAGCTGTTTGGCTTAACAACCGACTTGTCGAAGTCGAACTTCACGTCCAGCTCAACACGAACAACTTCAGCAACTGCTGGGCAGCCATCAGCGTCAACAGTTACGTTGGCTGGGGTGTCCGGGCACTTGTCAACGTTGTCGCAAACGCCGTCGTTGTCGCTGTCGGAGCAGACTTCAGCCGGTGCTGGAACTGGAGCAGCAGCTGGCTTGGAGCCGCCACCGAAGTTCACACCGATACCGACGCTAGGAGCCCACTCGGTGTCGCCCTGGTCGATGTTGTACTGAGCTTCAACGCCAGCACGGGCGTAGAAGTTGTCGGTGAAGTACAGCTTGGCACCAGCGCCCAGGTTGGCGAAGGTGGAACGGTTACGACCGTTCGAACCGTTCTGGTCGATGCTCTGGTCAGAGAAACCGGCCGAAACGTATGGACGCAGCATGTCGCCTGGGTTGTTGAAGTGGTACAGAGCGTCCAGAGCGGTGTTGGCGCCCTTGACGTTCTTGCCATCGTCGGCACGCACGTTGTGCACTTCGTCGTAGCCCAGACGCAGTTCAACGTCGTCGGTCAGGAAGTAACCGATCGAACCGCCGAACAGGTTGCCGTTGTTCTTGAAGTTACGAGCGCTGTCGAATTGTTCTTTCTTTGCGAAGCCTTCGATTTCAACTGCGCCTTGGCCTTGTGCCAGAGCGCCGAAAGAAGTGGCGGCAATCAAAGAACCAATGGCCAAGCCCAAGGTGTTTTTCAGTTTCATCCGTTAAATCCCCATCTGGTGATTGTGAAGCAGTCCCGCAAACCGGGGGACAACTCGGCGGCAAGTCTATCAGAACTTGCCTACACGTAAGAGATATTTGCGCCGAACTAAGTTTCAGCAATGCCTGCAAATTTCTCACGCAATTTATCAAGAGCGCGTTTGTAACGCATTTTTGTCGCACTCAAACCCATGTGCATGATGTCTGCGATCTCCTGAAACTCCAGCTCTGCGACAAATCGTAGCACCAGAATTTCCCTGTCGATCGGGTTCACATACACCAGCCAGCGATCCAGTCCGCCCTTCTCCTCGGGTTTCGGCGCCTTTTCTTCGGACGCTTCCTCGAGGGGGTCAAGACTCAGTGCGTCCATCAAGCGACGCTTTCGCCGTTCCTTCCGATACTGTGTGATGCATTCGTTGTAGGTGATGCTGTATAGCCATGTCTTGAACTTCGATTTCCCCTCGAAGTTCTTCAAGCCATACAGCACCTTCAACATCACTTCCTGACAGACATCGTCTGCGTCGCGATCGTTCCCAAGATATCGTGCGCACACGTTAAATAATGTCCGCTGGTAACGCCGCATCAGTTCTTCGTAGGCGCGCGTCACGTGAAAAAGCTCGGTATGCGAGCGCGCGACCAACTCCTCATCAGAGAGCTCGCGGGGATCGTAGCGCGTGGATAGCGTTTGGGCTTTATTCAAAACAAGTCGTGCCGACAGTCAGGTCAATGTCCACCGCAGCCAGCGACAGCTGGCATTTTGCGGCGGCATACATTAGCAGGGTTTGCCGGGTTAGCGGCTACTCACATGCTGTTCCAGCAGGATCCGATTGGAGAGAGAGACTAGCTCACCCTCATCGGTCAGCAATGTGGTCTTAACCGTGCCGATCTCTTCGATCTGGCCTTCGACCTCGCCAATACGCACTTGTTGCCCAACCTGATACAACTCACGCACATAGATTCCCGCAAGAATCTGACCGGCAATTTCCCGGCTTCCCAAACCCATGGCCAGCGCAACCGCCAGACCAACGGTAATCAATACGATGACGATCACATGGTTCAGCAGGTCGGTCTTGACCTCCAACTGACTGATTGCGACCGAAATGCTGATGATGATCACCAGGCCCTGGGCAATTCGCCCAAGTCCTGAAGCGTAGTCCAGGCCTACGCCTTCTGCCGCCCCGCGAACCAGGCCATTGGCCAATTGCGCAAGCAGGACACCCACCAGCAACACCAGCGCGGCACCGAATACTTTCGGCAAATACAGCGCCAGCATGTCAAGCGTAGCTGAAACTCGCTCAAGTCCAAGGGATTCTGCTGCCGAAACCAGAAAAATCAGCAGAACGAACCAGTAAACGATTTTGCCGATCAACGTGGAGATCGGCACTTGCAGCCCCGCGCGGGACATCAATTTGGTCAGGCCGGTGCCGCCCATCAGGCGATCGAGGCCCAGTTTGGCCAGCAACTTGGACAGCAAGGTATCCAGCAGCTTGGCCACGACGAAACCCAAGAGCAGCACAACCAGTGCGCCGAACAGGTTAGGAATGAAGTTAGCGACTTTGGTCCACAACGCAGTCATTGCAGTGACGAGGCTCTGAGTCCAGAGATCAAGTTCCATATTCAATCAGCCTTATCAGCAGTGCGAGCGGTAGGTTTACGGAGACGTGAGACCGGCGCGACATGGGCCGAGCCGTTATTCAGGGCGATCATCAGCGCGGGCAGCCAGCGGCCCAGCAGGCTGAACAGATCGCCGGCGCCAACCTGGCGGTTGGCGGTTTTGAGCACGCGACCCAGGCAGGCATCGTCGTCGCGGCTGGACGGCGAAGCGTTGAGCATGTCGCGCAAAGACTGTTCAAACGGATCGTGCATACGCACCTCTCGTGATGTCTGTGAAAGACGCGGGCAAATTTGGTCGGGTCACATGGCGCATCGTCAGACCCAGCGCAAACGGCGGAACAACCACCACTGGCCGAACGCCAGGGCGAGCACCGTCAGGCAGGCGATAAGGAAGCCATAAGGGCTGCTGGCGAAGGGTATTCCGCCAACGTTTATGCCCAACAGACCGGTAATAAAACTCATCGGCAAGAAGATGCAGGTGATGATGCCGAAACGATACATCGTGCGATTCATGTGCACGCTCAAACGCCGGTCTTCGGCCTCCAGCACCAGCCCCACGCGCTCTCGGGTCAATTCGAGCTCTTCGAGATAACGGGTCAGGCTGTTGTTCAATTCGTTCCAGTAGTCGGCATCGTCATCGACGAACCACGGCAGTTTTATCCGCGTCAGCTGTCCGAAAATATCCCGCTGCGGTGCCAGAAAACGCTTCAGTCCGGCAGCCCTGCGACGGATGTGCAAAATGGCGCCATGCTCGGGGGTATACCGTTCGTCGGCATCCAGTTTTTCTTCCTCTTCATCGACCACTTCGGAGAGGCAAGTCACCAGATCCTGCACCTTGTTGGTGAGGAATTGCGCCAGATAAAGCATTAGTTCTGACGAGGTTTTCGGTCCTTTACCCTCGCCCAGCATCACAAGCAACTCGTCGGTGGCGCGCAATGGGCGCAAGCGCAGGGAAATCACCCGCTGGGCCGAAGCGAAAATCCGCACCGACACCATGTCTTCCGGCTCGGCACCGGGGTTGAGATTGACCCCGCGCAAAAAAAGCAGCAGCTCGGAATCCGGCAGCGGCAACAGGCGTGGACGGGTGTTTTCTTCCAGCAGCAGGTCGCAGGTGAACTCATTGAGCCCACTGGATTTACGCAGCCAGGTCTGGGTCTGCGGGTGACTGCGATCCCAGTGCAGCCACAGGCTTTCATGAGCCTGCAGCTGCAGATCGTCGAGATCAGTCCGGGCTATCGAACGCGCACCGCCTTTACCGTCCAGCACCAGGGCATGCACCAGCCCCCATTGCGCGTTTTCTTCCTCGAACATCCTCACCCCTGTGGTTACCGCGATTTATTCAGGCATTTTCAGCGGACTTGGCGAGATGATCACGCCATTGTTGTCCGCATAGATGTACTGGCCGGGATGGAAGGTCACACCCGCGAAGGTCACCGGCACGTTGAGGTCGCCGAGACCGCGTTTTTCAGTCTTTTTCGGATGGCTGGCAAGGGCCTGAACGCCGAGATCGGTCTGGGCGATGACGTCCACATCACGGATGCAACCGTAGATCACCAGCCCTTCCCAACCGTTTTTCGCGGCTTTCTCGGCGATCATGTCGCCCAGCAGTGCGCAGCGCAGGGAACCACCACCATCGACCACCAGCACCTTGCCGTTGCCCTTGAGCTCGGCTTGCTCCTTGACCAGCGAGTTGTCTTCGAAGCATTTGATGGTCACGATTTCGCCGCCGAACGAATCACGGCCGCCGAAATTGCTGAACATCGGTTCCAGCACCTGAACCAGCTCCGGATAGGCGTCGCACAGGTCAGGCGTAAGGTAATGGTTCATCGAATAACTCCTGTAACAAGGAAGACGAGCAAGAATGTCGCACTCTTTTGAAACGAGTCCCAACGGTCGCTGTTTACCTTAGCCCATGTCATGGTCGCTGAACGAACCTGAACACAGGCTGAAACGTAATAGCGAAACAGTCACTAAATATGACCAGAACCGCCCAATGCGTCATATCTTAGCCGCAAGCCGACGCGAACGAAATGCCCTTTTCAGGGCGCCGCGTTCAGACCGCTGCCGCCAGATCCGGCTTCTCGCCAAGCAATGGCGCGTGCTGATCCGCCAACCAACGCGCCACCAGCGGCCAGACCTCGGCCTGTGCCGCTTTGCTGACCAGCATCTCGACATGCCCGAACTGATCGTTGAAACCCTGCTCACGGCCCAGGTTGATGAACTGCTTGTGCTCGGAGCCAATCTGTTCGAACAGTTTCCGGCAGGCCCAGGCAGGATCCTGATGATCCCCCGCCGCGCTTACCGCCAGCACTGGGACCTGCACGTCGGCAAGACCTGCCCACCAATCCTTGTCCTTATCGCCGAAACGCCCGAACAGTCCGTACCAGCGCATGCTTTCCAGCGCCAGGCCGATCGGCTCGTCCTCGGGGCCGCGCTTGAGTCGCGAGCCGGACAACTGGGCAAAACGCTTGAGAATGAAGCGCCCGCTCCACTCCACCGGCGGAATCTTCAGCGGCCAGTACGTGCGGCTGACCTGCGTGCCGAAAAACGCCGCCGACGCCACCGCCGGCTCACCGAGGTATTCGCCGCCCAGCGCGGCCGCCAACGTGATGCCACCCAGCGAGTGGCCGATCCAGTGCGGAATCTGCCCGCTCTGCTCACGGACGAACGCGGCAATCGCCGGCAGATCGTAACGGGCATAGTCGGCGACGCGGTTGCGGCGGTAGTCCTCGTTGCGCTGGGACAGACCGTGACCGCGCATTTCCGGGATCCACACATCGAAGCCCAGACGCGTCAGATACGCGCCCAGGCCCAGGCCCTTCGGCGAGAACCAGAAGCGCCGATTGGAAAAACTGCCGTGCAGCAAGATCACTGGCACGCCGCGCGACGCCGGCTCATCGGCCATGCCGAGGCGGGTCACCGCGATTTCCACGGACCAGTCAGGGCTGTTGCCCGGTTTCAAACGATAAACGTCTTCGCTCAGATCACCGCGTCGCTCGGCGCTGATCAGGGCGACAGGAAATAGGTTGCTGCTGCTTTGCATAATGCTCTTGCACAAAAAAGGGCGGCATCCGGAGAGCTCGCCCTGATTCAATCTTAAAGCCCCGACCCGGTTCATCGGGCCGAGGCTTCATTTACGGCTTATTCCGCCGCCTGGCCTTCGGCAAGGAAGAACCAGGTTTCCAGCACGGTGTCCGGGTTCAGCGACACGCTTTCGATGCCCTGCTCCATCAGCCACTTGGCCAGGTCCGGGTGGTCCGAAGGACCCTGACCGCAGATGCCGATGTATTTGCCGGCCTTGTTGCACGCGGCAATCGCGTTGGCCAACAGCTTCTTGACCGCCGGATTACGCTCGTCGAACAGGTGCGCAATGATCCCGGAGTCACGGTCCAGGCCCAGCGTCAGCTGGGTCAGGTCGTTGGAGCCGATCGAGAAACCGTCGAAGAATTCGAGGAATTCTTCAGCCAGGATCGCGTTGGATGGCAGTTCGCACATCATGATCACGCGCAGGCCGTTGTCGCCACGGGCCAGGCCGTTTTCGGCCAGCAGATCAACCACCTGGCTGGCTTCGCCGAGGGTACGGACGAACGGCACCATGATTTCGACGTTGGTCAGGCCCATCTCGTTGCGCACGCGCTTCAGCGCACGGCACTCGAGTTCGAAGCAGTCACGGAACGATTCGCTGATGTAACGCGAAGCGCCACGGAAGCCCAGCATCGGGTTTTCTTCTTCCGGCTCGTACAGTTTGCCGCCGATCAGGTTGGCGTATTCGTTGGACTTGAAGTCCGACAGACGCACGATGACCTTCTTCGGTGCGAACGCAGCGGCCAGGGTGCTGATGCCTTCAACCAGTTTCTCGACATAGAAGCCGACCGGATCGTCGTAACCGGCGATGCGCTTGTCGACGCTTTCCTTGATGTCCTGCGGCAGGCCGTCGTAGTTCAACAGCGCTTTCGGGTGCACGCCGATCATGCGGTTGATGATGAATTCCAGACGGGCCAGACCCACACCAGCGTTCGGCAGCTGCGCGAAGTCGAAGGCGCGGTCCGGGTTGCCGACGTTCATCATGATCTTGAACGGTAGCTCCGGCATGGCGTCCACGGAGTTCTTCTTGATGTCGAAGCCCAGTTCGCCTTCGAAGATGTAACCGGTGTCGCCTTCGGCGCAGGACACGGTCACGCCCTGGCCGTCCTTCAGCAGTTGGGTGGCGTTGCCGCAACCGACGACGGCCGGGATTCCCAGCTCACGGGCGATGATCGCCGCGTGGCAGGTACGGCCGCCACGGTTGGTGACGATGGCGCTGGCGCGCTTCATGACCGGTTCCCAGTCCGGGTCGGTCATGTCGGAGACCAGCACGTCGCCGGGCTGGACCTTGTCCATCTCGGACACGTCCTTGATGATCCGCACCTTGCCGGCGCCGATGCGCTGGCCGATGGCACGACCTTCCACCAGCACGGTGCCGGTTTCCTTCAGCAGGTAACGTTCCATGACGTTGGCCTGGGTGCGGCTCTTCACAGTTTCGGGACGGGCCTGCACGATGTACAGCTTGCCGTCGTCACCGTCCTTGGCCCACTCGATGTCCATCGGGCAGCCATAGTGCTTCTCGATGATCATCGCCTGCTTGGCCAGCTCGCTGACTTCAGCGTCGGTCAGGCAGAAACGCGCGCGGTCAGCCTTGTCGACATCAACGGTTTTCACGGAACGACCGGCCTTGGCCTCGTCGCCGTAGATCATCTTGATGGCCTTGCTGCCCAGGTTGCGCCGCAGGATCGCCGGGCGACCGGCTTCCAGGGTGCCCTTGTGGACATAGAATTCGTCCGGGTTCACCGCGCCTTGTACAACGGTTTCGCCCAAACCGTAGGCGCCGGTGATGAACACCACGTCACGGAAGCCGGATTCGGTATCGAGGGTGAACATCACGCCGGCGGTGCCGGTTTCCGAACGCACCATGCGCTGCACGCCAGCCGACAGGGCGACCAGCTTGTGGTCGAAGCCCTGGTGCACGCGGTAGGAAATGGCACGGTCGTTGAACAGGGAAGCGAACACTTCCTTGGCCGCGCGAATGACGTTTTCCACGCCACGGATGTTCAGGAAGGTTTCCTGCTGACCAGCGAACGAAGCGTCCGGCAGGTCTTCGGCGGTGGCGGAGGAACGCACGGCCACGGCCACGTCAGGATTACCGGCCGACAACGCGGCGAACGCGGTGCGGATCTCGGTGTTCAGTTTTTCAGGGAATTCGGCTTCCATGATCCATTGGCGGATCTGGGCGCCGGTCTTGGCCAGGGCATTGACGTCATCGACGTCCAGCGCATCGAGGGCCTTGTGGATCTGATCGTTCAGACCGCTCAGTTCCAGGAAGTCGCGATAGGCTTGCGCCGTGGTGGCGAAGCCGCCGGGGACCGAAACACCGGCACCGGCCAGGTTACTGATCATCTCGCCCAGGGATGCGTTCTTGCCCCCCACATGCTCAACATCGTGTTTGCCGAGCTTATCGAGGGAAACTACGTACTCTACCAAGGTGATCTCTCCACTAACTGTGTTGGAAAAGCTCAGAAACCGGCGGCTCGGGGGAGCGTTGGCCGGCTGTATGGCCTGGACCTGGAAAATAAGTGAGAATGCGGGCCAATGGCGGCCGACAAATCGCGCCTATCATATCCAGAAATGCTCATTAGCTTAAGGCCCAAGGTGCAAATGAAACGATCTGCTTTCTTTATCTCCGATGGCACCGGCATCACCGCCGAAACCCTGGGTCAAAGCCTTCTGGCGCAGTTCGAAAACATTACCTTCAGCAAATTCACGCGCCCCTACATCGACAGCGTTGAAAAAGCGCGGGCCATGGTACAACAAATCAACAAAGCCGCTGAAACCGACGGTTTCCGGCCGATCATCTTCGACACCATCGTCAATCAGGACATCCGTGAGATTCTCGCAACCTCCAATGGTTTCATGATCGACATCTTCTCGACGTTCCTCGCCCCGCTCGAACAGGAACTGACCGAGCATTCTTCCTACACCGTCGGCAAGTCCCACTCCATCGGTCACAACTCCAATTACATGGAGCGCATCGAAGCGGTGAACTTCGCTCTGGACAACGACGACGGCGCCCGCACCCACTATTACGACAAGGCCGACCTGATACTAGTGGGCGTGTCGCGTTGTGGTAAGACGCCGACGTGTCTGTACATGGCGATGCAGTTCGGCATCCGTGCGGCCAACTATCCGCTGACCGAGGACGACATGGAACGCCTGCAACTGCCGGCCGCCCTGCGCGCCCACCAGCACAAGCTGTTCGGCCTGACCATCGACCCGGACCGCCTCACCGCGATCCGCAACGAACGCAAGCCCAACAGCCGCTATTCGAGCTACGCCCAGTGTGAGTTCGAAGTGCGCGAGGTGGAAAACCTGTTCCGCCGCGAGAACATCCCGAACATCAACTCCACGCATTTTTCAGTGGAAGAGATTTCCGCGAAGATTCTCGTGGAAAAAGGCGTCGAGCGGCGCTTCAAATAGCTCTGCGGTGTCTGATCTGACGCCTTCGCGGGCAAGCCCGGCTCCCACAGGTGTCGTGGCGTTTGCAATAATTGCATCCGATACAAAAGCCTGCGGGAGCGTGGCTTGCCCGCGAAGAACGATAACGCGGTCCCTCAGATCACAAACAAATCGACAAACCGGTTCACCGGCGTGGCTTCAAGCCGCGCCTGATCCTTGCACAGCGCAAGAATCTCCCCGCTGCGCTGTCCGGTGAAGCGGGTCGCCAGATTTGCCCGGAATTTGTCCTCCAGCAACGGAATGCCCTCGGCGCGACGCCGGCGATGGCCAATCGGGTACTCCACCACCACGTTTTCCGTGCTCGAACCGTCCTTGAAAAACACCTGCACCGCATTGGCGATCGAGCGTTTGTCGGCCTCCAGGTATTCGCGGGTGAAAAGCGGATCTTCGACGATGACCATTTTTTCGCGCAGCACATCGATGACCGGATGGGCTTTGTGGAAATCATCCTCGTACTGCTCAGCCACCAGATTGCCGAACGCCAGCGGCACGGCGGTCATGTACTGGAGGCAGTGATCGCGGTCGGCGGCGTTGGCCAGCGGCCCGACCTTGGAAATGATGCGAATCGCCGACTCATGCGTGGTGATGACAATCCGGTCGATCTCATGCAGACGATTGCGCACCTGCGGATGCAGGGTCACAGCGGCTTCGCAGGCGGTTTGCGCGTGGAATTCGGCGGGGAAGCTGATCTTGAACAGCACGTTTTCCATCACGTAACTGCCGAACGGCCGGGAGAAGCTGAAGGCGCGTTTGTCTTCAGGCTTGAGCGCCAGATCGTTGTTGGTGTGGCTGAACAGAACGTCGTAAAAGCCCCACTGCTTGGCACTCAAGACGCCGGGAATGCCCATTTCGCCGCGCATCGCGATATCCGCCAGCCGCACACCTCGGCTCGACGCATCCCCCGCCGCCCAGGATTTTCGCGAACCGGCGTTCGGCGCATGGCGGTAAGTGCGCAACGCCTGACCGTCGGCAAACGCGTGGGACAGCGCCGATAACAGCTGCTCGCGGTTGGCGCCCATCAGTTTGGCGGTCACAGCGGTCGAGGCGACTTTCACCAGAATGACGTGGTCGAGACCTACACGATTGAAGGAGTTTTCCAGGGCGATCACGCCCTGGATTTCGTGGGCCATGATCATGGCTTCGAGCACATCGCGCACGGTGAGCGGCGCTTCACCATTGGCCAGACGCTTTTGCGACAGGTGATCGGCCACCGCGAGAATCCCGCCGAGGTTATCCGACGGATGGCCCCATTCAGCGGCGAGCCAAGTGTCGTTGTAATCGAGCCAGCGCACGATGCAGCCGATGTCCCACGCCGCTTTCACCGGGTCGAGGCGATAGGAGGTGCCGGGGACTCGCGCGCCGAACGGCACGATGGTGCCTTCGACGATAGGTCCAAGGTGCTTGGTGCATTCGGGGAAACGCAGGGCCAGCAGGCCGCAGCCCAAGGTGTCCATCAGGCAGTTACGGGCGGTGTCGAGGGCTTCGGTGGATTCGATTTTGTAGGTGAGGACGTAATCGGCGATGTCCTGCAGGACACGGTCGTAGTCGGGGCGGTTGTTCAGGTCGACGTTGGCGCTCATGTTCGATTCACTCTTGAAAGTGGTTCGTTGATGGGACCTCGGTTCAGGCTGAGTCTTGGTTTTAAACCATTCTTATTGTTGAAATACAGAACCTGTGGGAGCGGCGGTGCGACGATTCGACTTGCCCGCGAATGGGCCGGCATATCCAGCGTTGATGTTGCCTGATACACCGCCTTCGCGAGCAAGCCCGCTCCCACATTTGCTGCTGCGCTGGGTCAGAAAGAGTCGCCAGGGACGCGGACGTAACCTTCCATCAGGACGCGCGCACTACGGCTCATGATCGCCTTCTTCACCACCCACTCACCGTTTTCCAGGCTAGCTTCTGCGCCAACACGCAACGTCCCGGACGGATGCCCGAACCGCACAGCATTGCGCTCAACACCACCCGCCGCCAGATTCACCAAGGTGCCGGAGATAGCTGCTGCAGTGCCAATCGCCACCGCCGCCGTCCCCATCATTGCGTGGTGCAGCTTGCCCATCGACAACGCCCGCACCAGCAGATCCACATCCCCGGCGCCAATGGCCTTGCCGCTGGACGCGACGTAATCCGCAGGCTTGGCAACAAACGCCACTTTCGGTGTGTGCTGACGCTTGGCCGCTTCATCCAGGCTGGAAATCAGCCCCATGCGCAAAGCACCGTAGGCACGAATGGTCTCAAACATCTGCAAAGCCTTCGGATCGCTGTTGATCGCGCTTTGCAGTTCGGTGCCGGTATAGCCGATGTCTTCGGCGTTAACGAAGATCGTCGGAATACCCGCGTTGATCATGGTCGCCTTGAACGTACCGACGCCCGGCACTTCCAGCTCGTCGATCAGGTTGCCGGTGGGGAACATCGAGCCACCGCCGCCCTCTTCTTCCGCCGCCGGGTCCATGAATTCGACCTGGACTTCGGCGGCCGGGAAGGTTACGCCGTCGAGTTCGAAATCACCGGTTTCCTGGACTTCGCCATTGGTGATCGGCACGTGGGCAATGATGGTCTTGCCGATGTTGGCCTGCCAAACGCGAACCACCGCCACGCCGTTGTGCGGAATGCGGCTGGCGTCGACCAGGCCGTTGCTGATGGCGAACGAACCGACCGCCGCCGACAGGTTGCCGCAGTTGCCGCTCCAGTCCACGAACGGCTTGTCGATCGACACCTGACCGAACAGGTAATCGACGTCGTGATCGGCCTTGATGCTTTTCGACAGGATCACGGTTTTGCTGGTGCTCGAGGTGGCGCCGCCCATGCCGTCGATCTGCTTGTCGTACGGGTCGGGGCTGCCGATGACCCGCAGCAACAGCGCATCACGGGTCGGGCCGGGAATCTGAGCGGCTTCGGGCAGATCCTTGAGGCTGAAAAACACGCCTTTGCTGGTGCCGCCACGCATGTAGGTGGCGGGGATTTTTATTTGCGGTGCGTGAGCCATGGTGCTCCTTAACGAAGACATGGGACTTGAAGTCCCATGCCCACATCAGTTGATTTAAACGGCAACCGCCGACTCTTCGAGGAAGTCCTGGGCAAAGCGCTGCAACACGCCGCCGGCCTCGTAGATCGACACTTCTTCAGCGGTATCCAGACGGCAGGTCACCGGCACATCAACGCGTTCGCCGTTCTTGCGATGGATCACCAGCGTCAGGTCGGCACGCGGCGTGCGCTCGCCGATCACGTCGTAGGTTTCGCTGCCATCGATACCCAGGGTCTTGCGGTCGGTGCCCGGTTTGAACTCCAGCGGCAACACGCCCATGCCCACCAGGTTGGTGCGGTGAATGCGCTCGAAACCTTCGGCGGCAATCGCTTCCACACCCGCCAGACGCACGCCTTTGGCCGCCCAGTCGCGGGACGAACCCTGGCCGTAGTCGGCGCCGGCGATGATGATCAGCGGCTGCTTGCGTTCCATGTAGGTTTCGATGGCTTCCCACATGCGCATCACTTGGCCTTCCGGCTCGACACGGGCCAGCGAACCCTGCTTGACCTTGCCGTTTTCCACGACCATTTCGTTGAACAGTTTCGGGTTGGCAAACGTCGCGCGCTGTGCGGTCAGGTGGTCGCCACGGTGGGTCGCGTAAGAGTTGAAGTCCTCTTCCGGCAGGCCCATTTTCGCCAGGTATTCGCCGGCGGCGCTGTCGAGCATGATCGCGTTCGACGGCGACAGGTGATCGGTGGTGATGTTGTCCGGCAGCACCGCCAGCGGGCGCATGCCCTTGAGCGGGCGCGCCCCGGCCAGCGCGCCTTCCCAGTAAGGCGGACGGCGGATGTAGGTGCTCATTTCGCGCCAGTCGTACAGCGGCGCAACTTTGGGGCCGGTGTCTTCATGGATGGCGAACATCGGGATGTAGACCTGACGGAACTGCTCGGGCTTGACCGAGGATTTCACCACCGCGTCGATTTCTTCGTCGCTCGGCCAGATGTCTTTCAGACGGATTTCCTTGCCGTCGACCACGCCCAGCACATCTTTCTCGATATCGAAGCGGATGGTGCCGGCAATCGCGTAGGCCACCACCAGCGGCGGCGAAGCGAGGAAAGCCTGCTTGGCGTACGGGTGAATCCGCCCGTCGAAGTTACGGTTACCGGACAGCACAGCGGTAGCGTACAGGTCGCGGTCGATGATTTCCTGCTGGATCACCGGATCCAGCGCGCCGGACATGCCGTTGCAGGTGGTGCAGGCGAAGGCGACGACGCCGAAACCGAGCTGCTCCAGCTCCGTGGTCAGCCCTGCTTCATCGAGGTACAGCGCCACGGTTTTCGAACCCGGTGCCAGCGACGACTTGACCCACGGCTTGCGGGTCAGCCCAAGCTTGTTGGCGTTGCGCGCCAGCAGGCCGGCGGCGATCACGTTGCGTGGGTTGCTGGTGTTGGTGCAACTGGTGATGGCGGCGATGATCACCGCGCCGTCAGGCATTTGCCCCGGCACGTCCTCCCACTGGCCGGCGATGCCTTTGGCGGCCAGATCCGACACCGCCACGCGAGCGTGCGGGTTGCTCGGGCCGGCCATGTTGCGCACCACCGAAGACAGATCGAAGGTCAGGCCACGCTCGTATTGCGCACCTTTCAGGCTGTCGGCCCACAGACCGATCTGCCTGGCGTATTGCTCGACGAGCTGCACTTGCTGGTCTTCGCGACCAGTGAGTTTCAGGTAGTCGATGGTCTGCTGGTCGATGTAGAACATCGCCGCCGTGGCGCCGTACTCCGGGGCCATGTTGGAGATGGTTGCGCGGTCGCCGAGGGTCAGTGCCGAAGCACCTTCGCCGAAGAACTCCAGCCATGCGCCGACCACTTTCTGTTTGCGCAGGTATTCGGTCAGCGCCAGCACCATGTCGGTGGCGGTGATGCCCGGTTGCAGCTTGCCGGTCAGCTCGACGCCAACGCTTTCCGGCAGGCGCATCCACGATGCGCGGCCGAGCATCACGCTTTCAGCTTCGAGACCACCGACGCCGATGGCAATCACGCCCAGCGCATCGACGTGCGGGGTATGGCTGTCGGTGCCGACGCAGGTATCCGGGAACGCCACGCCGTCGCGCACCTGAATCACCGGCGACATTTTCTCCAGGTTGATCTGGTGCATGATGCCGTTGCCCGGCGGGATCACGTCGACGTTCTTGAAGGCCTTCTTGGTCCAGTTGATGAAGTGGAAGCGGTCTTCGTTGCGCCGGTCTTCGATGGCGCGGTTCTTCTCGAAGGCCTGCTTGTCAAAGCCGCCCGCTTCCACCGCCAGCGAGTGGTCGACGATCAGTTGTGTCGGCACCACCGGGTTGACCTGCGCCGGGTCGCCGCCCTGTTGGGCAATCGCGTCGCGCAGGCCGGCCAGATCCACCAGCGCGGTCTGGCCGAGAATGTCGTGGCACACCACGCGGGCCGGGAACCACGGGAAGTCGAGGTCGCGCTTGCGCTCGATCAGTTGTTTCAGGGAATCGGTGAGCGTGGCCGGGTCGCAGCGACGCACGAGGTTTTCCGCCAGCACGCGAGAGGTGTACGGCAGGGTGTCGTAGCTGCCCGGCTGGATCGCATCGACAGCCGCGCGGACGTCGAAAAAGTCCAGCGGCGTGCCGGGCAGGTTCTTGCGAAATTCTGTGTTCATCGGTCAGGACTCGGTCACGGTAGTTTCAAAGAGGGGGCGCCTGTGCCGGCGCCCTCCCCGGTCAGCGCTGTTCGATTGGCACGAACTTGCGCTGTTCGACGCCGGTGTACTCGGCGCTTGGACGGATGATGCGGTTGTTGGCGCGCTGTTCGAATACGTGCGCCGCCCAGCCGGTCAGGCGCGAGCAGACGAAGATCGGGGTGAACAGCTTGGTCGGGATGCCCATGAAGTGGTACGCCGAGGCATGGTAGAAGTCGGCGTTGGGGAACAGTTTTTTCTGTTCCCACATGGTCTTGTCGATGGCTTCGGAAACCGCGAACAACACTTTGTCGCCCACTTCGTCGGCGAGTTTTTTCGACCAGCCCTTGATCACCTCGTTGCGCGGATCGCTGTCCTTATAGATCGCGTGGCCGAAGCCCATGATCTTGTCCTTGCGCTCGAGCATGCCGAGGGTGCCCTTGATCGCCTCTTCCGGCGACGAGAAGCGCTCGATCATTTCCATCGCCGCTTCGTTGGCGCCACCGTGCAGCGGGCCGCGCAAGGAACCGATGGCCGCCGTGACGCAGGAATACAGATCGGACAGGGTCGAAGCGCACACCCGAGCGGTGAAGGTCGAGGCGTTGAATTCGTGCTCGGCGTAGAGGATCAGCGAGACGTTCATCACCTTGACGTGCAGTTCGCTCGGCTTCTTGTCGTGCAGCAGGTGCAGGAAGTGGCCGCCGATGGACTGCTCGTCCGTCACGCAATTGATGCGTTTGCCGTCGTGGCTGAAGCGATACCAGTAGCACATGATCGCCGGAAAGGCGGCCAGCAGACGGTCGGTCTTGTCGCGTTGCTCGGAGAAGTCTTTTTCCGGCTCGATATTGCCCAGGAACGAGCAACCGGTGCGCATCACGTCCATCGGGTGGGCGTCGGCGGGGATGCGTTCCAGCACTTCCTTGAGTGCTTGCGGCAGGTCGCGCAGCTTGCTCAGCTTGCCTTGATAGTCGGCGAGTTGCGCCTTGGTCGGCAGCTCTCCGTAGAGCAGCAGGTACGCCACTTCTTCAAATTGTGCGTCGGCTGCCAGTTCGCGCACGTCGTAGCCGCGATAGGTCAGCCCGGCACCGGCCTGGCCCACGGTGGACAGTGCGGTTTGCCCGGCGACCTGGCCCCGGAGCCCGGCGCCACTGAGTACTTTTGCTTCGGCCATTGTTGTCTCCAATCTTGAATTTATTAGGGAGTACGGTTGCGGCTTACTTCTTCGCCGCAAACAACGCGTCGAGCTTCTGCTCGAAGGTGTGGTAATCGATGCGATCGTAGAGCTCCATGCGAGTCTGCATGGTGTCGATGACATTCTGCTGAGTGCCGTCGCGGCGGATCGCGGTGTAGACGTTTTCCGCAGCCTTGTTCATCGCGCGGAACGCCGACAGTGGGTACAGCACCAGCGACACGTCGGCGCCGGCCAGTTGCTCGGTGGTGTACAGCGGCGTCGAGCCGAATTCGGTGATGTTGGCCAGGATCGGCGCCTTCACGCGGCTGGCGAACAGCTTGTACATCTCAAGCTCGGTGATGGCTTCCGGAAAGATCATGTCGGCGCCGGCCTCGATGCACGCGGCGGCGCGATCCAGTGCCGATTCCAGGCCTTCAACAGCCAGCGCGTCGGTGCGCGCCATGATCACGAAGCTGTCGTCGGTGCGGGCATCGACGGCAGCCTTGATGCGGTCGACCATTTCCTGCTGGGTCACGATCTCTTTGTTCGGACGGTGACCGCAGCGCTTGGCGCCGACCTGGTCTTCGATGTGAATCGCCGCCGCGCCGAACTTGATCATCGACTTGACGGTGCGGGCCACGTTGAACGCCGAGGCGCCGAAACCTGTGTCCACGTCCACCAGCAGCGGCAGGTCGCAGACGTCGGTGATGCGGCGCACGTCGGTCAGCACGTCATCCAGGCCGGTGATGCCCAGGTCCGGCACGCCGAGGGAGCCGGCAGCCACCCCGCCACCCGACAGGTAGATCGCCTTGAAACCGGCGCGCTTGGCCAGCAGCGCGTGGTTGGCATTAATCGCCCCGACCACTTGCAGCGGATGTTCGCTGGCGACCGCATCGCGGAAACGCTGGCCTGGAGTGCTCTTGTTGGAACTCATGACTCACCTCGTTCAGTGGCTGTCTTGTGGTCGGCGCCGTCCTGGTAATGACGGGCGATGTTGCGTTTCGAGGCGCCGATGTGACGGCGCATCAACAATTCCGCGAGCTCGCCGTCACGGTCGGCGATGGCATCGAGAATCCGGTGGTGTTCGGCAAAGGCCTGGCGCGGGCGATTGGGCGTGGTGGAAAACTGGATGCGGTACATGCGCACCAGTTGATAGAGCTCGCCGCAGAGCATTTGCGTAAGGGTGCGGTTGCCGCTGCCCTGGATGATCCGGTAGTGAAAGTCGAAATCGCCTTCCTGCTGGTAGTAGCCGACGCCGGCCTGGAACGCCGCATCGCGTTCGTGGGTTTCCAGCACCCGGCGCAGTTCGTCGATTTCTTCGACGCTCATGCGTTCGGCCGCCAGACGGCAGGCCATGCCTTCGAGGGATTCGCGGATTTCGTAGAGTTCGAGCAATTCGGCGTGGCTCAGCGACACCACCCGCGCACCGACGTGCGGTACGCGCACCAACAGGCGCTGGCCTTCCAGACGATGGATCGCCTCGCGCAGCGGCCCGCGGCTGATGCCGTAGGTGCGCGCCAGTTCCGGCTCGGAGATCTTGCTGCCCGGGGCGATCTCGCCTTTGACGATGGCCGCCTGGATGCGTCGGAAGACGTTTTCCGAGAGCGTCTCGGAATCGTCGCCACTGATCACCGGGGGATCGAGTTGATCCAGCATATTGTCGACACCTTCAAATCCAATGCGGCAAAAACTAGCGAATCAGCCCGCATCAGTCAAAGGATAAATAGAGATTGTCGACAATCGTCTAATAAGCCTGCGTGTCAGCCCCAAGGGTTATAGACCGGCCCCGGCGCTGGCGCCATAAAACCACCGTGCTAGAATGCCGCCCGCATTTGCGAGTCATTTGCACGGCTTGTCATAAAAAGCTGATAGGCACACGAAGGCGATGACCAGACAGGATTTCCTGATGCCATGGCCCTGAACCGAGAACGGAACGCTGCTCGCCAGGATTTATGAGACTCAAGCCCTTCCCCACATTCTTTGCACTGTTTTGCCTGCCCGGCCTTGCTGCGGCGGGGGAAAAGACCGTGTACGGCCTCAACGAATACGCTGCCCTCGACGGGATCAACCTGGAAGTGGCGGCGAAACTCGACACCGGGGCGAAAACCGCCTCCCTGAGTGCCCGCGACATCAAACGCTTCAAACGCAACGGCGAGTCCTGGGTACGTTTCTACCTGGCCATCGACGCCGCGCATTCGCACCCGATCGAACGGCCTCTGGCCCGGGTCAGCAAGATCAAGCGCCGCGCCGGCGACTACGATCCGGAAGAAGGCAAGAAGTACACCGCCCGCCCGGTGATCGAGCTGGACATCTGCATGGGTTCGGCAATGCGCAGCATCGAAGTGAACCTGACCGACCGTAGTGCGTTCCAATACCCGCTTTTGATCGGCTCCGAGGCGCTGAAACGCTTCGATGCGCTGGTCGATCCCAGTCTTAAATACGCTGCCGGCAAACCCGCCTGCGCCATCGCCGCTCATACCGCCGAGTAATTTCCATGCGTTCTCTAACCTTCCACCTGAAAGTCCTGATCACCATCCTGGTGTTGCTGGGCGTTTCGGTTACGGCCTATCAGATTTTCGTGCTCGGCATCCCGGTGACCGAAGACGCCACCGACGACCTGTGGAACATCGACGCCAAGGTCGAGTTCGTCGCCAGCACCAAGGATCCGGTGAAGATCCAGATGTTCGTGCCGCCCCTGAGCCGCGATTACGTCAGCCTCAATGAAAGCTTTATCTCCAACAACTACGGGGTGGCGGTCAACCGCGTCGACGGCAATCGCAAGGTCACCTGGTCGGCACGCCGGGCCAAGGGTAACCAGACCCTTTATTACCGTCTTGTGCTGACCAAGCGTTACACCGCCGAGAAAACCAAGATCAAAGGCCCGACCTTCCGCGACAGCATGGCCATCGAAGGCCCGGAAAAGATCGCCGCCGAAGCCCTGCTCGCCCCGATCCGCCAGCACTCGGCCGACGTCGAGACCTTCATTGGCGAGGCGATCAAACGCGTCAACAACGTCAACGACGACAACGTGAAACTGCTGCTGGCCGGCGATCCGTCGACGCCGCACAAAGCCAAGATCGTCGAGCTGCTGCTGTCCATTGCCCACGTACCGGTGGAAAAAGTCCACACCATCCGCCTCGTCGCCGATCAACCGCAAACCCCGGAACTGTGGCTGCGCAGCTTCAACGGCACCGACTGGCTGTATTTCAACCCGGAAACCGGCGAGCAAGGCCTGCCGACCGACCGCCTGCTGTGGTGGAGCGGTGATGAGAACCTGATCACCGTCGACGGCGGCAAGAAAGCCAACGTGACCTTCAGCCTGAACAACAGCGAGATGAACGCGATTCGTCTGGCCAAGCTGACCGACGAAAACACCGACGCCAACTTCCTCGAATACTCGCTGTACGGCCTGCCGCTGCAAACCCAGCAAACCTTCATGATCATGGTGATGATCCCGATCGGCGTGCTGGTGATCCTGATCCTGCGCAACCTGATCGGCCTGCAGACCCTCGGCACGTTCACGCCGGTGCTGATCGCCTTGGCCTTCCGCGAGACGCAACTGGGTTTCGGCATCCTGCTGTTTACTGTGATCACCGCGCTCGGGTTATCGCTGCGCTCGTATCTGGAACACCTGAAGCTGCAAATGCTGCCGCGCCTGTCGGTGGTGCTGACGTTCGTGGTGGTGCTGATCGCGGCGATCAGCCTGTTCAGTCACAAACTCGGTCTGGAGCGCGGTCTGTCGGTGGCGCTGTTCCCGATGGTGATTCTGACCATGACCATCGAACGCCTGTCGATCACCTGGGAAGAACGCGGTGCCAGCCATGCCATGAAAGTGGCGATCGGCACGCTGTTCGCGGCGTCCCTGGCGCACCTGATCATGACCGTTCCGGAGCTGGTGTACTTCGTGTTCACCTTCCCGGCGATCCTGCTGATTCTGGTGGGCTTCATGCTGGCCATGGGTCGCTATCGCGGTTATCGCCTGACTGAACTGGTGCGTTTCAAGGCTTTCCTGAAGAAGGCTGACGCCTGATGTTCGGTTTCTGGAAGACCTGGAAGGCCCTGGAAGCCCGGGGCATCATGGGCATCAATCGGCGTAACGCGGACTACGTGCTCAAGTACAACAAGCGCAGCCTGTACCCGATCGTCGATGACAAGATCATCACCAAGGAACGCGCGATCGAGGCCGGCATTCATGTGCCGGAACTGTATGGCGTGATTTCCACGGAGAAGGAAATCGACAAGCTCGGCGAGATCATCGGCGGGCGCAACGACTTCGTGATCAAGCCGGCCCAGGGCGCCGGCGGTGACGGCATCATCGTCATCGCCGACCGTTTCGAGGGCCGCTATCGCACGGTGTCGGGCAAGATCCTTGCCCACGAAGAGCTGGAGCATCATATCTCCAGCATCCTCACCGGCCTGTATTCGCTGGGCGGGCACCGCGACCGGGCGCTGATCGAATATCGGGTGACCCCGGACCAGATCTTCAAGAGCATCAGCTACGAAGGCGTGCCGGACATCCGCATCATCGTGCTGATGGGTTACCCGGTGATGGCGATGCTGCGTTTGCCGACCCGCCAGTCCGGCGGCAAGGCCAACCTGCACCAGGGCGCCATCGGCGTCGGTGTCGACCTGGCCACCGGCCTGACTTTGCGCGGCACCTGGCTGAACAACATCATCACCAAACACCCGGACACCACCAACGCGGTGGACGGCGTGCAACTGCCCTACTGGGACGGTTTCATGAAGCTCGCGGCCGGTTGTTATGAGCTGTGTGGCCTGGGTTACATCGGCGTGGACATGGTGCTGGACCAGGAGAAAGGCCCGCTGATTCTGGAGCTGAATGCGCGGCCGGGGCTGAATATCCAGATTGCCAACGACTGCGGGCTGACGTTGCGCACCCATGCGGTGGAAGCGCATCTGGAAGAACTCAAGGCGCGTGGTGTGACTGAATCGGTTGAAGAGCGGGTGGCGTTTGCTCAGGAGTTGTTTGGGCATATTCCGGCGGTCGAGGGCTGAGTCGCACTACCTGCCGCCAATCTGCCAATCCCCGACATCCCCTCTAGGAGCAATTCCCGGAGGGGACTACAATCCCCACCCCGCCTCGATGGCCGATCTGCCCCGCCCATGTTGACCTGTTCCGTACACCCGCTGCCCTACCGCGCCAACCCCGCCGACTATTTCGCGGCCATCCGCCATGCGCCCGGCGCCGTGCTGCTCGACAGTGGGCGCCCGAGTGCCGACCGTGGCCGTTATGACCTGCTCAGCGCCTGGCCGCTGGAACAGCTGGCGGTTTTGCCGGACGAGCGCGGCGACGATTTCCTGCAACGTCTGCGGGATAATCTGACCCGGTTGGGCGACGCGCAATTGCCCGATGGGTACGAATTGCCTTTCGCCGGTGGCCTGATCGGTTACCTGAGCTACGACTTCGGCCGGCATCTGGAAAACCTGCCGAGTCAGGCCCGGGATGATCTGCAATTGCCCGATGCGCGTTTTGGTCTGTACGACTGGGCACTGATCAGCGACCACCAATCGGCCACCAGCCAACTGGTGTTTCACCCCTCGGTCAGCGCCAGCGAGAAACAACGACTGATCGATGTGTTCAGCCAACCGGTGAGCACCGCACTGACGCCTTTCAAGCTGAACAGCCCGATGGCAGCCGATCTCTCGGCAGATGAATACCGTCAGGCGTTCGAACGCATCCAGCATTACATCCAGGCCGGCGACTGCTATCAGGTCAATTTCGCCCAGCGTTTCCGCGCGCCGTGCCAGGGCGATCCATGGCTGGCCTACTGCAAATTGCGCGAGGCCTGCCCGACGCCGTTTTCCGGGTTCCAGAGCCTGCCCGACGGCAATGCAGTGCTGAGCCTGTCGCCCGAGCGTTTCGTCAAAGTCAGCCAGCGTCAGGTGGAAACCCGCCCGATCAAGGGCACCCGTCCCCGTGGCGCGAACCCGACCGAGGACGCGGCGAACGCCGCCGAACTGCTGGCCAGCCCCAAGGATCGTGCGGAAAACCTGATGATTGTCGACCTGCTGCGCAACGACCTGGGCCGCACCTGCCGCATCGGCTCGGTGCGGGTGCCGGAGTTGTTCAGCCTGGAAAGCTATCCGAACGTGCATCACCTGGTCAGCAGCGTAACCGGTGAACTGGCGGCGGATCGCGACGCCCTGGACCTGATTGCCGGCAGTTTCCCCGGCGGCTCGATCACCGGCGCACCGAAGATTCGTGCGATGCAGATCATCGACGAACTGGAGCCGACCCGACGCGGCTTGTATTGCGGTTCGTTGCTGTACCTGGACGTGCGCGGCGAGATGGACAGCTCTATCGCGATCCGCAGTCTGCTGGTGAAGGATGGACAGGTGTGCTGCTGGGGCGGTGGCGGGATCGTCGCCGATTCGGACTGGCTGGCGGAGTATCAGGAATCGATCACCAAGGTCAGAGTCCTGCTCGAAACCCTGCAAAACCTTTAACCGTTGATCGTTCCCACGTCGAGGCGTCGAACCGTCCGCGTGGGAACGATCATCAGGTGGCTAAAGGGATAAGTCGCGGTTCGAGGCTTTGAGGAATTCCTGCTTCAACTCGGCAAACGTATGCACCGCCGGAAACTGCGGAAACTCGCGAATAACGTTGTCCGGCGCATGGAACAGAATCCCCGCATCCGCTTCGCCGAGCATGCTGGTGTCGTTGTAGGAATCCCCCGCCGCAATCACCCGGTAATACAGGCTCTTGAAGGCCAGGACCGACTGACGTTTCGGATCTTTCTGACGCAACTGGTAGCTCGTCACCCGACCGCTGTCATCGGTAATAAGTCGGTGGCAGAGCAAGGTCGGAAAGCCCAGCTGACGCATCAGCGGCTGGGAAAACTCGTAGAAGGTGTCCGACAGAATCACCACCTGGAAACGCTCGCGCAGCCAGTCAACGAATTCCACCGCGCCGTCCAGCGGCTTGAGCGTGGCGATCACTTCCTGAATGTCCGAAAGTTTCAGGCCATGCTCGTCGAGGATACGCAGGCGCTGTTTCATCAGCACGTCGTAGTCGGGAATGTCCCGGGTGGTGGCCTTGAGCGATTCGATTCCGGTTTTTTCGGCGAAGGCGATCCAGATTTCCGGTACCAGCACCCCTTCAAGATCAAGACAGGCAATTTCCACAGGACACTCCATTTGTAATGTTTATTGAGCCGAGCGAGCCCGAACTCTAGCGGCTCGACCTGGAGCGCGCAACGCAGAGGCCGCCCCGGCGCGCGTTGCTTTTTGTTACCATCGCCGCCATATAGAGCGCCCAGCGCCACCGACCTGTAGGAAGCCGCCCTGATGAGCCCAACGTTCGACGTCGTGGAACTCGCCACGACCTATGCCAACAAATCCGCGCAGGACATCCTCAAACTCGCGTTCGCCGAGTTCGGCGATGACCTGTGGATATCTTTCAGTGGCGCCGAGGATGTGGTGCTGGTGGACATGGCCTGGAAGCTGAACAAGAACGTCAAGGTGTTCAGTCTCGACACCGGCCGCCTGCATCCGGAAACCTACCGTTTCATCGATCAGGTGCGCGAGCACTACAAGATCGACATCGAACTGGTCTCACCGGACTACACGAAACTTGAACCGTTCGTGAAGGAAAAAGGCCTGTTCAGCTTCTACAAGGACGGTCACGGCGAATGCTGCGGGATCCGCAAGATCGAGCCGCTGCGCCGCAAGTTGTCCGGCGTCAAAGCCTGGGCCACCGGCCAGCGCCGCGACCAGAGCCCAGGCACCCGCAGTGCCGTGGCGGTGATGGAAATCGATACAGCGTTCTCCACCCCGGAGCGCACCCTGTACAAGTTCAACCCGCTGGCGCAGATGACCAGCGAGGAAATCTGGGGCTACATCCGCATGCTGGAGCTGCCGTACAACAGCCTGCATGAACGCGGTTTCATCAGCATCGGCTGCGAACCGTGCACCCGCCCTGTCCTGCCGAACCAGCACGAGCGCGAAGGCCGTTGGTGGTGGGAAGAAGCGACCCAGAAAGAATGCGGGTTGCATGCCGGGAATATCATCAGCAAGGCATAAGGTCCCCGATGCACTGTGGGAGCTAATCAGCTCCGACAGTGTTCTCTACCCGTTCTGAAAAATGTGTACACAGGATTGTCACCCTCGGTGCCATTTATGTGTGCACTTTTCGTTTCTGCGCCCTGAAAAGTTACATCAAGCTCCAGCAACACTCCCTCCCGACGCCCGCTAAAAACCCTCCCGAAAAATAAATACCTGTTCGAACGGTCAATTTATATCGCCCGTAATTCAACGACTTGGCGCGCCTCAATAACTTTTCGAAATCAGCGGTGGTTTTCATAGATCGCCGGCTGGCACAGATCTGGCTTTAGTGCATACATGTTTTGTATACAAAACCGCAAAACATGAACCCACACTTTCGATCCGCAAGCCTGAAGCGCCCTATCCCGTACAGGCTGCAGATGCCCCGAAACCAGTGATGTTTCACCGCCGCGACGAAGATCTGCCGAGCCCGAACGCTCATGCACAGTCATCGCGGCCCGAACATCAGGAGCCTGCCGGAATGCGTACGAGTCTCTCCAATAACAACATCGCGCTGAATCTGCCCGCCTCTTCCACCCTCGACCGCAGCGTGCCCGGTGACGGGATCGCCGAACCGCTGCAATTGAGTCCACGCCTGCACAACAGCGACCTCGCGCCGACCAAGGTCGAAGGACGGCGCTGGGGTAAATACAGCATCTTTGCCCTGTGGACCAACGATGTGCACAACATCGCCAATTACTCGTTTGCCATCGGTCTGTACGCCCTGGGCCTGGGCGGCTGGCAGATTCTGCTGTCGCTGGGGATCGGTGCAGCACTGGTGTATTTCTTCATGAACCTGTCCGGCTATATGGGGCAGAAAACCGGCGTGCCGTTTCCAGTGATCAGCCGGATCAGTTTCGGCATTCATGGGGCGCAGATTCCTGCATTGATCCGGGCGGTGATCGCCATCGCCTGGTTCGGGATTCAGACGTACCTGGCGTCAGTGGTGTTTCGCGTGCTGCTCACGGCGATCCATCCCGGTTTCGCCGACTACGATCACAACTCGATCCTCGGCCTGTCGAGCCTGGGCTGGGTGTGTTTCGTGGCGATCTGGTTCGTGCAACTGGCGATTCTGGCCTACGGCATGGAAATGGTGCGCCGCTACGAAGCCTTCGCCGGGCCGGTGATTCTGCTGACCGTCGCCTGCCTCGCCGCGTGGATGTACACCCAGGCCAACGCGACCATCGCCTGGTCGATCCGCGACCCCCTGACCGGTGGCGAGATGTGGCGCAACATCTTTGCCGGCGGCGCCTTGTGGCTGGCGATCTACGGCACGTTGATCCTCAACTTCTGCGACTTCGCCCGCTCTTCGCCGTGCCGCAAAACCATCAAGGTCGGAAATTTCTGGGGCCTGCCGGTGAATATTCTGGTGTTCGCCGGGATCACTGTCCTGCTGTGCGGCGCGCAATTTCAGATCAACGGCCGGATCATCGAAAGCCCGACCGAGATCATCGCGTCGATTCCCAACACGTTCTTTCTGGTGCTCGGCTGCCTGGCATTCCTGATCGTCACCGTGGCGGTGAACATCATGGCCAATTTCGTCGCCCCGGCCTTCGTGCTCAGCAACCTGGCGCCGAAATACCTGACCTTCCGCCGCGCCGGGCTGATCAGCGCAACGATTGCGGTGCTGATCCTGCCGTGGAATCTCTACAACAGCCCGCTGGTGATCGTGTATTTCCTGTCCGGCCTCGGCGCCCTGCTCGGCCCGCTTTACGGCGTGATCATGGTCGACTACTGGTTGATCCGAAAAGGCCGGATCCACGTGCCGCAGCTGTACAGCGAACACCCGAACGGCGCGTATTACTACAGCCGCGGGGTCAATCTGCGGGCCGTTGCGGCGTTTATTCCGGCGGCGTTGATCGCCATCGTTCTGGCATTGGTGCCGGGCTTCCACAGCGTCTCGCCCTTCTCTTGGCTGATCGGTGCCGGGATTGCCGGAATGCTCTACCTGATCATCGCCAAACGCCAGCCGCACTACGCCGACGTGGACGGTGAAGCCATCGCCGTCGACAACGTCAGCCACTGAATCTTTTGGCAGCCCTTCACCGGGCTGCAGAACCAACCGTAATAAGGACTTCCCATGCGCATTCTCGTGGTCAACGTCAACACCACCGAATCCATCACCCAGGCCATCGCCCGCTCAGCGCAGGCTGTCGCGTCCCCCGGCACCGAGATTGTCGGCCTGACGCCATACTTCGGCGCCGATTCAGTCGAGGGCAATTTCGAAAGTTATCTGGCGGCCATCGCCGTGATGGACCGGGTAATGTCCTACGACCAGCCGTTCGACGCGGTGATCCAGGCCGGCTACGGCGAGCACGGTCGCGAAGGTTTGCAGGAGTTGCTCAACGTGCCGGTGGTGGACATTACCGACGCGGCGGCCAGCACCGCGATGTACCTCGGCCACGCCTATTCGGTGGTGACCACGCTGGATCGCACCGTGCCGTTGATTGAGGATCGGCTGAAACTTTCCGGCCTGTGGGATCGCTGCGCCTCGGTGCGCGCCAGTGGCCTGGCGGTTCTGGAGCTGGAACACGAGCCGCAACGGGCGCTGGAAGCGATCGTGCATCAGGCGGAACTGGCGGTGACTCAAGATAAAGCCGAAGTGATCTGCCTGGGTTGCGGCGGCATGGCCGGGCTCGACGAGCAGATCCGTCAGCGCACAGGGGTGCCGGTGGTGGATGGCGTCACGGCGGCCGTGACCATCGCTGAATCGCTGGTACGGCTGGGTTTGTCGACCTCCAAGGTGCGCACGTATGCGACGCCACGGCCAAAAACCATCATCGGCTGGCCAGCACGTTTTGCGCGTTGAAGCGTTCGGCGAGACCCAGGGTTGAAAACTGCTCGATAACAAAATCGACGAAGGCCCGGGTCTTGCCCGGCAACAGTTTGTGTTCGGCGTAATAAATGGAGATGTTGCCGTCGTCGACGTACCAGTCCGGCAGGACCCGCTGCAAAGTCCCCGCCTCAAGGTAGCCGACCGCGAATGGCATGCTCACCAGTGCAATCCCCATCCCCTGCGCCGCCGTGGCGCAGGCGGCTTCGGAATCGCTCATGGTCATTCGTGCCTTGAGCGTCAGCGGGCTGTGTTGTTGCGTGCGGTGAGTCAACTGCCAGGAGCGCACGCGACCGGTTTGCGGTGAGCGGATCAGGATGCCGTCGTGCAGTGTGAGGTCGTCCGGTTCGCTGATCGGTGCGTACCGATCCAGATAATCCTTCGAGGCCACCAACACCCGATGCGCCGGCGTCAGCCTGCGGGCGACCACGCCTTGGGGCAGCTCGAAACCACCGCCAATCGCTGCGTCGAAACCTTGGCCGATCAGATCGACCTGGCGGTTATCGAAGTGCCAGTCCGGGTTGATCGCCGGAAACCTTCTCAAAAATTCTCCCAGCAACGGCACGATGTACAAGCGGCCGAACACCGTGCCCATGCTGACTTTCAGCGTGCCCGCTGGTTGACCGCCGGCGCTGGCCAGATTGTTCACGGCGTTCTGGATGGTGGTGAGACTGCCGCTGACCTCACTCAGAAACAACTGCCCCGCTTCCGTCAGGGTCAACCGACGGGTGCTACGCTGGAACAGCCTCACGCCGAGGCGCGCTTCCAGTTTCGCCACGCTTTTGCCCACGGCGGCCGGTGTCAGGCTCAGGCGTCGCGCGGCCTCGGCAAAGCTGCCGACTTCGGCGCTGCGCACGAAGCATTCGATACTGCTGAAGGTTTCCATGGCCGCCACTCTAAACTTTTGGTTTACACAGACTATAGCAACCACGGTCTACCCGCCTATTGGCGAGGGGCAGATACTCGACACCACACCAAGGCAGCCTGCCTTGAAACTTCTGGAGATCGAACATGACCACTCAACACCTCAGCGGTAAAGTCGCTCTGATTCAAGGCGGCTCTCGCGGCATCGGTGCCGCCATCGTCAAACGCCTGGCCGCTGAAGGCGCCGCGGTTGCCTTTACCTACGTCAGCTCGGCCGCCAAGGCTGAAGAACTGCAAAACAGCATCACCGCCACCGGCGGCAAAGCCCTGGCGATCAAGGCTGACAGCGCCGACGCCGGTGCCATCCGCAACGCGGTGAACGCCACTGTCGAAACCTTTGGCCGCCTCGACATCCTGGTCAACAACGCCGGTGTGCTGGCCGTCGCGCCGCTGGAAGACTTCAAACTGGAAGACTTCGACCAGACCCTGGCAATCAACGTGCGCAGCGTGTTCATCGCCAGCCAAGAAGCCGCCAAGCACATGGGCGAAGGCTCGCGCATCATCAACATCGGCAGCACCAACGCCGACCGCATGCCCTTCGCCGGTGGCGGCGTGTATGCGATGAGCAAATCCGCACTGGTCGGCCTGACCAAAGGCCTGGCCCGCGACCTCGGCCCACGGGGCATCACCATCAACAATGTTCAGCCAGGCCCGGTCGATACCGACATGAACCCGGCTCATGGCGAGTTCGCCGACAGCCTGATCCCGCTGATGGCGGTGGGTCGCTACGGTAAAGCCGAGGAAATCGCCAGCTTCGTGGCCTACCTCGCCAGCCCGGAGGCCGGTTACATCACCGGTGCCAGCCTGACCATCGACGGTGGTTTCGGCGCCTGATTGATCAGATAGTCGATAACGAAAAACGCCGCCCCTCCTTTGACAGAGGGGCGGCGTTTTTATGTCGGCGGTTTGATCAGGCCCAGTCGAGCGCCGGCAATCCGCATGCACTCGGCGTGAACGCTTTCAACGTGCGAAGAATCCCGTCGGCGTGTGCGTATTTTTCATCGGCCATGGCGGCATCGGGAATGGCGATAGCGGTCATGCCGGCTGCTTTCGCGGCTGTCACGCCGAATGGCGAATCTTCGAACACCAGGCAATCTTCCGGCGCTACACCCAGGCGACGCGCTGCGGTAAGGAAGATGTCCGGTGCCGGTTTGGCTGCGCCGACTTCCGGGTCGTCAGCGGTGACGATGAAGTCGAACAGCGCGAACCAGTCGCGGTGCAAGGTGGTTTTCTGACCGAACGACTGACGCGATGAGCTGGTACCGACCGCAATCGGAATGTTGTGCGCCTTGAGGTGACGGATCAGTTCCTCGGCACCCGGCATCGCCTGCGCGGTGGGAAAGCGCTCGCGCATCAGCGGCTCGCGGATCACCAGAAACTCTTCGGCGGTGATCGGCAGGTCCAGCGCCTCAACCACGTAGCGCGCCAGATCGCCAGCGCCGCGACCAATGATGTTCTGCTTGATGCTCCAGTCGAAGGTACGCCCGTAACGCGCGGCAATCAGTGAGGTGACCTCGGTGTAGATGCCCTCGGTGTCCAGCAGCAAACCGTCCATGTCGAAAATCACGGCCTTGATCGGGCCAAACGCCTTCAGCGGTGCATTCATCATCGGATCCGTTATCAAAGACATCCCGAGCGGCGTGGATAGCGCCGCTGCTCGGATCTGATTAAAGGGTTCAGCAGCATAACGAGCGCAGCCGAGGTTGAGCAACGGGCAATGTCGGTTGTCCGCCGAACGCCCTCCCGCACATTTAGAGAATCGCCCTACAGACATCGCCTACTCGGCTGACTTCTTTCCTGTTCGATCCCCCGCAAAGTTTCGCGCCATTCCCCCGATGCGCGCGAGTGACTGCCAATGCTTCCACCTGATCCACTCCTGAAATTGAACAACAGCATCGGTTTGCTGGTGGTCGCTGCGCTGAACCCTGATCAGCCCGATGTCGAAAAGCTGTTTCAGGAGTTTCGCCTTTGTCTCAACAACTATGACGCCTGGGCCGAGCAGTTCTGGATGGGCACCGCGCTGGGTGTCGAGCAGGTGTTCAAGGTCGGCAACGATGTCCGGCTCAGTGCACCGATTGGCAGCCGCAGACCCATCAGTTCCTCCGTGGTCATGTGCCCCGCCACCGGCCCCCTGACGCTGGTGCACATGTTCGAAGCCGCACGGTTTGTGCCGATCGGCGACACGCCGGTGATCCTTGAACCGGTGATTTCCGATGTCGACGGCGTTTTGGGGTTCGGCGAACCGCTGCATCACACCATCGGCCCCAGCGGCATTCTCGAGGTCAGCGACTGCGACCGGGGCCAGCGTTATCGCATCACCTTCTTTCCCGATGTTTCCACTGCGCATATCCGGACGTTATACGCCTCGTATCAAGGCCTCATCGATGGTCTGGAAGGCTGGTTACGTGAGGAATGGAAAGGGTTTCAACCGCAGTGGACGGCGTTTTCCAGCGCCGGTTTCACCGAGCGTTACGGGCAGTTGCAACAGGCTGACTGGCACGGTTTCGAATCCGCCCTGAATGGCGTCTGGGACGACGTGAAGCAGCTGTTTGCCCTGCTTGCAGACTTGCAGGCCAACAGCGAAAAGCTTCTGCAGTACCTGTCCAGCGCTGAACTGGATGCCTTGCTCGAGGCGTCCAGCGAGGCCATCGCCAATGGCCTGCTGATGCTCGGCGATGAGCCGTTGCTGTTCATTTATCTGGCGGCCTTTACCAGTTGGCTGAAGATGTTGCCGCCGCAGTATCTGGCCGAGGTGGTGGCTGAGGTTCGCGCTGAGCTGCTGGTCAGTTTTCTGCTGATGTGCGTGTCGGGTGGCATGGGCGTGCCGCTGCGGTTGAGCACCCAGGTATTGGGCAAGATCAAGTCACCCCGTGCGCGGGAATGGCTGGCGGCATCGGCGTTGCGGCTGGCAGAGCTGACCTCGGCGCCTGACCTGACCCGCCATGCGAGCGCTTTGAAACCGTTGATGGTCAATGCGCGGCAGGCGCCATTGCGGCCGACACCGGCCATTCCGCTGGAAATTCGTACGGCCGATTCGCTGGTACTGACGGTGCCCAATCCGGCGGCCATTGCCCGCGACAAGCCCCACGGCATGACACGAATGGAACGGCATGAGCCTCGGGATGATGCTTCGGATCAGGCGAAAAATCCCAACGGTGACAGTGCCGATTGTGCACCGAGGACCTGCACCAATGGCTGTCCGGTGTCGATGGTCACCGGCGAAGAGCTGTTGACGCTGACCGATGGTGTGCTCGATGGACTGCTTCCATTCGAGTTCAGCCGGTTGTACCGCAGCAGTGCGGCCGAGATCGACGTCGGGTTGGGGTTTGGCTGGAGTCATTCGCTGGCGCATCGGCTGGAGATTGATGGCGCTTCGGTGGTCTGGGTCGACCATGAGAACCGGCGCACGCGGTTTCCGC
>NZ_NEKA01000025.1:0-46613 GCF_002113205.1 Pseudomonas sp. B16(2017)
GGGCGGGATCGGGTTGAGCGGCAGATGAACTAGGCACTAAACGTGTGGGAGCCAGCCTGCTGGCTCCCACAGTGTTTTGTGGCGTGCTTACAGAACCGAAGCAGTCTGCGGCGTCCGCGGCTGTTTATAGAGATCCAGCAGCACCTGATCCAGCACCGACGATGCGCCGAACGGGGCCTTGTCGTTGAGGATCGCCACCACCGCCCAGGTGTTGCCGTTGACGTCGCGGCTGAAGCCGGCAATCGCCCGTACGGTGTTCAGGGTGCCGGTCTTGACGTGGGCTTCGCCACGCATCGCGGTGGTCTTCAGGCGTTTGCGCATGGTGCCGTCGGTGCCAGCAATCGGCAGCGAGCTGATGTACTCGGCGGCGTAAGGGCTGTGCCAGGCCGCTTGCAGCATGTTGGCCATTTCCCGGGCGCTGACCCGCTCGGAGCGCGACAGACCTGAACCGTTTTCCATCACCAGATGCGGCGCGGTGATGCCTTTCTTCGCCAGCCACTGACGGACCACACGTTGCGCGGCTTTGGCGTCATCGCCGTCGGCGTCGTTGCGGAATTTCTGGCCCAGGCTCAGGAACAGTTGCTGAGCCATGGTGTTGTTACTGTATTTGTTGATGTCGCGGATGATTTCCGCCAGATCCGGCGAGAACGCACGGGCCAGTACTTTGGCGCTGCTCGGGGTCGGGGCCAGACGATCCTTGCCCTGGATGCTGCCACCCAGTTCCTTCCAGATCGCCCGCACGGCGCCGGCGGTATAGGTCGCGTGGTCGAGCAGCGACAGATAAGTCTGCGAGCTGCAGCCTTCGCCCAACTGGCCGGCCACGGTCACGGTCACGCTGCCATCGGCCTGCGGCACCGGGTTGTAGCGCACGCCGCCGGTGCATTGTTTGGAGTTGAGCGCTTTGACGGTGTTTTCGATGTTGATGCTGGCAATCGGCGGCTCGACCGAGATCAATACCCGGCCGTTGTCATTGCGAGCCACGAAACGCAGAGCCTTGAGGTTGACCAGCAGCGAATCCGGCTTGACCAGGAACGGCTTGTTCTCGTCGTTGCCGTCATCGTTGAATTCCGGCAGTTGCGGCTGCACGAAGAAGCTGCGATCGAGCACCAGATCACCGGTGACCTGGGTCACGCCGTTGGCACGCAGGTCGCGCATCAGCAGCCAGAGTTTTTCCATGTTCAGCTTCGGATCGCCACCACCTTTGAGGTAGAGGTTGCCGTTGAGGATCCCGCCGTTCAGGTCGCCGTCGGTGTAGAACTCGGTTTTCCACTGATGGTTGGGGCCGAGCATTTCCAGTGCCGCGTAAGTGGTGACCAGCTTCATCGTCGAGGCCGGGTTGACCGACACGTCGGCGTTGTACACGGTCGGCGTGCCCGGACCGTCCAGCGGCACCATCACCAGCGACAGGGCGGTGGGCTGCAGCTTGCTGGCCTTGAGGGCTTTTTCGACGTTGGGGGTCAGGGCGGTGTTGATGGTGGCAGCGGAGACGGGCAAGGCCAGCGGCAGAAGAAGACCGGCCAGGAGCAGAGGACGCAACGATTTGATCATATGAAATAAAACCCTACAGCCGAGGGGAAAAAGACGAGGACATGGATGAAAAGGCCCTCAGTGGTCATGAAAGTGTCGGCATTATGCCCCAAGCTGTTACAGCTTGTGCCTTTCGCAAGGGCGCCAATTCGTTATTTTTTTACAGGCGGTCGCACGCACGTCCCAGAGAGTCGGGCAATCGCCGGCTTAAACTGGTAAAGTGCCGGCCGTTATTACTTAAGAGGATTGTTCCAATGGCGACTAACCGTTCCCAGCGTCTGCGCAAAAAACTGTGCGTCGATGAATTTCAAGAGCTGGGTTTCGAACTGAACCTGGGCTTCAAAGAAGACCTGTCCGAAGAAGCCATTGACGCTTTCCTCGAAGCATTCATCAAAGAAGCCATGGAAGCCAACGGTCTGGGCTATGTCGGCGGCGACGACTTCGGTCTGGTTTGCCTGCAGAAGCGCGGCTCGGTCACCGAAGAGCAGCGCGCTGCTGTTGAAGCCTGGCTGAAAACCCGCTCCGAGCTGACCAGCACTGAAATCAGCCCGCTGCTGGACGTCTGGTATCCGGAAAAGCCGATCAACGCGGCCAAGTGATACTGAAAAAACGGCGACCCGAGGGTCGCCGTTTTTTTATGCCTGCTTTTTACTCAGGCCTCAAGCCTTGCGCCAGTTGAGGATCAGCAAGGTCAGCACCCCCGCGACAATCCCCCAGAACGCCGAACCGATGGAAAACAACGTCAGCCCCGACGCCGTAACCATGAACGTGATCAGCGCCGCTTCCCGTTCCTTCACCTCGGTCATGGCGATGCTCAAGCCGTTGATGATCGAACCGAACAGCGCCAGCGCCGCAATCGACAGCACCAGTTCCTTCGGCAGCGCAGCAAACAGCGCCGCCAGCGTGGCGCCGAACACTCCGGCAATCCCGTAGAAAATCCCGCACCACACCGCAGCGGTGTAGCGTTTGTTGCGATCCTCATGGGCATGGGGGCCGGTGCAGATCGCCGCGCTGATGGCCGCCAGGTTGATGCCGTGGGAACCGAACGGCGCCAGCAGCAACGACGCGATGCCGGTGGCGGTGATCAGCGGCGAGGCCGGGACGTTGTAACCGTCGGCCCGCAGCACGGCGATGCCGGGCATGTTTTGCGAGGTCATCGCTACCACAAACAGCGGAATGCCGATGCTGATGGTCGCCGCGAGGGAAAAGTGCGGCGTGGTCCAGACCGGTGTCGCCACTTCCAGATGAAAGCCGCTGAAGTCCAGCAAACCCATGAAGCCCGACAGCGCGGTGCCGATCAGCAGCGCAGCGAGCACCGCATAACGTGGTGACAGGCGTTTGACGATGAGGTAAGTGAAGAACATCCCTAGCACCAGGCCGGTGCGGTGCTGTGCGGCGACGAAGATTTCACTGCCGATCTTGAACAGGATCCCCGCCAGCAGCGCGGCGGCGAGGGAGGCCGGGATCTTTTTCACCAGCCGTTCGAAGCTGCCGGTCAGGCCGCAAATGGTCACCAGCACTGCGCAGGTGATGTAGGCGCCGATGGCTTCGCCGTAGGTGACGCCGCCGAGGCTGGTGATCAACAGCGCCGCGCCGGGCGTCGACCACGCAATGGTAATCGGCGTGCGATAGCGCAGGGACAGACCGATCGAACACACCGCCATGCCGATGGAGATCGCCCAGATCCACGACGAAATCTGCCCGCTGGTCAGGCCCGCCGCCTGCCCGGCCTGGAACATCAGCACCAGCGAACTGGTGTAGCCGGTCATCATCGCGATGAACCCGGCGACGATTGCGGAGGGCGATGTGTCCGCCAGCGGGCGCAGTCGGGTGTGGGTAATTTCGTTCATGACAGCGGTGTTCCTTGTTCAAGCCACGGATTTCGGGTTTAAGCCTAAACTCAAACGTAACGGAGCGTTGCAATACAGCCGAAGTCGCAAACAGCCGTACAGTCGTGTTGCCACCTTCCATTGTGTACAATCGCGCTGTTTTTTACGCGATACTTGCCAGCGACCCACTGTGCCGTATTACAGTCACGGTCAATTCGCCGCCGTTCTTCCCGACTCGAGTGCCCATGAACGAACAGTTGCAACCCCTCAAGAAACAACCGCGAGCAGGCAAAGCCGGCCGCAGCGGAACCCAGGACGATATTGTCTATGCGCATATCTTCGAGGCCATCCTCGAACAGCGCCTGGCGCCCGGCACAAAGTTGAGCGAAGAAGCGCTGGGGGAAATTTTCGGGGTCAGCCGCACCATCATTCGCCGCGCGCTCTCGCGTCTGGCCCATGAAGGCGTGGTGCTGTTGCGGCCGAACCGTGGCGCAGTCGTCGCCAGCCCGAGCGTTGAAGAAGCGCGTCAGGTGTTCCTCGCCCGACGTCTGGTGGAGCGCGCGATTACCGAGCTGGCGGTGCAACACGCCACCGCCGAGCAGATCGCCGAACTGCGCCAGATGGTCAACGACGAACGCGACAGCTTCTCTCGCGGCGATCGCGGCGCCGGCATCCGTCTCTCCGGCGAATTCCACCTGAAACTGGCCGAGGCAGCGAAGAACGCGCCATTGATCAGCTTCCAGCGCAGCCTGGTTTCGCAGACGTCGCTGATCATTGCCCAATATGAAAGCGGTAACCGTTCGCACTGTTCCTACGACGAGCACACCCAGTTGATCGACGCCATCGAAGCGCGCAATGGCGAGCTGGCGGTGGACCTGATGATGCATCACATGGATCACATCGACAGCAAGCTCAACCTCGACGAGGAAAGCGCGTCCGACGATCTGCATGCAGTGTTCTCGCATCTGTTGCAGACCAAGAAGCCGGGGCGGCCGGCGGTCAAGCTCTGACCGGCACCCTGTTGCGGCATTCGCGAGCAAGCCCGCTCCCACATTTGAAATGTATTCCTCCTGTGGGAGCGGGCTTGCTCGCGAAGATGTCCTGACAGGCAATAAAAATCCCCCGGCGCTGAACGCTCTCGGGGGATTTTTTTGCCTTGGGGAAAACTCAGCGCTGGTGTACCAGCGCACCCGCCGCATAGGTCTGGGCCACGGTGCGGTCATCGCCCAGGGTCATCAGTACGAACAGCGTCTCGGCAATATTGTTGGCCTGCTTCAGGCGGTAGCTCAGCAGCGGCGTAGCGTTGTAGTCGAGCACCAGGAAGTCGGCGTCGGAGCCCGGTTGCAGGTTGCCGATCCTGTCTTCCAGACGCAGCGCCCGCGCGCCGCCGAGGGTGGCGAGGTACAGCGACTTGAACGGGCTCAGGCGCGCACCTTGCAGCTGCATCACCTTGTAGGCTTCGTTCAGGGTTTGCAGCAGCGAGAAACTGGTACCACCACCGACGTCAGTACCGAGGCCGACGTTCAGTTTGTGCTTCTCGGCCATCGGCAGGTTGAACAGGCCGCTGCCGAGGAAGAAGTTCGAGGTCGGGCAGAACGCGACCGCCGAACCGGTCTGCGCCAGGCGCGCGCATTCGTCGTCGCACAGGTGCACGCCATGGGCGAACACCGAACGCTCGCCGAGCAATTGATAGTGGTCGTAGACGTCCAGATAGCCCTTGCGCTCCGGGAACAGCTCCTTGACCCACTCGACTTCCTTGAGGTTTTCGCTGATGTGGGTCTGCATGTACAGATCCGGGTATTCGCTGAGCAACTGGCCGGCGAGGGTCAGCTGTTCCGGGGTGCTGGTCGGGACGAAACGCGGGGTGACTGCATAGTGCAGACGACCCTTGCCGTGCCAGCGCTCGATCAGCGCCTTGCTGTCGACGTAGCTCGACTCCGGAGTGTCGGTCAGGTAGTCCGGCGCGTTGCGGTCCATCATCACCTTGCCGGCGATCATCCGCAGGTCCAGCTTCTCGGCCGCTTCGAAGAACGAGTTCACCGATTGCGGATGCACGCTGCCGAATACCAGCGCAGTGGTGGTGCCGTTGCGCAGCAGTTCCTTGATGAAAATGTCCGCCACTTCATCGGCGTGGGCCTTGTCGGCGAACTGGCTTTCGCACGGGAAGGTGTAGGTGTTCAGCCAGTCCAGCAGTTGCTCACCATAGGCGCCGACCATGCCGGTCTGCGGCAGGTGGATGTGGGTGTCGATGAAGCCCGGGGTGATCAGCGCATCCTTGTGATGAACGATCTCGATGTCCGCCGGCAGTGTCGGCAGCAGTTCACTGGCGTGGCCGAGGGCGCTGATCTTGCCGCCATCGACCACCAGCAGGCCGTCCTCGAAATACTCGTAGGAGGCTTCGATGCCGACCTCGGCAGGGTCGGCGATGCTGTGCAGGATGGCGGCGCGGTAGGCTTTGCGAGTCAGAGGCATGAGGGTTCTCTAATCAGTTTGAGGCTTTGAGTGTGGCGGCCTGACTGCGGCGTGAAACCGGCAGCAGTTTGGCAATCGGTTCGGCGCTGGCGGTGTGCTGGCCGAAATTGGCGTTATAGGTGGCGATGATTTCGCCGGCGATGGAGATGGCGATTTCCACAGGCAGCTTGCCTTTGACTTCGCCGATGCCCATCGGGCAGCGCATGCGTTGCACGACGCTGGCGTCGAAGCCACGGTCACGCAAGCGGTGTTCGAACTTGGCGCGTTTGGTCTTCGAGCCGATCAGGCCGAACCAGGTGAAGTCGTTGCGCTTGAGGATCGCGGCGGTGAGCTCCAGATCCAGCTGATGATTGTGGGTCATGACGATGCAGTAGCTGCCGGCGGGCAGGTCGTCGATTTCATCCACCGGTTCCTCGGCGACGATTTTGCGCACGCCGTGGGGAATCTGTTCGGGAAATTCCTCTTCCCGGGAATCGATCCAGCGCACCCGGCAGGGCAGGCTGGCAAGCAGCGGCACCAGCGCGCGGCCGACATGACCGGCGCCGAACACGGCGATCTGCGCCTGCACCTGGCCCATTGGCTCGAACAACAGCACCGTGGCGCCGCCGCAGCACTGGCCCAGACTTGCACCGAGGCTGAAGCGCTCCAGATGGGTGTCCTGCCTGCCGCTGGCGAGCATCTCGCGGGCGATCTGCATGGCTTTGTATTCCAGGTGCCCGCCACCAATGGTGTCGAACGTCTGGCGGGCGCTGACGACCATCTTCGAGCCGGCATTGCGCGGCGTCGAGCCGAGTTCTTCGATGATCGTCACCAGAACGCAGGGTTCGCCCTGGTTCTGCAGGTCGGCGAGGGCGTCGATCCAGTTGTACATATCTCACCTCTCAGATCGTTCCCACGCTCTGCGTGGGAATGCATCACTGGACGCTCCGCGTCCGCTGTTCAGGATGCGACGCAGAGCGTCGCGGGCTGCATTCCCACGCAGAGCGTGGGAACGATCATCAAACAACCTCGGTTTCAGCTTCGACGGCTTTCACCGCCTTGAGCTGGCGCATCTGCTCGCAGCCCCACAACACCCGCTCCGGGGTCGCCGGCGCGTCGATCTTCGGTTGATGCTTGTAGTCGCCGAGGCTGGCCACCGCATCCTTGATCGCACACCACGCGGCGATGCCGAGCATGAACGGCGGCTCACCCACAGCCTTGGAGTGGAACACCGTGTCTTCCGGGTTCTTGCGGTTTTCCACCAGCTTCACCCGCAGGTCCAGCGGCATGTCCGCCACGGCCGGGATCTTGTAGCTGGCCGGGCCGTTGGTCATCAGCTTGCCCTTGTTGTTCCACACCAGTTCTTCCATGGTCAGCCAGCCCATGCCCTGGACGAAGCCGCCCTCGACCTGGCCGATGTCGATGGCCGGGTTCAGCGAGGCGCCGACGTCGTGGAGGATGTCGGTACGCAGCATCTTGTACTCGCCGGTCAGGGTGTCGACGATCACTTCGCAGCACGCCGCGCCGAAGGCGAAGTAGTAGAACGGCCGACCACGGGCCTGGCTGCGGTCGTAGTAGATTTTCGGGGTCTTGTAGAACCCGGTGCTCGACAGCGACACCTGATTGAAATACGCCAGCTGGATCAGCGCTTCGAAGGTCAGGATGTGGTCACGCACCCGTACGTGGCCGTTGTGGAATTCCACGTCTTCTTCGCTGACCTTGTAGTGCCGCGCGGCGAATTCGACCAGACGCCGCTTGATTGTCTCGGCAGCGTTCTGCGCCGCTTTGCCGTTCAGGTCGGCGCCACTGGAGGCCGCGGTCGGCGAGGTGTTCGGCACTTTGTCGGTGTTGGTCGCGGTGATCTGCACGCGGTCCATTTCCACCTGGAACACTTCGGCCACGACCTGCGCGACTTTGGTGTTCAGGCCCTGGCCCATTTCCGTGCCGCCGTGGTTCAGGTGGATGCTGCCGTCGGTGTAGACGTGCACCAAGGCACCGGCCTGGTTGAGGAAGCTGGCGGTGAAGGAAATGCCGAATTTCACCGGGGTCAGCGCCAGGCCTTTTTTCAGGATCGGGCTGTTGGCGTTGTAGCGACGGATCGCTTCGCGGCGCTCGGCGTACTGGCTGCTTTCTTCCAGCTCGGCAGTCATCTCTTCGAGCATGTTGTGCTCGACGGTCTGGTAGTAATGGGTGACGTTGCGCTCGGTCTTGCCGTAGTAGTTTGCCTTGCGCACGGCCAGCGGATCGAGATTGAGATGACGAGCGATGGCGTCCATCACTTCTTCGATCGCGACCATCCCTTGCGGCCCGCCGAAACCACGGTACGCGGTGTTCGACGCGGTGTTGGTCTTGCAGCGGTGACCGTTGATGGTCGCATCGCCGAGGTAGTACGAGTTGTCCGAGTGGAACATCGCACGGTCAACGATCGAGGCCGACAGGTCAGGCGAGCAGCCGCAGTTACCGGCCAGATCCATCGCGATCCCGTGCAGGCGCCCGGTGCTGTCGAAGCCGACGTCGTACTCGACGTAGAACGGGTGACGCTTGCCGGTCATCAGCATGTCTTCGACACGCGGCAGGCGCATCTTGGTCGGCTGGCCGGTGAGGTGCGCGATCACTGCGCACAGGCACGCCGGGCTGGCGGCCTGGGTTTCCTTGCCGCCGAAACCACCGCCCATGCGGCGCATGTCGACCACGATCTTGTTCATCGACACGTCGAGGACTTCGGCCACCAGTTTCTGCACTTCGGTGGGGTTCTGCGTCGAGCAGTAAACGATCATGCCGCCGTCTTCGGTCGGCATCACCGAGGAGATCTGGGTCTCCAGATAGAAGTGTTCCTGGCCGCCGATGTGCAGCGTGCCTTGAATGCGATGTTCAGCCGTAGCCAGTGCGGTAGTTGAATCGCCGCGCTGATGGGTGTGGCTGTCGAGCACGAAGTGGCGTTTGCGCAGGGCTTCGACCACGTCCAGCACCGGCTCCAGATCTTCGTATTCGATGATCGCGGCCATGGCGGCCTTGCGTGCGGTTTCCAGATCTTTCGCGGCCACGGCCAGCACCGGCTGACCGACGAACTGCACGTCATCAATAGCCAGCAGCGGATCACCCGGCAGCAGCGGGCCGATGTCTTTCAGGCCCGGCACGTCTTCATGGGTGATGGCGATGCGCACGCCTTCAAAGGCGTAGCAGGGCTGGGTGTCGATGCTGATGATTTTCGCGTGGGCGCGATCCGACAGCCGCGCGTAAACGTGCAACTGGTTAGGGAATTCGAGCCGGTCATCGATGTACTGCGCTTCACCGGACACATGCTTGGCGGCGCTGTCGTGCTTGACGCTGCGGCCGACGCCGGTGGTCAGGTCCCTGGCGAACAATTCAGCCAGTTCAGCTTGAGTTTTCTCTACGCCGTGATGGTTAGACATAAGCGGTCACCCGAGTCTCGATGTGCGGTGTTTGCAGTTCGATGAAGTATTTGCGCAGCAGGTTCTGCGCGCTGAGCAGGCGGTATTCCTTGCTGGCGCGGAAGTCCGAGAGCGGGGTGAAATCCTCGCCCAGCGCGGTGCAGGCACGTTCGATCACAGCGTTGTTGAACGGCTGGCCGAGCAGCACAGCTTCGCAATGAGCGGCGCGTTTCGGGATCGCGGCCATGCCGCCGAAGGCGACGCGGGCGTCGGTGATCACGCCGTTTTCGATGCGCAGGTTGAACGCGGCGCAGACGGCAGAAATGTCATCGTCCAGACGCTTGGAGACTTTGTAGGCGCGGAAGCGCTGCTCAGCGGTGGCGCGAGGGACGATGATCTTCTCGATGAACTCGCTTTCCTGACGCGCAGTGACCCGGTAATCGATGAAGTAATCCTCGAGCGCCAGTGTGCGGCGGGTCTCGCCCTTGCACAGCACGATCTGCGCGCCGAGGGCGATCAGCAGCGGTGGCGAGTCACCGATCGGCGAGGCGTTGCCGATGTTGCCGCCCAAAGTGCCCTGGTTGCGGATCTGCAGGGAGGCGAAGCGGTGCAGCAGTTCGCCGAAGTCCGGGTACTCGGCGGTCAACGCTTCGTAGCAATCGGAGAGGGCGGTGGCGGCGCCGATTTCGATGCGGTCTTCGAAGGTTTCGATGCGCTTCATTTCGGCGACGTTGCCGACGTAGATCATCACCGGCAACGTGCGGTGGAACTGAGTGACTTCCAGCGCCAGATCGGTGCCGCCAGCCAGCAGGCGGGCCTGTGGATAAGCGTCGTAGAGATCGGCCAGATCGGCCACGGTCAGCGGCACCAGGCAGCGTTTGTCGCCGCTGTTGAGTTCGCCGATCGACGTCGGGGCAATGGCTTTGAGGCGGGCGATGGTTTCCGCTTCACGGGCGTCGAACTGGTCCGGTTGCTTGGCGCAGCAGGATTGTTCGGCGGCGGCCAGGATCGGCCGGTAGCCGGTGCAGCGACAGAGATTGCCGGCCAGCGCTTCGTGGGCCTTGGCCTGATCCGGTGCATCGCTGTTCTTTTGCAGGGCGAACAGCGACATCACGAAACCGGGGGTGCAGAAACCGCACTGCGAACCGTGGCACTCGACCATGGCTTTCTGCACGCTGTGCAGTTCGCCCTTGTGCTTGAGGTCTTCGACGCTGATCAATTGTTTGCCGTGCAGCGACGAAACGAATGTCAGGCACGAGTTGAGGCTGCGATAGCGAATATGTTCGCGGCCATCGTCATCCGTCTGCAACTCGCCGACCACCACCGTACACGCGCCGCAGTCACCGCTGGCGCAGCCTTCTTTGGTGCCGGATTTACCCACGTGTTCGCGCAGGTAGTTGAGCACAGTCAGGTTCGGGTCCAGGGCGTGCTCGCTACGGAGTTCCTGGTTAAGTAAAAACTGGATCACGGAAGGCCTCGCAGACTCATTATTGTTGTTGAGCGACTTGAGCCGAATTTAGCAGGTCTGACTTTTCGGTCAATGGTTTTCTGACTTAAAGGTCAGGAAAAGCCGTTTTGTCGCTCAACCGCGTGTCTCTTCAGTATTGACCCTCATTGGATCAAGCGCTTTTTTGCGGGAATCGTGCCAAAAACCGCTGTGCGGGCACTCCGCCATGACCGCGCATTGCGCTACACTGCGCCGCTTGTGCAGATCGAAGAGTTTGAAGGACAACCATGACGTTCAAGGCGCCGGACAGCCTCGCCGAGCAAATCGCTCACCACCTCGCCGAACGGATCATTCGTGGCGAAATGAAGCCGGGAGAGCGCATCCAGGAACAGAAGGTCACGCTGGCGCTGAACGTCAGCCGCGGTTCGGTCCGCGAAGCCTTGCTGATCCTCGAGCGCCGTCACCTGATCGCGATCTTGCCGCGCCGCGGCGCGCACGTCACCGAGCTTACGGCGCACAAGGTGCAGAGCCTGTGCACGCTGATGAGCGAGCTGTACATCCTGCTCGGCAACGCCGTGGCCAATGGCTGGCAGACCCAGGCCGACATGGCGCCGTTCGTGCAGATCCAGCAGCGCCTGACCGCCAGCTACGAGCGTCAGGACATCCGCACCTTCGTCGACGACAGCTTCAACGTCATGCGCGCCGCGTACCCGTTCGCCAACAACCCGTACCTGCAGGAAACCGTCGAGAACCTGCAACCGGCCATGAGCCGTGCGTACTTCCTCGCGCTGGAGCAGCGCAAGGCCGAGATGAGCGAGTTCCTCGACCTGTTCGAACGCCTGCTCGCCGCCGTCCTCGCCCGTGACCTGCCGCAGATCCGCATCGTGCTGACGGCTTACGCCCAGCGCAGCTGCGATCTGGTGGTGTCCGCCCTGACGGTTGCCTGACCTTGCGGCTCAAGTGCATCAAGCTGGCGGGGTTCAAATCCTTCGTCGACCCGACCACGGTGAACTTCCCCAGCAACATGGCGGCGGTCGTCGGGCCGAACGGTTGCGGCAAGTCGAACATCATCGACGCCGTGCGCTGGGTGATGGGCGAAAGCTCGGCCAAGAACCTGCGCGGCGAGTCGATGACCGACGTCATCTTCAATGGCTCGACCAGCCGCAAACCGGTGAGCCAGGCGAGCATCGAGCTGGTGTTCGACAACTCCGACGGCACGCTGCTGGGCGAGTGGGCGGCCTACGCGGAAATTTCGATCCGCCGCAAAGTGACCCGCGACAGCCAGACGACTTATTACCTCAACGGCGCCAAATGCCGTCGTCGCGACATCACCGACATTTTCCTCGGCACCGGCCTCGGCCCGCGCAGTTATTCGATCATCGAACAGGGGATGATCTCCAAGCTGATCGAGTCCAAACCGGAAGACCTGCGTAACTTCATCGAAGAAGCCGCCGGCATCTCCAAGTACAAGGAGCGCCGACGCGAAACCGAAAACCGCATCCGCCGCACCCACGAAAACCTGGCCCGTCTGACCGACCTGCGCGAAGAGCTCGAACGTCAGCTCGAACGCCTGCACCGTCAGGCCGAGGCCGCCAAGAAGTATCAGGAATACAAGGCTGAAGAACGCCAGCTCAAGGCCCAACTGTCGGCCCTGCGCTGGCAGGATCTGAACGATCAGGTCAGCCAGCGTGAATCGATCATCGGCAACCAGGAAATCAGCTTCGAAGCGCTGGTTGCCGAGCAGCGCAACGCCGACGCCGCCATTGAACGCCTGCGCGACGGTCACCATGACCTGTCCGAGCGCTTCAATCTGGTGCAGGGGCGCTTCTATTCGGTCGGCGGCGACATCGCCCGGGTCGAGCAGAGCATCCAGCACGGTCAGCAACGCTTGCGCCAATTGCAGGACGATCTGAAAGAAGCCGAGCGCGCACGCCTCGAAACCGAATCGCACCTGGGCCACGACCGCACCTTGCTGCTGACCCTTGGCGAAGAACTTGATCAACTGACTCCCGAGCAGGAAATCACCAACGCCGCCGCAGAAGAAGCCGCCGCTGCGCTGGAAGATTCCGAAGCCGTCATGCACGGCTGGCAGGAGCAGTGGGACGCCTTCAACCTGACCGCCGCCGAACCCCGTCGTCAGGCCGAAGTGCAGCAGTCGCGCATCCAGCAGCTGGAAACCAGCATGGAGCGTCTGGCCGATCGGCAAAAGCGTCTCGGCGAAGAGCGGGCGTTGCTGTCGGCCGATCCGGAAGACGCGGCGATCATGGAACTCAGCGAACAGCTCGCCGAGTCCGAGGCCACCCTTGAAGATCTGCAGACCAGCGAAGAAGCCCAGGTCGAAAAACTTGAGCAGTTGCGCCAGGAATTGCAGCAGGCACTGACTGCGCAGCAGCAGGCGCAGGGCGATTTGCAGCGCCTCAATGGCCGCCTCGCATCGCTGGAAGCCTTGCAGCAGGCCGCGCTCGATCCGGGCACCGGTACTGCCGAATGGCTGAAGGAACACAACCTCGCCGAACGCCCGCGTCTGGCCGAAGGCCTGAAGGTCGAGGCCGGTTGGGAGCTGGCGGTGGAAACCGTGCTCGGCGCCGATCTGCAAGCGGTGCTGGTGGATGATTTCGACGGCTTCGATCTGTCCGGTTTTGCCCAGGGCGATCTGCGTTTGCTCAGCCCCGGCAACGACGGCGTGCGCGTGGCTGGCAGTCTGCTGGACAAGGTCGAGGCGCAGGTCGATCTGTCGCCTTGGCTTGCTCAGGTCAAACCGGTCGACAGCCTTGAACAGGCGCTGGCCCTGCGTGGTCAACTGGCTGCCGGGCAGAGCCTGATCAGCCGCGACGGGTACTGGGTCGGCCGGCATTTCCTGCGAGTGCGTCGCGCCAGCGAAGCCGAAAGCGGCATGCTTGCACGCGGCCAGGAAATTGAATCGTTGCATGCGGAGCGCGAAGAGCGCGAAGCCACGGTCGAGGCCATGGAAACCCGTCTGCAAACCCTGCGCGCGCAACAGCGTCAGCAGGAAAACGGCCGCGAACATTTGCGTCGTTTGCTGCAAGACGAAGCCCGTCAACAAGGCGAGTTGAAAGCTCAACTGTCCGCCGGCAAAGCCAAGGCCGAGCAGTTGAATCTGCGTCGCACCCGTCTCGACGAAGAACTGGTCGAGCTCGCCGAGCAGCGCGAACTGGAACACGAAAACATCGGCGAAGCGCGGATCCAGTTGCAGGACGCCCTCGACGCCATGGCCCTCGACACCGAGCAGCGCGAGTTGCTGCTGGCCCAGCGTGACAGTCTGCGCGAACGCCTGGATCGCGTGCGTCAGGAAGCCCGTCAGCACAAGGATCACGCGCATCAATTGGCCGTGCGCCTCGGTTCGCTGCGGGCACAACACGACTCGACCCGTCAGGCCCTTGAGCGTCTGGAAATGCAGGCCGAGCGCCTGACTGAAAAGCGTGAACAGCTCAGCCTGAATCTGGAGGAGGGCGAGGCGCCGCTGGAAGAGCTGCGCCTCAAACTCGAAGAATTGCTCGACAAGCGCATGAGCGTCGACGACGAACTCAAGACCGCCCAGATCGCTCTGGAAGACGCCGACCGCGAACTGCGCGACGCGGAAAAACGCCGGACCCAGGCCGAGCAGCAATCGCAATTGATCCGTGGCCAGCTCGAACAGCAACGCATGGAATGGCAGGCCCTGACCGTGCGCCGCAAGGCCCTGCAGGATCAACTGCTGGAAGACGGCTACGACCTGCACGGCGTGCTCAACACCTTGACTGCCGAGGCCAGCGAGAAGGCTGCCGAAGAAGAACTTGAACGCATCGCCGCGCGCATTCAGCGCCTGGGCGCGATCAACCTCGCGGCGATCGACGAATACCAGCAACAATCCGAGCGTAAACGTTATCTGGACGCCCAGGACGCCGATCTGGTCGAAGCCCTGGAGACCCTGGAAAACGTCATCCGCAAGATCGACAAGGAAACCCGTAACCGTTTCAAAGATACCTTTGATCAGATCAATGGCGGTTTACAGGCACTTTTCCCAAAAGTTTTCGGTGGCGGGCGGGCGTATTTGGAACTGACGGGCGAAGATCTACTCGATACAGGGGTGACGATCATGGCGCAGCCGCCCGGAAAGAAGAACAGCACCATCCATTTGCTCTCCGGTGGTGAAAAAGCGCTGACCGCACTGGCACTGGTTTTTGCGATCTTCAAATTGAATCCGGCGCCGTTTTGCATGCTCGATGAAGTTGACGCACCACTGGATGACGCTAACGTTGGACGCTACGCACGGTTGGTCAAGGAGATGTCGCAGACCGTGCAGTTCATCTATATCACCCACAACAAGATCGCCATGGAAATGGCTGACCAGTTGATGGGTGTGACGATGCACGAGCCGGGTTGTTCGCGACTGGTAGCCGTGGATGTCGAGGAGGCGATGGCGATGGTGGATGCCTGAGTCGGCGCGTGTCGGAAAAGGTATTTGTAGTCTGTAGGACATATTTACCGGCTTCGACTTGCTGGCCAATCGACATAATCGCGCAAGCCAATGAGACAGACGGTGTAAAGTTGTCTTTGGTCGTGCTAGTTTAATGTCAATTTTTCGTATACGTGGGCAAAACGCCTGTCAGAACATAGAGTTGGCGCCACGTTTTAAAGCGGTTTGCACAGTGTAAACCCCTTATTTTTCAGCATTTTTTATAGAGGCACGGGATTACATGGAAATCGGTCTGCGCGAGTGGCTGATCGTCATCGGCATCATTGTGATAGCCGGTATTCTTTTCGATGGCTGGCGCCGTATGCGCGGCGGCAAGGGAAAACTGAAATTCCGTCTTGACCGAAGTCTGTCCAACCTGCCGGACGAGGACACCAGCGCCGAACTGCTGGGCCCGGCCCGCGTGCTGGATACCCATAAAGAGCCACAACTGGACGAACACGATCTGCCATCGGTGAGCATGCCGGCCCGCGAAGCACGCGAGCCTCGCGAATCCGGTTCCAAGCGCGGCAAGCGTGGCAGCAACGGTCCGGCCCAGGGCGACCTGAACCTCGATCTGGATCTGGACGGCGGCCCGAGCTTCAGCAGCCGCGATGATGATTTTGTCGAATCTGCCGCCAAGTCGTCGCCTGCCGTTGCCGATAAAGATCAGCCGCAAGCCGAAGAAGTGCTGGTGATCAGCGTGATCTGCCGCGACCCGGCCGGCTTCAAGGGCCCGGCACTGCTGCAGAACATTCTGGAAAGCGGCCTGCGTTTCGGCGAGATGGATATCTTCCACCGTCACGAAAGCATGGCTGGCAACGGTGAAGTGCTGTTCTCGATGGCCAACGCGGTCAAGCCGGGCATCTTCGATCTGGACGATATCGACCATTTCAGCACCCCGGCGGTGAGCTTCTTCCTCGGCCTGCCAGGCCCGCGTCATCCGAAGCAGGCCTTCGACGTGATGGTGGCGGCAGCCCGCAAGCTGTCCCAGGAACTGAACGGCGAATTGAAAGATGACCAGCGCAGCGTCCTGACCGCGCAGACCATCGAGCACTACCGTCAGCGCATCGTCGAATTCGAACGTCGCGCCCTGACCCAGAAGCGTTGATTGAAAAGGTTGCCTCGTCATAAAGAGGCAATCGGCAAAATAGATTGAGCAGCCTCGGCTGCTCTTTTGCTTTATGAGAGAACACCCATGACTGCCGCCAAAGACCGCATTTTAGAGCTGCGCGCTGAACTCGATCAGCACAACTACCGTTACCACGTCCTCGATGAGCCGAGCATTCCGGATGCCGAGTACGACCGGTTGTTCCACGAGCTCAAGGCGCTGGAAGCGGCCAACCCGGAACTGATCACCAGCGACTCGCCGACCCAGCGTGTGGGCAGCGTCGCGCTGACCGCGTTCACCCAGGTGCGTCACGAAGTGCCGATGCTCAGCCTCGGCAACGCCTTCGAGGAAACCGACATGCGCGAGTTCGACCGTCGGGTGACCGAGGGTCTGGATCTGCCGGCCGGCGATCTGTTTGGCGGTGGCGCGGCGGTGGAATACAGCTGCGAGCCGAAACTCGATGGTCTGGCGGTCAGTCTGCTGTATCAGGACGGCGTGCTGGTGCGCGGCGCCACGCGCGGCGACGGCACCACTGGCGAAGACATCAGCGTCAACGTGCGCACGGTGCGCAACATCCCGCTGAAGCTGCACGGCACGGGCTGGCCGGCGACCCTGGAAGTGCGCGGCGAAGTGTTCATGTCCAAGGCCGGTTTCGAACGCCTCAACGCCTCGCAACTGGAAGTCGGCGGCAAGACATTCGCCAACCCGCGCAACGCCGCCGCCGGCAGCCTGCGTCAGCTGGATTCGAAGATCACCGCCAACCGCCCGCTGGAATTCTGCTGCTACGGCATCGGTCAGGTCTCTCACGACATCGCCGACACTCACATCGGCAACCTCAAACAGCTGCAAGCCTGGGGCATGCCGATCAGCCACGAATTGAAGCTGGCCAAGGGCATTGGCGAATGCCTGGATTACTACCGCGATATCGGCGAACGCCGTAATTCGCTGGCCTATGAAATCGACGGTGTGGTGTTCAAGGTCAACAGCATTGCCGATCAGCGCGAACTGGGTTTCCGCGCCCGTGAACCGCGCTGGGCCATCGCCCACAAATTCCCGGCGATGGAAGAACTCACCGAACTGCTCGATGTGGAATTCCAGGTCGGCCGCACCGGTGCCGTCACACCCGTGGCGCGGTTAAAACCGGTCAAGGTTGCCGGCGTCACCGTGGCCAATGCCACGCTGCACAACATGGATGAAGTGGCCCGGCTGGGCTTGATGATCGGCGACACGGTGATCATTCGCCGCGCCGGTGACGTGATCCCGCAAGTGGTGCAGGTCGTCACCGAGCGTCGTCCCGAAGACGCGCGGCCGGTGCAGATTCCCGAGAGCTGCCCGGTTTGTGGTTCCCATGTCGAACGCACGCAACTGGTCAAACGCAGCAAGGGCAAGGAAACCATCAGCGAAGGCGCGGTGTATCGCTGCGTCGGCCGACTGGCGTGCGGTGCGCAACTCAAGCAGGCGATCATTCACTTCGTCTCCCGTCGCGCGATGGACATCGAAGGTCTTGGCGACAAGAGCGTCGAGCAGTTGGTGGACGAAGGTCTGGTCAATTCGCCGGCCGATCTTTACGCGCTGAAGTTCGACGACATCGTCGACCTCGAAGGCTTTGCCGAAGTGTCGAGCAACAAGTTGCTGACCGCTATCGAAGACAGCAAGAAGCCGGGGCTGGCGCGCTTCATCTATGCGCTCGGGATCCCGGATGTCGGCGAGGAGACGGCCAAGGTGCTGGCCCGCTCGCTGGGGTCGCTGGAGCGCGTCCAGCAAGCCTTGCCGCAGGTGCTGACGTACCTGCCGGACATCGGTCTGGAAGTGGCGCACGAGATTCACAGCTTCTTCGAAGATGCACACAACCAGCAGGTGATCACCGAGTTGCTGGGCCACGGTTTGCAGATTCAGGATCAGGGCGAGCTGGGTGCCGAGTTTGCCGCCAGCACCACGCTGGGCGGCTTCCTCGACAAGCTGCACATTCCTTCGGTGGGGCCGGGCGGGGCGCAGAAGCTGGCTGACAAGTTCGAATCGCTGGAAGGGGTGATGAACGCTGACTGGCTGGACATGCGCCAGGCATTGCCGGAGAAGCAGGCCAATTCGGTACGCGAGTTTTTTGCCTTGCCCGAGCATCGTCAACTGGCTGAAGACGCCGAAAAGCAACTGCGCGATTTCGGCATGCACTGGCAGAGCGAAAAGAAAGTCGTCGAAGGCCTGCCGCTGGCCGGGGAAACCTGGGTGCTGACCGGCAAGGTCGAGTTGATGAGCCGCGATGTCGCCAAAGAACACCTGGAAAGCCTTGGCGCCAAGGTCGCCGGTTCCGTGTCAGCCAAGACTCACTGCGTAGTCGCCGGGCCGGGTGCGGGGTCGAAACTGACCAAGGCCAACGAACTGGGCGTGAGGGTCATGGATGAGGAGGCGTTTATCGCGTTCCTGAAAGGACACGGTATTTCCGCCTGATGCAACGCGCGGGAACGATCAACTCGCGGGAATGATCTAGTCTTGGCAAGCCCAAGGGAGAGATCGCCATGTACCGCTTTTTCGAGCAGCTCAGTTCCCGCATCGTCGCGCCGTTCATGGGCGAATCCTCGCGCAACAGCAAAGTTTGGCCGTGTCGCTGCGGCCAGTCGCTGTTCTTTCGCAACAGCCAGTGCCTGGCCTGCAACGCGGCACTGGGTTATCAACCGGAACACAGTCGACTGACCTCGTTGCAGCCGGGGCCGCAAGAGGGCACCTGGACGCTGGACGTCGATCCCGACGCCGGGCTGTTCCGGCGCTGCGCCAATCTCGACACCCCGGCGGCCTGCAACTGGCTGCTGCCCGCCAATGATCACGACACCCTGTGCGCGGCCTGCGATCTGAATCGCACCATCCCCGACCTGTCCGTCCCGGAAAACCCCGAACGCTGGCGCAAGGTGGAAATCGCCAAGCGGCGGCTGGTCGCGCAACTGATCAGCCTTGGCCTGTCGGTCGTCCCGAAAACCGTCGACGAAGCCACCGGCCTGGCCTTCGATTTCATCGGCGTCGATCTGCAAGGCAATGCACCCATGACCGGCCACGCCAACGGCCTGATCACCCTCGACATCGAAGAAGCCGACGACGCCCACCGCGAGCGCGTCCGGGCGCAGATGCACGAACCTTATCGCACGCTGCTCGGGCACTTTCGCCATGAGGTCGGGCATTACTACTGGGATCGCCTGATCGACAACGGCCCGTGGCTCGGTTCCTTCCGCAACCTGTTCGGCGACGAGCGCGCCAGTTATGCCGAGGCGCTGGAACGGCATTATCAACAGGGCGCGCCGGCGGACTGGTCGCAGCACTACGTCAGCGCCTACGCCACCATGCACCCGTGGGAGGACTGGGCGGAAACCTGGGCGCATTACCTGCACATGATGGACGCGGTGGATACGGCGTTGAGTTTCGGCATGAGCGCCCGGGAGATGGACCTCGACTACCAGCCGTTTCCGTCGAGCACCCTGTACGACCCGGAGCATCCCGGCGGCGCGGCATTCCTGTCGTTCGTCAACGCGTGGATCGAACTGGCCGGCATGCTCAACGAACTGTCGCGCAGCATGGGCCAGCCGGATTTCTATCCGTTTGTCCTGCCGCCGGCGGCGATCGCCAAGCTGCACTTCATTCATCTGGTGATCCAGCAAGAGGGCGGCCGCGCGGACGAGGTGCTTCAGGCGCAATAGCAAGTGCTTGAAGCCCTTCATATTTTTAATCTGCAACGAGCGGTTGTAACTTCGTCTCAGATAGGTACAATGGCGCGGCTCGCCGACAGGTGAGCGTCGTTATGGTGACCCTATCGGTCCCCCCGCAACGATTACCCGTGAACCTGGTCAGAGCCGGAAGGCAGCAGCCACAGCGGGAACATTGTGTGCCGGGGTGTGGCTGGTAGGGTTACCACCTTAACGAACATCGAACGAATCAACACCGAACTGCATGGGTTTCGCCCACTGCGGTTTTTTTATGCCTGCGATTTGGCGTTCGAGTCAGCACACCCTGTGGGAGCGAGCCTGCTCGCGATGGCGTCGACACAGGGTAATCATTTCCCCTGCAATCCCGCATACTCGCAGCCACCGAAATAAATGAAGAGTCTGGCCAGGATCGACCCAGCAAGGTCTGCGCCCTGGCCGCGAGGTTTTATGCTCCCGGAACATTCCGATCTATCCAGCCCTGTGTTCTTGCCCGTCACGGATGAAACCTGCGCGAACCTGTTGCAGGCGGGTGGCGCAAAAGCGCTCGAAAGCCTGACCGATCCGGAATTGGCAGCGGTGCTGGTCATCCAGAATCTGGTGCAGACGAAAGAGCAGGATCTCGGCGCCGTGGCGGCAGAGAAGGTTCTGGCCAAGCTGTTGGCGTGGGCTGTCGACACCCGTCAGTCTACGAATGCGAGCCTGCTGTCGGAAGCGCAGCGACTGTTCGACCCGCGCAAACTGTATTTCGGCCTGAAGGTCCTGAATCCTCTGAACCTGCGTTTTCTGTTGGCCGAAGAAGTATCCGCACGCGACTACTTGTTGCCCGACGGCCAGTGGGACTTCGAATACAAGGTGCGGCGCCATCGCAGCCATGACCCGTTCAGCCAGTCGATTGTGACGCCCCGTTACCGCGAGCGCTGGTTGAGCCCGGCACAGGACAAACTGGTCAGAACCTTCCGCGCCAATCTGGACGAAGACCTGCACGTTCAAGGCTACGCAGGAATCGGCAAAAGCCATCTGCTGGTGGCGTTGCTGGAGCACCTGCGCCCGGAAAAGACTCTGTTGCTGGCGCGCACCCCGGCCAAGCTGGAAGTCCTTCGCCAGCGCATGGTGGGGCCGAGCGAGAAGAAGGCTGGCAAGACCTTCCTGGCGTTTGCACAGTCGCTGATGCTCGGGCGCAGGCCTCAGGCTGAAGGGGCGACTCGGATCCTCAGTCGCCAGGCGCTGGCGCAGGAACTGAATATCTTCGGCTTTCGCCACCACGACGGGCAGGCGACCCTTGAACTCTGCCTCAAGGTGATCGAGCGCTACTGCCGCTTCCGCGATCACACTTTTTCGGCGAAGCATCTTCCACATTTCAACCAGCCGCTCTCCAGCGTGGACGCTCAGGTGTTGCTGGAGTATTCGAGCCGGGTGTGGGGCTATCTCGAACTCAACCCGGCGTGGGGCAGCCAGACCGGGTTCGAAGCGCTGCTGATGATCAAGCGGGCCTGCATTGCTGGTTGCGTGGTGCCGGCGCGCTACACGCACGTGCTGATCGACGAGAGCCAGGATATTCCCGGGTCGCTGTTGCAGATCATCGAACGTGGCCGCCAAGTGCTGATCACCCTCGGCGACGAGTACCAGCAGGCCAGCGGTGTGCCGGTCAAACGGCACCGTGAGGTTCGCCAGAGCGATATCAGCTATTCCGTGCGTTCGGGTCGCAACGTCGAGCGGCTGGTCAACCCGCTGATCGCCCGGCACTCGCAGAAGGGCAAGATACCGTTCGAAGGCGCCAGTGATGCTGACGTCCTGATCAAGGAATATCCAGAAGGGTTCGTGCCGCCCGAAGGCTGCGTGGTGCTGACGGCATCGCCGTGGGACACGATGATCTGGGCCATCCACCTGCACGATGCCAACTGCAAGTTCAGATTTCCGGACAAGCGCACTCAGGATGAACTCAAGCATTTCATGGCCACCGCCATCGAACTGTTCAAGCCGGACTTCTACCGTTCCGAATTCAGCGAAAACGGCGTGCATCCGTACTTCAGCGATCTGCCCGACTGGCAGGCTGTGTGCGACGCCAACCGGTTCGACGAGTCGTTTCTGCGGGTCAAGGCCAAGCTGGAAAACGGTTTCATGATTGCCGACCTGACACGCCTGAACCGAATGATCGACAACGCCGGCAACGGCTGCCTGCTGATGCTGGCGGAAGAGGCGGGTGGCATGGAGTTCGACAAGGTGCTACTGACACCGGGGCTGCTGACCAACGAGAAGTTCAAGGACGCCTACGCGTTCGATCAGCGGATCTGCGCCGTGTACATCGCCATCTCCCGGGCCAGGCTGAAGCTTTACGTGCCGTACGATGTCGTGGCGTGGGTCGAGTATCACGAGTACCAGCGGTTTCGCGATACGGCGGGGCATTGAGGGTCGGGCTCACGGTTCACTGCCCGAGCTGCCGGTATACAACCGAATGATGTCATCAATCTCCCCCGACATTTTCATCCGCAGCAACGTCCTCAATATCTGCTGCACCGGCACGTTCGGATCGTTGCGCACATAGCAACCGACCTTCTGTTCCTGCAACACCGCCACCGCTTGCAGTTGTTGCCCCGGCAGCAGGCGCTGATTGAACCAGTCCAGGGTCCATTGATTGCTCACGGCGTAGCGATAGCGGCCGGCCAGCAGTTTGTCGAGCACCTGCTCCTGATTGCGCGCGTCTTCGCGCGAGAGTCGGTCGGCGTCGAATATTGGTTGCAGCGTGGGGTAGCTGTAGCCGAGGACGGTGCCGATCGACTGGCGGGGCAGGTGGGCCGGGTCGGACTGGACCGGCGACCCCTGACGGCTGATCAGCAGGTCGCGCTGGAAGAACAGCGGCAGACTCCAGATGTAATCGCCGGACAGGTTCGGCAGCCACGATTGTGCGGCATAGCAGCGCACGTCGACTTCGCCGTGTTCCATGGCGTTCTGCACCCGGGCGCGGGGCAGGACGTGAAATTGCGTCGGCACGCCGACCTGGGTCGCGAGGCTGAGCATCATGTCGTAGAGGATGCCCTGGGTCGGGCGGCCGCGTTCGATCTGCACCATCGGCATCGCCCAGCTGTCGGCAACGGCGAAGCGCAGCGGCGGTTGCGACGCCATCGCGCTCAGGCTGATTCCCAGTATTGCCCCCACGGCCCACCGCATAAACGCTCCGGTAATTCCCGATCCCGAACCGATAAAAGCCCCTGCCCATGCAGCTTAGCCAGAATAGACGAGCACACCGGATGCAATTTTGCCCCTGCTCCGCTAGCATTAGCCGCTTCTGCTTCCTTTGCCGCGACGGTTTTCGATGAGTTATCAGGTTCTTGCACGTAAATGGCGTCCGCGCTCGTTCCGCGAAATGGTCGGCCAGACCCATGTGCTCAAGGCTCTGATCAATGCCTTGGACAGCCAGCGCCTGCACCACGCCTACCTCTTCACGGGTACGCGGGGCGTCGGCAAGACCACGATTGCGCGGATCATCGCCAAATGCCTGAACTGTGAAACAGGTATCACTTCAAGCCCGTGTGGCGAGTGTTCGGTGTGCCGCGAGATCGATGAAGGCCGTTTCGTCGACCTGATCGAGATCGACGCCGCGAGCCGGACCAAGGTCGAGGATACCCGCGAACTGCTCGACAACGTGCAGTACGCCCCGAGCCGCGGGCGCTTCAAGGTCTACCTGATCGACGAAGTGCACATGCTCTCCAGCCATTCCTTCAATGCGCTGCTGAAAACCCTCGAAGAGCCGCCGCCCTACGTCAAGTTCATCCTGGCGACCACCGACCCGCAGAAACTTCCGGCAACGATTTTGTCGCGATGCCTGCAGTTCTCCCTGAAGAACATGACGCCTGAGCGGGTGGTCGAGCATCTGACCCACGTTCTGGGCGCCGAAAACGTCCCGTTCGAAGACGACGCCCTGTGGCTGCTCGGCCGCGCGGCGGACGGTTCGATGCGTGACGCCATGAGCCTGACCGACCAGGCCATCGCCTTCGGTGAAGGCAAGGTATTGGCCGCCGATGTGCGGGCGATGCTCGGTACGCTGGATCACGGTCAGGTCTACGACGTGTTGCACGCGCTGATTGAAGGCGACGCCAAGGCGTTGCTCGAAGCCGTGCGCCATCTGGCCGAACAGGGGCCGGACTGGAACGGCGTGCTCTCGGAAATTCTCAATGTGCTGCACCGTGTCGCCATCGCCCAGGCCTTGCCGGAAGGTGTCGACAACGGTCATGGCGACCGTGACCGGGTGTTGGCCCTGGCGCAGGCGTTGCCGGCCGAAGACGTGCAGTTCTATTACCAGATGGGCCTGATCGGCCGCCGCGACTTGCCGCTGGCGCCGGACCCGCGAGGCGGCTTCGAAATGGTCCTGCTGCGGATGCTGGCCTTCCGGCCGGCGGACACGGCAGACGCCCCGAGGCAACCGCTAAAGCCAGTGGGGATCAGCCAGGCCACAGTTGATTCCGCAAACTCAGTGGCTGCCGCGCCGAAACCTGCGCCGGTAGTTGCTGCGGCTGTTGCACCCACACCCGCGCCAGCACCGGTGGTTACGCCTGCGCCTGCTCCCGAGCCTGCACCGGTTGCCCAGGTGATTGTGCCGGAACCCGTTCCTGAGCCAGAGCCAGAGCCAGAGCCGGTTGCCGTTGAGGAAGTTGTCGATCTGCCGTGGAATGACCCGGTAGAACCGGCGCCTGTGCAGCAGCCAGCGGTGGAGCCCGTTCTGGAAACCACCGCCGAACAACCCGATTTGCCGCCAATGCCACTGCCGACTCCGGACAGCGTCGTGCCGGACGCCCCGGAGTGGGCCGCCGCGCCAATCCCCGAACCGTCAGTGGCCGAAGTCGATGCTGCCACGCCGGGCATGGACATGGACGACGAGCCGCCGCTGGACGAGGACTACATCGAGCCGGACATGGATTCGGCCTACAGTTACCTCGACGATCTGGCCAGCGAACACGCTGCAGAACCGGCCCCCGAGCCCGAGCCGGAACCTGCCGCCGCGCCGGCCACCGGTCTGGCCCTGCAATGGCTGGAGCTGTTCCCGCAACTGCCGATCTCCGGCATGACCGGCAGCATCGCCGCCAACTGCACGCTGATCGCGGTCGATGGCGATCACTGGCTGATGCACCTGGACCCGGCCCACAGCGCCTTGTTCAACGCCACCCAGCAGCGTCGTCTGAACGATGCGTTGAACCAGTTCCACGGGCGCACGCTGACCCTGGCCATCGAGCTGATCAAGCCCGAGCAGGAAACCCCGGCCCAGGCCGCGTCCCGGCGCCGTGCCAACCGTCAGCGCGAGGCGGAGGAATCGATCCACGGCGATCCGTTCATCCAGCAGATGGTCCAGCAGTTCGGTGCGGTCGTGCGACACGATACTATTGAACCTGTCGACGCCCTGGTCAGTCAGGGCTAATAACTGAGGGCGTCCGGCCTGTATGGCCGGGCGCTGTTTTGATCCAAGTACTTTTGAGGTGATTCCCATGATGAAAGGTGGCATGGCCGGCCTGATGAAGCAGGCGCAGCAGATGCAGGAAAAAATGGCCAAGATGCAGGAAGAACTGGCCAACGCCGAAGTCACCGGCAAAGCCGGTGGCGATCTGGTCACCGTGGTGATGACCGGTCGTCATGACGTGAAAAAAGTCAGCATCGACCCGAGCGTACTGCCGGGCCTGGACGAAGACGACCGTGAAGTGGTCGAGGATCTGGTGGCCGCAGCCGTCAACGCCGCTGTGCGTCAGATCGAAGCCAACAGCCAGGCGAAAATGGGCAGCATGACCGCTGGCATGAACCTGCCGGCCGGTATGAAACTGCCGTTCTGATTCGCCATCCGGCGACAGATGAGCTACACAAAATGCCAGGCAGTGCGCCTGGCATTTTTGTTTCTGGCCGGTAGAGATGTGTTGGCTGTAATGACGCCTTCGCGAGCAAGCCCGCTCCCATATGGGATTGCATTTCAAATGTGGGAGCGGGCTTGCTCGCGAAAGCGTCAACACGATTTGCCGGAATAAACATCGAACACCCCACCGCCCCAAGGGTCTGCTTCCTATACCCCCGAATTCATCATTCAAAGGAGAAGCCGACATGTCCGACCCTCTGACCCTCAATCAACGCTTCGTGCTGGCCTCGCGTCCGGTGGGCGCGCCGACGCCCGAGAATTTCCGTCTGGAGCGCGAGGCGCTGCCGGACCTTGAGGACGGCCAGGTGTTGCTCAAGACCCTGTATCTGTCGCTCGATCCCTACATGCGCGGACGCATGAGTGACGCGCCGTCCTACGCGGCGCCGGTACAAATCGGCGAAGTGATGACCGGTGGCGCTGTCAGCCGGGTCGAGCAGTCGCGTCATCCGAAATTCCACCCTGGCGATCTGGTCGTCGGTGCCACCGGTTGGCAAAGCCACAGCATCAGCGATGGCCGCAACATCATCCCGATTCCGTCGGGCCTGCCGAGCCCGTCGATGGCGCTCGGCGTGCTGGGCATGCCGGGCATGACCGCTTACATGGGTTTGATGGACATCGGTCAGCCGAAAGAAGGGGAGACCCTGGTGGTCGCCGCCGCTTCCGGCGCAGTGGGCTCGGTGGTCGGCCAGGTGGCGAAGATCAAAGGTCTGCGCGCCGTCGGCGTGGCTGGTGGTGCCGAGAAGTGCAAATACGTGGTCGAGGAACTGGGCTTCGACGCCTGTATCGATCACAAGGCGCCGGACTTTGCCGAACAACTGGCCAAGGCCTGCCCCAATGGCATCGACATCTATTACGAAAACGTCGGCGGCCATGTCTTCGATGCCGTCGTGCCGCTCCTCAATCCCAAGGCGCGGGTTCCGTTGTGTGGCCTGATTGCCGGCTACAACGCTTCGGAAGCGCCGAAAGGCCCGGATCGCCTGCCCATGTTGCAACGCACCTTGCTGACCAAACGCGTACGGATTCAAGGTTTCATCGTGTTCGACGACTACGGCGACCGACAGCCGGAATTCATCAGTGCCATGGTGCCGTGGGTGCGCGACGGCAAGGTGAAATTCCGCGAGGACGTGGTCGAGGGCCTGGAGCAGGCGCCTGAGGCGTTTATCGGGCTGCTGGAGGGGCGCAACTTCGGCAAACTGGTGGTGAAGGTCGCCCAGGACTGAGGATTTGACGCTGGCCGGAGGCGCGGGTATAAACCGCGTCTCGTTGTTTTGTCGGACTTTTTCCCCATGAGCTTCAGCCCTTTGATTCGCCAACTGATCGACGCCCTGCGAACCTTGCCGGGCGTGGGTCAGAAAACTGCCCAGCGTATGGCGTTGCAGTTGCTCGAACGTGATCGCAGCGGCGGTACGCGCCTGGCCCAGGCCTTGAGCCAGGCCATGGAAGGGGTCGGACACTGCCGCCAGTGCCGCACGCTGACCGAAGACGATCTGTGCCCGCAATGCGCCGACACCCGCCGCGACGACACGCTGCTGTGCGTGGTGGAAGGGCCGATGGACGTCTACGCGGTCGAGCAGACCGGCTTCCGTGGTCGCTACTTCGTGCTCAAGGGGCACCTTTCGCCGCTGGACGGCCTGGGCCCGGAAGCCATCGGCATTCCGCAATTGATGGCGCGGATCGAAGAGGCGGGCACCTTCACCGAAGTCATCCTCGCCACCAACCCGACCGTGGAAGGTGAAGCGACGGCACACTACATCGCCCAGTTGCTGCAGAACAAAGGCTTGATCGCCTCGCGCATCGCTCACGGCGTGCCGCTGGGTGGCGAACTGGAACTGGTGGACGGCGGCACGCTGGCTCACTCGTTTGCCGGGCGCAAGCCGATTTCCCTCTGAGCCACACAATCCTGTTGAAAACCAAGCAAGCGCTCGGTTAAGTTCGGCGAACCCTTCCATGGAGTTCGCCGATGCCCGCCTTCCAGGAATACTTCGACCCCAGCCACCAAATGGTCCGCGACAGCGTCAGACGTTTCGTCGAGCGCGAGATCCTGCCGGACGTCGATGCGTGGGAAGAAGCCGAAAGCTTTCCCCGTGAGCTGTACCTGAAGGCCGGTGCGGCCGGCATCCTCGGCATCGGTTACCCCGAAGCGCTGGGCGGCAGTCACGAAGGTGATCTGTTCGCCAAGATCGCCGCCAGCGAAGAACTGATGCGTTGCGGCTCCGGCGGGCTGGTCGCCGGGCTCGGCTCGCTCGACATCGGATTGCCGCCGATCATCAAATGGGCCCGGCCTGAAGTTCGTGACCGCGTCGTCCCCCTAGTGCTCAGCGGCGAGAAAATCAGCGCCTTGGCCGTCACCGAACCGGGCGGCGGTTCCGACGTCGCCAATCTGCAGACCCGCGCCGTACGCGATGGCGACCACTATCGAGTCAGCGGCAGCAAAACTTTCATTACCAGTGGTGAGCGCGCCGATTACTACACCGTCGCGGTGCGTACCGGTGCGCCCGGTTTTGGCGGCATCAGCCTGTTGTTGATCGAGAAGGGCACGCCGGGTTTCACCGTCGGCCGGCCGCTGAAGAAAATGGGCTGGTGGGCGTCGGACACGGCTGAATTGTTCTTCGATGATTGCCGGGTGCCCTTAGGAAACCTGATTGGCGCGGAGAACATGGGGTTCGCCTGCATCATGGGCAACTTCCAGAGCGAACGTCTGGCGCTGGCGCTGATGGCCAACATGACCGCGCAATTGGCGCTGGAAGAGAGTCTGAAGTGGGCGAAGGAACGTGAAGCGTTCGGCAAACCCATCGGCAAGTTCCAGGTGATCAAGCATCGCCTCGCGGAAATGGCCACGGCGCTGGAAGTCTCGCGGGAGTTCACCTACCGGCAGGCAGCGAAGATGGCGGCGGGGCAGAGCGTGATCAAGGAGATTTCCATGGCCAAGAACTTTGCCACGGACACTTCGGACCGCATCACCAACGAAGCGGTGCAGATTCTTGGTGGGTTGGGTTATATGCGCGAAAGTCTGGTGGAGCGGCTGTATCGGGATAACCGGATTCTGTCGATTGGCGGCGGGACGCGGGAAGTGATGAACGAGATCATCAGCAAACAGATGGGACTTTAGATTTTGCAGTGAGGCTGCCGGCCCATTCGCGAGCAAGCCCGCTCCCACATTCGACCATGTTCCATCAGGGGAATGCGGTCGAATGTGGGGGCGGGCTTGCTCGCGAAGGCGTAATGGCAGGCGCCGCTTATTTATCAGTCAACGCAAACTGCGTCAGGCAGAACGTCGGAATCCCCATGTCCTCAAGACGCTGCGAACCACCCAGTTCCGGCAGATCGATGATCGCCGCTGCTTCATGAACGCGGGCGCCCATGCGGCGGATCAGGTTGGCCGCTGCGATCAGCGTGCCGCCGGTGGCGATCAGGTCATCGAACATCACCACCGAGTCGCCTTCGCACAGGCTGTCGGCGTGCACTTCGAGGAACGCTTCGCCGTACTCGGACGCGTAACCTTCGGCCAGCACGTCCGCCGGCAGCTTGCCCTGCTTGCGGAACAACACCAGCGGCTTGTTCAACTGATAGGCCAGTACCGAACCGATCAGGAAACCACGCGCATCCATCGCACCGATGTGGGTGAAGTCGGCTTCGACATAGCGGTGGGCGAAGCTGTCCATCACCAGGCGCAGAGCCTTGGGCGACTGGAACAGCGGGGTGATGTCGCGAAAGATCACACCCGGTTTCGGGAAGTCGATCACGGGGCGGATCAGGGATTTGATGTCGAAGGAGTCGAAGACCATCGTCGAGGTGTCCTGGCAGGGCTGCAAACGGCGCAGTATACCCGCGGCTGAAACGATTCGCTCGGCCGCGGGTCGAGATCAGACTTCGAGCGAGCCGCCAGCCAGGGCGCAGAGCTGGATCGGGTCGAGGATGTGGATTTCCTTGCCCTCGGCGGCGATCAGTTCGTTCTGCTGGAAGCGGGTGAAGACCCGGGACACGGTTTCCACCGCCAGCCCCAGGTAGTTGCCGATTTCATTGCGCGACATGCTCAGGCGGAACTGGTTGGCCGAGAAGCCGCGAGCGCGGAAACGCGCCGACAGGTTGACCAGGAACGTGGCGATGCGCTCGTCGGCGGTTTTCTTCGACAGCAGCAACATCATCTGTTGGTCGTCGCGGATTTCCCGGCTCATCACGCGCATCAGCTGACGGCGTAGCTGCGGCAGTTGCAGGGCCAGTTCATCGAGGCGTTCGAACGGAATCTCGCAGACCGAAGTGGTTTCCAGGGCCTGGGCGGACACCGGGTGTTTCTCGGTGTCCATGCCGGACAGCCCGACCAGCTCGCTCGGCAGGTGGAAACCGGTCAGTTGCTCTTCGCCGGTATCGCTCAGGCTGAAGGTCTTCAGAGCGCCGGAGCGTACTGCATAAACGGAATCGAAGGTGTCGCCCTGGCGGAACAGGAACTCACCCTTTTTCAACGGGCGACCCCGTTTAACGATTTCGTCCAGCGCTTCCATGTCTTCCAGATTCAGCGAAAGTGGCAGGCAGAGAGGGGCCAGGCTGCAATCCTTGCAATTAGCCTGGTTGTGAGCGCGCAGTTTAACTGGCTCGGACATTTCTTAAATCCTTGTGGGAAAACACACATAAGGCGTAAGGGTAACCCACTGGAAGACATTCAGGCCAGCCTGTGGCGAGATTGCCCCACCGGCAAAACGCCGCAGGGATGACGGCCGATAAACGTGTCTCGGACGGCGTGCAAGGCACCGTTTCGATGACCGCTATGGATACGCAGCCCCCTGCGTTGTTGATGAAAAGTCAGATCACCCGGGAAAAGCGCTGGCGATTCTGCTGTTCCAGATACGCATCGAACACCATGCACACCGAACGCACCAGCAGTCGCCCGGCCGGCAGCACGGTGATGCGTTCGCGATCCAGTTCGATCAACCCGTCCTGCGCCATACCCTGCAATTGTGGCCAGAGCGCGCCGAAGTAGCCCTGAAAATCGATGTTGAAGCTGCGCTCGATCTCGGCGAAGTCCAGGCTGAAATTGCAGATCAGTTGCTGGATCACCGCGCGGCGCAGGCGATCGTCAGCGTTGCACACCAGGCCTCGGCTGGTGGCCAGTTGCGCGCCGGCGAGGGTGTTCTGGTAGTGATTGAGGTCGCTGCTGTTCTGGCAGTACAGATCGCCGATCTGGCTGATGGCCGACACGCCCAGGCCGATCAGGTCGCAGTGACCGTGGGTGGTGTAGCCCTGGAAATTGCGTTGCAGGGTCGATTCTTCCTGAGCAATCGCCAGTTCATCGTCGGGCAGGGCGAAGTGGTCCATGCCGATGTAGCGATAGCCGGCGGCGGTCAGTTGTTCGATGGTGCGTTGCAGCATTTCCAGTTTCTGCGCCGGGCTCGGCAGTTCGTTGCCGTTGATCCGCCGCTGCGGCATGAAGCGTTCCGGCAGGTGGGCGTAGTTGAATACCGAGAGCCGGTCCGGTTGCAGGCTGATGACTTCCTCGACGGTACGGGCGAAGTTGTCCGGGGTCTGCTTGGGCAGGCCATAGATCAGGTCGATGTTGATCGAGCGAAATTGCAGGGTGCGAGCCGCGTCGATCACCGCGCGGGTTTCCTCCAGGCTTTGCAGGCGATTGACCGCCCGTTGCACCGCCGGATCGAGATCCTGCAGGCCGATGCTGACCCGATTGAAACCCAGCTCGCGCAGCAGGCCCATGGTCGACCAGTCGGCTTCGCGCGGGTCGATTTCGATGCCGTAGTCGCCGGAATCGTCATCCAGCAGATTGAAATGCTTGCGCAGGTGCGCCATCAACTGGCGCAATTCATCGTGGCTGAGAAAGGTCGGCGTGCCGCCGCCGAAGTGCAGTTGCTCGACTTTCTGCGCCGGGTCGAGGTGACAGGCGATCAGCTGGATTTCCTGCTCGAGCCGTTGCAGATAGGGCAGCGCGCGGCCGCGATCCTTGGTGATGACCTTGTTGCAGGCGCAGTAATAGCAAATGTTCGCGCAGAACGGCACGTGCACGTACAGCGACAACGGGCGCAGGGCCTTGCGGCTATCGCGCAGGGCGTGGAACAGGTCGAAGGTGCCGACCTGACTGTGAAATTGCACGGCCGTCGGGTACGAGGTGTAACGCGGCCCCGCCAGGTCGTAGCGGCGGATCAAATCGGTGTCCCAACGAATGGCGTCGAGCATGCGGGCATTCCCCCGGATAGGCTGGCAGTGTGCCGAGTCTAGGGGAGGGCACAAAAAGGCATCTTGATTTGCATCAACGGGATCAGTGGCCCATCAGCCAGTGCTGGTGCGGCCCCGGCAGGGTCCAGATACCGAACAGGATCACCAGCAGACCGCCGGCCATGCGCACGCTGCGTTTGCGCAACAGCGCCGTGACCCGCTCGGCCGCGAGGCCGGTGGCCAGCAATACCGGCCAGGTGCCGAGCCCGAAGGCGAGCATCAGCAACGCGCTGTCGAGTGCATTGCCCTGACTGGCCGACCACAGCAACGTGCTGTAAACCAGCCCGCACGGCAGCCAGCCCCACAGCGCGCCGAGCAGCAAGGCCCGGGGCAGGCTCGACACTGGCAGCAAGCGGTTGGCGACGGGTTGAATGTAACGCCACAGTCCGCGCCCAAGGCTTTCGATACGGGTCAGGCCGCTCCACCAGCCCGCCAGATACAGACCCATGGCGATCAGCAGCAAACCGGCGAGCACGCGCATGAACAGCGCGGCAGGACTGTTGGCCACGGCCCATCCGGCCAGTCCGATCAGTAATCCCGCCGTGGCATAACTGAAAATCCGCCCGAGGTTATAGGCCAGCAGCAATCGAAAACGTCGGCTGCGTTGTTCCTTGGGAATCGCCAGGGTCAGTGCGCCCATCAAGCCTCCGCACATGCCCAGGCAATGGCCGCCGCCGAGCAGGCCGAGGATCAACGCAGACACCAGCAGCGGCGCCAGTTCAAGCATGGGGTGGCGCCTTGTCGTCCGCTTTTGTAGGGTTGGCTTCGTCCACCGCAGCGGTGTGGTTCGGGTCCTGGTCGTCGAACAGGATGCTGTGGGCCGGGCCGTCGAGGTCGTCGTATTGGCCGCTGTCCACCGCCCAGAAGAAGATGTAGACGGCGATGGCCACGATCAGCAGCGCGGCCGGAATCATCACGTAGAGAGCTGGCATCTGTACTCCATGCCCGCGCGGCTCAGGCCGGCAGCGGGCGGGTTTCTGACGTGGCGCTAACGGCCGGCGCGCTCGGCAGGCGAGTCAGGCGCAGGGCGTTGAGCACCACGGTCAGCGAACTGATCGACATGCCGACGGCGGCCCACACCGGAGTGATCCAGCCGAGGGCGGCGAACGGCAACATTAGGCCATTGTACAGCGCGGCCCACAACAGGTTCTCGATGATCACCCGGCGTGTGCGGCGCGCCAGCGTGAAGGCTTGTACCAAGGCGTCAAGTCGGTTGGACAGCAGCACCGCATCGGCACTGGTTTTCGCCAGATCGGTGGCCGAGCCCATGGCCACGCTGATGTCCGCAGCAGCCAGCACCGGCACGTCGTTGACCCCGTCGCCGAGCATCAACACCTTGCGGCCGTCCTTGTGCAGTTGTTGCAGCACTTGCAGCTTGTCGTCCGGGCGCAGACCGCCCCGGGCCTCGTCGATGCCCAGTTCGGCGGCGACGCTGGCGACCATCGGCGAACTGTCGCCCGACAGCAGCAGCGTGCGCCAGCCGCGCGCCTTGCACGCGGCGAGCAGGGCGGGGGCGTCGTCGCGCAGACGGTCGTCGAGGGCGAGCCAGGCCAGGGGGCCCTGATTGTCACCGAGCAGCAGCCATTGCCCCGGCTCTTTCGGCATCGATGGTACCGGCGCGCCGCTGAGATCACAGACAAAATCCGCCTGACCGATGCGCAAGCGCTGTTCGCCGACCAAGCCTTCAAGCCCCAGGCCCGGCGTACTGTGGACGTCTTCGGCAGCCAGTGGCGCGCGACCAAAGGCGCGGGCAATCGGGTGTTCGGAACGGTTTTCCAGGGCGGCGGCGAGGCTCAGGCATTGATCGCTGTCGAGGGCGCCGAGCGGGCGGATCGAGCGCAGTACCAGTCGGCCTTCGGTGAGAGTGCCGGTCTTGTCGAAGATCACCGTGTCGATCTGGTTCAGACCTTCCAGCACATGGCCGCGCGTCAGCAGCAGGCCAAGTTTGTGCAGAGTGCCGGTGGCGGCGGTGAGGGCGGTCGGTGTCGCCAGTGACAGCGCGCACGGGCAGGTCGCCACCAGCATGGCGAGGACGATCCAGAACGCCCGCGACGAATCCAGTTCCCACCACAACAGGCCGATGGCGGCCGCCGCGATCAGCGACAGCAACAGGAACCATTGCGCGGCGCGGTCGGCGATTTCCGCCAGCCGTGGTTTTTCCGCCTGGGCGCGATCCAGCAGGCGGACGATTGCCGACAGCCGCGTGTCCTGGCCGAGCGCCTGCACCTCGACGGTCAGCGCGCCTTCCACGTTCAGCGTGCCGGCGGTGACCGCATCGCCCTTGGTACGCGGTTGCGGCAGGTATTCGCCGGTCAGCACCGACTCGTCGATGCTCGACTGGCCATCGAGGATCTTGCCGTCCGCCGGCAGCACCGAACCGGGCTGCACCAGCACCCGGTCACCGAGGCGCAGTTCGCTGAGCAGGATGCGTTCGCTCTGGCCGGCGTTGTCGAGGCGCAGGCACGAAGCGGGCAACAGATTGACCAGTTGCGCAGTGGCAGCGGCGGTACGCTCTCGGGCGCGGCGTTCGAGGTAACGTCCGGCAAGCAGGAACAGCGCGAACATGCCCACCGCGTCGAAATACAGCTCGCCGACCCCGGTGATCGAGGTCCAGATCCCGGCGATATAAGCCGCGCCGATCGCCAGTGAGACCGAAACGTCCATGGTCAGATGACGGGTGCGCAGGTCGCGCATGGCCCCTTTGAAAAACGGCGCGCAGCTGTAGAACACGATCGGCGTGGTGAGGAACAGCGCGACCCAGCGCAGGATGGTGTGCAACTCGGGACTGAGGTCGATGTTGAATTCCGGCCAGGTGGCCATGGTCGCCATCATGGCCTGAAACCACAGCAGCCCGGCCACACCAAGCTGACGCAGGGCGAGGCGGTTTTCGCTGGCCAGTTGCTCGCTGGCGCGGTCGGCCTGATACGGGTGCGCGGCATAGCCGATGTGGCGCAGTTCGCCGAGGATCTGGCTCAGCGGCAATTGTCCGTCGGCCCAACGTACGTAGAGGCGATGGTTGGACAGGTTCAGCCGCGCTTCGGCCACGGCGGGCAGGGTGCGCAGGTGTTTCTCGATCAGCCAGCCGCACGCGGCGCAACTGATGCCTTCCATCAACAGCGTGGTTTCGGCCAGTTCACCTTCGTGGCGCACGAAGGGTTGCTGCACGTCGGCGCGGTCGTACAGCTCAAGCTCGTCCACCAGTTGCACCGGCAGCGCTTCGGGGTTGGCCGAAGCTTCGCTGCGATGCTGGTAATAGCTTTCCAGCCCGCCGGCGACGATGGCTTCGGCCACCGCCTGGCAGCCGGGGCAGCAGAACTCGCGGGACTCCCCGAGCACGACGGCGGTGAAGCGGCTGCCGGACGGGACGGGCAGGGCGCAGTGGTAACAGGGGAGTGGGGTGTTCATCAGCTAAATCGTCGTCCGGGAGGGCCTCATCGCGAGCAGGCTCGCTCCCACATTGGGTTTGCGGCGTTCACAAAACCTGTGGGAGCGAGCCTGCTCGCGATGCGCGAAGCGCGGCTTTATTTCTTCAGGTCTTCAGCGCCTTGAAGCGGCTCATCACCCAGCAACAAGTCCTTGTCATGACTCACCAGCTCCTCCTCGAACATCCGCCACACGTGGTCGTCCTGAGTGCCCAGCAACTCAACAAAGCGCCGGCCTTCGATCTTGTCGCTCAACTGGCCGATGTAGCGGCCCTGTTCAGTCTCGCTGCGGGCCAGGACGATCTTGCGATCCTTTTCCGGCTGGGTCGGCGAGATCAGGTTCAGTTCCAGGGTTTTCGGCTGGCTGTCGCCGCTCAGGCGCAGGTCGACTTCTCCGGTGACGTCATCCAGGTGCACGGCGGCGCGCATCTTCAGGGTCTGCGCCAGCAATTCACGGTCCAGCGAACGGTTGATGCCTTTGCCGGCCTCGTAGTAGTTGTCGTTGACCAGGTTATCCGGGTTGTTCACCGCGATGGTCACCATGGACAGCGTCAGGGTCACCGAACAGGCCAGAATCCCGATGATGATCCATGGCCAAAGGTGCTTGTACCAGGGACTTGCGGCGTTTGCTGCGGGCATGTTCAGTTCTCTCAACGATTTTGTGGGCCGATGAACCGGCTCTTGGCTTCTACGTGGACGCTGTCGTCATCGGCATCCCTGAGGATGAATTTCACCTCGTTGGTGCTCGAAGGCAATTGTTCAGGCGCGCTCGACAGCTCGACCGGCATGCTGAAGATTTCCCCGGCCGGCACTTTGATCTCGCGTTTGCCTTGCAGGCGCAGATCCGGCAAACCGGCGGCTTCCAGCACGTAGGTGTGGTCGCGCTGATCCTTGTTCATGATCTTCAGGCTGTAGACGTTTTCGATCCGGCCTTCGGCGTTTTCGCGATACAGCACGCGGTCCTTGCTGACGTCGAAACCCACCAGCGAACGCATGAAGAAGGCCGTCACCAACAGGCTGATCATCGCCAGCAGCACCACGGCATAACCGATCAGGCGTGGCCGCAGTTTATGGGTTTTCTGCCCGGACAAGTTGTGCTCGGTGGTGTAGCTGATCAGCCCGCGAGGGTAATCCATCTTGTCCATGATGCTGTCGCAGGCGTCGATGCACGCGGCGCAACCGATGCATTCGATCTGCAGGCCGTCGCGGATGTCGATGCCGGTCGGGCAGACCTGGACGCACATGGTGCAGTCGATGCAGTCGCCCAGGCCCTGAGCCTTGTAGTCGATGCCTTTCTTGCGCGGACCACGGCTTTCACCGCGACGCGGGTCGTAGGAAACGATCAGCGTGTCCTTGTCGAACATCACGCTCTGGAAGCGTGCATACGGACACATGTAGATGCACACCTGCTCACGCAGCCAGCCGGCATTGCCGTACGTGGCCAGGGTGAAGAAACCGACCCAGAAATACGACCAGCCATCGGCTTGCCCTGTGAAGAATTCGATTACCAGTTCGCGGATCGGCGAGAAGTAACCGACGAAGGTCATGCCGGTGACGAAACCGATCAGCAGCCACAGCGCGTGCTTGGCGAATTTACGCAGGAACTTGTTGGCGCTCATCGGCGTCTTGTCGAGCTTGATGCGCTGGTTGCGGTCGCCTTCGGTGACCTTCTCGCACCACATGAAAATCCATGTCCAGACGCTTTGCGGACAGGTGTAACCACACCAGACCCGGCCGGCATACACGGTGATGAAAAACAGGCCGAACGCAGCGATGATCAACAGGCCCGAAAGCAGAATGAAGTCCTGGGGCCAGAACGTGGCGCCGAAAATGAAGAATTTGCGCTCCGGCAGGTTCCACCATACGGCCTGATGGCCGCCCCAGTTCAGCCATACCGTACCGAAATACAGCAGGAACAGGGCGGCGCCGCCTGCCATCCGCAGATTGCGGAACAGGCCAGTGAAAGCACGGGTGTAGATTTTTTCTCGAGAGGCGTAAAGGTCGACGCTGTTGTTTGCGTTCTTGCTGGGTGGCGTGACGTCGTGTACCGGAATCTGGTTGCTCATCATTGCATCCCACGGCAGTGGAAAAATGCCTCGGTCGATACGTGCCGGCCGGGGTCAAAAAGGGGTGTTGCGGTGGCGCAATGATACGCCTGTACTACCGACGAACGGGTGCGACCTTTGGTCGCGTTGGGGAAAAATCATGAATGGTGTAGCGAATGTAACAAAGCATGATGCAGATCAATTGACTATAGACGATCCTTGGTCCCGTTCTCGCGAACGAGCCTCCGGAATACGCTGACATGCCTGTCTGGAGCGGCATCAAACCAGTTTTCCACCTCCGAGACTGTCCAGCCCGTTGCCGTTACTCTTCTCGGCGCGTTCGACTGTTTTTGTTTTGTCGCTGGCAGGGGCTTCGGTAGGTGTGGTTTGAATTTCCGAATAGGCGTAAAGGAAATCGTCATGGGGTTGAACGCAGTCGTGATCAGATTCTCGCATTGGTTTTCTTCCTTGAGGTCAATGTGTCGAACGACAAGCTACAGGGCACCTCATTAAGCGTCCATCGAGCATTCGTCTCAAATCATGAAGGTGCCGGAATGCAAAGCGGCCCCGCCAATTCTCATTGGCGGGGCCGCTTTGTTTGCTTCAGGCGTCGGCCTTACTGGGCCTCGGCTTCCGCAGGTTTTTCACCGTGGGACAGGCTGTAAACGTAAGCCGCCAGCAGGTGAACCTTGTCGTTGCCCTGCAGTTGTTCCTGGGCAGGCATCTGGCCCTGACGGCCGTAACGGATGGTCTGCTGTAGTTGTGCAAAGCTCGAACCGTAGATGAACGCGGCCGGGTGAGTCAGGTCGGGTGCGCCCATGGCTGGCGTACCCTTGCCCGCCGGGCCGTGGCAGGCCACGCAGTTGGCAGCGAACAGTTTCTGGCCGTTGGCCGGGTCTGCCTTGGTGCCTTCCGGCAGCTTGCGGCCATCCAGATTGGTCAGCACGAACGCGGCCACGTCGGCCACGCCTTGCTCGCCGATCACTTCTGCCCAGGCCGGCATCACCGCGTGACGACCGCCCATGATGGTGGTCTTGATGGTTTCCGGCTCGCCGCCCCAGCGCCAGTCGGCGTCGGTCAGGTTGGGGAAACCATAAGCGCCCTTGGCGTCGGAGCCGTGGCAGACCGAGCAGTTGGAGGCGAACAGACGGCCACCCATCTTCAGGGCTTGTGGATCCTTGGCGACTTCTTCGATCGGCATGGCGGCGAACTTGGCGAAGATCGGACCGAACTTGGCGTCCGAACGGGCCATTTCCTTTTCCCACTCGTGAACGCCGGTCCAGCCGGTCTGGCCGTTGGCGAACGCGGTCTGCTTCTCGGTATCGAGGTAGTTGTAGCCCGGCAGCAGACCTTTCCAGTTGCCCAGGCCCGGATACAGCACCAGGTAACCCAGAGCAAACACGATAGTGCCCACGAACAGCATGAACCACCATTTCGGCAGCGGGTTGTCGTACTCCTCGATCCCGTCGAAGGAGTGGCCGACCGTCTCGTCCGTCTGTTCGCTGCGCTGGCCCTTGCGGGTCGACAGCAACAGCCAGGTCAGGGAAAAGATCGTACCGAGACTGAGGACTGTGACGTACAGACTCCAGAATGTAGTCATTCTTTGTTACTCCTAGAAGCTTGCTCGACGTGCTTGATGGCTTCGGGATCATCCGCGAAGGGCAGCAAGGTCGCGTCTTCAAACTCCGACTTGCGCTTGGGGCTGAACACCCACAACGCCAGGCCGATGAAGGCAACCATCACGACAACGGTACCCAGGCCTCGAATCATCCCGATATCCATCAGAATCACCGTTTGCTTTTGATGATGGTGCCCAGGCCTTGCAGATAGGCCACCAGCGCGTCCATTTCGGTTTTGCCCTTCACGGCATCTCTTGCACCGGCGATGTCTTCGTCGGTGTAAGGGACGCCAAGCGTGCGCAACACTTCCATTTTCTTGGCCGTGTCTTTGCCATCGAGCTTGTTTTCTACGAGGAACGGGTAGGCCGGCATTTTCGACTCGGGGACGACGTTGCGCGGGTTGTACAAGTGCGCACGCTGCCAGTCATCGGAGTAACGACCGCCGACGCGGGCCAGGTCCGGACCGGTACGTTTGGAACCCCACAGGAACGGGTGATCCCAGACGCTTTCACCGGCGACCGAGTAGTGGCCATAGCGTTCGGTTTCGGCACGGAACGGTCGGATCATCTGCGAGTGGCAGCCGACACAGCCGTTGGCGATGTAAACGTCGCGGCCTTCCAGTTCAAGGGCGGTGCGCGGCTTCATGCCTTCGACCGGCTTGTTGGTGACGTCCTGGAAAAACAGCGGAACGATTTGGGTCAGGCCACCGACGCTGACGGCGATGACCATGAAGAAGGCCAGCAGACCAATATTCTTCTCGACAGCTTCATGCTTCATCAGTGAGCTCCAACTACGGCGATCTTGGCGGCGGCTTCGGCTTCAGCCGGGTTCGAGGCGCGAACGGTGCGCCATACGTTGTAAGCCATCAGCAGCATGCCGCTGGCGAAGAACGCACCGCCCAGAGCTCGGACGATGAAGCCAGGGTGGCTGGCCTGCAGCGCTTCGACGAACGAGTAGGTGAGGGTGCCGTCGTCGTTGATTGCACGCCACATCAGGCCTTGAGTGATGCCGTTGACCCACATCGAAGCGATGTACAGCACGGTACCGATGGTCGCGAGCCAGAAGTGCGCGTTGATCAGGCCGGTGCTGTGCATCTGCGCGCGGCCGAACAGTTTCGGGATCATGTGGTAGATCGCGCCGATCGAGATCATCGCTACCCAGCCGAGAGCGCCGGCGTGTACGTGGCCGATGGTCCAGTCGGTGTAGTGCGAGAGCGAGTTGACGGTCTTGATCGCCATCATCGGACCTTCGAAGGTCGACATGCCGTAGAACGCCAGCGATACCACCAGGAAACGCAGGATCGGGTCGGTACGCAGCTTATGCCAGGCGCCCGACAGGGTCATCATGCCGTTGATCATGCCGCCCCAGCTCGGTGCCAGCAGGATGATCGACATCGCCATGCCCAGCGACTGCGCCCAGTCCGGCAGAGCGGTGTAGTGCAGGTGGTGCGGACCGGCCCAGATGTACAGAGTGATCAGCGCCCAGAAGTGCACGATCGACAGACGATAGGAGTAGATCGGACGTTCGGCCTGTTTCGGCACGAAGTAGTACATCATCCCCAGGAAACCGGTGGTCAGGAAGAAGCCCACGGCGTTGTGGCCGTACCACCACTGGATCATCGCGTCGGTGGCGCCCGAGTAGGCCGAGTAGGACTTGAACAGGCTGACCGGCAGCGACATGTGGTTGACGATGTGCAGCATCGCGGTCACCACGATGAACGCACCGTAGAACCAGTTACCGACATAGATGTGCTTGGTCTTGCGCTTGGTGATGGTGCCGAAGAACACCAGTCCGTAGGAAATCCAGACAATGGCCAGCAAAATGGCGATCGGCCATTCCAGCTCGGCGTATTCCTTGGTGGTTGTGTAACCCAGCGGCAAGGTAATGATCGCGCCGACGATCACCGCTTGCCATCCCCAGAAGGTGAAGGCCGCGAGGCTGTCGGAAATCAGTCGCGTCTGGCAGGTTCGCTGCACGACATAGTAGGAAGTGGCAAACAGTGCACAACCACCGAAGGCGAAAATCACCAGGTTTGTGTGCAACGGGCGCAGGCGTCCAAAGCTCGTCCACGGCAGACCGAAATTCAACTCCGGCCAGACCAGTTGCGAGGCGATGAAGACACCGAGCCCCATGCCAAGGATCCCCCAGACCACCGTCATGATGGCGAACTGGCGGACTACCTTATAGTTATAAGCAGTCGGACTGATTGCTGTGCTCATTCTAAGGTTCCACGGTTTGGGTGTTTTATTAGGATTAAAATCGGCCGCAAGTATGTAGAAAGCAGGGGGGCAATGCAACGCGCCATGACCTGGGTCAATGCTTTCCAACGCTGATTCTGCGGCCTTTCCATGCGCCGCGTAAGGACAAAATTGCCCTCGGGCAAAATGTCGCAGCGGACGAAAAAAGCGAGGGGTCCCGGTCAGATGTAACGGGGTGTGTTCGAACGCTCGGTTCGGGTGACGGACGGTAATGGGCACGACAGCCGGTATCTACCGGCCTTTGCGGCCATGTCAGTCAGCCGATTCGTTCAACGCCTCGCTCGGGGTCGACCTGGAACCGGCACGGGCCAGTCCGCATCGAGCAAGCGTAGACCCGAATCCGGGTAACCGAAAGGAGAGGGGGTGAAGGGGTGCGACAATGCGTCGCAAAGGGGCTGGAAACTGCCGCACTGGAAACGTGCGGCACGTCTTGTGCGCAATGATTACTTTTTATTGTCCTCGGTAATCAGTTTTTCTGTATTCAATCCATTGCTCAGGCTGTACACATAAGCGGCCAGCAATTGCACTTTATCGTTGCCCAACAGCTCGTTCTGAGCTGGCATGTGGCCCTGACGACCATGGCGAATGGTCTGCTCCAGTTGCGTCAGGCTGGTGCCGTAGATGAAACCGGCCGGGTGCGTCAGGTTCGGCGCGCCCATGGCTTCGGTGCCCTGGCCGTTTGCCCCGTGACAGGCGGTGCAGGTTGTGCTGAACGCCTGCTGACCCGCTTGAAGATCAGCCTTGTTGTCCGCCGGCAGTGGCAGCCCCGCCAGTTCATGACGCACATACGCCGCGACATTTTTCACTCCGGCCTCGCCCAGCACTTCACCCCACGCCGGCATCGCCGCCATCCGGCCACCCATGATGGTCGTCTTGATGGTTTCGGCGCTGCCGCCCCAACGCCAGTCCTTGTCGGCGAGGTTAGGGAAACCGAACGCACCCTTGGCGTCCGAGCCGTGGCACACCGAGCAGTTGGAGGCGAACAGACGGCCGCCCATTTTCAGTGCCTGTGGGTCCTTTGCCACTTCTTCCACCGGCATCGCGGCGAACTTGGCGAAGATCGGCCCGAACCTGGCGTCAGCCTTGCTCATCTCCTTTTCCCACTCGTGGACGCCGGTCCAGCCATCCTCGTAGCCAGGCAGGATGCCTTTCCAGTTGCCCAGGCCCGGATAAAGAATCAGATAGCCCACGGAAAACACCAGCGTGCCGGCGAACAGCATGAACCACCACTGCGGCAGCGGGTTGTCGTACTCCTCGATGCCGTCGAAGCTGTGGCCCATGGTCTGGTCGACGCTGCCCTTGGTTTCGCCCCGACGGGTGCCGACCAGCAGCCAGGTCAGGCCGATCAGGCTGCCGATGGTCAGTACGCAGATCCACGTACTCCAGAAGGTGGTCATGGCCGGGTACTCCTTGTTTCATTAACTTGGGTAGTGTCGGGTTGCGGCTCGTCGGCGAACGGCAGCAGGCGTGCTTCGGCGAATTCCGGCGTGCGCTTGCGGTTGAACACCCACAGGGTCAGGCCGACGAAGGCCACGAACACCACGACCGTGCCGAGGCCGCGAATCAGGCCTGCACTCATTTCAATGACCATCGTGCTCACCTCTTGCTCTTGATCGCAGTGCCGAGCACTTGCAGGTAGGAGACGAGGGCGTCCATTTCGGTCTTGCCCTTGAGGCTGGTCACCGCGCCGCTGATGTCGTCGTCGGTGTACGGCACGCCGAGGGTGCGCATGGTCTTGAGCTTGGTTTCGGTGTGGCTGCTGTCGACCGGTTGGGTCACCAGCCATGGGTAGGCCGGCATCTTCGATTCCGGTACAACGTTGCGCGGGTTGTACAAGTGCGCACGGTGCCAGTCATCCGAGTAACGCGCGCCAACCCGGGCCAGGTCCGGACCGGTACGTTTCGAGCCCCACAGGAACGGGTGATCCCACACGCTTTCCCCGGCCACCGAGTAGTGCCCGTAGCGTTCGGTTTCGGCGCGGAACGGCCGGATCATCTGCGAGTGGCAACCGACGCAGCCTTCGCGGATATAGATGTCGCGGCCTTCCAGTTGCAGCGCGGTGTAGGGCTTCATGCCTTCCACCGGTTTGTTGGTCACGTCCTGGAAGAACAGCGGGACGATCTGGGTCAGGCCGCCGATGCTCACGGCGAACACCATCAGCAACATCAGCAGGCCGACGTTCTTTTCAATCGTTTCGTGTTTCATGGCGGACTCCTCAGGCCATCTGCGCGGCAGCAACGACATCAGCAGGCTGCGAGGCCCGCACGGTGCGCCAGGTGTTGTAAGCCATCAGGAACATGCCGCTGAGGAAGATCGCCCCACCAATCAGCCGCACGACGAAGCCCGGGTGGCTGGCCACCAGGGTTTCGACGAAGGAGTAGGTCAGCGTGCCGTCCTCGTTCACCGCACGCCACATCAGGCCTTGTGCAATGCCGTTGACCCACATCGAGGCGATGTAGAGCACGGTGCCGATGGTCGCGAGCCAGAAGTGCGCGTTGATCAGGCCGATGCTGTGCATCTGCTCTTTGCCGAAGACTTTCGGGATCATGTGGTACAGCGCGCCGATGGAAATCATCGCCACCCAGCCGAGTGCGCCGGCGTGTACGTGGCCGATGGTCCAGTCGGTGTAGTGGGAGAGGGCGTTGACGGTTTTGATCGCCATCATCGGACCTTCGAAGGTCGACATGCCGTAGAACGCCAGCGACACCACGAGGAAGCGCAGGATCGGGTCGCTGCGCAACTTATGCCAGGCGCCCGAGAGGGTCATCATGCCGTTGATCATCCCGCCCCAGCTCGGTGCCAGCAGAATCAGCGACATCACCATGCCCAGCGACTGCGCCCAGTCCGGCAGCGCGGTGTAGTGCAAGTGGTGCGGACCGGCCCAGATGTACAGGGTGATCAGCGCCCAGAAGTGCACGATCGACAGGCGATACGAATACACCGGGCGTTCGGCCTGTTTCGGCACGAAGTAGTACATCATCCCGAGGAAACCGGCGGTGAGGAAAAAGCCTACGGCGTTGTGGCCGTACCACCATTGCACCATCGCGTCGGTTGCACCGGCGTACACCGAGTAGGACTTGGTGAAACTCACCGGCAGCTCAAGGTTGTTGACGATGTGCAGGATCGCCACAGTGATGATGAACGCGCCGAAGAACCAGTTGCCCACATAGATGTGCTTGGTCTTGCGCTGCATGATCGTGCCGAAGAACACGATGGCGTAGGCGACCCAGACGATGGTGATCAGAATGTCGATCGGCCATTCCAGCTCGGCGTATTCCTTGGAACTGGTGTAACCCAGCGGCAGGCTGATGGCCGCCAATAGAATCACAAGCTGCCAGCCCCAGAAGCAGAACGCGGCGATTTTCGGCGCAAACAATTGCGTCTGGCAGGTGCGCTGTACCGAGTAGAACGAACTGGCGAACAAGGCACAGCCGCCGAACGCGAAGATCACCGCGTTGGTGTGCAGCGGGCGCAGGCGTCCGAAGCTGGTCCACGGCAGGTTGAAGTTGAGTTCGGGCCAGACCAATTGAGCCGCGAGAAAAACCCCGAGCCCCATGCCGACGATGCCCCACACCACCGTCATAATGGCGAATTGGCGGACCACCTTGTAGTTGTAGGCGGTACTGATAGAAGTGTTCATGGTTCCCCATCCACGGTTCAGCCGAAGTGAGCGCGCGCAGGAACGCCGCGAATCCTTCGTCTGGAGTTATAGGCAGACTAAAAGCGAGGCAAGCATGGACAAACAGCACAAGGCCAGTATTGACGGGGATCAATGGGCGCAGTGCGTGCTCGATCATGGATGGCTCTGGAACGCCGCCAGTGGTGAGGCTTCGGCGACGTTGATCCTGGCCCACGGTGCTGGTGCGCCGATGGATAGCGAGTGGATGACTGATATGGCTGGGCGCCTTGCCGGGCTTGGTATCAACGTGTTGCGGTTTGAGTTTCCTTATATGGCGCAGCGGCGTATCGACGGCAGCAAGCGTCCGCCGAATCCGGCGCCGAAGTTGCTGGAATGTTGGCGTGAGGTTTATGGCCTGGTGCGACTTCATGTCGCTGGGACACTCGCGATTGGCGGCAAGTCCATGGGGGGGCGGATGGCGAGTTTGCTGGCTGATGAGCTTGGCGCTGATGCTTTGGTTTGTCTGGGTTATCCGTTTTATGCGGTTGGGAAACCTGAGAAACCGCGGGTCGAACATCTGGCTGGGTTGAAGACACTGACGTTGATTGTTCAGGGGGAGCGGGATGCGCTTGGCAATCGGGACGCTGTTGAAGGGTATTCCTTATCGCCGAGTATTGAAGTGTTTTGGCTGGCTGCGGGGGATCATGATTTGAAGCCGCTCAAGGTTTCCGGGTTTACGCATGAGCAGCATTTGGCTTCGGCTGCGGAGAAGGTGGCTGGGTTTCTTCAGATGTAGCCCAGACCGGTAAAGTCCGGGCACATCCTTTATGTCGGAAACCGTGGACGCTATTCACTGATCACCAGGTTAAAGCGTCCGATGGGCTGTGTCCGATAGCCATGACTTTTGAACTTTGCTTCAAAAGTACCTACTGCGATTCCCTTGGCAGGATCGAGGTCTATGGTCAGGGTGGCTTCATCGGCATCGACCACACTCCATCCATCAAAGCCATCCGGCGCGGGAATTGAATGACTGTGTCTGAAGCTCAATTTGTCCTTAAGCGTGTAGGTGGCTTTGAGAGGGGCGTCATTGATGTACGGGAAATTCATGCTGTAGGCGAAGTAGTCTCCGCCAGAAATTGATCCGGTCGATCCTGAGATTGACCAAGACAACTCCCCCGTTGGCGGATACTCATGTAGATAAAACAGGGATCTTTCAGCTGCCACTTCGGGATTGCTTCCAAATTTCCAGTGGAACTGATTTGCAAGGATCGTAGGGCTATGGGATCGAGGGACAAAAACAGTAAGGCTGCTCATCTGGAGTTCCTTTTTCATGAAGGGTGATTGGCGTTCTTTTAATAGATCGCCAAACACTTGATATGCCTTCCTCAAGATGAGCGTCTACTGTCAAACCTGACAGCTAGGCGGATGGCTTCATATGTGCTTGTAGTGGTCAGCTAATAAGATTGCCTTGATGGGGTGTATATCCGTTGCTGCGGTGATGGCTGCTTAGGGTTCCGCCCTTACGGCGGGTCACTTTTGGCAAACGCCCTCTGTGTCAGGCTACCTGTCGCCCTTGTTGATTGACTCGTTCATTCAAGAGGGTGAAGGTGCATAACAATGTCCAATTTAGGCAAGCGCTACGACA
>NZ_NEKA01000026.1:0-42553 GCF_002113205.1 Pseudomonas sp. B16(2017)
TGGTAGGTGTTGCCAACGGAGTCGGCGGTGAAGGCGCCGGCAGTGATCAGGCCTTGTTTTTCGCCGGTAACCGACATGTACGCTGGTGTTGCCATGGGATGCTCTCCTTGCGGATAAAGTTAGGGTGCCCGGGAGGCGAAATCGCCCGGTGGGTGCCTGACTGTTATCAAGGAGCGTGCCAGCTTTTGCCAAGTCCCCGGGAACCGGGGACTTCACTGCTCTGTATCGCGAGTTTGAGCGTTTTTTGATCAGCCAGGTAGCTCAAAGTGCGCAAGAAGTTGCGCAGTACTGCGCAACTTCTTGCGCACTTGGCTGGAGGCCTTTAAACACATGGCCTCCAGCGGAATCGGTGAGCATTTTTACGAAACAAGTGCGCAACTTCTTGCGCAGTATGGCCAATCGCCGCTTTTCACGCGGATCGGGCGATTGTAGCGAGGCATTCCTCAATCGAACGTTGCTGGGTTTCGGCATACAGGCCCAACTCATCAATGGTCGAACGCCCCAGGGCCAGCTCGAACGCCTGTCGATTGGAATGCTCGCCATAGTGCGTCTGCGCCGCGTCCCCCAGGTTCGACTGAAAAATCCCTGCCGCACTGACTGGCAGGAAATCTTCGTACACCAGCGGTTCGGCTTTCACATAGCCGTCGCGTAATAACCCTTGCAGCGAAGCATCAGCGGGACGACTCGCCGCCAGACCTTTGTCTGTCAGGAAATAACGGAAATACGCCAATTCCTGCTCGCGCATGCCCTCGAGGCTGTCAGGGAATTCGCTGAAATGCCGGGCCATCAGCGCGTTGTAGCGTGAGGCGTTGGCTTCGTTGGGGAAATCGCCCAATTCATCGCGCGCCGCGTTCAGCAGCCGGTCGTACAACGCACGGCCCTTGGGGGTCAGCGCCGCGCCACGCTGTTCGATTTCGCCGAAGCGGGCGCTGTGGCTGCCGCGGGTTTGCGTCTGGTCGGTGAAGGCAATCGGTTCGTCCAGCGCCTTGAAACTGGTCTGACGCAACAGGATCGGATGCTGCCGACGCGGCGGGCCTTCGATCACCGCTTTGGGCGTGATGCCGTGCAGCGGCATCTGCGCCTGGACGATGTCGATGTCCAGCGTGCGTGGGGTCAGGTGGTTGATGTGCGGGCCCTTGAACGCGACGACATCGGCGATCAGGCGATGCTGGGCGCTGAGCGTCTGGTATTGCGCGGCGGTGACGGTGGCGCTGTGGTGCCAGCGAAAAGTCTCCAGCGCTTGCAGGACAAACTCCCCGGCCTCGGACTCATTCAGGCCGCCAGCAGATTCAGCCTGTTCGATCAGCCTTAGCGCCAATGGCGTAAAGATCGAACGCTTATCCAGCACCGATTGCGCGAAGTCCCGCAGCTCAGGATCTTCAATCAACTCCAGTCGCAGCAACGAAGTGAACACCCGGAACGGGCTGACCTGCAGCGCATCTTCATGCACCGCCCGGAACGCCGTGGAATGCACCGGCACCCCGGCAGGGGTGAGGTCGTAATAGCCCACCGGTTGCATGCCCATCACTGCGAACAAACGGGCGAGGGTGGCCAGTTCAGTGGCGGTGCCGACGCGGATGGCGCCGTGGCGCTCCATGTCCAGCCGTTCGATTTCGCCGGTGCTGTGCAGTTGACTGGCGACTTGCGGCTCGCGTGCCAGCACGTCGCGGTTGGTCTGTTCCACCAGTTCCATCAACGCGCCGTACAGTGGCACTTCTTCGCGGTACATGTCGGACATCGCTTTGGAGAAGCGCTGGCGGATCAGGTCGGGGCTGACGAAAGGCTGCACGGTCATGAAAAAAATTCCTGGCACGGTCACGTAAAGGATGTCGGAAAAGATCGCAGCCTTCGCCGACGCGGGCAAACGAAGAATCCTACGAACTTCATTCTGCCAACGACTGACCGTTTACCTGTCCTGGCGCGAGTTTTCCCCCAGAAACTCCCGATATAGACGTGCCGTGTTCGACGGCTGTTCGACCATCGGCATATGGCCGACGCCGTCCCAGACATCGACCCGCAAATTGCTGATGCCTTTGCTCCACACCGGCACGCTGCTGACGTCGATCAGCCGGTCCTTGCGGCCCCAGAGCAACAGCGCCGGGCATTTGATGTCCGGCAGTTTCGGTTCCATCGGCGGGCTGGCGCGAAAATCCCGGAAGATCTCTTCCAGTTCGTCGCGGCATTGTTCGTAGCGCTGGGCGATCGCGTCGAGCACCAGACCGGGCACCCACGGTGGCGAGGCCATGGTCATGGCATAGAAGCGTCGGAATTCTTCCCGGGAATTGATCAGAAACGGATTGTGCCCACGGGCGAGGTGGCGCTCCATGTCGCTGGGCTCGGGCGCGGTGACACCCGCCGGGTCGATCAGCGCCACCGAAGCAATGCGATCCGGGTAGGTCGCTGCCAGCCACGCGGCGATGTAGCCGCCCATGGAGTTGCCGATCACATGGACTTTCTCGACGCCGCAAACGTCGAGCAACTGGATCATGCGCTTGGCCTGCACCGGAATATCGTAGCCACCGCCGGCCTTGAAGCCGGTTTCGCCGTGGCCGGCCAGGTCCGGGATGATTACCCGGTACTGCCCGACAAAGTGCCGGGCGAAGCGCAGCCACAGGTTTTTTTCAGCGCTGTAGCCGTGCAGCATCAAAATGCTGCTCGACGCTTCATAAGGCCCGCCTTGCCAGGTCGACACGGTCATTTCGGCAATCGGCACTTCAATCTTGTGCAACCGGTACAGCCTGGCCTCCAGGGCCGCGCTCAGATCGTAGAGCCAGTGGCCGACCGCCGGGTAACTCAACCAGCTCCAGGCCACGAAAACCGCGAGGGCGACAAACAGCAAAAGCATCGTGGGTCTTCCTTGTTCAAGACAGAATGTGGTCGGCCGGTTTCAGCGCCCGGGTCAACCGGTGGTAGCTGAAACTGAAGCCGGGGAACATCGCGATCACATGACCGCTTTTGCTTTGATACCAACTGTGGCAGCCGCCGGTTTTCCAGACCGTGCGTTCCATTTCCCGGTGAATCATCTGAGTGTAGGTACGTTCTGCTTCGGGGCGAACCTCGATGCTGCGCAGACCATTGGCCAGCAAGGTGCGGATGCAGTCGAGGATGTAGTTCATCTGCGATTCGATGATGAACAGCGCCGAGGTGTGGCCGATGCCGGTGTTCGGCCCGGTGACGATAAACAGATTGGGAAAGTCCGGCAGGCTGGTGCCGAGGTAGGCGCGCGGGTACTGCGCCCAGACATCGCGCAGTTGCACGGCGTTTTTTCCGCTGACCGGGTAGGAAATCACGCCGTCGGTGGCGTCGTAACCGGTCGACCAGACGATCAGATCGACGTCGATGTGCTGGCCGTCCGTGGTGAGGATGCCGGTTTCGTCTAGGCTGGCGATGCCTTGCTCGCGGCTGTGCAACGTGACGTTGGGCCGGGTCAGTGCCGGGTAGTAGGTGCTGGAGAGCAGCACCCGTTTGCAGCCGATGGTGAAGTCCGGTGTCAGTTTTTTCCGCAACTCGGGGTCAGTCACCTGGCGCTTGAGAAACTTCAGGGCCTGGCTCTGCACCATGTGAATCGCCGGTTTCGAATATTTGAAGGCGATAACCCGGGTTTCGAACTGCCAGTAGATCATCCAGCGCAGCAGCTTGTAGGCCGGTTTCAGACCCAGCAGCCAGCGCTGGATTCGCCCGAACGTACGATCGGCACGGGGCAGCACCCAATGCGCTGTGCGCTGAAACACGTGCAATTGGGCGACCTTCGGTGCAATGGCCGGAATCACCTGAGCCGCACTGGCACCGCTGCCGACAATCGCCACGCGTTTACCGTGATAGTCGTAGCTGTGATCCCAATTGTTTGTATGAAAGGTCTTGCCCTGAAAGCGATCCTGGCCGGGAAAGTGTGGGATAACCGGCTGGCTCAGCGGCCCGGTGGCATTGATCAGGAACTGCGCATAAAAAGTGCCTTTGGTGCCGGTGTGTACGGCCCAGCGTTTTTCTGCGTCGTCCCATTCGACGCGCTCGACGTTGGCCTGCAGTTCCACTCGGTCGCGCAGGCCAAACCGCTCGACCACATGGTCGGTGTAGCGGTGCAGTTCCGCCTGTTCGGCGAACATCTGCGTCCAGCGGTAAGGCGCAAACGACAGGGAATACAGCGGCGACGGCACATCCACCGCCGCGCCGGGGTAGGTGTTCTGGCACCAGGTGCCGCCGAAGAAGTCGCGGCGCTCCAGCAAGCGAAAGTCGTCGATACCGACCTTGAGCAGGTTGACCGCCGCGCATTGGCCGCCAAAACCGCTGCCGATGATCAACACTTGATAGGTCTGCATGGGCCTCCTTCTTAGAGTCTTTTTTCCATTTTCTTACTTTCATGTATAGCCAATCATTTGCTCGCCGTGTGGTGCTGATGACGGGGTATTCGGCCCGCTGGCCGGTGATGGCTATTTGACGTTGCCCTGATAGACTCCCAATACATCGGGTCTGCGGTCTGCGCAGTGCCGTCGAGTGGTCGAGGCCCCTATGGGAAGAACGGGAGGAAAGGGACTTTCACTGGCCAGGAGGCTCTATACATCGCGAATCCTCGGGCTGGTTCTGGGGCTTTTGTGCGTGAGCGTCGCGATGTATCCACTCGATCCGCCGGCCTGGGTCTGGGCGGTGATGCTGTTCAACGCCCTGGTCTGGCCGCACCTCGCGTATCAATGGGCGCGCCGGGCGAAGGTTCCGTACCACGCCGAACACCGTAATTTGTTGATCGACGCCTTTCTCGGTGGCTTCTGGGTCGCCGCCATGCACTTCAATCCCTTGCCCAGTGCCACGACCATTTCGATGATGGCGATGAACAACGTCGCCATCGGCGGCCTGCGTTTTCTGCTGGCCGGCGCGGCGGCGCAGTTGCTTGGCGTCGGCGTCGGGCTGGTGGTATTTGCCCCCGCGTTCGTCCCGATGACCACGTCGGCACAGCTCTTTGCCTGTCTTCCTTTGTTGATGCTGTATCCGCTGGCGCTGGGCTGGATCTGCTTTCGCCAGGCCTACACCCTCGGCTTGCATAAACGCGAATTGCTGGCGCTGAGCCGCACCGACAGCCTCACCGGTCTGCTCAATCACGGCGCCTGGAAGGATCAACTGGAAGTCGAGTTTCAACGCTGCAAACGCCAGCAGAGCGGTGCGGCGATTGCGCTGATCGACATCGACCATTTCAAGGCGATCAACGACACCTACGGCCATGTGGCCGGCGATATCGTCCTGCGCCAGCTGAGCAAGATGCTCAAGCAGAACCTGCGCATGGCCGATGTGGCGGGGCGCTACGGCGGTGACGAATTTTGCGTGATCCTGCCGGACTTGCCGCTGTTCAATGCGGTGCAGGCGATGGAAGCCTTGCGTGAGCGTTTTTCCTTTCTGGTGTACGAACAGAACCCGGCGCTGAAAGTCAGCCTGAGCATCGGTCTGGCGGCACTCGATCCGGCCCAAGGCGACGCGACACGCTGGCTCGATGACGCCGACCAGGCGCTGTACGAAGCCAAGGCCGGCGGGCGTAACCGGGTGATTTGCTGCAGCGACGACAAGCCGCGGCGCGAGGTATTCGATTCGGCTTGAACGGATCGGGTGTCGCATCCGGGATGGAGCCTTGGGGCGATGTCAGGTACGGTTCAGTACCCGACACGAAACAAGGATTGATTCATGACGTTCAATTTCCGTCGTTCTCTGCTGGCCGGTCTGTCTCTCACTTTTGCAGCCTCCGGTGTCTTTGCCGAACCGCACAAACAAGTGCTGGCCGATGCCGAGCAATACAAACCCGAAGCCCTGAAGTTGCTCGAGCGCCTGGTCAATATCGACTCCGGTTCAGGGTATGAGCCGGGGCTCAAGCAAGTCAGCGAAATCGCCATCGACGAGCTGAAAAAGCTCGGCGCCACCATCGAGCTGGTGCCCAATACGCCGGAAAAAACCAACCACGTGCTCGCCACGCTCAAAGGCACCGGCAAGGCGAAAATCCTGCTGATGGCGCACATGGACACGGTGTTCAAGGAAGGCTCCGCCGCCGAGCGACCGTTTCACATCAAGGACGGCCGCGCCTACGGGCCGGGCGTGATGGACGACAAGGGCGGGATCGTCGCCGGCATCTACGCGCTGAAAATTCTGAAGAACCTCGACTTCAAGGACTACGCGCAAATCACCTTCCTGCTCGATGCCAGCGAAGAAACCGGCTCGGACGTCGCCACCGACCTGATCAAGAAAACCGCCAAACTTCACGACGTCACCCTCAACCTCGAACCGGGCCGTCCGGCGGATGGACTGGTGGTGTGGCGCAAGGGGAGCGCCACCGCGCTGGTCGAGGTCAAGGGCAAGGCCGCCCACGCCGGCGTCGCGCCGGAACTGGGGCGCAACGCGGCGATGGAGGCGGCGCATCAGATCCTGCAACTGGGCAAGCTGGGCGACGAAGCCAGGAAAACCACCATCAACTTCACCGTGCTCAAGGCCGGCGACCGCACCAACGTAATCCCGGATCAGGCCACGGCCAAGGCTGACGTGCGGGCGGCGGTGCCGGAGGAGTTCGACCGGATCGAGAAGGATCTGGCGCGGGTGTCCCAGGACAAGCTGATCCCTGAGACCGAAGTGAAGACTTCATTGCAACGCGGCTTGCCACCGATGCCGCAGACCGCGGAGTCGGATCGTTTGATGGCGATGGCGCAAGGGATTTACGGCGAAATCGGCCGCAAGTTGACCGAAGAAGGCAGCGGCGGGGCGGCGGATGCCAGTTTGTCGGCCGGGGTAGGGACGCCGACGCTGGACGGGTTCGGGATTGTCGGCGGCAACATTCATACGCCGGAGGAATACGCGGAGGTGGAGAGCGTGGCGCCGCGGATTTATCTGTTGTCGCGGATGATTATGGAGTTGGCGAAACGGTAACGGCAGGCAGCGGTTTCGCGGCGGGCGCCATGCGAGTGGACTCGTGATGGCGTCGGGCCGCTCTGCCTCTTTGTAGCGTGGTGCGAGGTTACTCTTTGACGCTCATGTATTCCTTGGCCCAGAGGATGTATTCCTCAGGCTGGGTGTAGGTGTGGGTCAGTTCGGTGGCGCTCAGGTCGGAAGCCTGGGTGAATATCTGGCGCTGTTCGCGAAGGCTGTCGTAGGTCGCCTTGATCGCTGCGAAGTAGGCACCGTGGCCGTCGATGGTCACGCGCACACCCAATTCGGCCAGGCGTTTGTCGTCGCGCAGCGCCGGGTTGCCGTAGGTCACCAGCATCAGCGGAACGGTCAGGTGTTCGGCGATTTGCTCAAGCTGATCGAAGTCCTGAATACCCACCATGCAGATACCGTCGGCACCGGCAGCCTGGTACTGCTTGGTGCGGCTGATGATTTCCTGGTTCGGCAGGATGCCGGCGTTGGTCCGGGCGATGATTGCCATTTCCGAATCGACCCGGGCTTCCAGTGCGGCGCGGATCTTGCCGACGCCTTCGGCGACGGTGATCAGGTCGGTGGATTTGCGGCCGAATTGTGCTGGCAGCAGGGTGTCTTCGATGGTCAGCGCGGCGACGCCGGCGCGTTCCAGTTCAACGATGGTGCGCATCACGTTGAGGGCGTTGCCGTAGCCGTGGTCGGCGTCGGCGATCACCGGCAATTGGGCGACGCGACCGATGCGGGTGGCCTGTTCAGCGAATTCGCTGAGGGTGATCAGGGCAAAGTCCGGAGCGCCCAGCACCTGCAACGAGGCGACCGAGCCGCCGAGAATCCCAACTTCAAAACCCAGGTCAGCGGCGATGCGGGCAGACATCGGATCGAACACCGAGGCGGTGTGATAGCAGGTGTCGGAAGCCAGCAGCTGACGGAAGTTACGGCGCAAATCTTGATGAGAAAGCCTGGTCATACGAGTTCCACCAATACAAAGGAATGGAAAGGCTTGAGCAAAGGTGTCAACGCCGAAGGTGAAAAGGCTATCACGCCAATGGGTCAAGGATCATGACGAATTAACGAGGAAGTTAACCAGGAAAATCCTGTTCAGGCTTTCTTGCTGCAGGCAGAGGCGCTCAGGCCGCTACCGCCTGCTGCTGTCGGTTGGGCAACGGCACTGCCCGCACCGAGTTGCCCGGCTGCAATTGCAGGCGTTTGGCGGTCAGGCGGTCGATCACCAGACTGCTGCCGACCCGGCGTCCCGCCGCCACGGTGATGCGGCAGTTTTCCAGGCGCCGGTTGTGGATCAGCCACAGCGGCGCCTGATCGTCCGGCGTGCCGATGCTCAGGCTCAGTTCCAGGCTGTCGCGTACGGTGCGGATATTGCGGATCGGCGCCTCGATGACCGGGCCGCCGTCGAAGATATCGATATAGCCTTTATGGGCAAAACCCTCGGCCTGGAGGATCTTCAGCGCCGGCTCGGTGTTGGGGTGGGCCTGGCCGATCACGGCCTGGGCCTGTTCGGTGAGCAGGCAGGTGTACAGTGGCTGGCGCGGCATCAGTTCGGCGATGAAGGCCTTGTTGCCCAGCCCGGACAAGTGGTCGGCGTGGCTGAAGTCCATCTGGAAGAAGTGCCGGCCCAGACTGTCCCAGAACGGCGAACAGCCTTGCTCGTCGGCACTGCCGCGCAGTTCGGCGATCATTTTTTCGCCGAACAGGTGCGGGAATTCGGCAACAAACAGCAAGCGCCCCAGCGATAGCAGACGTCCATTGCTGCCGTGGCGCTGGTCGTGGCGCAGGAACAGCGAGCACAGTTCCGATTGGCCGGTCAGTTCATTGTTGAGGAACAGCGTCGGGATCTGCCGCTGAATGCCCAGGTCCGGCGCCGAACTGACGGTCAGCCCGACCCGATAGTTGTACCACGGCTCGCGCAGGCCGACGGCCCCGGCCAGGGCGCTGACGCCGACCACGCGTTGTTCGTCGTCTTCAAGCACGAACAGGTAATCAGCATCGGCCCGCTCGACCTGCTCGGCGAACGCCCGTTGTGCCCAGCGCACCCGGTGGGCCAGGCGATCTTCGTTGGCGGGCAGGGTGGTGAACCCCGGGCCGGCCTGTTGCACCAGCGTCATCAACGCTGGCAGGTCGCTGACTTGGACCGGACGAACAATCATGCTGCAACTCCTTTTGCGCGCCTGCTCGGGCACTGTCGTTGGGTAGGGGCGCGGTTCACAGAGCGATCATCCGGATCGTACCGCCAGCACGGACGTTGAGCGCCGCGCACAGGGCCGGGTCAAGCGCCAGGGGCTGACCGGGCTGGAAATCCAGCTCGGCAACCACCGCCCGGAAGCCATGCAGGGCCTCATTGCTCACCAGATAGCGACCGCGGGCATCAATCAGGGATTGCTCCTGAACCGTGGCGGTCTGGCTCTGCGCGATCGAACGGATGTTGGCGGTGCGTGCATACAAGGTCGGGCCGGCATCGAACAGGTCGATGTAGCTGTTGGTTTCAAAACCTTCGCGCTCGAGGATGTCGAAGGCTTCCTGGCCGTCCGGGTGAATGCGGCCGATGCAGTCCTGCGCCGCTTGCGGCAGCATTGGCACGTAGATCGGGTATTGCGGCATCAGCTCGGCGAGAAACGTACGGCTCTGCAAGCCGCACAGGCGCTCGGCCTCGACGTAGGGCAGGTCGAAGAAATGTTTGCCCAGCGCATCCCAGAACGGTGAATGCCCTTGCTCGTCGCTGTAACCGACGATTTCGGTGATCACCGCTTCGGCAAAACGTGGCGCGTGGGCGGCGATGAACAGCAGGCGTGCCCGCGACAGCAATTCGGAAAACGGCGTGCGCACCAGCGCCGCGTCGATGTGGAAACCGCGCAGCAGTGTGTGCCCGCTCAGGTCGTGACACAGCGACAGCGCCGGCACGCCGTGCTCGATATTCAGCTCCCGCGAGGCACTGGTGAAGTGGCGGTTGCGCAGGCTGTAGAACGGCTCGTTGAAACCTGCGGTGGCGAGAATTTCCGAACAGCCGACCAGTCGATGGCTGTCGATGTCTTCCAGCACGAAGAAGTAGTTCTCCGGGCCCTGAGCGGCCGCATCGCTGTCGAACGAGGCGCAGGACGCGGCGATTTTTTCGCCCAGGCGTTCGCTGTCGTCCGGCAGGGACGTGACGCCTACCAGGCTGTCGCGCGCCAATTGTTGCAATTGAGGCAGGTCGTTTGGCTCGACTGGACGTAAGACCAGCATGGATGCACTCCTGTATCAAAAGGTTCGGCCCATTCGCCGAACCTGACTATCACTGTCGGTTTCCACGCGTTAAAGCGGCGGTCGCCTGATTTGTTGTCAGACGCCGCTCTTTTTCTTGTCAGCCATTGCTCGGGTCAGGCAGCGCGGTACTGGCGCCGAGCTTGTTCAGGAAGAACAGGTACACCAGACCCAATGCGATCCAGATCAGGCCGAGTTTCTGGGCATCGACGCCCATGTTGTACATGATGGCCGCGACGATGATGAAGCCGATCACCGGGCAGATCAGGTGACGGATCACCTGTCCGGACTTCTGCCGGCGCCAGTAGTAGTTGATCACGGTCAGGTGCAGCAGCATGAAGCCGCTCAGGGCACCGAAGTTGACCAGCGAAGTCAGGGTGTCCACCGAATTGATGAACAGGTAGCAGATCACCAGCGACAGCACGGCCACCAGATAAATGCTCAGGTAGGGCGTGTTGTGTTTCGGGTGCACCTTGGCCAGCACTTTCGGCAGCTTGCCGTCGCGGGCCATGCCGAACAGCAGGCGCGAGACCGCCGCTTGCGAAGTGATTGCCACCGCCACGCCCCAGGCCAGCGCCGTGGCCACACCGGTCAGGGTTGCGAGCCAGCTGCCAGCGGCGATTTCGGCGATTTCATAGAACGCGGTGTCGGCGGACTTGAAGCCCATGCCCGCTGCCAGATCGGTCGCGATCCAGGTTTGCGCAACGAAAATCACACCCATCACCACCAGGGTGATCAGCGCCGCTTTGCCGACGCTGCGGCCCGGATCGCCCTTGATCTCTTCGGCAAGGGTGGAGATCGCATCGAAGCCGAGGAACGACAGCACCGCAATCGACACCGCTTGCATCAGCAGGGCGAAGTTGAAGGTTTCCGGGTGATACAGCGGCGCCAGGGTCAACTGGCCGTTGCCGCCACCGTTATGCAGGGCGTTCCAGGCGTAGAACAGGAAAATCCCCAGGACAACAAGCTGTGCCAGCAGGAACACAATGTTCATGCGAGCGGTGAAGGTGATACCACGCAGGTTGACGAAGGTCGCGCTGACCAAAAACGCCAGAATGAAACCGACTTTCGGGATGTCCGGATACAAGTGGTTAAGCGCCATCGCCGCGTACACGTACAGCAGCGGCGGAATCAGCAGGTAATCGAGCAGCATCAGCCAGCCGGCGATGAAACCGACGTGTTGATTCAGGCCCCGTTGCGCGTAGGAATACACCGATCCGGCAATCGGAAAGGCTCGGGCCATGCTGCCGTAGCTGAGCGCGGTGAAGACCATCGCCACCATGCCGATGATGTACGCCAGAGGCACCATCCCCGGTGCCTCGGCGTTGACGTAGCCATACACGCCGAACGGGGCGATGGGGATCATGAAGATCATCCCGTACACCACCAGATCGGTCAGTGTCAGGCTACGTTTCAACTCCTGTTTGTAGCCGAACTCTTCTATTTCCATGAAGCGCAACTCCTTGTCAGCCAATCGGTCGTTTTAGTTGTTATATCGGTCCGTCGTTTACAGCATCAGCAGTGGTTACAACATTTTTTACAGCAGTGGTGCCAGATAATTCGCCCAGCGAGAAACCGCTTCCGGGCTGCGCAGAAGGTCGTTGCGCACTTCGATCAACACCGAATCGAGGCCCCGGGCATCGCCATGCACCGGCACGGTCATGTCGCCCAGCGGGTCGATCCTGTACGGCTGGTTGCCGGCGACTTTCAGCGGATGTCGCTCCAGACCGTCGAGCATCCGCTGGGCATAGGCCCGGGCCTGACCGAACAGCACGCCGACTTCCAGCTCCCGCGGCTGGCCGTAATACACCGGGGTGAAACTGTGAATCCCTACCACCCGCACCGGTCGACCTTCGGCCAGACGTGCATCGATCAGTTGTTGCAGGCGCGTGTGAAACGGCTTGAACAGGCACTGGCGACGGTATTCGCGGGTGGCCTCGTCGAGCTCGCGGTTGCCCGGCACCTGGTAGATCTCGCTCTGCGCCGGGATGCTGTCGGGCGCATGCCGGGGGCGATTGAGGTCGATCAGCAGGCGCGAATAGTTGGCGCTCAACAGCGTGGCCCCCAATTGCTCCGACAGTTGCTCGGCCAGCGCCAGGGCGCCGATGTCCCAGGCAATGTGTTCGCGCGCCGCCGTATCAGCCAGGCCCAGATTGTTCAGGGCCTCGGGGATGTAGCGGCTGGCGTGTTCGCACACCAGAATCAGCGGGTGCGTCGAATCTTCACGGCTCAGGTTGTAGACCGGTCGGGTGTACAACCCAAGCTCAACGGATTCAGTACAGGCGTGCATAGTGCTCACAAAGATCAGCGGGCGAGAGCTGTTCCGTCAGCGCCAGTTCCTCGGTTTTAAGGGCGAAAAAAGTATCGAGCAACGCGCTTGGCAGCGCTTCGACCAGCGCTTCACTGCGACGCAGGCAATCCAGTGCCTGGGCCAGGGAGGCGGGCAGGGCAACGATGCCCCGGGCCTTGCGTTGTTCGTCGTTGAGTGAATCGGGAATTTCATCGGTGATCGCGTTCAGCGCCAGACGCTGCTCGATGCCCAGGCGTCCGGCGATCAGCAGCGCGGCCATTGCCAGATGCGGCGAGGCGGTGGCGTCCATGGCGCGGAATTCCAGGTTGTATTGCTTCGCCACAGGTTTGTCGCCCAGGCTCACGGTCGGGCAGATGCGCAGCGCCGCTTCGCGATTCTGCTGGCCGAGGCAGGCGTAGGACGCGCTCCAGTGGTGCGGCTGCAAGCGTTCATAGGACACCGGCGTCGGTGCAGTGAACGCGCACAGTGCCGGCAAGTAATGCAGCACGCCCGCCGCCCAGTGCTGGCCGAGGGTCGACAGACCATTGCTGGTGCCGGCGTCGTAAAGCATTGGCTGCCCGGCCAGATCGAGCAGACTTACATGCAGGTGAACGCCGTTGCACACCGCGTCGGCCGCGGTCTTCGGCGCAAAGCTCAGATCCAGACCCATCTGCCGGGCGATTTCGCGGGTAATCTCGCGCACGTTGACCGCGCGATCCGCCGCCGCCACGCCAAGGGTAGGGCGGCAGGTGATTTCGTATTGATGCTTGCCGTATTCGGGCAGGAACATTTCCGGCTCGACGCCACCGGCGCGCAACGCACTGAGCAGCCAGCCACCGAATTCGGCGCCCTGGCGCTGGGCTTCGAGCGAGAACGCCAGATGTTCGGCAAACCCGGCGTGCAGGTTGAATTCGTGTTCGAACGCGGCGTTGATCTGCAGGCCAAGCTCATCGCGGTAGCGCTCGACCTCGTTGCGCAGCAGGGTGCGCGGGCACGCCGCCCATGGCCGGCCATCAGTCTCGCGGATGTCGCCGTGGATGAAATCCAGCGCTGGCGCTGCGGCGTCCGGGCCGTTGCCGACGGTGACGCGGCTGGTCAGATCGGGAATCAGCCGCAGATCGCCATACGCGCCCCACGGACTGGTCGAAGCGATGATGTCCTGCGGCGTCAGCGCGCTGTTGGCTGGCACCCAGCCGCAACCGGCGGCCTGATAATGCTCCAGCTCATCGGTGGGAAACGAGCGGCCACGGGTGACGCCGATCAGGTCGGTGGTGACGATGGTGGTCATCGGCAACGGCGACAGACGTTCGCTCATGGCTGCATCTCCTGCAACCGGCCGAGCACGGTGTCGGTGTCGGTGATCCAGCAGTAGCCCTTGATCGCGTTCAGGCAGGCGTCGTGGCGTGCTTCGGTGTAGGTCGCGCAGGCGTCCGCCACCAGAGTGACGAGGTAGCCACGGTCGGCGGCATCGCGCACGGCCATGTCCACGCACTGGTCGGTGACGATGCCGGCGATGATCAGGTGACGGGTTTCCAGATTGCGCAGCACGTAGTCGATGTTGGTCGAGTTAAAGACCCCGGACGAAGTCTTCGGCAGCACGATTTCGTTTTCTGCCGGGGTCAGTTCAGCGATGACCTGTGCCTGCGGGCTGCCCTTGGGCAGGTGCATGTCCGACAGCTTGTGATCCAGCGAGCGGTCGCGGCCGTCGACGGTCAGGCTTTCGATCAGGGTGTGCAGCACGTTCTGCCGAGCGTCGCGGAAGGCCTTGAGCAGGCGGACTTGATTGGGCACCACTTGCGAGCGCGTGCGGTTGAGGAAGTACGCGGCGTCCGGGCCTTCGAGGTGCGGGTCGAACTGTGGCTCGAGCCAGGCACGCTGCATGTCGACCAGCAACAGGGCGGAGTGGTCGGTGACAAACGGCAGGTCCCGTGGCGAGCGATGGGGAAGGCTGAACATCCTTATTTATCCTCCAGCAAGTGGGTGTCGAAGTCGTTGCGCAGGGCATCGATGCCTTCCAGGCGATCGGCCAGGTCCGGGCAGCGCAAGGTCAGGCAAGCGATCAGTGCTTCAACCTGAGCCAGCGCCGGGACCATGGTGTCGAACGGCGAGGCCGACTCCACCGGGGCGCTGATGATCATGTCGGCCAGTTCGCGCAGCGGCGAGGCATAGATGTCGGTGAACAGCACGACGCGAGCATTGTTGTTTTTCGCGACGCTGGCCACGCGCAAGGCCTGGGTCTGGTAACGGCGATAGTCGAACACCAGCACCACGTCCTGACGTTGCAGGTCGAACAGACGATCCGGCAGTTGCGCGTTGTCTTCCAGCGCAAAGCAGCCGGGGCGCAGCAGGCGCAAGTGATTGAGCAGGTAAGTTGCCATCAGGCTGCTGAAGCGCCCGCCGAAGCAGTAGACCTGATGCCGGGTGTCGAGCAGCCAGTCGGCGAGGATCCGCACGTCTTCCGGCTGGGTCAGGGCCTGGGTTTCGGCCAATAAATTGTGGCTGTGAGCCAGATAGTGACTCCAGGCGTCGTCCTTGTTCTGATGCGAGCGCGGCTGCAACAGGGTACGCGGCGAGCGCAGGCGGTGGTCCATGTCGCTGAGCAGGGCGTCCTGGAATTCGGCATAACCGCCGAAACCGAGCTTTTTTACCAGCCGCACGATGGTCGGATCGCTGACTCCGGCATGTTCGGCCAGGCGCGCCATCGGGCCAAGCCCGTTGCGTGGATACTGATCGAGCAAGGCGCGAACGACTTTGCGCTCCGACGGCGTCAGGTCAAGGCCGGGGTCGGTGATCAGGTCTCTTAAAGGGGGCATCCGGGCTCCTGCTGGATGGGGTGTTGAATTCGCTTCATAATCCGTTAAAACAGTATTTATGTAACTGACGCTACATGTCTAGCGAATTTTTCGCCGTTTAAACCAAGCCCCAAAATGGGGCGGAAAGCCCGTAACGCAAGGGTTACACGGATGTCGATCAGTCTTGTAGTCCATTGCCCATAGTGGTGTCAGACATTGCCGCTTTCACGCGCTCGGATCACCCAATCGACTTGCCCGGAGCATCCCGGTTTACGGCACAATTGCCGCTCCATCAGCGATTACGTCGATGACCGTCCTGTCTTCCAGCCGAGTGACTTCCCGTGCAGACCACCCGTTTGACATTGATCTGCCATGCCAGAACCGTCGCACAAAAATTGGCGTGTTTTCCTACGAACGAACCTGTTGAAGAGACGGCGATGGCTTCCTGCTCGCTGGCTTCGCGTTTCGACACGGAACTCCGTCTGATTTGCGGCCCTGAATTGCGTACCCGCCAGACGGCGGCGTGGTTTGGCCATGAAGCGCAAATCGATCAGGCTTTGCGTGATTGCGACTGGGGACGCTGGCAAGGTCAGTCGATCAAGGACTTGCAACGCAACGAACCCGAGGCCTTGCAAGCCTGGCTCGAAGATCCGCACGCCGCCCCCCATGGCGGTGAGTCGGTGGCGCAACTGCGCGAGCGAGTGGCGGCGTGGCTGTTTTCACTGCAAACCACGCCGGGGCACGTGGTGGCGGTTACCCATCCGTTCGTGATTCGTGCGGCATTGATGCAGGTCGTGCAGGGCGAGGCGTTTCACAGCCTCGATGTCGAGCCGCTGGCGGTGGTCGATCTGCGGTTTACCGGGCGCTGGCGGCTACGCTTGTCCGGCATGAATCTGGAAGGAGCAGAGCAATGAAGCGATTGCTGGTGATCGGCATCGGTGCCGGCAACCCGGACTACATCACGATGCAGGCGGTGAAGGCGCTGAATCGGGTGGACGTGTTTTTCCTGATGGACAAGGGCCAGAGCAAGGACAAGCTGATCGACCTGCGTCGCGAAATTTGCGAGCGCTACATCACCGATCGTACCTACCGTTTCGCCGAGGCCCACAGCCCGGAGCGCGAGCGCGGCGATGTGGACTACAGCGCCAGCGTCGATGATCTTAACCGCGCCAAGCAAAAAACCTTCGAACGGCTGATCAATGACGAATTGTCTGACGGGCAGTGCGGCGGTTTTCTGGTGTGGGGGGATCCTGCGTTGTACGACAGCACGATTCGTATCCTGCAGGCGATCCTGGCCACGGGGCAATGTGAGTTTGAATTCGACGTCATTCCCGGCATTACCAGCGTTCAGGCCTTGGCGGCACAACACAAGGTGCCGTTGAACACCATCGGCCGCTCGATTGAAATCACCACCGGCCGACGCCTGGCGGCGGGGCAGGTGAGTGACACGGACAGCCTGGTGGTGATGCTTGATGCTGAAGATTCCTACCACCAAGTGGCAGATCAGGAGACCGAGATTTACTGGGGCGCCTACCTCGGCACGCCGGACGAAATCCTCATCCATGGCAAGCTCGACGATGTTGCCGATGAGATCAAGCGGGTGCGCAAGGCTGCCCGGTCCGAGCATGGCTGGATCATGGACACCTATCTGTTGCGCAAGCCTTGATCTCACGACCAAAGCGCTCGCGATACACCGACGGCGGCACCCCGACCACGCTGCGAAACGCCACACGAAAGCTTTCCACCGAGCGATAACCGCAGCGCAAGGCGATCTGCTCGGTGTTCTGCGGCGTGCTTTCCAGCAATTCCCGGGCTCGGGCCAGACGTTCGTGTTGCAACCAGGCCTTGGGTGACTGGCCGCTGGCTTCGCTGAATTTGCGCAGGAAGGTGCGCTCGCTCATCGCCGCTTCGCTGGCCAGATCGCGCACTTCCAGCGGTTCGTGCAGGCGCTCGCGGGCCCACTGCATCACACGCGACAGATCGCTGCGCGGGGTCGGGCTGACCGGCGTCGGAATGAATTGCGCCTGACCGCCGGTGCGTTGCGGCGACATCACCAGCCGTCGCGCCACCGAGTTGGCGATCTGGGTGCCGAAGTCTCGCGCCACCAGGTGCAGGCAGGCGTCGATCCCCGCTGCACTGCCGGCCGAGGTAATCAATTGGCCGGAATCGACGTAAAGCACGTCCGGGTCGACATCAATGGCCGGGAAGCGCTCGGCCAGTTCTGTGGTGTATCGCCAGTGAGTGGTGGCGCCGTGCCCGTCGAGCAATCCGCTGGCGGCCAGCACAAACACGCCCGAGCAGATCGACAGTAACCGGGCGCCGCGTGAATGGGCACCATGCAATGCTTCAAGCAAGGCTTCCGGCACCGGCGCATTTCGGTCGCGCCAGCCGGGAATAATGATGGTGCGCGCCTGCGCCAACAACTCCAGCCCACCGTCGGCGAGCACCTGAATCCCGCCCATGGCGCGCATCGGGCCTTGATCGACGGCGGCGATGCAGTGCTCGTACCACGGGAAATCGAACTCCGGCCGGGCCAGGCCGAAGATCTCCACGGCGATGCCGAACTCGAAGGTGCAGAGGCCGTCGTAGGCCAGGATCGCGACCAATCCAGGTGAATCAGGCATTTGGCGGAAAATTCCCGGTGAGTGTCTTGTGCGCCACTGTAGCGGCCAGCGGCGGCTCGATAAAGTCCGTTCATCCCCACAGACAAAGGAGTGATTCAACATGCCCAGCCTGGTTCGCGAAATTCCTGCCGCCCCTTCGGCCATTGCCCTGATGCATTTCAGCAACCGTCTGACCTTCGAAACCGATTGTTCCGACGTCTTCAGCAGCCAGGAAGCCGGCGAAGTCGACTTTGTGCTGGTGGACGTGCGCGGGCCGCTGGCCTTCGAGCGTGGGCATGTGCCGGGAGCGATCAATATTCCGGGGCGTTTGCTTACAGCGGAAGGGCTGGCGGACTACTCGAAAAACACACTGTTCGTGGTTTATTGCGCCGGCCCTCACTGCAATGGCGCCAACAAGGCCGCGGTGAAGCTGGCGGCGTTGGGCTATCCGGTCAAGGAGATGATCGGTGGAGTGACCGGGTGGCTGGATGAAGGCTTTCAGTTGAGTGTCGCGACACCGCGCGTCACCGCCGCACCGATCGCTTGCGACTGCTGATAGCCGGAGGGTTGCCGCTTCGGCGGCAGCTTTTGTCGGCTTTGTCCTACAACCCTTGCACCGCTCCGGCGCACACTTTTCCCATGTGATGGCACTCGCCGATTTTCTGTAAGTATTTGTCGCTTAAAAACAATTTGCCCCGTGCGCGCCGCCATAGACTGCCGGCCACGTCGGTTTCTTTGCGCTACTCAGCCCAAGGCCGAACCTGACAATCGAAAGCTGCCAATAAAAGCCTCCGCACACGGGAGTAATAAATGAAAAAGCTGGTTATGTTCGGTGCCCTGGCACTGTCGATGTTGTCCCTGACCGCCGTGGCCGAAGACGCCAAACCGATCCGTATCGGTATCGAAGCCGGTTACCCGCCATTCTCGATGAAAACCCCTGACGGCAAACTGGCCGGTTTCGACGTGGACATCGGCGACGCGCTGTGTGAGCAGATGAAAGTCAAATGCACCTGGGTCGAGCAAGAGTTCGACGGCCTGATCCCGGCGCTGAAAGTGAAGAAGATCGACGCGATCCTGTCCTCGATGACCATCACTGACGACCGCAAGAAAAACGTCGATTTCACCATCAAGTACTACCACACCCCGGCGCGCTTCGTGATGAAGGCCGGCTCGGGCGTGAAAGACCCGCTGGTCGAGCTCAAAGGCAAGAAAGTCGGCGTGCTGCGTGCCAGTACCCACGACCGTTACGCCACCGAAGTGCTGGTGCCGGCCGGGATCGAGCTGGTGCGTTACGGCTCGCAGCAGGAAGCCAACCTGGACATGGTGTCCGGTCGTATCGACGCAATGCTGGCCGACTCGGTCAACCTGAGCGACGGTTTCCTGAAAACCGACGCCGGCAAAGGCTTCGAATTCGTCGGCCCGACCTACGAAGACGCCAAGTACTTCGGCGGTGGCGCCGGTATTGCGGTGCGTAAAGGCGATACCGCGCTGGCGGAGAAATTCAACGCCGCCATCAACGAAATCCGCGCCAACGGCAAGTACAAGCAAGTGCAGGACAAGTACTTCGACTTTGACGTATACGGCCATTAATACGCCGTAAGAAGAAAGTGGCCCCGTTTGCGCGGTGGCCACTTTTTTTTCGCCCGTGATTTATCCTGTCAGCACATTTCAATGCGGTCACTGCGTTGGCAGCGACCACAGAATTTCCGGAGTTCCCCATGCAACGCATCGACCATCTTCTGCCCTGGAGCCACCTGGGCAGCGAACGTTCCCTGAGCGTGTTCCGTTACGGCGCCGGCCCGCGCAAGGTTTACATCCAGGCCAGCCTGCACGCCGATGAACTACCGGGCATGCGCACCGCATGGGAACTGAAAAAACGCCTGGCCGAGCTGGAGAGCAACGGCCAGTTGCAAGGCGTGATCGAACTGGTGCCGGTGGCCAACCCGATCGGTCTCGATCAGCACCTGCAAGGCAGCCACATGGGGCGTTTCGAGCTGGGCAGCGGCAAGAACTTCAACCGCTCCTTCGTTGAACTCAGCGCGCCGGTGGCCGAACGCATCGGCGATCAGCTGGGCAGCGATGCCGAAGCCAATATCACGCTGATCCGCCAGACCATGGGTCAGGTACTCGACGAACTGCCGGCCCCGGCTTCGCAACTGGAGGCGCTGCACCGCCTGTTGCTGCGCCACGCCTGTGAGGCCGACATCACCCTCGATCTGCATTGCGACTTTGACGCCGCGATTCATATTTACGCACTGCCACAACACTGGCCGCAGTGGCAATCCCTCGCCGCACGGCTGAAGGCTGGCGTGGCGCTATTGTGTGAAGATTCCGGCGGCAGTTCGTTCGATGAATCCTGCTCCTCGCCGTGGTTGCGCCTGGCCCGGGCCTTCCCGAACGCGGCGATTCCGCCGGCCAACCTCGCCACCACCCTGGAACTGGGCAGCATGGGCGATACCCGCGTCGATCAGGCTCAGGCCAATTGCGAGGCGATCCTGGGCTTTCTCGCCGAGCAGGGTTTCATCAGCGGCGAATGGCCGAAAGCGCCGGACGAATGCTGTGAAGGCATGCCGTTCGACGGCACCGAATACCTGTTCGCACCGCACCACGGCGTGGTGAGTTTCCTGCGCGATGCCGGTGAGTGGGTCGAGCGCGGCGATGCGCTGTTTGAAGTGGTCGATCCGCTGAACGACCGCGTGACCACCGTGCGCGCCGGCACCAGCGGCTTGTTGTTCGCCATCGATCGCGGGCGCTACACCCAGCCGGGCATCTGGCAGGCGAAAGTGGCGGGGCGCGAGCCGATTCGGGTGGGCAAGCTGAGCAACGACTGATATCCCGTCCTCCCGATCACAGTGTTAGGCTCTGCCCCGAACCCTGCACTGTGTGAAGGAAGGCTTATGTTGAAGGTGTTTGCGCTGTTGACGCTGCTGGCGTCCACGGCCGTCCAGGCTCAGACCTCGCTGCAAAACGATCTGCCGCTCAACTACCTGGCCCAGGTGCACCCGGACGCCGAACCGCGTCCGCTGGTGATTTTCCTGCATGGCTATGGCAGCAACGAAGCAGACTTGATCGGTATGAAATTTCAACTGCCCCAGCAGTACAACTACCTGTCGGTGCAGGCACCGATGGCGTTGGGGGAGGGGCGTTTCCAGTGGTTTCGCAAGAAAGGCGAAGGTGCCTACAACGGCGAGACCGATGATCTGAAGGCCAGCAGCCAGAAACTGCGGGCCTTTATCGCCGCTGCGGCGCAGAAATATCACGCCCAACCGGAGAAGGTGTACCTGATCGGTTTCAGCCAGGGCGCGATGATGACCTATGAGGTCGGGCTGCGGCAGCCAGCGGCGGTGGGTGGTATTGCGGCGTTGAGCGGGCGGTTGTTGCCGGTGCTCAAGAGCGAGCTGAAGTCAGAGCAACAGCATCCGCGGCTGGACATCTTCATCGGCCACGGCACGGCGGATGACCGTGTGCCTTACAGCGGTGCCACCGAGGCCGATGCGTTGTTGCAGAAGCTGTCGTACAAACCGCAATTTCATGCCTATCCCGGCGTCGGCCACAGCATCAGTGCGGCCGAGCTTCGGGATTTGAACGACTGGTTGCAGCGACTCAATCCCTGAGCATCACTTTTCCTTGAGGATGGTTTTCACCAGCGCCTCGTGACCGCTCTTGTCGCTGGCCCGGGAAATCACCTGGACCAGCGCCATGCGCGTGCCGGAACCGGCCAGCAACGTGGTGTTGAGGGTCTGGCCGCCGCCCTGGGTGGCGGTGCTGTCGACTTGGCGCAGGCCCAAGCCGTTGCCTTTCTGGGTCAGGCTCTTTTCGCTGAGCTTGTTGAAGTCCGGCAGGGCCTTGCGCTGGGCGTCGATGAAGTCGGACACCGTGCCGTCGAGGAACGCACTGTCGTTGTCCTTGACGTTGTTGCCTTCGGGAATCTGGTTTTCGGCGGTGATGACCACGGTCTTTGTCGTTTGGTTGGTGTACATCGTGCCCTTGGCACCGGTCGGGCCGGCGGGCAGCGGGTCGGCGACAAAGCCGTTGGGCAGGACAAAGCTGAATTTGCCGTCGAGCATCGAGACCTTCTCGGTGACCGCCTTCTCTTTGGCCTTGGCCGCCTGAGCATTGATGGCGCCGAAACCGGCCACCACCGCCAACAACAGGACGGCGGCTTTCTTGCAAAGCAATGACATTTGAATCTCCGAGGGATGGGTCGCGCTTGGGCGGCGATCATCCCATGGAGGGTGCCTGGCACTCCAGCGCGGTTTGTCCGGTCGGGTTCAGTTCGGCGATGGCGCCGGCGCCGGTTTGGCCAACAGCTGCCGAGTGACGCCGAGCATCGCCACCGAAACGGCCACCGCCACCACGAAACCGCCGAAGCCCAGGTTCGGAACGGTCAGCGCCAACACCAGACAAAACGCCGAAAACGAATACATCCCCGTCGCCGTCGCGCGTAACAACGCGGCGGTAAACGCTGGGCCACGGGTCTGTTGGGAAAACACCGCCATCACGCTGCCGAGCACCGGAAACACGGCGAGCAAACCGCTCCAGCGTTCGCCGACGGTGCTGGCCAGCATGGTTACCACCAGCGTCAGCGCCGCGCCGGCAATCATCCGCCAGACCAGTTTGTCCGATTTCGGCGCCGGACCCCTGACCACCGGTTGCACCTTGGGAAACAGGTACGGCGCGGAAAGTAGGGCGGTCGCAGCAGCGGCGACCGAGAAGGGTAACGACGCCGGAGTCAGCGACAGAATCAGCGCCAGCACGGCCCAGACCGATAAAGAAACTATCAATGCCAGCGGCCAGTTCGCCCGCTGCGCCACCTGCGCATAAGTGACACAAAACGCGATCATCGCAAACATGGCCGACAGCGCCGCGACCGCCGATTGCGCGGCAAACGCCGGCCCTTGCTCGATGGCGAGGAAAAACAGAATCGGCCCGACCACCACCGGCAATCCCGACAGCCACCCGGCGACGCTGGGGCCCCAGCGCTTGCCCGCGAGGGAAATCAGCAGCAGGAAACCGGGAATCAGCAGCAGTTTGAGGATCAGCACGCAGGTGTCTCCGTCGGGTCAATGAGGGCCACGTTAGCATTGTCATTAGCGGATTGCTGCATATGCATGCAATAAATGTATACAAAATCATGGGTGTGATTGCCGACTATGCTCTGGGTATCAGGGTTTACCGGAGTCGATGCCGCGATGAGCAGTACACCGAAGGTGTTGCGTGGATGCTGCGGGATAGGCTTGTGGGCGTTGTTGCTGACCCCCACCTGGGCCAGTTGGCAAGACGTGGTGCCCGGTGCGCAAATCATTGGCACCGGCGATTTCAGCATTTTCGGTTTCGACGTTTACAACGCCCGGTTGTGGAGCGCCGCGCGTCCATTGGCCGATGGTCAGCCCTTCGCCCTGGAGCTGATCTACCGGCGCAGCGTGTCCCGCGAAGATTTGGTCAAAGCCAGCGTCGACGAGATCAAACGCCTGGCAGGCGCCTCCATCAGTTCTGCGCAACTGGCGGTGTGGCAGGCCCAGATGCAGCAATCGTTCGTCGACGTGCAGGCCGGCACGCGGATCACCGGGGTGTATCTGCCGGGGCAGGGCGCGCGGTTCTTTGTTGGCCAACAGTTGCAGCACGAGATCAACGACCCGTTGTTCGCCCAGGCTTTTTTCAACATCTGGCTGGATCCACGCACACGCAATCCCGAACTGCGCCGGCAATTGCTGGGTACTGCCCAACCTTGAACGCAGCACATCGGCGCTTGGGCCTGCCGACTGAAACGTCTAAGCTGCGCCTTTCGACTTGTTTCTGGATGTGTTTGTGAAGTTCAGCTTGCCCAAAATCGCCACGGCGCCGTTCTGCCCGCCGGAAGTGGCCGGAAGTGTCCCGGTCGATCCCAACGCCTCGTTCTTCAAACGCGTGCTGCGCTTTGCCGGCCCCGGTTTGCTGGTGTCGATCGGCTACATGGATCCGGGCAACTGGGCCACCGCCATCGAGGCCGGTTCGCGTTTCGGTTACAGCTTGCTGTTCGTGGTGTTGCTGGCGAGTCTGGCGGGCATGGTCGTGCAATGCCTGTGCTCGCGGCTGGGCATCGCCACCGGGCGCGATCTGGCGCAGCTTTCCCGCGAACGCTACAGCACTCCGACGGCGCGGCTGCAATGGGTGCTGGCGGAAATCTCGATCATCGCCACTGACCTTGCGGAAGTACTCGGCTGTGCGCTGGCATTTCACCTGTTGCTCGGCTGTTCGCTGACGTTCGGCATCGCCCTGACCGCATTCGATACGTTGCTGGTGTTGGCCCTGCAAAACCGCGGTTTCCGCCGGCTGGAAGCGATCATGCTGGTGCTGGTGGGCACTATCGGCGCGTGTTTCTTCGTTGAATTGCTGTTGATCAAACCGTACTGGCCGGACGTCGCCCAAGGCTTCAAACCCTCACTGTCGGCGATCAGCGATGCCGCGCCGTTGTACTTGGCCATCGGCATCCTTGGCGCCACGGTGATGCCGCACAACCTGTACCTGCACACCTCGATCGTGCAGACACGGCTGATCGGCAAGGATCTGGCCAGCAAGCAGGACGCGGTAAAACTGGCGCGTATCGACACCATCGGTTCGCTGGCGCTGGCGTTGTTGGTCAACGCGGCGATCCTGATTCTCGCGGCGGCCGCCTTTCATCAGTCCGGACACACCGACGTGGTCGACATCCAGGACGCCTATCACTTGCTCGATCCGCTGGTGGGCGGCGCGTTGGCCAGTGTGCTGTTCGGCGTGGCGCTGCTGGCTTCGGGGCAGAGTTCGACCTTCACCGGCACCATCGCCGGGCAAGTGATCATGGAAGGTTATCTGAACCTGCGGATCCCTTGCTGGCAGCGACGTCTGATCACCCGTGGGCTGGCGCTGATCCCGGCGTTCATTGGCGTGTGGCTGATGGGCGACGGCGCGGTGGGCAAGTTGCTGGTGTTGAGCCAAGTGGTGCTGAGCCTGCAATTGCCGTTTGCGCTGTATCCGTTGATTCGCATGACCAACGACAAACAACTGATGGGGCCGTTTGTGAATCGGTTGCCAACCAAGGTTCTCGCGTGGGGATTGTTTGTGGTGATCAGCGGCGCGAATGCGTGGCTGATTCTGCAGCTAGCGGCCTAGCGGCCAAACGCTTCGACCACAAAATCAATGAACACCCGGGTCTTGGCCGGCAGCAAGGTACGGCTCGGGTAGTACAGCGAAATCGCGCCGGCATCGCATTGCCAGTCGGGCAACAGCCGCACCAGTTCACCGCGTTCGATCTGCGCGCTGACATCCGGCAGCACCAGCATCGTCACGCCCAAGCCCAGCAGCGCAGCCTTGCGCATGGCCATCGGATCATTCAGCACGATGTTCGGGTTGAGCAGGGCGCTGGCCTGTTCGCCGGCTTCGTTGTGCATCTGCCATTGGCGCAGGCGCCCGGTGCGCAGGCCGCGCATGACGATGCCGTGGTGATCGGCGAGATCGGCTGGATGTCGCGGCAGTGTACGGCCCGCCAGATACGCCGGCGACGCCACCGCCAGCACTTCGGCGGACGACAATGGCCGGGCGACCACGCCGGGCGTCAGTTCGAAGCCGCCACCAATCGCCACGTCATAACCCTCGGCGATCAGATCCACCTGACGATTTTCGAAGTGCCATTCCGGGCGAATCAGCGGATAACGCGCCAGAAACTCTGGCAGCAGCGGCAGCATGTGATCGATGCCGAATGTCGGCGGCAGGCTGATCTTGAGCACACCCGCCGGCTCGCCGCGCTCGGTCGCCACCGTCGCAATCGCTGCCTGCAAGGCGTCGAGGTTGCCGCCGATGCTCGCCAGAAAACCTTCACCGGCCTCAGTCAGCGACAGCTTGCGGGTCGAGCGCTGAAACAGCCGCACGCCGAGGTTGCGCTCAAGGATCGCCACGTTGCGACTGACCGCCGCCGGAGTCAGCGCCAGTAACCGAGCGGCTGCGGAGAAGCTGCCGGTCTCGGCGCTGCGAACGAAGGATTCGAGATTGGCGAGGGTTTCCATGGATTTCGACCTGATAGTGATACTTGAAGATCATTCAAGGCATTACCGGCTAATCAAGTGGGAATGGCAAGCGCAAGATTCGTTTCGAGTCTTACCCCACTTTGAGGAGAACACCATGAGCACTATCGGAATCATCGGCGCTGGCGCCATCGGTTCAGCGTTTGCCAAAGCCTTGTCGCGTCAGGGCATCCCGTTGGTCATCGCCAACAGTCGCGGGCCGGAGACCCTGGCTGAACTGGTCGCAGAACTCGGCCCGACTGCCCGTGCCGTTACCCGTGAAGAAGCGGCGGCCCAGGACATCGTGCTGGTCGCGGTGAACTGGTCGAAACTGCCGACGGCACTGGCCGGGCTGCCGGACTTCGGCGGGCGGATCGTCATCGACGCCAACAACTCGATTGAAGCGCCATCGTTCAAACCGGTGGACTTGCAGGGTCGACCTTCCAGCGAAGTGTTCGCCGAGTGGGTGCCGGGCGCGCGGGTGGTCAAGGCGTTCAACCATTTGCTGGCGCGTTTGCTGGAAGCGGATCCGGCGTCGGAGGGCGGCAAGCGTGTGTTGTTCCTGTCCGGGGATGATGCGCAGGCCAAGGCTGAAGTGGGTGCGCTGATCGATCAGCTCGGCTTCTTCGGTATCGATCTGGGTGAGTTGAGCGTGGGTGCACGACTGGTGCAGTTCCCGGGCGGGCCGTTGCCGGTGCTGAATCTGGTGAAATTTGGCTGACGGCCGGGCAAAAAAATACCCGGTGCGACGTGAGTCGTACCGGGTTTGTTGCCAACGGGCCATGGATGTCGTGGATCCACTGCCCGCTGTTGAACCTCTTTGCGCTTACGCGCGTTCCAGCGCCAGGGCCACGCCTTGGCCGCCGCCGATGCACAGGGTCGCGAGACCCTTTTTCGCATCACGCTTGATCATTTCGTGCAGCAACGTCACCAGCACACGGCAGCCCGACGCACCGATCGGGTGACCGAGGGCGATGGCGCCGCCGTTGACGTTGACCTTGTCCAGATCCCATTGCAGATCCTTGGCCACCGCCAGGGACTGTGCGGCGAAGGCTTCGTTGGCTTCGATCAGGTCGAGCTGGCCAATGCTCCAGCCGGCCTTGTCCAGGCAGCGGCGAGTGGCGGAAACCGGGCCGATGCCCATGATCGCCGGGTCGACGCCGGCGTTGGCGTAGGCGGCGATTTTCGCCAGGACCGGCAGGCCCAGGGCCTTGGCTTTTTCGGCGCTCATCAGAATGACCGCAGCCGCGCCGTCGTTCAGCGAAGAAGCGTTGCCGGCGGTGACGCTGCCGTCCTTCTTGAAGGCCGGACGCAGTTTGGCCAGGGATTCGGCGGTGGTGTCGCCGCGTGGTTGCTCGTCGACCTTGAACGCCACCGGATCGCCTTTGCGCTGCGGGATCAGGATCGGGGTGATTTCATCGACAAAACGACCGGCCTCGATGGCTGCGGCGGCTTTCTGTTGCGACGCAGCGGCGAAGGCGTCTTGCTGTTCGCGGCTGATCTCGTATTTCTCGACCAGGTTCTCGGCGGTGATGCCCATGTGGTAATCGTTGAACGCATCCCACAGGCCGTCGCTGATCATGGTGTCGACGATTTGCGCGTGACCCATGCGCAGACCGGTGCGTGCGCCCGGCATCACATAATTGGCCAGACTCATGTTTTCCTGGCCCCCGGCGATGATTACGTCTGCGTCGCCGCAACGGATCGCCTGGGCGCCAAGGTGCAGGGCCTTGAGGCCCGAGCCGCACACCTTGTTCAGGGTCATGGCCGGCACGGCGTGTGGCAGGCCGGCCTTGATCGCCGACTGGCGCGCCGGGTTCTGGCCGGCGCCGGCGGTCAGCACCTGGCCCATGATCACTTCATCGACCTGAGCACCGTCCAGACCGGTCTGCTCAAGCAACCGGCGGATGACCGATGCGCCCAGATCCACGGCGGAGACAGTGGCCAGCGAACCCTGGAAACTGCCGATCGCGGTACGCGTGGCGGCAACAATGACGACGTCTTGCATTTTCGAATTCCTCACTCGGCAGCGAACTGCATTTCTGGTACGTGATCCGGGACGATCAGCTTACCAGCGGTTTTGGCGACGATTTCCTCGACGCTGACGCCAGGTGCGCGTTCCTTGAGGACAAAAGCGCCATTTTCGATTTCCAGGTAGGCCAGGTCGGTCAGCACGCGCTTGATGCAACCGGCGCCGGTCAGCGGCAGGCTGCACTGGCTCAGCAACTTGGACTCACCGTCCTTGGACGCGTGGGTCATGATGACGATGATGTTGTCGGCGCCGGCCACCAGGTCCATCGCGCCGCCCATGCCCTTGACCAGCTTGCCGGGGATCATCCACGAGGCGATGTTGCCTTGCACGTCCACTTCGAACGCGCCGAGCACGGTCAGGTCGACGTGACCGCCGCGGATCATCGCGAAGGACTCGGCCGAGTTGAAGATCGAAGCGCCGATCCGTGCGGTCACGGTTTGTTTGCCGGCGTTGATCATGTCGGCGTCGATGGTGTCTTCAGTCGGGAAAGGGCCCATGCCGAGCAGGCCGTTTTCCGATTGCAGCATGACTTCCATGCCTTCGGGGATGTAGTTGGCGACCAGGGTCGGGATGCCGATGCCGAGGTTCACGTAGTAGCCGTCCTGCATTTCGCGGGCGACGCGTTGAGCCATTTGTTCGCGGGAAAGTGCCATGTTCTTGTTCTCCGTCAGCCTGGATTATTTGCGGATGGTGCGTTGTTCGATGCGTTTTTCGAACGTGCCGCAAATGACCCGGTCGACGTAGATGCCGGGGGTGTGGATGTGTGCCGGATCCAGTTCGCCGGGTTCGACGATTTCTTCGACTTCGACCACGGTGATCTTGCCGGCGGTGGCGGCCAGCGGGTTGAAGTTCTGCGCGGTGTGGCGATAGATGACGTTACCGAAGTGGTCGGCCTTCCAGCCTTTGACGATGGCGAAGTCGCCGGTGATGGATTCTTCCATCAGGTACTTGCGACCGTGGAATTCACGCACTTCCTTGCCTTCGGCGACCGGGGTGCCGACGCCAGTGGCGGTGAAGAACGCCGGAATGCCGGCGCCGCCGGCGCGCATTTTCTCGGCGAGGGTGCCTTGCGGGGTCAGGACGACTTCGATGTCGCCTTTGAGCAGTTGCTCTTCGAACAGTTTGTTTTCGCCGACGTAGGAGGCGACCACCTTGCTGATCTGGCGGTCGGTCAGCAGCACGCCGAGGCCGAAGCCATCAACGCCGCAGTTGTTGGAGACGACGGTGAGGTCGCGGGTGCCCTTGCGCTTGATCTCGGCGATCAGGTTTTCCGGAATGCCGCACAGGCCGAAGCCGCCGGCGATCACGGTCATGCCGTCTTCAAGACCTGCCATGGCTTCCTCGTAGGAATACACGCGCTTGTCGAAACCTGCCATATGCACCTCTTTTATTGTTTGTCGGGCGGCTGGCTAGCCGAGTGACTGGAGTGTCGCGCTGGAGGATATATTTGTTAAGTTGATTTTTAAGGTTGATTGATTGATAAAGCTCATTAAATGTCCGCCTTGGTCGGCGGACGGATGTTCAGCTTAGTCCGTCGAGTAACACAACCATGACCATCAAGCAGATCCGCGCCTTTCTCGCCGTGGCCCAGAGCCTGAGCTTCGCCGTGGCCTGCGAGCGCCTGCACCTGTCGCAATCGGCGCTGAGCCTGACCATCAAGGCGCTGGAAGAAGGCCTGGGCGGGCGCCTGTTCAGTCGCAACACGCGCAACGTGGCGCTGACCCCGGAAGGCGAATCGCTGCTGCCGCTGGCCCGGCGCCTGATCGCCGATTGGGACAACGCCGAAGACGAAATGCGCCAGCGCTTCAGCCTGCAGCGCGGGCGGGTGACGCTGGCGGCGATGCCGTCGTTTGCCGGCAACCTGCTGCCGCCGATTCTCAAGACCTTCCGCGCGCGTTATCCGAACGTCAACGTCACGGTCAACGACGTGATCAACGAGCAAGTGCTGGAAATGGTCCGTGACCGCCAGGTCGAACTCGGCGTGGCCTTCGAGCCGATGCAGAACACCTCGCTGACGTTCACGCCGCTTTACCGGGATCGTTTCGTCGCCGTGGTGCCGCAGGATTCGCCGCTGGCTGATCGCAGTGACATTGATTGGCAGACCTTGCTGCAGGAGCCGTTCATCACCCTGCAACGACCGTCCACGGTGCGTGTGATGCTGGAAGAACACTTGCAGGCCCGGGGCATGAAACTGCCGGTGGAATTTGAAAGCCATCAACTGGCGACGGTCGGGCGGATGGTGGCGAGCGGGTTGGGCGTGAGTGCGGTGCCAGCCTTGTGTGCCGGGCAGATGCGCGAGTTGGGCGCGCATTGCCTGACCTTGCACGAGCCGGTGGTGGAGCGGGCGATTGGCGTGCTGACGGATCCGGGGAATGAACTGTCGGCGGCGGCACAGGCGCTTTTTGACATTCTCAAGGCTGAACACTGACTTTGGGAGGTCGCTAAGTCAGACGTTCTGTCAGTAGCGGCAGCAACTGTTCGCACGACGCTTCAATCTTCAAATCCAGCAACTCATCCGCCCGCGTCTTCCCCAGGTTGATCGCAATCAGCGGCTTGCCTCGATCGGCGATCACCCGGCACAGGCGAAACGCCGAATACGCCATCAGCGACGAACCGACCACCAGCATCCCGGCGGCATTTTCCGCCAGCGCCATGGCCCGTGCCGCTGTTGGCTGTGCCACGTTCTCACCAAAAAACACTACGTCCGGTTTCATCCGCTCGCCTGCGCAGTGCGGGCAATGCGGCACTTGGAAGCGCGCCTCGAAAGCCGGGTCGAGCAGGGTGTCGCCGTCCGGTGCCTGCACGGCATCGACGCCCGCCAGATACGGGTTCTGCGTTTCCATCAATTGCTGAATCGAATCCCGCTCGCTGCGCTGACCGCAATCCAGGCACAACACCCGGTGCAGGCTGCCGTGCAGTTCGATGACATCGTGGCTGCCGGCCTGATCGTGCAGGGTGTCGACATTCTGGGTAATCAGGCCTCCGATCCGGCCGTGGCTTTGCAGACTGGCCAGCGCCTCATGGGCAGCGTTCGGTCGCGCCTGGCGCACCCGTGGCCAGCCGAGCATCGCCCGGGCCCAATAGCGCCGGCGCGATTCCGGGGCGGCGAGGAATTCCTGGTACATCATCGGCTGCCGGCCCCGGCGCACACCGTCGGTGTCGCGGTAGTCCGGGATGCCTGACGGCGTGCTGATGCCGGCGCCGGTCAGCACAATGAAGTCGCCATCGGCCATGACCTGTTGCAGATAGTCGAGCGGGTCGGGGAGGGGACGGTCGAGCATGATCAGCGCTCCGCAGGCTGTAAGTGCCTTGCAGGTTAGCACCGACGGACGCCTCTCTTCAGAGGCGTCCGCTGCCCGAGGTTACTTGCGCGCCTCCAGAATCAGGTTGAACGGCGTCTGCGTCGCCCGCCGGAAGTGTTTGAAGCCGGCTTCGGTAAACACTTTACGCAGACGCAACTCGCCCGCCTGGGCACCGAGGCCGAGACCCACTTCCTGGGACAGCGAATTTGGCGTGCAGATGAACGTTGACGCCGCGTAGAACAAGCGCCCGACCGGCGTGATGTTTTCGTCCAGGGTGTCGTTGGCGAACGGCTCGACCAGCAGCACCGTGCCGTCTTCTTTCAGGGATTCATAGGCGTGTTTGGCGGCACCGACCGGATCGCCCATGTCGTGCAGGCAGTCGAAATAGCAGATCAGGTCATAGTCATCGCCGGGGTAGCTTTTCGCCGTGCCCTGGAAGAACCGCGCGCGACTGCTGACGCCGCCTTCTTCGGCTCGTTGGGTGGCGACGGTGATCGAAGGCGCGTGATAGTCGTAGCCGACGAATCGCGAGTTCGGATAGGCCTGGGCCATGATCACCGTGGACGCACCGTGACCGCAGCCGATGTCGGCGACCTTGGCGCCTGCTTCGAGTTTGGCCACCACGCCGTCCAGCGCCGGCAGCCACTCGGCGATCAAATGCCCCTTGTAGCCGGGGCGGAAGAAGCGCTCGGTGCCGGTGAACATGCACGGATGGTGATCGCCCCAGGGCAGGGCGCCGTTGCCGCGCATGGCTTTGACCAGTTTGTCCTTGTCATGGAAAAACGACGCCACCACGCCAAGCCCGCCGGCCACGTACACCGGCGAGTCTTCCTTGGCCAGGGCCAGCGCCTGTTCTTCCGGCAGACGGAATTTGCCGTCGTGGTGTTCCATGTAGCCGGACGCCGCGTGGGCGCTCAGCCATTCGCGCACCAATCGCGGGTTGCAGGTGGTTTTTGCAGCGAGGGATTCAGGGCTGATCGGCTGACTGTCGGCCATTGCCCGATAGAGGCCGAGTTCTTCGCCGACAATGACATTGGCCAGCATCGCCGCGCCGCCCATGTCGTTGACCAGTTTGCCCATGAATTCGTTGAGTCTGGCCTCGTCCATTTCATGTGCTCCATTGACAGGATCACAGTCCGGTGGCGTTGGGGGTCGAGGCATTCACCACCGGGCGGTGGTCGTGGAAACGGGCAGGGCGACACTGCTGTCCTGCGTCCCCCTCGACTGGGTACTGATTGAGTCTAGCCGCTGTTGGCGGCGGCGGGAGCGGTCTGCGTGGATTTTGAGGCTGTGAATCGTTGTGTATCGCGACGGTGCACTCTTCCACCTTAGCGTGGGCTCCCGAATTTGATTCCGCTAAGAGGCAAAGACAAAGCGCCGGCCCATGTCCGCCTGGAGCAAATGATGGGCGAAAAAAAACCGCCTTGCGGGGCGGTTTTTTAGCAAGCCTCAGATTGCGGCTGAGGCTTAGTGCGTCTCACCGGAAGCACTGGCGTAGAAGTCATGTTATTGAGCTTTTCCTATCCTTGCAACGTAATTTTTACCCACAATGAGTGGGTGTATTTGAGATCCTGGAACGTGTTTTCAGCACCTGATATAGGAGGGCAGTGCTGACAGAAATAACGGTTTACAAAATGCGCGCTTCTTTCATTTAAGAATCACTGGGCCGAGACTTACCACCTGCGATTCTGGGTTAATATGCCCGCGCTCACACCCTGGTGCAGCGGTAGGGTTTGGCTGGTGGCCTAACGGTTTCACGCCCTCTGACACGGTTTTGCATCCGTGCCGGAATGATGATTTGGAGGGATTTCAACCGGCCGCCTCACCGGAAGTACTGGCGTGTTCTTCCGAAGGTACGCGTGATCCGGTAAGTGCGCTGGAGGTTTGGCCCCCAACCTTGGAGGCCAAAACGTATGAAGCTTTTGTTGCGTACGTTGAGCCTCGTATGGAGATTGTTGAAAGCGTTTCGCTTTTACGAGTTCCTGCGAGACCACTTTGACGACCTAAAGTAACTGTCGTTGATGTGGGGGAAAGCCCGTGTCAGTTTCGGCTGATTCGGGTTTTTTTTTTGCTTCATTAATCTGTCAAAAATGATAATTCAATCAGCTTGTTCTCGTGCGAAGGTAGGGCATTTCGCCGGCATCTGTAGGTGTCATCCGTAAGCTCTGGATATACAGGGTTGTATGTACAGTTTTTGAGTTAGTTTAAACCGATGAACTCGCTGTTCACGAAGAAGGCAGCGAGTCTGTATCCCACTGTGTACAGGCCCACCGCCGATACAAAACCCGCCACTTCCCGCGCATTGCCCACACAGCCGCGATACACCCTGCGGTTTAACTGAGCCTGTCAGTCGCCACGCCCGGCGACTCCTCAGCAGAGATCTTGCCCATGCAGATTCCCCACCCCACCTTGCAGGCCAGCGTCGGGCTCGGCTTGCGTCGCGGCTTGATGAAAGACCTGCAAGCCGCGCGCACCGGCGATTTCGACTTTCTCGAAGTGGCGCCGGAAAACTGGATCGGCGTCGGCGGTGCCCATGGCGCCGCGCTGCGCGAACTGGCCGAGCGCTATCCGTTGTCCTGTCACGGGTTATCGTTGTCGCTCGGTGGTTCGGCGCCGCTGGACGTCGATTTTCTCCGGGAAGTGCGGACCTTTCTCGATCATCACAAAGTGCCGCTGTATAGCGAACACCTGAGCTATTGCAGCGACGACGGTCATCTCTATGACCTGCTGCCGTTGCCGTTCACCGAAGAGGCGGTGCACCACGTCGCCGCACGGATCCGTCAGGCCCAGGACATTCTAGGCCGGCGCCTGGCGGTGGAAAACGTTTCCTACTACGCCGCGCCCCGGCAGGACATGGACGAAGTGACCTTCACCAACGCCGTGTTGCGCGAGGCCGATTGCGATCTGCTGCTGGACGTCAACAACGTCTACGTCAACTCGATCAACCACGGTTTCGATCCGCAGACGTTCCTGGCCGCCATCGAGCCGGGCCGGGTGGTCGGGATGCACGTGGCTGGGCACTTTGACGAGTCCGACACGCTGAAGATCGACACCCATGGCGCCTCGGTCAAACCGGTGGTCTGGTCATTGCTGGCCGACGCTTATGCCCGATTCGGCGCGCAGCCGACCTTGCTGGAGCGGGATTTCAATTTCCCCGCGTTCTCTGAACTGGTGGCCGAGCTGCAAACCATTCGCCGTCTGCAAATCGAAGGAGGCCCGCGTGGATAATCTTCTGCGGCAACAACAGGCGTTGACCCGCTACCTGCGCGATCCAGAGCATGAAATGCCGCCCGCCGACATGAACGCGGCGCGGGTCAATGTCTATCGCGATCTGGTGTTCAACAACGTCTCGCAACTGCTGGGCAGCACGTTTCCTGTGCTGATCCGGATCATCGGCCAGGAACGCTGGCGCACATTGATTCGTGGCTTCCTGCGGGACTACCGGGCGCAGACGCCGAAATTCGGCGAGATCGCCGAGGAGTTTGTCGGTTACCTCGCCTCGGAACCGGCCGTGTTGAGCGAGGGTGACTGGCCGGCGTTCCTGGTGGAGCTGGCGCATTACGAGTGGGTGGAAATGGTGTTGCAGCAGTCCGACGCCGAGCCCTTGCCTGCGAGTGATCCGGCGAAGTTGCTGGAGTGGCCACTGCAGGTTTCGGCGTTGGCCTGGCCGTTGGCGTACACCTGGCCGGTGCAAATCCTCAGCCCTGACCATCAACCGTCTACACCACCGGCCCAGCCAACGTTGTTGCTGGTAAGGCGTGCGGTAGATTTCAGTGTGAAGTTTTCCGAGCTGAGCCCGTTGGCCTGGCGGTTGTTGCAGCGCATTGGCGAGTTCCCCGCGCTGAACGGTCGTGAACAACTGGAAGGGCTGGCGATGGAGGCGGGTTTGCCGGTAACGGCATCGTTCATGGACAGTGGTTTGGCGTTGTTGCGGCAGATGCATGAGGACGGTGTGTTAGGTGTTATCTGATTTCGCAAACACCGCAAATCCTGTGGGAGCGGGCTTGGTCCGGGCGGCGATCCGACGAAGGCGCTTGTTCAGTCGATGAATATATCGACTCTACTGGCCTCTTCGCCGGCAAGCCCGCTCCCACATGGATTTATGTTTGCTTCAGGTGTGTAGCGGCAATTTCAGCTCAGCACACAACCCGCCACCTTCGCGATTGCTCAGGGTCAGCGAACCGCCCAGCGCCAGCGCCAGTTGCTGGGCGATCGCCAGCCCCAGCCCGGTGCCGCCGGTGCTGCGGTTGCGTGAGTTTTCCACGCGGTAGAACGGCTCCATCACCTGGGCCAGCTCTTCTTCGGCGATCCCCGGGCCGCGATCCATGACCTTGATCGAGAGGCCGTTCCTGTCGCGTTGAATCAGCAGCTCGGCAGCGCCGGCAAACTTCAGCGCGTTGTCGGTCAGGTTGACCAGCACCCGGCGCAAGGCGTGAGGGCGGGTGTCGATGACCGCCTCACTCTTGCCGCTCAATTGCACTTCCTTGCCCATGTCCTGATAGTCGAACACCAGGCTGTCGAGGAACGAATCCAGATTGGTGCGTCGGCTTTCCTCGGTCGAGCCGTGGATGCTGCGGGCATAGGCCACGCCTTCGCGCACCAGATGTTCCATCTCGCCGAGGTCGTTCCACAGTTTGTCTTTCTCGGCCGAATCGTCCATGAACTCCGCCCGCAGTTTCATGCGGGTGATCGGGGTTTGCAGGTCGTGGGAGATTGCCGCGAGCAGTTGCATGCGCTCTTTCAGGTACGCGGCGATGCGCGCCTGCATCGAGTTGAAGGCGCGGGCGGCGTAGGCCACTTCGTTCGGGCCTTTTTCGTCGAGGTTGATCGGGTGGGCGTTGGGGTCGAGGGTTTCCACGGCGTTGGCGAGGCGGGTGAGGGGGCGGATGGCGATGCGCACCGCCAGCCAGGTGCAGGCGAGCATCAGCGCCAGTTGCCCGAGCAATACCACCGGCAGCCATGGCGACAGCGGCACCATTGACGGGCGCACATCGATGGTCACCGGGCTGCCGTCGCTCAGGCGCAGGTGGCCCTGAAAGTGTTTTTTCGGGCCGGGAATATCGGTGAACGTCAGCGGATAGGCCTCGCCAATTGCATCGGTAATCGAGGTGACGGCAATCGGCACGTCCTGCGGGTCCAGCGGTGTGCCCGGTTCGCCCTCGCTCAGCAGATAGCCATAATTCTTGCGAGCCAGGCGTTTGAGCCACATCGGGCGTTCTTCGGCGGGCAGGCGGTCGAGGATGGCAATCGAGGTCGAAACGTCGGTTTCGAGGTTGCCGAGCATGGTGTTTTTCGCGCTTTCGTAGCGCTCGTAATACTGCGCGCCGAACGACAGCGCCTGAGCGAGGATCAGCCCGATCAGGAAAATCAGCGACAACCGTGAGGCGAGGGTGCGCGGCCAGTGCAGGGCGAGATTCATGCGGGGGCTCCGAGGACTTCGACCGGCAGCGAAAACACATAGCCTTCGCTGCGCACGGTCTTGATGTAGGCCGGTTCGCGGGCGTCATCCAGCAGGCGCTGGCGCAGACGGCTGACCAGCAGATCGATGGAGCGGTCGAACAGATCGGCGTCGCGGCCCTGGGTCAGATTCAGCAATTGATCGCGGCTCAACACCCGTTGCGGATGGTCGAGGAACACGCGCAACAAACGGTACTCCGCGCCACTGAGCGCGACCATGGTGCCGTCCTTGTCCAGCAGATGCCGAGCCGATGTGTCGAGCTGCCAACGACCGAACGCCAGCAGCCGGCCGCTTTCCGTCACCACCAGGTTCGGCGGCAGCATCCGTGTACGCCGCAGCACGGCATTGATCCGCGCCAGCAGCTCGCGGGCGGCGAAGGGTTTGGTCAGGTAGTCGTCGGCGCCCATTTCCAGGCCGAGGATGCGGTCGGTTTCATCATTGCGTGCGGTGAGCATCAGGATCGGCGTGGCCCTGTGTTTGCCCGAGCGCAACTCGCGGCACAGCAGCAGGCCATCGTCGCCGGGCATCATGATGTCGAGCACGATCAGGTCGACGGTGTTGGCTTCCAGAAAACTGCGCATCTGCCGGCCATCGGCAACCACCGTGGTGCGCAGGCCGTTTTTCTTCAGGTAATTGCCGACCAGTTCGCGAATCTCGCGGTCGTCGTCGACGATCAGGATGTGATCGACATGTTCCATGGGGCCAAACCTCAATCAAAGGGGATTGCCGGGCAGTCTATCGAGCCTGCGCGAGGCCGCCTGCCTGCCTTTGTATTGCAGTGTATCCAGCGCTGTGACGGATACACGCCGACGCAAAAAGCGGATTTTTACAGGGTTTTGTATCGCTGTGTATCCCGGGCGCGCGCGGATACGTAGCGATTTATACACGGCATTTGCCGACACATGCGCGATACCTCGCGAGCTTTAAATGAGCTCCATCGAGGCAAGCACAGAACGCCTCGGCCCACTCAACGATTCAACCATTGAAGCCCCGAGGAAAACGCCATGAACGCCAAGACCAAATCGATCGCTGCCGCTTGCCTGTTTGCCGCTCTGAACATCTGCACCCTGTCGGCCCGCGCCGAAGCCGATGTCACTCCGCAAACCTACTCCTACGGCAGCCACCTGGACATCCAGAAAGTGGTGTCGCTGAAACAGGACAACTCGATGACTTGCGGCATCGTCGACGCCCGCCTGACCTACCTCGACTCGGCCGGCAAGACCCAGGTACTCGACTACCGCAAATTCGCCGACGGCTGCAACGAAGACAACTGATTACCCACCTCTATAAAAGGAACATCGCCATGAACAACGTATCGCGCTATCTGACCGCTGTTGCCTTCTCCCTCGCCGGTGTCGCGGCCCACGCCAACGCTGCCGTCGAACAGAACAGCTGTGGCAGCAGCACCTGCTTCCAACTGGCTCCGGTGGCCAAGCCGGGCAGCGAAGGTTTGATCGCCGCCGACGGCGCCAGCCGCACGCCACAGGGCCAGACACTGGCCGCCGACGGTTCCAGCCGCACGCCACAGGGCCAGACACTGGCCGCCGACGGTTCCAGCCGCACGCCACAGGGCCAGACACTGGCCGCCGACGGCTCCAGCCGTACGCCGCAAGGCCAGACGCTGGCCGAGAACGGTGCCAGCCGCACGCCGCAAAGCCAATGGCTGGAAAACCAGACGGCTTGAGGATTGAAGGGGGCTGCCCGTAACGGTCAGCCCCCGATCCAGTCGACAGACCACCCCTCATTCAAAAGGTGAACCTCATGTTTCTCATCGCGTTCCTGGGCGGTCTGTTGACTGTCCTCAGCCCGTGCATTTTGCCGGTGGTGCCGTTTCTGTTCGCCGGAGCCGACCGCACCCGTTCTTCGATCCTGCTGACTCTCGGCGGCATGGCCCTGACCTTCGCCCTGATCTCCAGTCTGGCGGTGGTCAGCAGCGAGTGGGTGATCCAGGCCAGCAACACCGGTCGCCACATTGCGCTGGCGGTAATGGTGCTGTTTGCGCTGTCGCTGATTTCCGCGCGCATCGGTGACTGGCTGGCGCGGCCCTTTGTGCTGCTGGGCAATCGCCTCGACCCCGACGCCCGGAAAAAGACCGGGCCCATGGCGTCGATCATGATCGGTGTCGCCACCGGTCTGCTGTGGGCGCCGTGCGCCGGTCCGATCCTCGGCGTGATCCTCACCGGTGCCATGCTGCAAGGCGCCAACGCCCAAACCAGCCTGTTGCTGCTGGCCTACGGCGCGGGCAGCGCGCTGTCGCTGGGAACGCTGATCTTCGCCGGTCGCGGTCTGGTCAACCGACTGAAACCGTCGATTCCTTTCACTGGCTGGTTCCGCCGCGGCGCGGGTGTTGCGGTGCTGGCGACGGCGGCGGTGATCGCCACCGGTGCTGACAACGTGCTGCTGGCCAACACCTCGTCACAAGGCGTGGCATCGGTCGAGAAAAGCGTGCTGGAGAACGTGCCGAAAGTGGTGGACTACTTCGTCAGCAAAGTCCGTGCAGACTCGACTGAAGACGAGGCGAGCAAAGGCGCGATGCCGTCGCTGTCCGGTGCGGTGCAATGGCTGAACTCGCCGGAACTGACAGCCGAGTCCCTGCGCGGCAAAGTGGTGCTGGTGGACTTCTGGACGTATGACTGCATCAACTGCCAGCACACCCTGCCGTACGTCAAAGAGTGGGAGAAGAAGTACGGCAAGGACGGCCTGGTGGTGATCGGTGTGCACACCCCGGAATACGGCTATGAGCGGATCATCGACAACGTCAAGGATCAGGTGAAGAAGCTTGGCATCACCTACCCGGTAGCCATCGACAACAACTACGCGATCTGGCGCAACTTCGATAACCAGTACTGGCCGGCGCATTATCTGGTCGACGCCAAGGGGCAGGTGCGTTACACCCACTTTGGCGAAGGCAGTTATCAGGCGCAGGAGCAGATGATTCAGCAGCTGCTCAAAGAGGCCAAGGCGCCTGCTGCGTAAACCGCGAAACTCAATGGCTCACAGGTCGCGCACCATGAGCCATTGTTCGTTACCCCAGGCGTGAAAACGCTCCAGCACCGTCCAGCCGCGTTTGGCGTAATAGTCCTGTTTGCTCTGGGTGTGCAGATAGAAACGCGGCAGGCCCCGTTTTTTCGCCTCCTCAGCAATTCCCTCGATCAGCCTTGCTGCCAGACCCTGACCGCGTGATTCGGGGCTGACCAGCACACAGGCCAGCCACGGTCCGAGATCCGGTCGAAGGGCCAGATCCGCCCGGGCCAGTGCCGCACCGCCCAGCAGTCGATCTCCGTCCAGCGCAATCAGGCAACGCCAGTCGCCATTGGTCTGGCCCTCGGCAAATTCGCGCTGCCATTCGGCCAAAGGTTGCTCGGCATATTCGTAGTGAAACTGGCGGTGGATCCACGCCGCGTAAGTGTCGCTGTGCTGCAGGTGATCGGCGAGCCATTCGAGGCGCAAGGACATGATCGAATTCCGTTCCGGTGAGGGCCTGCATGAGAGCCGATCAGCCGGAGCGTTGGCAACCCCCCGACAGTGTTTCGGGGCCTTTACAAAATCCCGCCATTCATCGGCCAATGCCCGGTTTTACGGGCTCTCCGGACGATTGGCAGGGACGCCGGACAGCGCCCGCGCGATAGTGGGCGAGCAGGGCCGCCAACGGCTCTGCCATCCATAAAAAGAATGCGAGGTTGCCATGCCGAAGTTCGTGATTGAACGCGAGATTCCAGGAGCCGGAAAGCTATCGGAGCAAGAACTCAAGGCCGTATCGCAAACGTCCTGCAACGTGCTGCGTGAACTCGGGCCAGAGGTGCAGTGGCTGCAGAGTTATGTGACTGCCGACAAGATCTATTGCGTGTACATCGCACCCAACGAAGAACTGGTGCGCGAACACGCAAGGCAAGGGGGATTTCCGGCCAACAGCGTGTCCCGGGTGACGAGCATCATCGACCCGACGACCGCCGAGTGACGCTTGACCCTTCTGCCGTGGAGCACCCATTCATGAGTACCCCCATTGATCTCACTGCCCTGAAGGAACGCCAGAAAGTCGCCTGGGCCAGTGGCGACTACGCCGTGATCGGCACCACGCTGCAAATCGTCGGCGAAACCCTCGCCGAAGCCTGCGACCTGCGCTGCGATGAAGAAGTGCTGGATGTCGCCGCCGGCAACGGCAATGCCACGCTCGCGGCGGCACGCCGTGGTTGTCTGGTGACGTCCACCGACTATGTCGCGGCATTGCTGGAGCGCGGCCAGGACCGGGCGCGCGCCGAGCATCTGGAGGTGACCTTTCAGGTCGCCGATGCCGAAGCGCTGCCGTTTGCCGATTCCAGTTTCGATGCGGTGCTGTCGACCTTCGGCGTGATGTTCGCCCCGGATCAGGCGAAAGCGGCCAAGGAGCTGGCGCGGGTCTGTCGCCGTGGCGGACGGATCGGCCTGGCCAACTGGACGCCGGAAGGCTTCGTCGGCCAGATGTTCAAGACCCTCGGTCGCTACCTGCCACCGCCACCCGTTGCGCAACCGCCTTCGAACTGGGGCGCGGAAGCCTGGCTGCATTCGCATTTCGACGATCGCCAGTTTCAGTTGCAGATGACTCGGCGCCACTTCAACTTCCGCTATCGCTCGGCGGCGCATTTCATTGATGTGTTTCGCCACTGGTACGGCCCGGTACACAAGGCGTTCGCGGCGTTGCCGCCGGAGAGCGGGCAGGCGCTGGAGACGGATCTGACGCTACTGATCGACGGGCTGAACCGGGCGGGGGCGGAATCGATGGTGGTGCCGAGCGAGTATCTGGAGGTAGTCATCACCAAACGCTGAAGCCATTGTGGGAGCGAGCAGGTTCGCTCCCACAGGGATCCCGACAGGGCTTCTATTTCAGATGCGCGCTGTCAAACCACTCCAGCGCCGTGCGCCAGATGCAGATGCCGAGAAAGTACGCCGACGCCAGCAGCCACAGGCCCATCACCAGCGGGTTGATCACCGGGTGGTTCAGCACCAGCGACAGGCTGCACAGCAACCAGATCGCCGTCACCGCAATGTTGATCGGCATGAACCGGCGGACCCGGAACGGGTGGAGGAACTTCATGCGGGTCACGGTCAGCAGCGCCAGGCCAATCACCGTCAGGAAGGTGAGCCACGGCCCCGGATCGATGATGTACAGACACAACGCAACCACGTTCCAGGCGGCGGGGAAACCGACGAAATAGTTGTCCTTGCTCTTCATGTTGACGTTGCAGAAGCAGAACAGCGACGACACCAGAATCAGCGACACGGTCAGCAGCAGGGTGTAGTCGGGCAGGGGAATGTAGCGATAGATGAACAGCGCCGGGATGAACACGTAGGTCAGGTAGTCGATCACCAGATCGAGGATCGATCCGTCGAAACTCGGCAGCACCGACTGCACGTTGACCTTGCGCGCCAGCGCTCCGTCGAGGCCGTCGACGATCAGCGCCACGCCCAGCCACATCAGGCAGTGGATCGGCTGGTTTTCCAACAGGGCAAGGGTGGCCAGAAAAGCGGTGACCACGCCGGTCGCGGTGAAACCATGGGCGCCCCAGGCCTTGAGCCTGGCGATGTGGACGGTCGATATCACGAAGGCGTTCTCCAGAAAGTGCAGCAAGCCGCGTAAACCCTTGGGCAGCAAGGGTGGCGACCAACCGGGTCGGGTTGCAGCTATCGACCGGTCGGGCCGGGTCAAGGTTCACCCATTCTTGAAGATTAGCTGGCCGGGGAAAAATTTCTCTGGAGAATCACTCGCCCATGGCCACGTCAGCCCAACGGTGCTGGCACATCGCATCAGGAGGGCTATCGTTGCCTGACGCAGTCATACCCCTTTGCCTGAGGACGACGTCATGAACACCAGCGATCTGCTCGAACAACTGCTGCGAGGCCAGGCCTCGGCGGGACAACAAGGTGGCGCGTCGGCCGGCGGGGGAGCGGGT
>NZ_NEKA01000027.1:0-40272 GCF_002113205.1 Pseudomonas sp. B16(2017)
CCACCACCCCGGACGGCGGCATCCCCGCCACCAGCGCCAGGCCGATGGAAATCAGGGTGATGACAATGAACGGATTGAGCCGGTAACGGGCGATCAGAACGATCAGGGCGATGATGGCAACGGCAGCGTACACCAGCAGCCAATAGCCGAAGGACGGTGTCATGCGGTACTCCTCGAAAGGGTCACGTTCGAATGGGTTGTGAAACTCATAAATCATTTCGAGATCGAGTTTTCAAACGAAGTGAAAGTAATTTTCGTGGAGGGATAAGGCTTGTCGTTTTTGGATATGTCTTGTCGCGAATAATGAAAATCGCGGGGTGGGATTTTCATGACCCGGCTGAAGGTTTCGCCCAGACCACAAGGTTTTCAACATCAGTCCAGGCGCTATACTCGGCAGACGCTTTCTATAGAGTTCCTGCCATGACTGCTCCGCGCCGCCGCCCCAAAAAGCTCACTGCCGAAGCGTTGATACGCGCGATTGCCAGTTCGACAGCCATCGAAACGGGTCAGAGCGTTGAATCGATTGAACGCAAGCTGAAGCTCAAGGACAGCAAGTTTCTGCATCTTTCTCTGGCCGAATAGAGTCGTCATTCAGTTTCTGAAAAAGTGGCGAATTCACTCAATCTCGGCGCCAAGACAAATCCAAAAACACAAACGGCTGCCCAAAGGCAGCCGTTCACAGGTTAGTCGCAAAGCCCTCTCGGGTTTAATCAACCCTCACACCATTTCGTTACGAATCCATTCAACCACCGACGTGCGCTTCGGCGTCCAGCCGAGCAGTTCGCGGGCATGTTTGCCGCGTACGCGGCTGTTCGAGCCGAGGCCGTAGTTGGCCATTTCGTAGCCCCACTCGGCTTCGGCATCTTTCAGTGGCCAGTCTTGTGGCTCGCCGAGGTTCAGGGCCTGGGCCATGGCGGTGGTCATGTCGATGAACGACGCTTCGCCGCTTTCGACGAAGTAGAAGGTGCCCGGTACGTTTTTGGTCAGGGCCAGCAGGTACAGCGCCACGACATCTTCGATGTGCACGTTGGACCAGATGTTCTGACCGGTGCCGACGTGACGAACCACGCCGCTTTTACGTGCCTGTTTCAGCAGGCGCGGCAGTTGCACGCTGTCGCGATTGACGCCCAGGCTGTGGCCGTAAATCAGGGTGTTGCAGATGACGGCCGAGTTCACGCCGTCCTGCGCTGCGGCGAGGACCAGATTGTCGATAGCCACGCGTGCGGCCTTGTCGACGGTCGGCTCCGGCAGGTTGTCTTCGAAGTAGATGACGTCGCTGGATTTGCCGCCGGACGCATCGCCGACGATGCTCGAACCGCTGGTGTGCAGGAACACTTTGTTCGAGCCGCGCAGGGCATCGAGCAGGGCTTCGACCGCACCGCGATGGTCGCTGCTGGCGGCGTTGATCACGGCGTCGGCGGCGCGGGCCTGTTCGGCCAGCAGTGTCTTGTCGTCGAGGGTGCCGATTACCGGGGTGATGCCCAGCGCTTTCAGCTCACTGGCCTGTTCGGCGCTGCGCACCAGACCGGTGACGGTGTGGCCGGCCTGGACCAGACCGGTGGCGATGGAGCCGCCGATAAAACCGGCAGCGCCGGTGACGAATACGTTCATGGAGAAACTCCCTGCGTGAGTAAGTGATGGAGCGAGTATCGACCGGCGAGTCCTGTGGAAAAACCCGCCCAAAACCAAATCACTGTTGCGCAGGGATCACGAATCAGCCCTTGAAATCAGCGCTGGCGTAAGCCGCCAGTTTGCTCTGGATGAAGTCCAGGAAGCACTGGATGCGCAGCGCCAGCTGCGAGTTGCGGTAGTACACCGCGTTGATCGGCTGGCGATAACCGCTGTTGAATTCCGCCAGCAACACCTTGAGGCGTCCGGCGCGAATGTCGTCGATGGTCATGAAGTGCGAGAGGCAGGCAATGCCCTGGCCTTCCAGCGCGAGATGGCGAACCGTCTCGCCGCTGGAGGCGCTGATTGCCGGGGTGATCGGCCAACGGTCGCCGTGCACGTAACGCAGCGGCCACTGGTTGAGGCCTTCGTTCTGGGTGAAGCCAAGCAAGGTGTGCTCGCTCAGATCGGCCACTTCGCGCGGCGCACCGTGTTTTTCCACATACGCTGGACTGGCGACGATCAGCAGCGGACTGCAACCCAGCGAGCGGGCATGCAACGTCGAATCGGCGAGGGTGCCGATGCGGATAGCAACGTCGGTGCTTTGTTCCAGCAGGTCAATGATCAGGTCATTGCTGTTGAGTTCGAGCTGGATGTCCGGGTACAGCCGGCGGAATTCGTCGATGTACGGCACGACGGCGTGGAGCATGAACGGCGACGCGGCGTTGATCCGCAGCCGTCCTGATGGCGTCTGCTGGCGCGAAGACAGGCGCTCTTCGAGCTGGTCCATCTGGTCGAGGATCAGCTTGGCCTGTTCGAAGAAGTACTTGCCCTCCTCGGTCAGGTCCATGCGCCGAGTGGTGCGGTTGATCAGCGTGGTGTCGAGCTTGGCTTCCAGTCGCGACAGCGTGCGGCTGACCGCCGACGGCGTCTGTCCGACCTGCTCGGCGGCGGCGGAAATCGAACCGCATTCGATCACGCAGACGAAAATCTGCAACTCATCGGATCTGGCTTTCACGGGTGTCCTCGAATCGAAAGGCCTGCTGCGCAAGCTCAGGCCTTCGATAGTAGCCGAGCGTCAGGCCTTGAGGCCAAACACCTCGGTCAGATGCTGCTCGTAACGCGCCACGTCGGCCTCGATGTTAGGGCGCTTCATCACGTCCACACAGAGGAACGTCGGCAGGCCGGTCATGCCGAGGAATTCGTTGGCCTTGTGGAACGGGAAGTACACGGCGTCCACGCCTTTGGCTTCGAAGAAATCGGTCGGGTCATCGAACGCCTGCTGCGGTGCGTTCCAGGTCAGCGACAGCATGTACTGCTTGCCCTGGATCAGACCGCCGCTGCCGTACTTCTGCGACGCGTCGGAACGGGTGCGGCCATCGCTGGCGTAGAGGCTGCCGTGGCCTTCGGTGAAGACTTCGTCGATGTACTTTTTCACGGTCCACGGTGCGCCCATCCACCAGCCCGGCATCTGATAAATGATCACGTCGGCCCAGAGGAATTTGGCCACTTCTTCGGCGACGTCGTAACCCTCGTCGATGAAGGTGGTCTTGACGTCGAGACCGCCACGATCCAGCACGCTCAACGCCGCTTCGTGCAGGGTGGTGTTGTAGCGACCGTCGGAGTGGGCGAATTTTTTACCGCCATTGAGCAACAGCACTTTTTTCATGGGAGAGCCTCGATCGGATTCCGATGCGCAGCGCAGAGCGCTGGATGGAGAAGGGGAAAAATGCAATGGCGGCAGATTAGCGATCCGCCTCGCGCGGAATAAGCACCGACGGCGCAAAAATCATTTGAGTAAAACGCACGAATCGATTGCCGATTGTTGCCGTAGGATTGGCCGCCATCTGAATCTGAGGAGTTTTTTGCGATGAGCGAACGCCAGGGTTTCATCCTGCACGCCAAGACCCGCCCGGAAAAAGCCGAGGCTTTCGAAGCGTTTTTCCGCGCCTACGTCGAGCCGAGCCGCGCCGAACCCGGCTGCATCGAGTACCACATGCTGCGCGACAAGGAAGACCCGACCCTGTTCATCTTCTACGAGATCTGGGAAAGCCAGGCGCATCTGGACGTGCACTCGAACCTGCCGCACATGCAGCAGTTCCTGGCCCAGCGCATGGAATACCTGGAGCGGGATTTCGATATCCGCCCGATTGAAATGCTCAGCCCGTCGTCCGCTAACCGCTGATCAGCAGATGGGCGCCGAGCGCGCCCAGACCGATGAAGAACACCCGCTTGAACAGACTGGCACTGATGCGCTGGCGCAGCCATTGGCCGAGCCACATGCCGAGGACAGCGGGGATCAGCGCCAGCAGCGAAGCACTCAGTTCCGTGCCGCCGAGCGACCCGCGCCAGAGCAATCCGCCGGCCAGCGCCAGGGTCGATACGGTGAAGGACAGCCCCAGCGCCTGCACCAGTTCATCACGGCTCAAGCCCAGGGCCTGCATGTACGGGACGACGGGAATCACGAACACCCCCGTCGCCGAAGTGATGACGCCGGTGATCACGCCACACAGCGGCCCCAGCCATGGTTCATGGCGGCGACTGACACTCAGCGTCGGCAGGAACAATCCGCTCAACGCATAGAGCAATAGCGCCGCGCCAAGTCCGCGCACCACCCAATGCCCGCCTGCCATGCCGATCCACAAGGTGCCGATGGCCGTGCCGAGGAAGATCGCCAGCAGCATCGGCCACAGCCGTTTCACCAGCCCCTGCAAATGTCCGCCGAACGCCAGTTGCCAGACGTTGGTGAGGGTTGCCGGAATGATCAGCAACGCCGCAGCCTGCGACGGTGCCATAGCCAGACCGAGCAGCCCCATGGCGACGGTGGGCAGGCCGAGGCCGATCACGCCCTTGATCATCCCGGCGACGACGAAGGTCGCCATCACCAGCAATGACAGGGTCAGACCGAGGTTTTGATAGAAGTCTGCGAGTGCGTTCATGGCTACACTTTGCGCTTGCGCGGATCAACTGAAAATCTGTCATACACTGAGGCAGCCTCTATCTATACAAGAGGCTAGTAGATTTTTTTGCGGCCACTGCCCTCTTCGCGGGCAAGCCCGCTCCCACAATGTTTGTGTTGTACGCAGAACTTGTGTTCGACATCGGACCTGTGGGAGCGGGCTTGCCCGCGAAGGCGTCGGGCATGACAACATTGATATTGAGGCTGTCCGATGCACTTCGACCTCACCGACCTGCGCCTGTACCTGCACATCCTCGACAGCGGCAACATCACCGCCGGCGCCGCTCGCAGTCATCTGTCGCTGGCGGCGGCCAGTGCGCGGATCCGGGCGATGGAAGCGTCGTTGGGCACCGAGTTTCTTGAGCGCGGGCGCCGTGGTGTCACGCCGACGCCGGCCGGCAAAGCCCTGGCGCAACATGCGCGGGTGATGCTGCAACAGGCTGAACGTCTGCAACAGGATCTGGCCGAATATGCCCGCGGCGTCAGAGGCCAGGTGCGCCTGCTGTGCAACACCACGGCGCTCAGCGAATACCTGCCGGAGGTGCTGGCGGATTTCCTGCGGGAGCATCCCAATCTCGACATCGATCTACAGGAGCTGCCCAGCGCTCGCATCACCCATACCTTGCGTCAGGGCGCGGCGGATCTGGGCATTGTGTCCGACGCGATCGACACCACCGACTTGCAGACCCGAGCCTTTTGCGACGATCCGCTGGTGCTGATTCTGCCTTTGGAACATCCACTGTCTGACGCAACTGAAGTCAGTTTCAGCGACGCTCTGCGCCATGACTTCGTCGGGCTGCAGGCCGACAGCGCTTTGGCGATTTACCTGGAAGAGCAGGCGCTGCACAGCGGCTCGCGGATGCAGATCCGCATCCGTGCCGATGGCTTCGACGGGGTGATGCGCATGGTGGCCCGAGGTGCCGGTCTGGGTATCGTGCCGCTGGCGGCGGTTCAGCGCGCCGCGCCGCAAGCCTTCAAGACCCTGCCGATGAGTGAAGGCTGGGCCAGGCGCAAACTGTTGCTGTGTGCCCGCGACATCGCCGCGTTGCCGCCCTATGCCACAGCCTTGTTGCAAGCCTTGGCACTCCCGTAAACATGTTTTTTTCATCGGCAAAATAAGCACAAGGAATAGCTTGCAAGGTACGGATACATACGTACTATATCGCCAGAGCGAACGTGTTGCCCGATACCCGTTTTCGCACAACGACAACGGACAAGGAAGAACGGATCGGCTCCATTAAACCTACATGGAATGAGGTGACGCGATGGTTGATTCAACGGAGTTTCGTAATGCAATGGCGATGCTGGGGAGTGCCGTCACCATCGTCACGACCGATGGCCCTGCGGGGCGTTTCGGCTTTACCGCCTCGGCGGTGTGCAGCGTGACGGATTCACCGCCGACGCTGCTGGTGTGCGTCAATCGCTCGTCGTCCAATCACGAGCATTTCAAGACCAATGGCGTGCTGTGTGTGAACGTCCTGACCGGCGACCACCAGTCGACGTCCGGCGCATTCGCCAATCGGCAGTTGAGCATGCAGGAGCGTTTTTCCAGCGTGAACTGCCAGACCCTCAAGACCGGTTCGCCGGTGATCGAGGAGGCGCTGGTCAGCCTCGATTGCCGGGTCAGCAAGGTCGACGAGGTCGGCACTCACAGCATCTTCTACTGTGAAATTCTCGAGCTGCAGCAACACAGCGAGGCCACGGAAGGCCTGGTCTATTTCAACCGCAGTTACTACCGTCTGAACGACGAACTGCGCCTGGCACCCGAGCAGTGATCCAGACACCCGCCGGCCTCGACTGACGCCGGCCGGCGGGTCATGACAGGGATGTAACCATGCTATTCAATGAAGACAACTTCGCGGATATCGACCTGAACCTGATCATCATTTTCCTGGTGCTGTTCCGCGAACGCAGCGTGTCCCGCACGGCCGAACGTCTGCACGTCAAACAACCCGCCATCAGCGGATCGCTGGCACGGCTGCGCAAGCGGTTCGATGATCCGTTGTTTCTGCGCTCGTCGAGAACCATGCGCCCGACCTCGAAAGCCGAGCAACTGGCGCAAGCGCTGACGCCGGCCATCAAGCAAATCGAAGCGGTGATCCGGCTCTGAAAAACCGGCGAAAAAAAACCTGCGGGGGTTCGCTTCCGCAGGTTTCAATTCATCAGGCCGACTTGAGCGCCTGAGCGTACTCGACCCGAGCCCAGAACGCTGGCAGGAAGCACTCGCTGACCAGCAGCGCCGAACCATTGCGGGTGAAACGCGAACGCCGGGCCAACAGACGTTCGGCTTGCGGCGCGTAGCGATAGGACAGCGCGGCCAACGGCGCACCGGGCGGCAGCAAGGCACATTGGAAGGGTTCGCGCAGGATCTGCTCCGAGGTGTAGAGAATCTCGGCCAGCGGTCGACGGCCGTAGCCGTTCAGCTCCGCCCAGTCGCCATTCAGCGCCGGCACGCTGGTCAGGCTGCGCGCCGTGACACATGCCTCGCCATCGAGCTTCATCACCACCTCACGCACCCAGCCAATGGTGTTTGGCGGCACGTTCAGCGCTTGCGCTTCTTCAGGATTGAGCGGGCCATGGGACTGCTCGACGACTTCAATTGAATAATCGCCCATGGCTTTCAGACGTGGGGTCAATGCCCCGGGCAAAAACAGCCAGTGATGCTCGGAGCCGGTCAATTCCGACAGCGGTCGCGATGACCAGTAATGACTTGTATCCATACCCGCTCACACCTTCCTGGTGATGGTGAATTGTTGGTTGCCGTGGAAGGCCAACCCTTCACCGGCGGTGTCTGTCACTCGGCTCCGACTTCTTCGGTCACTTCGTGTTTGCTGATGACGCTGATGGTCTGTTCATCGGTCTTGACCGCCGACAGCAGCGAGTCGAGCAGGCCCGGAAAACGCACGTCCATGTCTTCACGACGCAGGGACAGCAGGTTTTCCCGACCGTAAGGGCGCTGCCAAATCAGACCGCTGTCACGCAGAACCCGCCAGTGGTGGGTCATGGTCGACTTCGATGCACCCTTGAGGATCCGGCCGCACGGATGTTCCTGGCCATCGGCCAATACTTTCAACACGGTCAGGCGCAGCGGGCTTCCCAATGCGGACAGCACATTTTCCAGAAGGATCTGATCCTGATTGGGATGATTCGGGACGTTCATAGGTAGGTACCCTTGATGATATAGGCGGGAAAAATCCGTCTTGTATTCGTCTATACGAGAACAGTAAGACTATACACAAGATGTTTTTTCCCCGCGACAGCCGCCCCAGAGGCGGCGTCCCGCAAAACAACTACAAATCGCTGCTCTGCGCGGTCTCCAGCGCAGGCGCCTGGAACCCGCCGCCCAGCGCTGCCATCAACGAAACCGAGCTGTCGATGTGCTTGCTGTTGAGGAAGGCCAGGCGCATTTCGTCCTGAATCAATTGTTGCTCGATGTTAAGCGCATCGAGGAACGTGTCCTCCCCGGCCTTGTAGCGCGACTGCGACAGATCGTAGGACGACTGGGCAATCGCACAGGCATCGCGCTGCACGACGATCTGCTGCTCGAACGAACGCAACTGCGTCACCGAAATCGCCACCTCGTGCAGAGCCGAATTCAGCACCCGGTTGTACTGCGCGATGGAGCTGTCGAGTTCGGCATTGCCTGCCTTCAGATCCGAGCGCAGACGCCCGGCATCGAAGATCGGCAGCGACACCGTTGGCGCCACGTTCCAGAACTTGCTGACCCCGGCGAACAGCGCATCACCGGTCAATGCATGGGACCCCGCCGCCGCCACCAGATTGATGTTCGGGTAGAACGTGGTCTTCACCGCCTCGACGTTTTTAGTCTCGGCCTCCACGCGCCAACGTGCGGCGACGATGTCCGGACGACGACCCAATAGTTGAGCCGGCAACTGCGCCGGCAAGGCCACCACACTGGCTTGCAGATTCGATGGGCGCTCGAGCGTGTGCGCACGATCGACACCCTTGCCGATCAGCGCCGACAACTGCAGGCGGGCGATTTCGATGTCTTCGTTGGCGCCGATCAGCGTCGATTCCGAACGCGCCTTGAGGCTCTGCACCTGCTTGAGTTGCGACAGGTTGTCGAGGCCCGAGCCGTAACGTGAATCCGTCAGGTCCACCAGTTTGCTCAAGCGTTCGAGATCCCGTTGATTGAGCTCCGAGACCTGCCACGCATACGCCAACTGGTTGTAAGCCTTGACCACGTTGACCGCGAGAATCAGCCGCGACGATTGCAGGTCGACTTCCGCCGCTCGTGCGCTGTTGAGCGCCGATTCCCACGCGGCGCGCTGGCCGCCCCAGAGGTCGAAGGTGTAGCTGAAATTGACCGCCAGATTGCGTGCGGTGAAGTACTTGTGGCCCTCGCCGCTGTAGTCCTCGAAGCGCGACAGCCGACCGCGAGTGACACCCGCCGATGCGTCCATTTCCGGGTAACGCTCGGCGTCGCGCAGGTCGAGAAATGCGTTGGCCTTCGCGACCCGGGCAGCGACTTCCTGCAAGTCCGGGTTGCTGGCATACGCCTCTTCGATCAGAGCACCCAGACGTGGGTCGCCCAGCGATGTCCACCAGTCCGCACGCGGCCATTGGGCCGGCGGCAGTTTGTCTTTCAGGCTGTCGGACGGCGCATCGCCGACCGCCAGCAATTTGCCCTGATGATCGATCCCGGCGTAGTTCACACAACCGGCCGCCAACAGGATGGACGCCGCCAGCGGCGCCAGCATCAAACGTGTAATCGAATGCATGTCACGTCCTCACAGGATGGGTTGCGGCACGCCGGCCGGCTCGGCTTCGGGTGCGTGGCTCGGTTGCTTGATCGAACTGAGCAGCGTGTACACCGACGGCAGAATGAACAGGGTGAACAAGGTGCCGATCAGCATCCCCACCACAATCACCAGGCCCAGGCCGAAGCGGCTGTTGGCGCCGGCACCGCTGGCGAACAACAGCGGCGCGAGGCCGACCACCATGGCAGCGGTGGTCATCAGGATCGGCCGCAGCCGCACCTGCGCGGCGTGCTGGATCGCTTGCACGCGGTCCATGCCTTGCTGGCGCTGCAACTCGTTGGCGAACGCGACCATCAGGATCCCGTGCTTACTGATCAGACCGATCAGCGTGATCAGGCCGATCTGGGTGTAGATGTTCATCGACGTCATGCCCAGCGCCAGCGGCACCAGGGCCCCGCAGATCGACAACGGCACGCTGATCAGGATGATGAACGGATCGCGGAAGCTCTCGTATTGCACGCTCAGCACCAGATAGATGATCACCAGGGCCAGGCCGAAGGTGAACGCCAGGCTGTTGCCTTCCTGCACGTATTGGCGGGCGTCGGACTGCCAGTCGAAACTGAAGCCGGCGGGGAAACCTTCCGATTGTTTTTGCAGGAAGCCCACCGCATCACCCAGGGTCACGCCCGGCGCCGGAATGGCCTGGAACGTGGCGGAGTTCTGCTGGTTGAACTGGGTCAGGCGATTCGGCTCGACCTTGACGCTGAGAGTGGCCAGTGTCGACAGCGGCACCGGATTGCCCTTCTGGTCCTTCACGTAATACAGCTTCAGGGTTTCCGGAGTCAGGCGATCCGCCGACACCGACTGCGGGATCACGTCGTAGGAGCGACCATGGAACGAGAACCGGTTGACGTACTTCTCACCGATCAGGCTGTTCAGCGTTTCGCCGATGTCCTGCATGCGGATGCCCAAGGCGTTGGCCTTGGCCCGGTCGACCTGGATTTCCACCACCGGATTGTTGAAGTCCAGATCACTGTCGACCACCGCGAACAGACCGCTGGCCTGCGCGGCTTGCTTGAGCTGATCCATCACGTTGTACAGCGCCAGGTATTCCTGATCGCTGCGGATCACCATCTGCACCGGCAGGCCACCGGTGGAGCCCGGCAGCGGCGGCATCTGGAACACGAAAATGCTCGTGCCTTCGATCTGGTTCACCCGCGCCTGCAAGTCAGGCTGGATGGTGTTGGCATCGCGACCGCGTTTTTCCCAGTCCACCAGGTTGATCCCGCCGACACTGTTGGACAGACCGTCGGAACCGTTCGCCACCCAGTTGCTGTAACCCTCGGGGATTTCGTTGAAAGTCTTGTACAACTCGTGGGCGTAGGCCTCGAGGTAATTCAGGTTGGCGTGCTGCGGCGCCTTGATCGCGGTCAGCAGGATGTTCTGGTCTTCCAGCGGCGCCAGTTCGGTCTGCGCCGAGCGATAGAGGAACGGCAGGCTGAAGAAGATCACCAGCGCCACGCTCAGGCTGATCCAGCGCCGCGCCAGCGAACCGCCAAGCAGCGCGCCATAACGACGGGACAGGTACTGGAAGAATCGATCTGCCTTGACCGCCATGAAACCTTCGCTGGTTTTCGCGTCCAGCAGACGGGTACTCATGATCGGCGACAGGGTCAGCGCGACGATGCCGGAAATCACCACGGCACCGGCCAGGGTCAGTGCGAATTCCTTGAACAGCGTGCCGGTGAGGCCGCCCATCAAGCCAATTGGCGCGTACACCGCCGCCAGGGTGAAGGTCATCGCCACCACCGGACCCGCCACTTCACGGGCGCCGATCAGCGCCGCCTCGAACGGGCTCTTGCCCTCTTCAATGTGACGGTGGACGTTCTCCACCACGACGATGGCGTCGTCCACCACCAACCCGATGGCCAAAACCATCGCCAGCAAGGTCAGCAGGTTGAGGCTGAAGCCAAACATCTGCATCAGCATCGCCGCGCCGAGCATCGACAGCGGAATCGTCACCAGCGGAATCAGCACAGTGCGGAACGTGCCCAGGCACAGGTAAATCACCAGCACCACGATCACCAGCGCTTCGAGCAGGGTGTAGCTCACCTCGTCGATCGACGACTGAATGAAGTGCGCCACTTCGAACGGGATCTGCACGGTCACGCCCGGTGGCAGGGTTTCCTGGATCTGCGGCAGCAATTCGCGCACGCGTTTGACGATCACCAGCGGGTTGCCGGTCGGTGCGGCGTCCAGGCCAAGGAACAGCGCCGGTACGTCGCTCATCGCGCCGCTGGTGTCGGTGGAGGCTGCGTTCAACTCCACGGTGCCGACGTCACGCACACGGATGATGTGGCCGTTGTCGTTGCGCAGCACCATGTCGCGGAAATCTTCGACGCTGTTCAGGTCAGTGTTGACCCGCAGGTTGCTGACCACGTACAGGCCTTTGACCTGACCGGGAGCCGCCTGGAAGTTGTTGCCCTCGATGGCCGCCGACACGTCCTGCCCGGTCATGCCGTAACCGGCCAGACGCTGCGGGTCGAGCCACAGGCGCATGGACAGTTTCTGCTCGCCCATGATGTTGATCTTGGCCACGCCTTCGATGCCGGCGAACATCGGCTCGACGACGCGGGAGATGTAGTCGGACATCTCCGGAATGGTCAGGTTGGAGCTGGCGAACGCGACGTAGGCCACGCTGGTGAAGCCGCCGGACGTGCGTTCCACCACCGGGTCGTACGCGTCCTTCGGCAAGCGGTATTTGATCTGGTTGACCTTGGCCATGACCTCGGTCAGCGCCGCGATGGAGTCACTGTTGAGTGCCATGCGGATCGTCACCTGGCTGCGGCCCTGGGTCGAGGCCGACGACAGATAGTCGATGCCCTCGACCGAGGCCACGGCCTGGCTGATCGGCTGCGTGACGAAGCCTTGCATCAGTTCCGAAGAGGCGCCGGGATATTGGGTCGTAACCGTGATGGTCGACGTTTCCAGCATCGGGTACTGGCGGATCGGCAGGTTCATCAGCGCGCGCACCCCGAACAGCAGGATCAGCGTGCTGACCACCACGGCCAGCACCGGGCGGCGAAGAAAGAGGTCGGTGAAATTCATTTTTCCAGCCCACTGAGTTTAAGAGCAATCGTGTCCGGGACACCTTCCACCGCCACGCCGTCGTGGAGCTTGAGCTGGCCGGACGTCACCACTTGCACGCCTTCGGTCAGGCCCTTGTCGACCACCGCCCAGCCATCGCGGCGCTCGCCGACCTTGATGCTTTCACGCTTGACCTTCTGCACGCCGGCCTCGTCGGTGTAGACCGAGAACACGCTTTCGCCGTAGGCGTTGTAGGTGATCGCGGTTTCCGGAATCAGCAGCTCGGCGGTCTGCGGCAGGGTCACCGAGACCCGTGCGTACATGCCGGGACGCAGGCGTTTTTGCGTGTCGGTGATGACCGCTTGAACGTTGATGGTGTGGGACTGGTTGATCTGCGGATCGACCGCGACGATCTTGCCGGCGAAGGTCACATCACCCCAGGCATCGACCTTGGCCTGCACGGTCTGGCCCAGTTGCACTTGCGAGCCATCGCGCTCGGCGAGGGTGAAGTTGACGCGCAGCACGCCCGGATCGGTCAGGGTTGCCACCGCGCTGCCGGCCTGCAGGTATTGGCCCAGGTGCGCCTGGCGAATGCCGAGGGTGCCGGCGAACGGCGCGCGGATATGGCGTTGAGCGATCTGCGCCTGCATGCGCTCCATGTCGCCTTTGGCCGCGTCGTATTGAGCGCGGGCACTGTCGAAGGCGCGACGACTTTCGGCGCCGGTCTTGGCCAGTTCCTGGACCCGGGCGAACTGGGCCTTGGCCGATTCGTACTCGCCTTTCAGGCGCACCAGTTCGCCTTGCTCCGGCGCGTCGTTGAGCTTGAGCAGCACTTGCCCCGCCTTCACTTCATCGCCGGACTCGAAATCGATGTCCACCACTTTGCCGCTGACTTCAGCCGACACCAGCACCTGACGCTGGGCTTCGAGTTTGCCGATGGCCTCGAGGTAGTAGTTGTAAGGCTGCTTTTTGACCACGGCCAGACCGACCCGGGTGCTGGGGATCCGTTGCTCGGCCGCCGCCGGTGGCGGCGACCAGAAACGCCAGCCCAGTGCAGCGGACAACACCACCACAAGAACAATAAAGATCAGCGACTTGATAATGTTTCGAGCAAGCATGTGGCACTCCCTTGACTCTTTGCTGCGAGCACAAAAGTTTGAGTTTTAAGAAAATAAAGGTGCAACTAAAGACGGGCGCGTTATCGATCCCTGTGAACTTTCACTTGTAAACGCGCCCGCTTTATTTATCCGCTGTTACGCCGCGGCCAGTACGTTGGTTTTATCCAGGTAGTACTTGCCGATACCGTGCAAGTTCAAAGGCGACAACGTGAAGTGCTTCGAACCGGTGTGAATATCGCGGAAGCAACGCTCCAGGAAGTGCGACTTGTAGACGGCTTTGGAACCGGCCATCGAGTAGATCTGGTTGACCGCATTGACCGAGTTTTCGGTCAGCACCGAGGCTGCCAGGCCGACGCGGGCGCTGACCGGTTCGCCGACGGTTTCACCACGGTTGATCACCTGATGGATCGCATCCTCCAGCAGCAGTTGTGCGGTATGCACCGAGGAGATGGCGCGACCGGTCTTCTCGAAGATCACCCCTTCCAGGCCCGGGTCGGTGTTCACGGCGCGGTCATTGCGGAAATGATCGACCGCAGCCCGGGCCACGCCGAGCACGGTGGACATCGCCGCCAGGGTGCCGAACTCGTAGTAACCGGTGGCGTAGGCCCGGGAGCTGCGCGCTTCGGGGGATTGCTTGAGGGTTTCGACATCCAGCGAGAAAGACTTGTGGACGATCACGTTGGAGCACTGGAAGTGATGGCTGCCGGTGCCGCGCATGCCCAGGGTGTCCCAGGTCGGCAGGATGGTGCATTGGCTGGCGGGGACGAAAAACATCCGCACTTCAGGGGTGGTGTTGTTTTCGGTGCCTTTGACGGTGGCGGTGCAGACCAGCCAGTCGGCGTGGGCCGAGCCGCTGGCGAACGCCCATTTGCCGCTCAGCAGGTACTCGTCGCCCATCGGCAGCGCTTCGCCACCGGAGTGGATGGCGCCGATCACGAAGCCGTCGCAGTGGTTGTAGATCGCTTCGGAGGTGGCTTCCGGCAGGTAGTCCGACAGGCGCCCCATCGCCACTTGCACCGCCAGCTGCCAGGACAGCGAGGCGTCAAAACGGGCGAACTCCAGCAGCAGGGCCGAGGTGGTCTGGATATCGACCTGGGACCCGCCGAACGCCTTGGACACCGAGGTCCGGCCAAAACCTTCCTTGAAGAATCGGGACATCACATCCTTGTGCGTCGCATTGGTCTGCTCGCTGTAATCGCGGTGCTGAATAATCAGCGGATTCAGTGCACGCACCTTCTCGAGCCATTCATTGGATTCGGAGGGAAGGCTGTTCCATTGCATTAGATTTTTCATAACGGCTCCTAGCTATTATTTATTTACGATCAGCAGACGAAAAAACAGACAGAACTTTTATTGTTGTTAAACCCCGATAAAAATGTACGTCTACAGTCGTACATTTGACAAGCACTATTATCAGACTTCTTTCATTTCCCAATAAAAGAGCAATCACTGTCCGACAATTACGCAAGGCGCAAGAGGCCAACGTAACTTGCGTACAAGTTACGTTGCTTGAAACTTTTGGATTACTTCACGCCGGCGCGCCGGTCACTGACTTTCGACAGTGAGGCCCAGTCCTGATCGGCCTGACCATGGGCCATGCCGTCCAGCAGGTTGTCCTTCAACACGCTGGCAAACGGCAGCGGCACCTGCGCCGCTTCACCGGCTTCCAGCGCCAGGCGGACATCCTTGAGGCCCAACGACAATTTGAAACCGGCCGGCTCGAATGTTTCATCGACCATCAGCTTGCCGTAGCCCTGATAGACCGGCACGGCAAACAGGGTCGAGGTGATCATCTCGATGAACGCCTCGCGACTGATACCGTAGCCGCCGGCCAGGGTCGAGGCTTCGGCCATGGATTCGATTGCCGAGGCGATCATCAGGTTGGCCGACAGTTTGGCAGCGCAGGCCACCTCGGCCATGTCGCCGAGCCTCCAGGTCTTGCGCCCCAGCACATCGAACAACGGCTGTACCCGAGCCAGTGCTTCGGCGGGCCCGGAGGCGAGAATGTTCAGATTGCCGGCAGCCGCCACATCGACCCGCCCCAACACCGGTGCCGACACGTAACCGACGCCACGCGCTGCGTGCACGGCCGCCAGTTCCCTGGCCAGCGCCACGGACACCGTGGACATGTTGACGTGCACGCTGCCGGCCCGCAGACCGTCCAGCGCCTTGGCGTCGAAGAACACCGAGCGGATTGCCGTGTCATCGCCGAGCATCGAGATCAGCACCTCGGCCTGGGCCGCCAGCGCCGGTGTCTCGACAGCTTCGGCGCCGGCCGCGGCCAGTGCCTCCAGCGGTGCCGTCGAACGATTCCACACGCGGACCCGATGCCCGGCTTTCAGCAGGTTCAGCACCATCGGTGCGCCCATCGTGCCCAGACCGATAAATCCCAGTTCCATGTCGCGTTCCTCTCTCGATGAGGTGTTCAAAGCCGTTCAGACGATGATGCAGAATTGCGATTGTACGTGTACAGGCGTACATTTCAAGTGCCGCGACGATTCATTCTTCGCGGCGAGGGTTTCAAACACACCTTTACCCAAGGCAAGGAGGCTTTATGCAATTCGGGATCTACACCGTTGGCGACGTCACACAAGACCCTACCAACGCCCGTACCCCCAGCGAATCCGAGCGCATCCAGGCCACCCTGCAAATTGCGCAGAAGGCCGAAGACATCGGACTGGACGTGTTCGCCACCGGCGAGCACCACAATCCTCCGTTCATCACCTCCTCTCCCACCACGCTGCTGGCCTACATCGCCGCCAAGACCCAACGCATCATTCTCTCGACGTCCACCACCCTGATCAGCACCAACGATCCGGTGCGCCTTGCCGAAGAATATTCGCTGCTGCAAAACCTCTGCGGCGGCCGCATGGACCTGATGCTCGGCCGGGGCAACACCGCACCGGTCTATCCCTGGTTCGGCAAAAGCATCGCCGACGGCCTGCCATTGGCGATGGAGAACTATCGCCTGCTGCATCGTCTCTGGCGCGAAGAAGACCTCAACTGGAGCGGACGCTTTCGCACTCCGCTGAAAAACTTCACCTCGATCCCCAGGCCCCTCGATGACCTGCCGCCCTTCGTCTGGCACGGCTCGATCCGCACCCCGGAAATCGCCGAACAGGCCGCCTATTACGGCGACGGTTTTTTCGCCAGCCACATCCTCTGGCCCCGTGAGCATTTCATGGCGCTGGTCGAGTTCTACCGCGCGCGGTTTGCCCATTACGGTCACGGCACGCCGGAGCAGGCGATCGTCGGTCTCGGCGGGCATATTTTCATGCGCCGCAACTCGCAGGATGCGCGCCGTGAATTCCGTCCCTACTTCGACAACGCCCCGGTGTACGGCCACGGCCCGTCCCTCGAAGAGTTCATGGAAATGACTCCGCTGGCCGTCGGCAGCCCTCAGGAAATCATCGACAAGACCCTGACCTTCCGCGAGTACTTCGGCGACTACCAGCGCCAGCTGTTCCTGTTCGACCATGGCGGCATTCCGCTGAAAACCGTGCTGGAACAACTCGACATGTTCGGCAAGGAAGTCTTGCCGGTGCTGCGTGAAGAAACCCGCAAACGCCGTTCGCCGCTGGCGGCCGAAGCGCCGACGCACGCCAATCGCCTGGCCCGTTTGCAAACCCCGTCGGCCGATCCACGCGCCACGGTCAAAGCTGCCCAACTCGACAGCGTGACCGGCCACTGACCCTGTGGGAGCGGGCTTGCCCGCGAAGAGGACGGCACATTCAACAATATCGTTGACTGGAAGTCCGCTTTCGCGAGCAAGCCCGCTCCCACACTGGATCAGGCAGCGCCTTTCAACGGGCGCTGCGCATCCATCGCCACCACCACGTCATTGTGGATCAAACGGGCCAGATACTGACCGTAACCGGTCTTGCTCATGCTGCCCGCATGCACCAGCAACTGCGCGTCGTCGATCCAGCCCTTGTGGTAGGCGATTTCTTCGAGGCAGGCGATTTTCAGGCCCTGGCGTTTCTCGATGGCCTGGACGAAATTGCCGGCCTCCATCAACGCATCGTGGGTGCCGGTATCCAGCCACGCCATGCCACGCCCCATCACCGACACGTTCAATTTGCCGCGTTGCAGATAGACGTTGTTGACGTCGGTGATCTCCAGCTCGCCGCGCGGCGACGGCTTGATGTCGGCGGCAATCTGCAGCACTTCGTTGTCGTAGAAATACAGGCCGGTGACGGCGTAGTTGGACTTTGGATCGCTCGGTTTTTCGCAGATGCTCAGGGCCTTGCCGGCAGCATCGAATTCCACCACGCCAAAGCGCTCGGGATCGGCCACGTAGTAACCGAACACCGTCGCACCCTCATCACGCGCCGCCGCTTGCAGCAGGGTTTCACCGAAGCCGGCACCGTAGAAAATGTTGTCGCCGAGCACCAGGCAGACGTTGTCTTCACCGACGAATTCACGACCGATGATGAACGCCTGGGCGAGGCCGTCCGGGCTCGGTTGCACCGCGTAGCTCAGGCTCAGGCCCAACTGACTGCCGTCGCCGAGCATGCGCTGAAAGCCCGGCAGATCTTCCGGGGTGGAGATGATCAGGATCTCGCGGATTTCCGCCAGCATCAGCACCGACAGCGGGTAGTAGATCATCGGTTTGTCATACACCGGCAGTGACTGTTTCGAGACGCCCAGGGTAATCGGGTGCAGACGCGAACCGGCGCCGCCCGCCAGCAGAATTCCTTTGTACTTGGCCATGCTTTTTTCCTTTCAAGCAGTGAGTTTTGAATGACTGAGTGTTCAGGCCACGAGGGCTTTGGCTTTGTCGCGTTGTTCGCCGAGGCGCTCCAGCGCGTAGGCACCGGACATCACCCGCACCCACCAGGCGCGGTTATCCAGATACCAGTCGACGGTTTTCTGCATGCCGCTTTCGAAGGTTTCCTGTGGCGTCCAGCCCAGCGTCGCGTGGATTTTTCCGGCATCGACGGCATAGCGTTTGTCGTGGCCCGGACGATCCTTGACGAAGGTGATCAGGTCGCGGAAGTGCGCAACGCCTGCCGGCTTCTCCGCACCGCGTGCTTCCAGCAAATCGCACAGGGTGTGCACCACTTGCAGGTTGGTCTTCTCGTTGTGGCCGCCGATGTTGTAGCTCTGCCCGACCTCACCGCGAGTGACCACCGCATACAGGGCGCGGGCGTGATCCTCGACGAACAGCCAGTCGCGAATCTGCGCGCCATCGCCGTACACCGGCAACGGCTTGCCTTGCAGCGCATTGAGAATGACGTGGGGAATCAGTTTTTCCGGGAAGTGATAAGGCCCGTAATTGTTCGAGCAATTGCTCATCACCACCGGCAGGCCGAAAGTGCGATGCCAGGCGCGGACCAGATGATCGGAACCGGCCTTGGTTGCCGAGTACGGCGAACTCGGCGCATACGGCGTGCGCTCGGTGAATGCCGGATCTTCGGGTTCCAGGTCGCCGTAAACTTCGTCGGTAGAAATATGATGGAAACGGAACGCCGCCTGACGCGCCGCATCCAGTCGGTTCCAGTAACCACGCGCCGCTTCGAGCATCGTGTAGGTGCCGACAATATTGGTTTCGATGAAGGCTTGCGGGCCATCGATCGAGCGGTCCACGTGGGACTCGGCGGCCAAATGCATCACCGCATCCGGTTGCAGCCGTGCGAACAGCTCGTCCAGCGCCGGCTTGTCGCAGATGTCGACCTGGCAGAAACGGTAACGCGGCGAATCGGACACATCGGCCAGCGATTCCAGGTTGCCGGCGTAGGTCAGTTTGTCGACGTTGATCACTTCACATTCGGTCTCTTCGATCAGAAACCGCACCACGGCCGAGCCAATGAAGCCCGCGCCCCCTGTCACTAAAATTTTCATCAGCGCCTCCCCTGGCAAAATGATGATTGAACGTCCTTCGATGCTGTGTGCGGATCAGTTCAACAACGCGACCCAGTATGGCGACAGCCCTTGCTCGAGAATCAGCAGCGTCTGGATGCAGACGAAGCTTTCGTCGGTGGTCGCCGAGGTCGCGTTGAGCGGGCCGAATCCACCGTCCTGCTTCTGATGGGCCGCGATCCAGTCTTTCGATTCCTGCAGATACGTCGGCTGCGCGTCGAGCAGATACATCGCTGCGATGGCCATGTAAGTGCCCACCAGACTGACCGCTTTGCCCGGCCGGTAATGGAACGAGCCATTGGCCAGTTGCAGCTTTTGCAGCCAGGCGACGGTCTGTTCGGCATCGACGATGCGTCGGTTGAGAATGAACAGCGTCGACACCACGCGGTACACCGAAAACGCGTCCGGCGGATAACCCGGCTTGTTGGCGAAACCGCCATCGGCCGAGCGGCAGCGCAAGGCGAACGCCATCACGCCCTGCTCGTCCGGCGCCTTGGCTTCAAGGGCGTGCAGCGACAGCACCGCCAGGTTGGTGTGCCAGATGTCCGAGCCAAAACCCGGCACATCGCCGAACCCGCCATCGGGGTTCTGGCACGCTTGCAGGTAACGCACGCAACCGCCGATATCGTTCGGCAACGCGCCCAGCACTCGCAGCGACAACACCGCGCAGTAGGTGGCGAACACATCGCTCAGATGCCCCGGTTGCTCGGCAAATCCACCGTCGGTGTTTTGCGAAGCCCTGATGCAATCGATCAGGCTGGCCTTGTTTTCGATTTGCAGACCCAGCGCGTGCAAGTCCGAAATCACATGCAGCCCGGAAAAAACCTGCCAGGTCTTGTCGGCACGGAAACCCAGCGGCGCGGTTTCGGCGGTCAGCCCGTAGGGCGTTTCATTCGACGCCCGGGCCTTGGCCAGCCACGCCAGATAACGCTGCAGATCGACCTTGATGGTCGGCACGCCATTCGGGTGAATGCGCTGCACATCACCACCGCCATCGATCACTTGCAGCTCACGGTTTACCAGCGCCGCATCGTCATGATGAGTGACGGCAGCGGCCGGCTCGATGGACTGCAAGGCGTGGGCGGCGGCGAGCTGGGTTTTCAGGCTTTTCAGGTGCAACGGCAGGTACGTCAGGTTGCCGATACTGAAGATCCCCGGCTGACGCGGCGGCGCCCAGAACTGCCGAATGAACGGCACGGTCGGGTCATCCGGGGTCGACCAGAAGTAGCCCTTGCCCATGAACAGCCCACCATTACGGGTGTCATGGAATTCCAGCAACGCTGCCGTCACCGAAGCCCGATCCGCTTCGCTCGCGCCGGACGGCAAGGCCTGAATCGCCTGCAACAGCAACGCCACGTCGTAGGCGGTCTTGATCGGGAATGGCGACTCGTGATTTTTGTACGAGGTGTGCCAGTCGCAACGCACTTTGCCGTTGATCCCGACCCGATCCCAATACCCGCCGTACGCCGGATCGCGGAACAGCGCCAGGGTTTGTAGCAGGAACGAACGGGCCAGATTCGACAACGCATTGTCGTCCCGCGCATCAGCCAGTTGCGCCAGCACCAGGCTGACCTGCGCACGCACGCCGCAACGGGTCAGCGCCACATCGACACAGGATTGGCTGTCGCTGCCGGCCACCCGGTCGATCAGGTTCTCTGCATGAATCTGCAAGTGCCCGACCAACCCCAGCCCCAACGGCTGATTGTCGATACGCGCGAGCAAGGCCGTGGCGCTGATGTCGAGATCGATCGAGGTCGCCAGCTCCAGCGGCGTCGACCAGTCGCTGCTGTACAGACCGGCGACGGTGGAACGGGCGTAGAGCGCTTCGACCTTTTCCAGCAGGCCGTGGATCGCGGCCTTGTTCGCCGCGTCCTGCGGCACCCGACGCTGATAGGCAATCAATGCTGCCAGTGCGTCCAGTTGCAATGCCAGCGTGCGGCAGCGTCCGGAGCCGTGCGGCGTCCAGTAGCGGTCGGCCAGTTCGAGGAAACCGCCATTCGACGCATCATGCAAACGCATCAGCCCGTCATGGGCAAAACGCAGTTCGACATCGTCGCCGTGCTCGGCCTGATAAAGCGTCGCGGCGACCTGATCCTGCAATTGCTTGTCGCTGGAAATCGCGACCTCGCCACTGGCATCGGTCACGGCGAAAAAGCCGCCGTGGTCGATGTCCTTGAGGCCTTGATCAAATAGAAACTGCGGATGCAGTGACATGGTGAATCCCTCTTCCTTGAGGTTAAGCAGCTTTGCTTTCGGCCAGCGACACAACGCTGCCCTGGCACAACTCGATGATGCGCGTCGCGGCGCGGGCGGCACCTTCGCCATCCGGCGCGGCCACTTGCTGATGCGGCGCGTAGTAGGTCGAAGCATTGGTGTCTTTTTCCAGTTCGCCCTGGATCAGTTCGACGATCGCATCGCGGTCGTGGCCCAGATGCGTCGGGAAACCCAGCAGCTCCAGACGGCGCAGCGCCTCGAGTTCGTGGTACTCGGATTTGGACGGCAGCACGAACAGTGTCGGAATCTGCAGTGCGGCGATTTCCGTCACGGTGATCCAGCCCGGCGCCGAAATCAGCAGGCTGGCTTCGCGCAGCAGGCCCATCCAGTCCGGGTAGTACGGCACGCAGACGACGCCGTCCTGAGCCTGGATATCCTGACGGCCCAGCAACACCAGTTTCAGCTGCGGATTGCGCTCGCGCAGGATCTTGAAGCTGTCGAGGTAGGCGGCGAGCAGCGCGTCCTTGTTCTGCGCAAACATCGTGGTGCCGCTGATCGAAGCCACAATGAACGGCGCGTCGCCAAGGTTCAGTTGCTCGCGCACGTTCAAACCAGTCTGCACATTGATGTCGCGGATCATCGGGCCGACGAAATGCGCTTTGCCGCTGACCAGCGCTTCGGCCACCGGTGTGCCCTGATCGAGAGAGGCCACATACGGTTTGTCGGTCAGCACCAGTTGGCTCTGATTGATCATCCAGTTGAACTGGCTGTGCAGCGCGGTGCGGGCCCGGGCCATTTCCAGCGCATTGACCTCGAAACCGCCGTCGGCCAGATCAAGGTCTTCGAGCTGGCACAGGGTGAAGTCGTAGCGCTCGGTGACGAACACCAGCGGCGTGCCGCTGAAAATCGCCGCCAGGCAGGCGGCCATGTTGTAGTCCGACACCAAGGCGGTCGGTTTGTACTCGGCGATCAGGGCCAGGTAAGACAGAATCCGCTCGCCGGACAAGAAGGTATTGGCGATATAACCGCCAATGTAATTATTCCAGTCGAGTTCTTTCGACAAGTTGCTTTTTTTCGAGTAATCGACCAAACGGCCGGCAATATCCACAACTTCAACGCCGGACTTTTCAAACATCGGCGTAAAGGTCGGCTGCAGGGAAGCCAGTGCCACGGTCAATGGCATGTCCGGGCGCTGCTTTTTAATCGCCTGAGCGATGGACAGCGCGCGCATGTTGTGACCGGAACCGGTTGGATTGGGGGCAAATAAAATCATTCTTGAATCTCCATTAGTTGAACAACGCCATGAACCACAGTGTTTTCCAATACATCCCTTATCACCACCGAATACGGTTTTATAACTGCACCGTCACCAATATTCAGTGGACCTACCAAGATGGCGCCCTCGCCAATAACGCAACGACTTCCAATGCGCACCGGTGCCTCCTCCCAAGGCAGTGAGCGAAAAGAATGATCATGGGTGGAGGCCACGATCGTGACCCCCTCGGACAACTCGCTGAAGGCACCGACGGATACGCCGCCGGCTGCTTCGATAACCACACCGGTCGCCAGTCGCACGCCGGTGCCCAATTCGATACCGCCCAGTTGCGACATGCCGCCCTGACGGTTGCTGCGCCCGATCAGGATGCAGTCCCGGGCGATTTCCACCGACGCTCCGCCGCGCAATTCGGCATCGATCAAGGCGTCGTCGCTGATGTCCCAGGTCTGGGTGTCGGGGTTCAGCGACTTGAGCCGCGCGACCGACTGCGTGGACCGATCGAGCATCGACGGCAAGCCCTGGCGCGCCCGGTCCCGGACTTTGGCCAGCACCGGTTCCGGGCTCGGCCGGCCGTCCTCGACCACAGTGCGCTGGGCAATGACCCGCGCCGGGCGACCGACGACGATTGCGTCCGGCGGCACATCCGCGGTCACCAATGCGCCAGCCGCCACCACGGCCCCGGCACCGATGGAAACACCGGCAGTCACGGTGGCCTTGGCGCCCACCCAGACATTTTCGGCAATCCGAACCGGCGACTGCGCCGTCCCCAGGCACTGGGCACCGGTGGCGAACATGCTGGACTTGCCGACGGACGCGTGCTGCAAATCGCATCTGAAACCGATGAAGCAGTCATCGCCGATCTGCACGTTTGTCAGGCGACTGCCGGCACGCACCCAGACGTGCCGGCCAAGCTCACTTGAACTATCAACAGTCGTCGAAACTTCAATTACGTTTATGTCGTCCACAATAAAGCCTCATTCCATTGATGCCGGGCACATAAAATTCCGATAGGCGTGCGTATCCCGCAGATATAAATCCGCCAGTGCACAAATAATTAATTAACTGTTCATTTAAGGCTTCAACTCAAAGCACGCGAGACATTGCGTCCGCGCCACTTATTAACTGTCCGGTTCATTCAACTGTCATTATTCATTAACAACAGATAGAAGTTCACACTTGAGCCAAAGGCCAAGTCAGTTGTCGAGATGAGAAAAAGCCGATTCAAGTCTGTCCGTGACTCAGATGAAGCTCCGTTTTGAGGAATAGTTCTTTAGTACGAATGTTATAGTACAGACGATTTTGTTTTGCAATAGGTGTCAGAATGGTTATCTCGTTTTAGTCTAAAAATTGATTGAACTTTTATGGTGCACGCTTGTACTAAAACCATCTGATATGCACAGCGATGGTGCGCATTCGCGAGTCACGCAGACTTGCCCCAGCGCTTACAGGCATCTGGAGGTCGACCCCAGACATTCCGACAGTACCCGCGAAAGCTACGGTGACGGCTCTAACTCCCTTTGGCCTGGAGCCGACATGCCCGCACCTATCACCGTTCTGCGCGACACCCATCCCCTGCCCGTACTCGACGCCTGCAAATGGGAAAAGCTCGAGGGCGACCCGCACACCGTCAACCTCAACGCCTACACCAGCGAAGACGGCAGCAAGATCATGGGCACGTGGATCTGCACGCCAGGCAAGTGGCGGGTGGACTACGTGAAGTGGGAGTACTGCCATTTCCAGGAAGGCTACTGCGTGATTACCCCGGACGGCATGGAACCGATCCACCTGCGCGCCGGCGACATCTTCGTGGTCGAGCCCGGCATGAAAGGCACTTGGGAAGTCGTCGAGACCGTGCGCAAATATTTCGTGTTCGCCTGATACAAAAAAGCCGGGAAACCACCCGACGTGATTTCCCGGCAACACCTACTGCATTGGATGTGCAGACCTGTGCCGAGCACAGGCCTGACGACGATTACTGCGGCTTGCGATAGCTGTTGATGATCGCCGAGAAGTCCTTGCCACCTTCCCCGCGCTGACTCATCGCCTGATACAACTGCTGCGCCACCGCGCCCAGCACCACTGGCTGATGGGCCTGACGCGCCGCTTCGGTGGCCAGCCCCAGATCCTTGAGCATCAGCTCGGCGCCGAAGCCACCGGTGTAGCCGCGCGAGGCCGGTGCCGTTTCGACGATGCCCGGCCACGGGTTGTACATTTCCGAACTCCAGCAACGGCCGGTCGAGTTGTTGATGATCCCGGCGAGCACCGTGGTGTCGATCCCCAGCGCATCACCCAGCGCCATCGCCTCGCTGACGCCGACCATCGAAATGGCGAGCAACAGGTTGTTGCAGATCTTGGCGATCTGGCCGGTGCCGACCTCACCGCAATGCACGATGTTGCGGCCCATCTGCGCCAGCACCGGTTGCAGGGTGGCGAACAGTTCCGGGGTGGCGCCGACCATGAAGGTCAGCGTCCCGGCTGTGGCGCCGCCGGTACCGCCGGACACCGGGGCATCGGCCATCGGCACGCCTTGTTTGGCAGCCACCGCCGCCACATCGCGCGCCGTCTGCGGATCGATAGTGCTGCAATCCACCGCCGGCACGCCTTTACCGATCCCGGCGAGAACACCGTCTTCACCGAGCCAGACGCTGCGCACATGCACCGCAGCCGGCAACATGGTGATCACCAGTTCGGCATCTGCAGCGGCTTCGCGCGCCGAAGCGCGGAGGGTGCCGCCCAGTTGCTCGAGTTCCGCCAGCACGGTTTTGTTCAGGTCCACCAGGTTCAGCGAATGCCCGGCCTTGATCAGGTTGCGCGCCATCGGCGCGCCCATGTTGCCCAGCCCGATAAATGCGATTTTCATGGCCATTCCTCAACGCAGGTTGATGGTGGTGTTCACGCCGTCGTTGACGCTGTCGTCATCGAACCAGCGCGCCGTGACCGTTTTGGTCTGGGTGTAGAACTGCACCACTTGCTTGCCGTACGGGCCGAGGTCGCCGAGTTTCGAACCGCGCGAACCGGTGAAGCTGAAGAACGGAACCGGTACCGGAATCGGGATGTTGATGCCGACCTGGCCGACGTCGATTTCAGTCTGGAACTTACGCGCCGCCGCACCGCTCTGGGTGAACAGGCCCGTGCCGTTGCCGAACGGGTTGGCGTTGACCAGCGCGATGGCCTGATCGAGGGTGTCGACTTCCAGCACCACCAACACCGGGCCGAAGATTTCCTGGGTGTAGATCTGCATGTCGGTGGTGACCCCGGAGAACAGGGTCGGACCGACGAAGTTGCCGTGCTCGTAGCCCGGCACGCTGATGTCGCGACCGTCCAGCTCAAGTTTGGCGCCTTCCTTGATGCCACTTTCGATCAGATCGAGAATCCGCGCCTTGGCCTTTTTCGAAATGACCGGGCCGACATCGGTGCCCGGCTCGTTGCCGGCGTTGACTTTGAGTTTCTGCGCCAGCGCTTTCAGATCCGGCAGCCACTGTTTGGCCGCGCCCACCAGCACCACCACCGAAGTGGCCATGCAACGTTGACCCGCCGCACCGAAACCGGCACCGACCAAGGCATTGAGCGCTTGCTCGCGATTGGCATCCGGCAGCACCACCGCGTGGTTCTTCGCGCCCATCATCGATTGCACGCGTTTGCCGTGCTTACCGGCCAGGTCGTAAACGTGAGTGCCGACGGCGGTCGAACCGACGAACGAAACCGCCTTGATGTCCTTGTGGGTGCACAAGCCGTCAACCACGTCCTTGCCACCATGAACGACGTTAAGCACACCGGCCGGAATGCCGGCTTCAATCGCCAGCTCCACCAGCAACATGGTCGACAGCGGATCCTGCTCCGATGGCTTGAGGACGAAGGTGTTGCCGCAGGCGATGGCCATCGGGAACATCCACAGCGGAATCATTGCCGGGAAGTTGAACGGGGTAATGCCGGCGCAAACGCCGATCGGTTGGCGCAGGGTGTAGGTGTCGACGCCGCCGGCGACGTTCTCGGCGAACTCGCCCATTTGCAGGCTGCCGATGGAGCAGGCGTGCTCGACCACCTCCAGGCCACGGAAAATGTCGCCTTCGGCATCGGCAATGGTCTTGCCCTGCTCGGCGCTCAGCACCACGGCGATGCGTTTGGAATGCTCACGGATCAACGCTTGCAGCTTGAGCATGATGCGCATGCGCGCGCCGATCGGGGTCAGCTTCCAGGTCTGGAAGGCGCGCTGGGCGGCGCTGACGGCAGCGTCGACTTCAGCAGCGGTGGCGAACGGGACTTTGGCCAGCACTTGCTGGGTCGCCGGGTTGACGATGTCGTGCCATTCGGTGGTCTGCGACTCGACCCACTCGCCGTCGATCAGCAGCTTGACCTTCTGGATCGTGGTTTCGTTGGGCGTAAGCGATGCGTTCATGCTGGTCTCCAGAACTTGTTTTTATCTTAGGAGCCAAGGCGAAAGGTTCGCCTTGAGATGAGGCGTGTGTCACGAATTGGTTGTCGGACTGTTTTTGGAGTATAGATGTGCAAACTTCTAATAAGAACGCACATATAAGCCCGTCCATCATGCAAAAAAACATCACCTCTCTAGGCTCGCTGAATTGGGATGACCTCAAGTTTTTCCTTGAAGTCGCCCGTACCCGCAAGGCCAGCACGGCGGCCAAACGCCTGGCGGTGGACTACACCACCGTGTCGCGGCGAATCAGTTCGCTGGAAGCGGCGCTCGGCACTTTGCTGTTCGAAAAGTCCCGCACCAGCGGTTTCGTGCTGACTGCCGAAGGCCAGCGCCTGCTGAGTTATGCCGAGTCGATCGAAAGCACGCTGCACATGGCCTGCGAGCAAGTGTCGGGCTCCGGCGTCGCACTGTCCGGGCATGTGCGGATGGGCTGCACCGAAGGTTTCGGCAGCTTCTTCATCACCCCGCAACTGAGCCACTTCGTCGACGCCTACCCGGCGATCTCGGTGGACATCCTGCCGCTGCCACACTTCATCAGCCTGTCCAAACGCGAGGCCGACATCGTCATCGCCCTCGAGCGCCCGGAACACGGGCCGTACGTGTGCTGCAAACTCTGCGACTACCGCTTGCAGCTCTACGCGACCCAGGAATACCTGGACAAACATCCGCCGATCCGCCGCCCCGCCGACCTGGGCAAGCATCAATTCATCAGTTACGTGGATGACCTGGCGTTCAGCTCGGAGCTGCTGTATCTGGCGAACGTGTTGCCCGGTGCCAGCGCCAATTTGCGCAGCACCAGCGTGATTGCGCAGTTCGTGGCGGCGCAGCAGGGGCGCTCATTGGCGATTCTGCCGTGCTTTCTCGCGGCTCAGGATCCGCGCCTGTTGCCGGTGCTGCCGGAGGAAATCGATATCACCCGGCAGTTCTGGATGTACTGCCGGGAGGATCTGCGCAAGTTGAAGCGGATCACCCTGTTGTGGGATTACATCCGCGAGGTGACCGAGCGCAATCAGGCGCTGTTGATGGGTGAAACTCGAGAGATGCAGTTCGCCGACTAATCGGCGCTGACCACGATCGACACCCGGCGGTTTTCGGTGCGGCCAGCGGCGGTATCGTTGGAGGCGACCGGTTCGCGACTGCCGAGGCCTTGCAACTGGATGTTCTCTTCTTTCATGCCGACCGAGGTCAGCACTTTGCCGACGCTTTTCGCGCGACGCAGTGACAGCTGCTGGTTATAGGTTTCCTTGCCCGAAGCGTCGGTGTGGCCATCCACTCGTACCCGTTCGATGCCGACACCCAGCAAGGCTTTACCGATACGCTCGACGATTTCGGTACTTTGCTGATTCAGGCTTTCGACATCGCTGCCAAACAATACTTTGCCCGACAGGCCAAACTCCCAGCCGTCATCGGTCAGCTCGAAGCCTTGCTGCTTGAGAACCGCGACCTGGGCCGGCGTCAGGCCTTTTTGCGGGGCGGTCTGGCAACCGGTCAGGGCCAGCATGGCCGTCAGCAACAGAGTGGAAAACAGGCGAAAGGAAAGTGAGGACACGGGCATCAGCTCCTGGTTTGAACGGAATCGACCGGGTACTCCGTCCCGGCCGTGAATTGGGCGCCGCGCGACAAACGCTTGGCTTGATACATCGCGGCATCGGCCGCATCAAGCAAGGTGCCAGGCGTGACGCCATGATCGGGGTAAACCGCGATGCCGATACTGAGCGACGTCACGACACTGCTGTCGCCCGGCAGCGCAATCGGGGTGTCCATGCTGGCGAGGATCTTGTCGGCAATGCGTTCAGCGTCTTCGGTCTTGTGCAAGGGCGTGAGCAGAACGGCGAACTCGTCACCGCCCAGACGCGCCACCAGATCCTCTTCACGCAACTGCGCCCGCACCCGATTCGCCACCGCCACCAGCACGGCGTCGCCAGCGGCATGACCGAAGTTGTCGTTGATGTCCTTGAAACGGTCGCTGTCGAGAAACAGCACCGCCACTTGCTCATTCAACTTGTGGGCATTGCGCAGAGCACGGATCAGGCGGCCTTCGAAAAAGGCCCGGTTCGGCAACCCGGTGAGGCTGTCATGGCTGGCCTGATGGGCGAGGGTTTCGTTCTCGCTCTGCAAGTGGGTTTGCCAGGATTCGAGTTCATCGAGCAGGGCATTGAAGTCGGTGCCGAGGTTGTCCAGTTCGGCAATTTTTGCCCGTGGCACCCGTCGATCCAGTGCCCGCTCGCTGCGGGCCGCATGCGCCACCGCCGCCAGGCTGTGCAACGGGCCGATGATCCTGCGCAACTGACGCTGCGCCAGGTACAGCGCGACCCAGGCGCTGATCGCCGTGCAGAGAATGATCCCCGCCAGACCGCTCAACAGAAAACGCATCAGGCTGCCACCGTGGCCGATCAGCAAGATCCGCCCGATCTCGCGATCCTGATGCTGGATCGGCAGGTTGATGGGTTTTTCCAGAATGACTCGCGCGACCTGCATCTCCAACTCGGAAATCAGGCCGTTCTCCGGACGCTGCCAGCGCGCGAGCAATTGGCCCTGAGCGTCCAGCACCTGGGCATCGGCCACTTCTTCGGTCGAGGCGATCAACGCCAGCGCTTCGGTCGCGGCGGCCTTGTCGTTGAACACCACGGCGGCTTCCACGGTGTAACTGATCGAGCGGGCGATCAAGTGCAGGTTGTGATCGGCATAGACCCGCAGCGCCAGCACCCCGAGCAGCGTCAGCGACACACTGGCCATTGCCACGGCGACCAGCGCCACAATCAGGTTGCCACGGCCGATGACCGAGCCGAGGGTCGGGCGCCCTGTGGATTTGTCGCGTCTCATGGCACCGCCGGTTTGCGGCGCGACAACTGCAGCACGCTGGGGTGAATGCGCACACCGCTGCGGGCGACGGAGTCGAGATTGACCTCGAACGACACTTGTTCATCACCGACCCGCAGGCAGAACAGACTGCCGACCGTGCATTGATCGCCGCCTTCGCTGATGCTCAGCACCGGATGGCCGATCAGGGACGCGAACAGCCGGCTGCGTTCGTCTGTGGTGAGTTTGCCGATATAGACCGCGTCGCACTCGCTGACGATGGCCGGATTGTCGGCTAACAGCCGGCGCACGATGACCGGACGGCCCGTGGCCTGGGTCGTGCCCTTGACCAGGTCATCGGTGTATTCGGTCGGGCCGACGATGCACAGGCGCAACTGCGCTGGCTCTACCGGCCAGCGCGCATAACTGAGGATACCGAGGACAACCTGAGTGACGGATTTGGCCCGCTGTTCGGCCATACCCGCAGGGGCTGGAGTCTGGGCAGCGGCCACACCCGTGAGCAAACAGAGTACAACGGCAAACAATGCCTGCTTGCAGACAAAAACGCGCTCTGTCGCCCAGACAGCCACCTTCATGCAGGGATTCTCTTGGATCGTTACGAAATGATGCCGCAACGATAGCACAGCGCTGGAACACCAGCGATACAGCACCTCTGACCGGTCGGTCAATAATCGCCGGTCATCCAGGCACCCTCATCCTCGAGGCGCCCTTCATTCTTCCAGTTCCAGCATCAGTCCGCTCAAGCGCTTCACCTTGCGTTGTACTGCCTCTTCAAATACGCCATTGCGGGGTTCGATCAAGGTGAACCAGTCCTTGGCCCGGGTAATTCCGGTGTATATCAGTTCCTTGGTCAACACGGGGTTCAGGGCGTCCGGCAGGATCAGCGCGGTATGGGCAAACTCCGAACCCTGTGACTTGTGCACGGTCATGGCGTACACGGTCTCGACATCATTGAGCCGGCTCGGCAACACGAAACGCACCCCACCGCGCCCGTCGTTACGCGGGAACGCCACGCGCAACACCGACTTACCGGCATCCGGGCCATCGCGCTCGGGCAATTTCAGGGCGATACCGATGTCACCGTTCATCAGCCCGAGGCCATAGTCGTTTCGGGTCATCAGCACCGGCCGACCTTCGTACCACTGCTGGTCGCTCTCGATCAGCCGCGCCTTGAGCAATGCATCGGTGATGCGCTGATTCAAGCCCTCTACGCCCCACGGCCCTTTGCGCACTGCGCACAACAACTGGAAGGTATCGAAGGCCCGCAGGACGTCACGCGCCCAATCGACCCAACCCGGGTTCTCGAGCGGCGTTCCGCTCACCGGACGTCGATCTCGCAAAATGCTCAGATAGTGTCGATAACCGTGGGGGCCTTCGCCATGTCCGTCGAGCACCAGGTGCTCAAGTTTCCGGTCGTGCTCGTTCTGAAGTGGCAACGAAAACACGTCGCCATGGGTTTTGGCATCCAGCAACTGGCGAGCCTCGTCCGAGAGTTGCTTATTCACCCGTCGCGCCAGTTGACCGATGCCGCTGCCCTCGCCGAAACGCCGTGAGTGACGCAACATCACCACTTGCTGGGCCAGCGGGTGCGAGCTGTCACTGCCTTCTTGCAAACCGCTGTCTTGCAGGGATTCGCCGCTCACCGCTTCCAGCCACTGGCGAGTCTGCGGACTGTACCAACCCGCTTCGGCATCACGGCACAAATCGCCCAGCACCGCGCCAGCCTCCACCGAGGCCAGTTGATCCTTGTCGCCCAGCAACACCAGTCGAGCATGAGGCGGCAAGGCATCAAGCAGATTGGCCATCATTTCCAGGTCGATCATGGATGCTTCATCGACCACCAGTACATCCAGTGGCAGGCGGTTACCGGCATGGTGGCGAAAGTGCCGCGTGCCGGGACGGCTGCCAAGCAGGCGGTGTACCGTGGTCACCTCGGTCGGGATCTTTTCCCGGACACTGTCAGCGACCTTCAGCGACTGCACCTGCTGACTGATGGACTCGGTCAGCCGCGCCGCCGCTTTACCGGTAGGCGCCGCGAGCCGAATGCGCAATGGTTGATGCGCCTCGACCGCAGGTGCCTGGAGCAACGCCAGCAAACGGACCACCGTCGTCGTCTTGCCGGTGCCCGGGCCGCCCGTGATGATGCTGAAGACACTCCGGGTGGCCAGGGCGCAGGCCAGTTTCTGCCAGTCGATGACATCCGCACGCTGGGCCGGATCGAACAGTGCGTCCAACCGCCGAGCAAGATCGGGTGGTGTCGCTTCCTGCTCCGCGAGTCGCTGACGCAGTGCGCTGTCGATACGCCGCTCGTAGGCCCAATAGCGCCGCAAGTACAAGCGTTTGCCGGACAACACCAGCGGGCGCTCCTGAGCCGACGCACCTTCGTCGGCGGCCAGTGCCACCAGCGAACTGCCGGCCAGTACCTTGCACCAGTGCGCCCCGTCGAGTGTTTCAAGCAGCTGCGATGGCAGCAGCAATGCACCGGGTTGCATGTCCCCTTCCGGAGGCAAAGACAGGGCGAAATCCGGCGCCTTGAGGGTTTCAAACAGATCCAGACACACATGCCCATGGCCGAGCTGGTGACTGGTCAATGCGGCGGCGAGCAACACCAGCGGATCGACGCCGGGTGCCAATTCATGAAGAAAACCCACGAATGCCTTGTCCAGTGCCCGCAGCCATCCGCGCTCGACCCAGCGGGTGAGCAATAGCAGCAAATCATCGGCACAGGTGAGAGGTGTCAGCTGCGCGAGGCTGTCGGCGGTCAGCGGCGTGGGCAGCAGGTCGGCGAACGTCCGATTCATAGCAATTCTCCCTGCACCCACGCGGGCTCGGCCTTGGGTTGCGGTTTACCCTGGAACATGAAGTCCAGACGCTCGATCAGCTCCCGTGGTGGGCGTGCGAAGTAAACGCCTCCACCAGGCGCCCGCGTTCCACGCAGGAACAGATACAACGCGCCGCCGATATGCCGGTCGTAGTCGTAATCGGCGAGCCGCGCCTTGAGCTGACGATGCAGTGCCAACAGGTACAGCACGTATTGCAGGTCGTAACGGTTGTCGAGGATCGACTGCTCCATGGCCCGTTCGGTGTACGCGGCGTCATCGACGCCCAGCCAGTTGGATTTGTAATCGGCCACGTAGTACCGGCCCTCGTGCTCGAACGTCAGGTCGATAAAGCCTTTGAACATGCCATTGAGCTGCACCGCTTCGGCGCCGACCCGGGCCACACCGTTGTGAGTGAATTGACGCACCTGTTCGTCGAGCTTGAGCACGTCGACTTTGTGGCTGGCGAACCAGAACTCCATCTCGACCCGATATTGCTTCAATTGCTCAAGCACCACTGGCGGTTGGTCGAGGCCCGCAGGCAGTGGCAGTTTGAGCAAGTGTTGCAACCAGTCGCCGAGGGTGGTGATCCAGCCCTCCCAGCCCCGTCGATTGCAACGCCGGGCGATCGCATCATCGAGCGACTCGCGGGTGACCGCGAAGCCCTCCTCACCCGCCCACTCGAGCAAACCGTGAAGAAACGTTCCCGGATTCGGTCCACGAGGGAAACGGTGAATATCAGCTCCGCCGGCGATGATCTCGCGCGGTGCTTCAGGATCGAGGCGTTCGTCGTCGAACAGCTTTTGCGCTTGCGGACTGTCGGGGGCTTCGTCGTTGCCAGCGCTCAGCACGTCACTGATGCGCAAGGCACTGTACGAAGCGATCCACCAGTTCTCGCTGGCCCTGCGGCTCGGTAAAAGGGTGGCACGCAGCGTGGCTTCGTTACGCGGAGGCTGGTACACCTCGCTGGTGGCTTGTGGCATTTCAACAACGCTCAGCGCCGAACAATCCTGTTGCAGATCGTCCAGCCAGCGGGCCAATCCGCTGGATTCGTTCAACGTTACGCCGCCGCCCAACAGATAGCCCAGCGCAGAAAGATGCAGCACCGAGCTGCTGTGGTTGCCGCGCTTGAGATCCGTCACCCCGAGCCAGCATGCATGTTGTGCGCGGGTCAGAGCGACGTAGAGCAAACGCAGATCCTCTGCCAGGCGTTCGGTGTCCGCCACAGCGATCAGTTCCGCGTCGGGCTTCAGGCTGATGCGAGCCTTGCCGGATTCATCGTGGTAGTGCAGCGGCAATCGACTGCCATCCACCGGCTTAGCCGAACAGATGAAAGGCAGGAACACCAACGGGTACTCGAGCCCCTTGGATTTGTGAATGGTCACGACCTTGACCAGTTGTTCGTCGCTTTCAAGACGCAGGATCTGCTCTTCACCTGCCTGCCCAGACAGCGACAGATGCTCGGCCAGATGGCGGATCAGTGCCTGCTCGCCATCGAGTTCCGACGCGGCCTGTTGCAACAACTCCGACAGGTGCAAAAGGTTGGTCAGCACCCGCTCACCATCACTGCGGGCAATGAGCATCTGCGGCAGTTGAAAGTCGTGCAGCAGGCGCCGCAGCATCGGCAGCACCCCTTGCTTGCGCCACAGTTCACGATAACCGCGGAACTGCATGACCCGGGTTTCCCAGACCAGTTCGTCCTGATTCAGACGCTCCAGCTCAGCCAGTGGCAGATTCAGCGTAATGCACGCCAACGCCGCTTTCAGGGAACGCTCGACATCCGGCTCGGCGCACGCCTTGAGCCACGACAACAGGTCATGGGCTTCCTGTGCGGCAAAGACCGAGTCCTTGTCCGACAGATAAACGCTGCGGACTCCGCGCGCTGCGAGCTCACCGCGTACCGCCTGCGCCTCTTTACCATCGCGCACCAGGATCGCAATGTCCGCTGGCCGCAGCCCACGCCAATCCTTGCCCTCCTGCGCAAACCCGGCGCGACCGGTCTGCCCGCCATTGAGCAGGGTCGTGACCTCACTGGCGCAGGCTGCCGCAAACTGCTGGCGGTAAACTGCCCCGGACAGTGGCTTGTCGGTAGATAGATGCCAGATGTTCAGCGCCGGCACGTCCAGCCCGGCTACCTGCAAATGTTCTTTGCGTCCCTGCGCCTCCACAGGCTGGAACGGCACCGGGTTATCGCCGTTTTTCTCTCGGAACAGAAACGCCCCGCGCCCTTGCTCACGGGCCTCGGCACGCTCGAACACATGGTTGACCGCACGGACCATCCCGTGACTGGAACGGAAGTTGGTGCCCAGGGTATGCAGACGCCCGAACGTGGCCTGCCGGGCTCGCAGATAGGTGTAGATGTCCGCGCCCCGGAAGGCATAGATCGCCTGCTTCGGATCCCCGATCAGAAACAACCCGGTCTCGGGGTTATCCTCTTCAATGCGATAGATGCTTTCGAAAATCCGGTACTGCACCGGATCCGTGTCCTGAAACTCATCGATCAGGGCGACCGGGAACTGCTCGCGAATGAGCGTGGCGAGACGCTCCCCACCGTCGGACTGCAAAGCCGCATCCAGACGCAACAGCATGTCGTCGAAACCCATTTCCGCTCGACGGCGCTTCTCGTCTTCAAAGCGAGCACCGACCCATTTGGCAGCATGCTGCAGCACGGCCGCATCGGGCGTCGGCAAATTGTCGAGACTCGACTTGAGCACAGGCATGGCATCCAGGCCCGGGTGATTCGGCGGCTCGCCTTTCCAGGCTTCAGCCATGCCCTCCGGTGTGAGCCGGGCGAACCCGGTGCCGATATCCAATTGTTCGAGCGTCTCGTCCTCAGCCCAGGCCTTGAGCTTTTCAAACCAGGGTTCGAAATAGCGGGCCTGCATCTTGCGCCCATCCACCGTTTTGTTGGCGACACCCTGATGGCAGATAGCGAGCAACTCATCGGACCACTGCCGCCATGGTCCCTTCAACTCCACCAATGCCGCACGGCGTTCCTGCAGGCATTCTTCGATCAGTTCGGATGGCGTCTTGTCTGAGTTCCCTTCGCGCTCGGTGCCAAACAGCCCCCGTACACGCGGCAACAGGGCCGCCGGCCCTCCCCAGTGACTGCGGACCCAGCTCAAGGCGTCGCCCTGCATCGGGTAGCAGAACAGCCGCCAATAATCGCGCAACACTTCGCCGAGCAGGTCGCTGTGATCGGTTTCCAGGGTCTGGGTAAACAGACTGCCGCTGTCGAACGCATGCTCGCGCAGCATTCGCTGACACCAACTGTGGATCGTCGAGACCGCGGCCTCGTCCATCCATTGCGCAGCGATGTCCAGGCGATTGGCGCAGCCGGGCCATTGTTGCGGATCGAACTGTGCACGCAGTTCATCGATCAACGCATCGGGGGGCGGTGTCTCGTCACGGAAGAAGCGGGCCGCCTCAGCCAGGCGTGTGCGTATACGCTCGCGCAACTCCTTGGTCGCCGCATCGGTGAAGGTCACCACGAGAATCTGCGGGGGCAACAGCTCACGACCGAAACCACTCGCCTCGCCTCCGTGGCCAAGGATCAACCGCAGATACAACGCCGAAATGGTAAACGTCTTGCCAGTGCCCGCACTGGCTTCGATCAGTTGGCTGCCCCTTAACGGGAATGCCAGCGCGAGCGGCTGTTGATTGCTCATGCGCCTGCCTCCTCATGGGTCCATGTGCGCCACCCCGCCTCAAGCAAGGGGCGATACAGTGCATCACACCAACCTGAGAAGGTTTCATCCGCCTGCAGTGCATCATAGTCGGCGAATTGTCGGGCCAGAGCCGGGCTTTCGCGACGTTCACCTTCGCTGGTCTGACCATCCCCTTCATAGGCTTTACGGGCAGCCGCTTCAGCCTTGACCGGATCGGTCTGTGCCAGCCACGCAAAAGCCGTTTTCACCGCGACCGGCAGCGGCTGGCGCATGCCCGTCTGCCAGGCGAGCAGCAGATCCTCAAGAATTCGCCCCGCTCGGGTTGGTTCCAGAGGATCAAGAAGGAGCGTGTCATCACTGGCCACCAGTGCGGTCGTCAGGGAGAGCCCACTGGCGCACGCGACGAGATGGCTGACCCAGGGCGTGGTCATGCGATGCCATTTGCGGCTCTTGATCGAGCCTATGCTGTTGGGAATCGTCGTGACCGACAGTACGCCGCCATCGGCGCGCCGGTGCAAACCGCCTAGCCATCCTTCAAGGCGCAGTTCCTGCCATTCAAAATTGATCGGTAGCGCGTTGGTTAGCGGTGTTGGCCATAACGCCAACAGCTGTTGATAGCGTTGCAACAAGTCTGGCAAAGGCTCGATCAGCTCTCGTTGAAGGCATTCACCGAACCCGGCCATGGGCAGCAGTCCGCTGTTCTGCAGGCGTCGGGCTTGAGACTCGAGCGCCTGATCAACATTGTCCGGGTGTCTCAAGGCTGCCCCGAGCAAGCTGTCGCTGAGCATGTATCGCTGCAATGCATCCAGCACAAAAGGTTCCTCATCAGCCTGAGGTACCTGCGCCGCTTCGAAGTAAACCTTGAGTCGCTGAGTGAAAAAGTGTCGGACCGGATTGCGCAGGAAGTCCTGCAGCAGTTCCAGACTCAACGGTTCTTCCTGGGCATGGGGGGCAAGCATTGTGGCGACGTCGTTCTGTTTGTGAGGTTGATGCAGCACCTGCCATTCGCTGGCGTAGCTGAAAAGCTTTTGTTCCTCATGGAAATAGCGCGAACTGAATGGCTGCAACGGATGCTCCTGGGTCATGGCAATCAGGAGATCCTCGTTGTCGTCAGCCGATCGCCATCCATTGGCGAGATGATCGCGCAACTGGCCGATCAACACAGAGGCTGGCCGCTCACTGTTGTCGCGAATGCTGCGACCGACCCAACTGATATAGAGCTGATGACGAGCGGACAAGAGTGCCTCTAGCAGAAGATAACGATCATCCTCACGACGGGAACGATCTCCCGGCCGGTAGTCGCTGCCCATGAGATCGAAGTCCAACGGTGGTTGAGCGCGTGGATAATCGCCATCGTTCATGCCCAACAGACAAACCAGTCTGAACGGAATCGCGCGCATCGGCATCAGCGTGCAAAAGTTAACGGCTCCGGCCAGAAAGCGCTGCGACAGACGCCCCTGATCCAGCCCTGCCAGCCAGGCCTCACGGACGACGGTCAGTGGCAGCTCGTCCAGCAGACCGACGGCTTCGCAGGTTTCCAGCCAGGTTTCGCGCAACTCCTCGAGTTGAGCCAGCAGGTAGTCGTCATGCTCGTCTTCGGGTTTGAAAAAAAGCTGCATCAACGCCTGAAGCCGATACCCCCACTCCTGTGGCTGCGCAGGCCTCATCAGTTGCTGATGCGAGAGTTCCAGTGCATCCAGCAATGCTACCAACGGGCCGATCAGCGCGGCATCGAGACCACCGATTTCGTCGTACGGCTCGATATCCCCGCAGGCGCCGGAACTGCCGACGGCATAACCGAGCAGCATCCGGCGCAAGCCAAAGCGCCAACTGTTTTGCTCCAGCTCGTCGGGCAATCCCAGCTCGGCACGTTGCCCGGCATCGATGCCCCAACGCACCCCGGCCCCCTCGATCCAGCGATGCAGGGTCGGCAAGTCTCGCTCCTGCACACCAAACCTGGCGCGTAACGCAGGAACGTCGAGCAAGTCGAGGATCTCACTGACGGGAAAACGGCTATCCGGCAGCTTGAGCAGATGCTCGACAGCGATCAGCAATGGATCTCGTCCGCGTTGCCCCTGATCGGCCATGGTGAAGGGAATGAAGCGTGGGTCATGACGATCCAGCTGACCAAAGACGGCGCGGATATGCGGCGCATAACTATCGATGTCAGGCACCATCACGATCACATCGCGAGGGCGTAATTGCGGGTTCGCGCTGAAACGGGCCAAGAGCTGGTCGTGAAGAATCTCCACTTCGCGCTGGGCGCTATGGGCAATATGAAAGCGGATCGAATCGTCTTGAGTCAGATCGACTGCCGGCCAGCGCGCTCGAGTCTCGCTGAGTGGCCGCAGTTCCAGAATATCGTCCTGTAACTGATTGAGCATGTTCTCCGGCTGGGTTTCGCTGAACAGATCGATACGCCCGTTACGAAATGCTGCGCGATAGCTGTCAGGCTCGTCGTAGCTGTCGAGAAGGTTGATGTAATCACGACCTTGCTTACCCCATGCAGCGAGGAGCGGGTGAGCATGTTGGTGGAGTGATTCCGAGTCCAGCACCACAGGCATGCCGTTTTTGCGGGCTTGTCGCTTGTACTGATGACGTAGTAGATCCTTGTCGGCAACGATATCGGCCCAGTGATAACGACAGGGGTTATGGACGCACAACAAAACCTGGCTGAAACGGGAAAGCCCGGCCAACGCTTCCAGTACTTGTGCGGGCAACGAGGAAATTCCAAAAACGATCACTCGCTGGGGAAGTCCGGACGGTGCGCTTTCAAGACTGTTGATGCGCTCCATGAATCGCTGGTGCACGCCTGCCCGACTTTGGGCCATGCCTTGCTCGCCCACATCGTCCAGCAGGGCGCGCCACAACTCTGCCTGCCAGCAACTGGTCGGAGGAAGCGGCTTCGCTTCACCCCTCACATTGCGTAGCTGATGATGCCCCTCTGCCCAATCCTCAAGCCAATCAGCGCGGTAAACCTGATATTGGTCAAAGAGGTCAGCCAATCGTTCGGACAACTGGTAACGCTTGCGCAGGTCGGTGTCATGGGTGAGGAAGCGTTGCAGCGGTTCGAAATGCGGACGGTTGATAACCTGTGGCAACAGGCGCATCAGACGCCATGTCAACGGTGCCTTATCGAGCAGCGACTTTGCCGGAATTTCCTCTCGACCCAGCACCATCCGGTAAAGCTGCCACATGAAACTGCCCGGCAGTTGCACATCAATTGCGGCGGCGATACCACAGCCGCCTAAGTCGCCTGCTTCAGGGTCCTCAGCCAGTGCCAGCTTGAGCCATTGAGCGATGCCGTTGCTCTGTACGAGTGCAATTTCGTTCTCCAAGGGAGCCAGTGGATAACGCCGCATGATGCTGATCACAAGGCTGCGCAGTTCATCCAGGCTATTGCTCTGAACGACCATGAATGCAGCGTTGAGGGACTGGGTGTCCGGCATGAAGGCTTCCTTGGAAAAGTACAAAAGCTAGGGCTGAACCTTAGCATTGTCGGCCGGCGAGGACAGCCGCAAGGCGTCCGAGAATGCCGTACGAACTTTCCTGCGGGCAAAACAAAACCCCAACTGCTTTCGCAATTGGGGTTTCGGAATTTAATCTTGACGATGACCTACTCTCACATGGGGAAACCCCACACTACCATCGGCGATGCATCGTTTCACTTCTGAGTTCGGGATGG
>NZ_NEKA01000028.1:0-36085 GCF_002113205.1 Pseudomonas sp. B16(2017)
GAACTGAAGCGATCTACTATCGAAACCTACTTAACTCATTGAATCTCAAGGAGTTTTCCGTTTCGACTGCGCCGGAAGTGGGGCGAATTATAGACCTCTAGAGTTCGCCGTCAACCCTTAATTTCGCTTTTCTTTCAATAACTTGCAGATAGACCAAAAAACATCCAACTCCCTCTATATAGAAGAAGGATTCAATATCCCTTCTATATAGAGAGAACTCTCAGAGCACTCCATCCTCTGTCATCGCAGCCACTGCACCCGCTCCCAGCCCCAGCACCCGCTGCAAAACCTCCAAGGTATGCTCCCCCAACAAAGGAGGCGCACGGCGATACTCGACAGGAGTCCGCGACAACCGAATCGGGCTAGCCACCTGCGGCACCATCCCCGCCAGCGCGTGAGGCAGCTCGATCGCCAACCCGCGCGATTTCACCTGCGGATCCTCGAACACCTGTGACAGATCATTGATCGGCCCGCATGGCACGCCCGCCTGCTCCAGCTGACTCACCCACTCTGCGGTGGTCTTGAAGACGGTCGCCTGGCGGATCAGCGGAATCAGGACGGCCCGATTCGCCACTCGCAGCTTATTAGTCGCGAAACGCGGATCGTCCGCCCACTGCGGTTGCCCCGCCACTTCGGCGAACTTGCGGAACTGCCCGTCATTACCCACCGTGAGAATGAAGTCACCGTCAGCCGTAGGAAAATCCTGATACGGCACGATGTTCGGATGCGCATTACCCAGCCGCTTTGGCGCAGTGCCCGTCGTCAGGTAGTTCATCGCCTGGTTGGCCAGGCACGCCACCTGCACATCCAGCAAAGCCATATCAATATGCTGCCCACCACCATCGTGATCACGGTGGGCCAGCGCTGCCAGAATCGCCACGGTCGAATACAGCCCCGTCAGGATATCCGTGAGCGCCACACCCACCTTCACCGGCCCCGCACCCTCATCACCTTCGGGCCGACCGGTCAGACTCATCAGCCCGCCGAGGCCCTGGATCATGAAGTCATAGCCCGCACGCTTGGCATACGGTCCGGTTTGACCGAAGCCGGTGATCGAGCAATAGATCAGATCCGGATTGATTGCCTTCAACGACTCGTAATCCAGGCCATAAGCCGCCAGACCACCCACCTTGAAGTTTTCTATAAGGATGTCGGACTTGGCGGCCAACTCCCGTACCAGCTTCTGACCCTCGGGACGCGTGAAGTCGATCGTCACCGATTGCTTGTTGCGATTGGCCGACAGGTAATAAGCCGCCTCGCTGGTGTTCTCGCCGTAAGCGTCTTTCAGGAAGGGCGGCCCCCAGGCGCGGGTATCGTCACCATTACCTGGGCGCTCGACCTTGATCACTTCCGCCCCGAGATCGGCCAGGATCTGACCGGCCCACGGGCCGGCCAGCACTCGCGATAAATCCAGTACCCGCAGATGCGACAGCGCGCCCATGGTCGTTCTCCTATTAATAGAACGCCTGCAGGCCGGTCTGCGCACGACCGAGGATCAACGCGTGAACGTCGTGCGTACCTTCATAGGTATTCACCACTTCCAGGTTGACCAGGTGACGGGCCACACCGAACTCATCAGAGATCCCGTTGCCGCCCAACATGTCACGCGCCATGCGCGCGATATCCAGAGACTTGCCGCAAGAGTTGCGCTTCATGATCGAAGTGATTTCAACGGCAGCGGTGCCCTCATCTTTCATGCGACCCAGACGCAGGCAGCCTTGCAGCGCCAGAGTGATCTCAGTCTGCATGTCAGCCAGCTTCTTCTGGATCAACTGAGTGGCAGCCAACGGTCGGCCGAACTGCTGACGATCCAGGGTGTACTGGCGAGCGGTGTGCCAGCAGAACTCGGCCGCGCCCAGCGCCCCCCAGGAAATGCCATAACGTGCGGAGTTGAGGCAGGTGAACGGACCTTTAAGACCACGTACATCCGGGAAGATGTTCTCTTCCGGCACGAACACGTTGTCCATGACGATTTCGCCGGTGATCGAAGCCCGCAGGCCAACCTTGCCGTGAATCGCCGGAGCGCTCAGGCCTTTCCAGCCCTTCTCCAGAACGAAACCGCGAATATCGCCAGCATCGTCCTTGGCCCAGACCACGAACACATCGGCGATTGGGCTGTTGGTGATCCACATCTTGGCACCAGTCAGGCTGTAGCCGCCGTCGACTTTGCGTGCACGCGTAATCATCGCGCCCGGGTCGGAACCGTGATTAGGCTCGGTCAGACCGAAGCAACCGATCCACTCGCCGGAAGCCAGTTTCGGCAAGTACTTCTGCTTCTGTGCTTCGGTGCCGAACTCGTTGATCGGCACCATCACCAGCGAAGACTGCACACTCATCATCGAACGGTAGCCGGAGTCGACACGCTCGACTTCACGGGCAATCAGGCCATAGCTGACGTAGTTGAGGCCGCTGCCACCGTACTGCTCGGGGATGGTCGCGCCCAACAGGCCGACCTCACCCATTTCACGGAAGATCGCCGGATCGGTCTTCTCATGGCGGAAGGCTTCAAGAACACGTGGAGCGAGGCTCTGCTGGGCGAATTGCTCGGCAGTGTCGCGGATCATGCGTTCTTCTTCAGTCAGCTGTTGATCCAGCAGCAGGGGATCGATCCAGTTGAAGCTAGCTTTACCGCCCATGAGTGAGTCCTCGCAAATCGGGTGAATTAACGTGGCATTGATCCTAGGCCCGCTTCGCTGTCCCGGCAAACGAGGATTTCGCATCCTGTTGTGCTAATTTCTCACTCCGAAACGTCGCGAAATGCCGATTGAGCGATGTATTAGTGAGGTTGACGTACATGCGCCGCAAGATCCCCAGCACCACCGCCCTGATCAGCTTCGAGGCCGCTGCCCGTCACGAGAGCTTTACCAAGGCCGCCGAAGAACTTTCCCTCACCCAGGGCGCCATTTGCCGACAGATCGCCAGCCTGGAAGATTTCCTCAGCGTCGAACTTTTCCGGCGCTCGCGTCGCGGAGTGAAGCTGACGGAAGCGGGGCTTTCCTACAGCCGTCGAGTAGCGACCCAACTCGATGCCGTAGAACGCGACACCCTGTCGGTGATGGGTCAGCAAGGCACCAATGTGATCGAGCTCGCCGTGGTGCCCACCTTCGGCACGCAATGGCTGTTGCCAAGACTGAAGGACTTCCAGCTCAAGCACCCGGAAGTGACAGTCAACCTGACCAACCGCACGCGCCCGTTCCTGTTTGCCGACACTGACTTCGATGCCGCCATCTACTTTGGCGATGCCGACTGGTCGGGTACCGAATCCCACAGGCTAATGGGCGAGAATCCGATGCCGGTGTGCAGTCCCGCCCTGCTCGGCAACAAGACGCATCTGACACCCGAGGAAATCGCCGATCTGCCGCTGCTCCAGCAAACCACCCGCCCGTACGCCTGGCGGCAATGGTTCAACTCGCAACACCTGAACATCCCACGCGACATGACAGGTCCGCGCTACGAACTATTCTCCATGCTGGCTCAGGCGGCCATGCACGACATGGGCATCGCGCTAATCCCACCGTTCCTGATTCAGCGCGAACTGGCCGAAAAACGCCTGGTGATTGCCAACCCGAACGCACTCTCCAGCATCAAGGCGTATTACCTGATGATTCCGGAGCGAAAGGTCGAATCGGCGTCACTCAAGGCCTTTCGCGATTGGCTGGTGAACCAGGCACACAGCTACAACCTAGAAGGCTAAAGGGCTTCAGCGATTGCTAACCCCGTAGTCAGGAAAATCAAAGCCCTACAGATATAACTATTTGTCGCAAATAGACAGACTGTATCCGAAAGTCGTACAGACGTCCCACAAGCGCCTGACGACGTGGCTTTGCGCCCTCATTCGCGACGCATTGCGGCCTATTCACGTCACCGATGAGAAAATTCTTCAAATTCATCCAGACTCCTTGAAAGGCACGGCCTGCAAGGGATTCAACTGGCCATCTGCGACATTCGGTCACGGGATGACTTGTAGTTAATTTTCCGTCACCCGTCATAATCCCTTGAAGGGCATAAACTTCGCCTGCAAAATGCCGCGCCCCGCCCAGATTTGGCGGGATCGTGCTGATCGGCCGCCCCAGTCGCACCATCCGTAGTGCATGGGTTTACTCAATAAGATCACGCAGGAGATTTGACGTGCACATTGGTGTTCCTCTCGAAACCCAGACCGGTGAAACACGGGTTGCTGCAACCCCGGAAACCATTAAAAAGCTGATCAGCCAAGGTCATAAGGTCACTGTGCAAACCGGCGCCGGCGTTAAAGCCAGCGTTGTCGACAGTGCCTATGAAGCGGCAGGCGCAACCATTGGCAGTGCCAATGACGCGTTTGGCGCCGAGCTGATTCTCAAAGTGGTCGCGCCAAGCGATGCCGAACTGACGCTGATCAAGCGCGGAACGGTGCTGGTGGGCATGCTCAACCCGTTCAACAACGACACCATCGCGAAGATGGCCGAGTGCGGGATTACCGCGTTCTCCCTGGAAGCGGCGCCACGTACCTCCCGGGCCCAGAGCCTCGACGTGTTGTCGTCCCAGGCGAACATTGCCGGCTATAAAGCCGTGCTGCTGGCTGCTCACTACTATCCGCGCTTCATGCCGATGCTGATGACCGCTGCGGGCACCGTGAAAGCGGCGCGCGTGCTGATTCTGGGGGCCGGTGTGGCCGGGTTGCAGGCGATTGCCACGGCGAAACGTCTGGGTGCCGTCATCGAAGCGTCCGACGTACGTCCGGCCGTGAAGGAACAGATCGAATCCCTCGGCGCCAAGTTCGTCGACGTGCCTTACGAGACCGATGAAGAACGCGAATGCGCGGTCGGCGTCGGCGGCTACGCACGCCCGATGCCGGCGAGCTGGATGCAGCGTCAGGCCCAGGCCGTGCACGAGCGCGCCAAGCAGGCTGACATTGTCATCACCACCGCACTGATCCCGGGCCGCAAGGCACCGACGCTGCTGAGTGCGGACACCGTCGCGCAGATGAAACCCGGCTCGGTGGTCATCGACCTCGCGGCAGCCCAGGGTGGCAACTGCCCGCTGACCGTGGCCGATCAGGTCGTGATCGAGAACGGCGTGACCATCGTCGGCCCGACCAACCTCGCCGGTGAAGTCGCCGCAGACGCCTCGGCGCTGTACGCACGCAACCTGCTGGACTTCCTGAAGCTGGTCTTCACCAAAGAAGGCCAGTTCGAAGTTAACCTCGAAGACGACATCGTCGCTGCATGCCTGATGTGCCGCGACGGCCAAGTCATCCGCAAAAACGCCTAAGCAGGGATTCAGACGATGGAAGAGCTTATCTCCCCCGGTATCTACAACCTGATCATCTTCGTGCTGGCGATTTATGTCGGTTACCACGTGGTCTGGAACGTAACACCCGCGCTGCACACGCCTTTGATGGCAGTGACCAACGCCATTTCGGCGATCGTGATCGTCGGCGCCATGCTCGCTGCAGCCCTGACCGTCACCCCGCTGGGCAAGACCATGGGCACTCTCGCCGTGGCACTGGCCGCGGTCAACGTGTTCGGTGGCTTCCTGGTCACCCGCCGCATGCTTGAGATGTTCAAGAAGAAAGCCCCGAAAGCAAAAGAAGAGGCGCCTAAGTAATGAGCATGAACCTCGTCACGACGCTCTACCTGATCGCGTCGATCTGCTTCATCCAGGCCCTCAAGGGTTTGTCGCACCCGACCACGTCGCGCCGCGGCAACCTGTTCGGCATGCTCGGCATGGCGCTGGCAATCATCACCACGGTCGGCCTCATCTATAAGCTGGGCGCTGAGCTGGCGACCGCAGGCATCGGTTACGTGATCGTCGGCCTGCTGATCGGCGGCACCGCCGGTTCGATCATGGCCAAGCGCGTTGAAATGACCAAGATGCCGGAACTGGTTGCGTTCATGCACAGCATGATCGGTCTGGCAGCGGTGTTCATCGCCATTGCGGCGGTGGTCGAGCCGCAGTCGCTGGGCATCGTCAAGCAACTGGGTGACTCGATCCCGGCGGGTAACCGTCTGGAGCTGTTCCTCGGCGCAGCCATCGGTGCAATCACCTTCTCCGGTTCGGTGATCGCCTTCGGCAAGCTGTCGGGCAAATACAAGTTCCGTCTGTTCCAGGGTGCACCGGTACAGTTCAGCGGTCAGCACAAGCTGAACGCGGTACTGGGGCTGGCGACGCTGATCCTCGGTGTTACCTTCATGTTGACCGGCAACCTCGCCGCGTTCGCCCTGATGCTGGCTCTGGCGTTCGTCATGGGCGTGCTGATCATCATCCCGATCGGCGGCGCCGACATGCCGGTGGTGGTGTCGATGCTCAACAGCTATTCCGGCTGGGCAGCGGCGGGTATCGGCTTCTCGCTGAACAACTCGATGCTGATCATTGCCGGCTCGCTGGTGGGTTCGAGCGGTGCGATCCTCTCGTACATCATGTGCAAGGCGATGAACCGTTCCTTCTTTAATGTATTGCTCGGCGGTTTCGGCAATACAGCAGACGCCGGTCCTGCCGGTGAGAAGGAAGCCCGTCCGGTGAAATCCGGTTCGGCTGACGACGCGACGTTCCTGCTGACCAACGCCGACACCGTGATCATCGTTCCGGGTTACGGCCTGGCGGTGGCCCGTGCACAGCACGCATTGAAAGAGCTGACAGAGAAGCTGACCCACCATGGCGTGACCGTGAAATACGCGATCCACCCGGTGGCCGGTCGGATGCCTGGCCACATGAACGTACTGCTGGCCGAGGCCGAAGTGCCGTACGACCAGGTGTTCGAGATGGAAGACATCAACTCCGAGTTCGGTCAGGCCGACGTGGTGCTGGTGCTCGGCGCCAACGACGTGGTGAACCCGGCCGCCAAGAACGATCCGAAATCGCCGATTGCCGGCATGCCGATCCTCGAAGCGTTCAAGGCCAAGACCATCATCGTCAACAAGCGCTCGATGGCCAGCGGCTATGCCGGTCTGGACAACGAACTGTTCTACCTGGACAAGACCATGATGGTGTTCGGCGACGCGAAAAAAGTCATCGAAGACATGGTCAAAGCGGTCGAGTAACTCGCTCTCTGCTTACCGGACGCCCCGACTTGTCGGGGCGTTTTTGTTTGCGCAAACCGTCGGACAATTTGCCACGTTGTTGCAGATCCAGTAACGGTGTTTTACTTGAAACCCGCTAAATAGACGCCTCGTTTGCGACCTTGGTAGCGGGACAGGCGCTCGCGAAATTCACTAGACTGCGCATCCTGCTACTCGCTGCCCGAGAAAATAATCCATGTACCGTGACCGTATTCGCCTGCCTTCGTTGTTGGATAAAGTGATGAGCGCCGCCGACGCCGCTGCGCTGATTGAGGACGGCATGACCGTCGGCATGAGCGGCTTCACCCGCGCCGGCGAAGCCAAGGCCGTGCCCCATGCGCTGGCCGAGCGAGCCAAGGTCACGCCGCTGAAGATCAGCCTGATGACCGGCGCCAGTCTGGGCAACGACCTCGACAAGCAACTGACCGAGGCTGGCGTGCTGTCCCGGCGCATGCCGTTTCAGGTCGACAGCACCTTGCGCAAGGCAATCAACGCCGGCGAAGTGATGTTCATCGACCAGCACCTGTCGGAAACCGTCGAGCAATTACGCAACCAGCAACTGAAGCTGCCGGACATCGCCGTCATCGAAGCCGTGGCCATCACCGAACAGGGCCACATCGTGCCGACCACTTCGGTGGGTAACTCGGCGAGCTTCGCGATCTTCGCCAAACACGTGATCGTCGAGATCAACCTGGCGCACAACGCCAACCTCGAAGGTCTGCACGACATCTATATCCCGACCTATCGCCCGACCCGCACGCCGATCCCGCTGGTAAAGGTTGACGACCGCATCGGCAGCACCGCGATCCCGATCCCGCCAGAGAAGATCGTCGCCATCGTCATCACCCAGCAGTCGGACTCGCCGTCCACCGTGTCCTCACCGGATGTCGACACCAAAGCCATCGCCGATCACTTGATCACCTTTCTCAAACAGGAAGTCGATGCCGGGCGCATGACCAACAAGCTCGGCCCGCTGCAGGCCGGGATCGGCAACATTGCCAACGCGGTGATGTGCGGGCTGATCGATTCGCCGTTCGAAGACCTGACCATGTATTCCGAAGTGCTGCAGGACTCGACCTTCGACCTGATCGACGCCGGTAAGCTGAGCTTTGCTTCGGGCAGTTCGATCACCCTGTCTGAGCGGCGCAACAGCGACGTGTTCGGCAACCTGGAGAAGTACAAGGACAAACTGGTACTGCGCCCGCAAGAGATCTCCAACCACCCGGAAGTGGTGCGGCGTCTGGGCATCATCGGCATCAACACGGCCCTTGAGTTCGACATCTATGGCAACGTCAACTCGACCCACGTCTGCGGCACGCGGATGATGAACGGCATCGGTGGCTCGGGCGACTTCGCTCGCAACGCACACCTGGCGGTGTTCGTGACCAAGTCGATCGCCAAGGGCGGCGCGATTTCCAGCGTGGTGCCGATGGTCAGCCACGTCGACCATACCGAGCATGACGTCGACATCCTGGTGACCGAGGTGGGCCTGGCCGACCTGCGCGGCCTGGCGCCACGGGAACGCGCCCGGGTGATCATCGACAACTGTGTGCACCCGGACTTCCGCCAGGCGCTGAACGACTACTTCGACAAAGCCTGCGCGATCGGCGGCCACACCCCGCACATTCTGCGTGACGCCCTGAGCTGGCACATCAATCTGGAAGAAACCGGACGCATGCTGGCGGTGTAATCCGCACAGATTTTCCGCTGGCGCAAACACAGTTTCGCCAGCGGGATTTTGAAACCCACTGCAATCGTCAAAAACTGTACTGCTGTGCCGGTCATTTCCTACGGCTTTTACCTACTCACATCATCGAAACCGGTCAAAATGCACCAAATAAGCGCAGACAGGTACAGTTTGCGCAATTTTGACCCGTACACCCCCTATAAACAGTTAACTGGTCACTCACAATACAGGTGAACTGTATCTAGAGAGTCTGGCCAAACGAGAGGATCATGGGCACCAGTTAAACCACTACCTAATCCCGCCACAAGCGGAAGGATGTCAACCATGGAACGTACACTCAGTTCCGAACTGTTCTTCGAAGACAAAGCTGTAAAAACCCAGGCTTCCCTGCCTCTGCGCGTTATCGCCAACCTGATGTTGTGGCAGCGCCGCATTTCCAGCCGCCACCAACTGGCTCGTCTGGACTCGCGTCTGCTGGCCGATGCCGGTATCAGCGAAGCACAACGCTACGAAGAGCTGAGCAAGCCGTTCTGGCGCTAATCAGCGTCGCTGGCTCTGGTCGCTAGACCCACCGCCAGCAACCCGAATTGAATAAACAAGACCCGTCGCGGGAAACCGCGACGGGTCTTGTCGTTTGTGGCCTGAGAAAACCGAGTAGCCACCCTCGATCAACGGACAGGTACAGTTCTCATAATTAAATGCAAGACAGGTACAGTTACGAGAAATCGGTTCAGGCCAGCATCCTGACCACTGTGCGAAGTTGCAACGGAAGCCTAAGCTCCATTCAGAACGTGGCGAATGCTGTGCAACTGGCGTCTGACCTTCAGACACCGAGCCACCTCTCAATACGGTTTATCCACAGGAGTTCCCCCATGTCCCGTCTTCGTCTTCTTAGCGCCGCCGCCCTGCTGGCCGTCGCTGCCAACGCCAGCGCAACCAGCTTCATCGTGACCACCGACGCCGTGGTTGGCGCGCTCAAGTCTTCTTCAGATGCCACCTCCGACGTTACTTCGTCCTTCCGTGACGACAAGATCGTGCTCGCTGCCCGTGACGACGCTGCCAGCTTCGTGGCCAGCGAAGGTGAAATCCGTGGCGTGAAACTGGAGAGCGCACTGGATCACATCCGTCATCAGGCTCCGCAACTGAACGCGACCGACGCACAGCTGGCCCAGGCCATTCTGACGATCTAAGCGACAGGGGCATCGCGGGACACGCCGGTCGTGTCCCGATGTTTCGGCGCTGGCTCTAGTCCGGGCATTGCGCTAGCCTTGGGACTCGCCAACAGTTGCCGAGTCCCATGCGTTTTCTTTCAAATCTGCTTATTCCTTCTGTACTGCTCACCGCCTGCTGGGTTCCTCTGGCAGACGCCTTCGATGTGTCCACACAGAACACCGTGGTCAGCGTCTGGGCCACGGGCATGGTTTCGTCCGCACCGTTCGACCGTAAACTGATCATCGCCGCGCACGACGATGCCGCAGCGTTCGTTGCCAGTGACGGCCAGATGCGCGGCGCACAGCTCGAATCTGCGCTGCATTACTTGCGCAAGAGCCGGCCAAAACTTCATGTCAGCGACCTTGAACTGGCACAGGCAATTCTCGTCCAATAGTCATCCCTGTCCTTTCGGAGTCGTTCCATGCGTAGCCCGCTGATTGCTGCCGCCCTTGGCCTGCTGTTGTTGGCCGATATGGCCCAGGCACACACCCTGGTAGCCACCAGTAACATCATCGTCCGCGCCTCCCAGCGCACCATCGATTTCACCTCCGACACCACTACGTCGATTCGCGATTCGAAAATCATCCGCGAAGCCCATGACGACGCTGCCAGTTTCGTGGCCAGCGACGGTGATATCCGTGGTGCAAACCTGGAAGCGGCCTTCAAGACCTTGCGTACCCGCGTGCCGGAAGCCCGCGACGCCAGTGATCAGGTACTCGCCGAAGCCATCCTCGCACTGTGAGGTCACTCGGCGCCTGGCTGCTGGCCGGGGCGTTGTTGCTGCTTGGCAACAGCGCCCACGCCGGCCTGCAATTGCGGCTCAAGACCGATGGCTTGAGCCCCGCCCAACAACAGGCCAGCCAGGCGCTGCTCGATGAAGCCATGCAGGCATTGCCGCCGAGCTTCATCGAACGCCTGGATCGGCGCATCGATGTCGGCTGGACCGACGACATGCCCGGCAACGCCTACGGTCAGGCGACCCTCGTCTCCGAGCTGGACCTGAACCGCAAACTGCTCGCCAGCCTCACCGACGGCAGTGCGGCAAAGGAAAAGACCAATCGTCCCCACGGCACCGTACGCCGGGAACTGCTGGCCACGGTGCTGCACGAAATCACCCACATTTACGATCGCGCGCGCTTGTGGCCGGCGGCCGAACGCACGCTGATCCAGCGCTGCACCCGGCGCAATAACAGCGCCGGGCTGATCGGCATTCCCGATGAATGCCGAGGCCAGAACGGTCGGCGCTTCACCCTCAGCGATGATCCACGCCTGCTAGACCTCGCTGGCTGGCAGCAATACGTCGGGCGACGAGGAGAGCGGGAACAGCACAACCGGCAGATTGCCCGCAGCCCCGACCTCTACGAAATCTCCAGCCCGAAGGAGTTTGTCGCGGTCAACATGGAGTACTTTCTCCTCGACCCGAGCTACGCCTGCCGGCGCCCGGCGCTGTATCGCTATTACCAGGAACACTTCGGCTGGGCACCGCCAGCAAAGGATGAATGCGCCAAAACCTTCGCTTTCCTCAATGCCGGCAACGACTTTGCCAAACAGCCCCTGGGCCAGGTCGATCCGGAACGCGTGTACGCGGTGGATTACCTGTTGGCCGAAGCCAACCAGAACTGGGTCAGCCGTTGGGGCCACAGCATGTTGCGTCTGGTGATCTGCGCACCGGGCCGGCCACGCGGGCCGGACTGCCGACTGGATCTGGATCAGCATCTGGTGTTGTCGTACCGCGCTTTCGTCGGCGACGTGCAGCTGTCGAGCTGGGACGGGCTGGTCGGCAAGTACCCTTCGCGACTGTTCGTGCTGCCGCTGGCGCAGGTGATCGACGAATACACCAAGACCGAACTGCGCAGCTTGGCGTCGGTGCCGCTGAATCTCTCTCGCAGCGAAATCGAGGGCGTGGTCGAACACGCCGCCGAAATGCACTGGAGCTACGACGGCAATTACTTCTTCCTCTCCAACAACTGTGCGGTCGAAGGCTTGAAACTGCTGCGCAGCGGCAGCAATAACGCCCGGTTGACCGGCCTCGACAGCATCATGCCCAACGGTTTGCTGGAAGTGCTGAAGGGGCGAGGCCTGGCCGACACCAGCGTGCTCGATGATCCGAAAGAGGCGCTGCGCCTGGGTTATCGCTTCGACTCGTTCCGTGATCGATATCAAGCGATGTTCGATGTGTTGAAGAAGCAATTGCCGATCAAGCAGACAACCGTTGAAGAATGGCTTTCGCTCTCTGCCGAGGAGCGTCGTCCATGGTTCGAACGGGCCGACCTGCGCACCAGTGCCGCACTGCTATTGCTGGAACAGGCCAGTTTCCGCCGCCAACTGTTGCTCGCTCAGGATGAAGTCAAGCAACGCTACCTCGGCGCCCGTGAGCTGGAGAACGGAGGCATGGACAAGGCCAACGCCACCTTGCAGCAGATTCTCGCCAACAGCGGCTTCCTCAGCCGACCGGCAGAATTGCTCGACTCCCGAGGTTATGGCCTGCCGCAACCGAGCGAATTCAGCCGACTGGAAGCGGAAAGCAGCCAGCGCCAGAAACAATTGCTGGCCTTGACCGGCGATCTGGATAAGGAAGTGCGCGCGTTACTGGAACCCAAACGAGCAGCCGAGATTGCGGCCAGCGAGGCCAACGTGAAGCAGATCGGCGAGCATCTGCGCAAACTGCACAAAGCCTCGGGCGGATTGGAGTTGCCCTGAACAGCAGCCCTGAAAACAAAAGACCGCAGCCCGTAAAGGCTGCGGTCTTTTTCATGGCCTGACGATCAGTACAGAACGCCATCCAACACTTCGTAAACAACCCCGCTGCCTACCGCGATCAGCACGATGTCACCGCCGGCGCGACGCCATTCATAACCCGGGTAATACGGCAGACGACTCAACGCCCGGTTATCCAGCCGCTCGCCGTAATAGCCATGGGGCAGCGGCCGGCCACGTACCAGGTGGATGCCTGGAGGTGGCGGCGCACCGCGCACGAAGTAGCCATGATTGTCACGGATCACCTGACGCACCGGGCCGAAGTCCCGAGGCGGCGGGCCGCCGCGATGGCTGCTTTGCCAATCAGGGTGATCACCACCGCGATTGTCGTAGTGGCCCTGTTGCGGGCCGCCGTGGTCGTGATCGTCGCGCGGATCGGCGCTGGCCAGCAGCGGTGTCGCGCTGATCATCAGCACACCCAGACTGGCAATCAGACGTTTCGGCATTTTCATCGGATCTTTCCTCACTGCACTGACAGCAAAAAGGGGTTCAGAACCTGGCTCTGAACCCCTCGGTCTTGCTCAATTAGTCTGTGCCGCGAGGCCCTAATTCCTCTGTATCAGGAACTTTACCTTCAGCTGACGCGAGCCTTACGCACGCCTTCGGACAGCGCCGAGCACAGGCTCAGCACGCCGTCGATGGCCTGGTCCGGTGTGGTCGCATTGGCGATGTGATCGATCAGCGCCGAGCCCACCACCACACCGTCGGCCAGACGCGCGATGGACGCGGCCTGCTCCGGCGTGCGGATACCAAAACCGATGCTGATCGGCAGATCGGTATGACGACGCAGACGTGCCACCGCTTCCTCGACGTGTTCCAGAGTCGCCGCACCGGCGCCGGTCACACCGGCAACCGACACGTAGTAAACAAAGCCGGAGCTGCCGGTCAACACTTTCGGCAGACGCGCATCATCGGTGGTCGGGGTGGTCAGACGAATGAAGTCGATGCCCGCTGCCTGGGCCGGGTCGCACAGCTCCGAGTTATGCTCCGGCGGCATGTCGACCACGATCAGGCCATCAACGCCGGCCTCTTTGGCTTCGGCGATGAAACGCTCGACGCCGAACTTGTGGATCGGGTTGAAGTAACCCATCAGCACCAGCGGCGTGTCGCTGTTGTCCTTGCGGAACTCGCGGACCATTTGCAGGGTTTTGATCAGATTCTGCTTGGCGCCAAGGGCACGGATGTTGGCCAGTTGGATTGCCGGGCCGTCGGCCATCGGGTCGGTGAACGGCATGCCCAGTTCGATCACGTCGGCACCGGCTTTCGGCAGGCCTTTGAGGATCGCCAGCGAGGTGTCGTAGTCCGGGTCGCCAGCGGTGACGAAGGTCACGAGGGCGGCGCGATTCTGTTCCTTGAGTTCGGCAAAGCGGGTTTGCAGGCGGCTCATCAGTGTTTCTCCTGCTTCGATTGCTCTTGTTGAGAGTGTTCCATGTGGTGCATGACGGTCTGCATGTCTTTGTCGCCGCGGCCGGACAGGTTGACCACCATCAGGTGATCCTTCGGCAGTTTCGGTGCACGTTTGAAGACTTCGGCCAGGGCGTGGGCGCTTTCCAGTGCCGGGATGATCCCTTCCAGACGGCAGCACTGGTGGAACGCAGCGAGGGCTTCGTCGTCGGTCACCGAGGTGTACTGGACGCGGCCGATGTCATGCAACCACGCGTGCTCAGGGCCGATGCCCGGATAGTCGAGGCCGGCGGAAATCGAGTGGGCGTCGATGATCTGGCCATCGTCGTCCTGCAGCAGGAAGGTGCGGTTGCCGTGCAACACACCCGGTACGCCACCGTTGAGGCTGGCCGCGTGCTTACCGGTCTCGATGCCATAACCGGCGGCTTCCACGCCGATGATCTCGACGCTCTTGTCATCGAGGAACGGGTGGAACAGGCCCATGGCGTTGGAACCACCGCCGATGCACGCCACCAAGCTGTCCGGCAGGCGACCTTCCTGAGCTTGCAGCTGATCGCGGGTTTCCTTGCCGATCACGGCCTGGAAGTCGCGAACCATGGCTGGATAAGGGTGCGGGCCGGCCACGGTGCCGATCAGGTAGAAGGTGCTGTCGACGTTGGTCACCCAGTCACGCAGCGCTTCGTTCATTGCGTCTTTCAGGGTGCCGGTGCCGGCGACCACCGGGATCACCTCGGCGCCCAGCAGCTTCATGCGGAACACGTTGGCCTGCTGGCGCTCGATGTCGGTGGTGCCCATGTAGATCACGCAATCCAGACCGAAACGCGCAGCCACGGTGGCGGTGGCTACGCCGTGCATGCCGGCTCCGGTCTCGGCGATGATGCGTTTCTTGCCCATGCGCCGCGCCAGCAGGATCTGGCCGATACAGTTGTTGATCTTGTGCGCGCCGGTGTGGTTCAGCTCTTCGCGCTTGAGGTAGATCTTGGCGCCACCGCAGAACTCGGTCAGGCGCTCGGCGAAATACAGCGGGCTCGGACGTCCGACGTAGTCACGCTGGAAGTAGGCCAATTCCTCTTTGAACGCCGGATCTTCCTTGGCCGCCTCGTATTCGCGGGCCAGATCGAGGATCAACGGCATCAGGGTTTCCGCGACATAACGGCCGCCGAACGAGCCAAACAGGCCGTTGGCGTCAGGGCCGTTACGCAGATCGGAGGTGTTCGAAGTCTGGGTCATGGTTCGCTCCAGCGGATTTCACGAGAAGACAATGGCGTTCACTCTACCCCTGACCTTCCAGACTGAAAACCGATAAGATCGCCACAACCTGTCAGGAAAACTCACAGATATCATGAGCCATGACCTTCCCCCGCTGAACGCCCTGCGCGCCTTCGAAGCCACCGCCCGCCTGAACAGCGTCAGCCAGGCTGCGGAGCAACTGCACGTGACTCACGGTGCGGTCAGCCGCCAGCTCAAGGTGCTGGAAGAGCATCTCGGTATCAGTCTTTTCGTCAAGGACGGTCGTGGCCTGAAACTCACAGATGCCGGCATCCGCCTGCGCGATGCCAGCGGCGAGGCGTTCGACCGCTTGCGCAGCGTCTGCGCCGAACTGACCCAAAGCACCGCCGATGCGCCGTTCGTGCTCGGTTGCTCCGGTAGCTTGCTGGCGCGCTGGTTCATTCCGCGACTGGGAAGGCTGAATGCCGATCTGCCGGATTTGCGCCTGCACCTGTCCGCCGGTGAAGGCGATCTCGACCCGCGTCGCCCGGGGCTGGATGCATTGCTGCTGTTCGCCGAACCGCCATGGCCGGCAGACATGCAAGTCTATGAGCTGGCCAGCGAGCGCATCGGCCCGGTCATGAGCCCGCTGTTCAGCGGCTACCAGCGCCTGCAATCGGCACCGCCCATTGCCCTGCTCGATGAACCCTTGCTGCACACGACTTCACGCCCGCAAGCCTGGCCGAGCTGGGCGCAGCAAAGCGGCCTCAACGCCAAGGCGTTGAAGATGGGGCAAGGTTTCGAGCATTTGTATTACTTGCTGGAAGCGGCCGTCGCCGGGCTGGGCGTGGCGATCGCGCCGGAACCGCTGGTGACCGAAGATTTGAAGGCCGGGCGCCTGGTCGCGCCGTGGGGTTTCAGCGAAACCCCGGCGCAACTGGCGTTGTGGCTACCCAAGCGCGCCGCGGACGGGCGCGCCCGGCAATTGGCGCAGTGGCTCAGGAACGAACTGCGCCAGGCGGATCACTCGCCGCGCTTGAACAGCAAGTAAGCGGCCAGCAGACCCAGCGCACCGACCGCCACACCGGCAGTCGTCCACGGGTGTTCCTGCGCGTAATCGCGGGTGGCAATCCCGGTCTCGCGGGTTTTGACTTTGACTTCTTCGTAGGCATCGCTGAGCAGGCTGCGCGAGTGTTTCAGCGCGCTTTCAGCGTTGCTCTTGAGCGCCTTGAGGGTCTTGCGCGACTCGTCAGAAGCGTCGTCCTTCAGGCTTTCCAACGACTTGAGCAGACTCTCGATCTCCGCTTCCATGCTTTGCAACGAGGCTTTGCGTAACGAGGTGTTGGCCATGGTGGCTCTCCTGCATTGTTGATGAGTGGCGTGTGTTGGTTGGGACTTCAGCGTTTCTGGAAAGTGCAGAAAATCTGAACTTCCATTCCCCCAAGTCGCCGAAATCAACACGGCAAATCGCTGCTAGGCTCAATTGCACACTTCAAGGAGAACACCATGAGTGACCATCACACCTACAAGAAAGTCGAGCTGGTCGGTTCGTCCACCAGCAGCATCGAAGACGCCATCAACAATGCGTTGGCCGAGGCCAACAAGAGCATCAAGCATCTGGAATGGTTTGAAGTGACCGAAACCCGCGGCCACATCAAGGATGGCAAGGCTGCCCACTTTCAGGTGACCCTGAAAGTCGGGTTCCGGATTGCCAGCAGCTGAGTTTGGTCTACGCTTCTGAACTTGCGCGCTGGCCGAGTGCCATAGGAATGGCAATGCGCTACGAGGTGAGTGCATCGAGCGAACGGCTCGATGCCCGCCTTAATTAATCCGACCAGGGAGTGCGACCGATGAAGAAGTTGATATTGGCAGTAGGTTTGTTGAGCCTTGCGGGTGGTGCGTTTGCTGCCGGCAAGCCCTGTGAAGAACTGAAGGCCGAGATTGCGGCCAAGCTGGATGCCAAGGGCGTTTCCGGGTATTCGCTGGAGATTGTCGACAAGGGTGCGGCCAGTGGCGGCAAAGTCGTCGGCACCTGTGAAGGCGGCGACAAAGAGATCGTCTACACCCGCGGCTGATCACGCCGGAGAAACAAAAGCCGACGCTATGCGTCGGCTTTTTTGTGCGCGGCTATCGGGCTCAGCCCCTCATGACCTGCGCCAGCAACTCGTAGGAATGCAGGCGATCGGCATGTTCGTAAAGGTCGCAGGTGAAGATCAGCTCATCAGCCTGGGTCTGTTCGATCAGCACTTCGAGTTTCGCGCGGATTTTCTGCGGACTGCCGACCATCGCCAGACCAAGGAAATCACCCACGGCCTCACGCTCGTGGGGCAGCCACAGGCCGTCCATGGTTTTCACCGGTGGGCGCTGCACCAGACTTTGCCCACGCATCAGGGCGAGAATTCGCTGGTACACCGAGGTCGCCAGGTAGTCGGCCTGTTCATCGGTGTCGGCTGCCACCAACGGCACACCGAGCATTACGTACGGCTTGTCGAGCACCGCCGATGGCTTGAAGTGATTGCGGTAGACGCGAATCGCCTCGTGCATGAAACGCGGTGCGAAATGCGAGGCGAAAGCGTAGGGCAAACCGCGCTCACCGGCCAGTTGCGCACTGAACAGACTGGAACCGAGCAGCCAGATCGGCACGTTGGTGCCGGTTCCCGGCATCGCGATCACCCGCTGATCCGGCGTGCGCGGACCTAGAAAGCGCGCCAGCTCAGCCACGTCTTCGGGGAAATCATCAGCACTGCCGGAACGCTCACGACGCAAGGCACGGGCGGTCATCTGATCGGAACCCGGCGCACGGCCCAGGCCGAGGTCGATACGTCCCGGATACAGGCTTTCGAGGGTGCCGAACTGCTCGGCGATCACCAGTGGTGCGTGGTTGGGCAGCATCACGCCGCCAGAGCCGACGCGGATGGTCGACGTGCCGCCGGCCAGGTAGCCCAGCAACACCGAGGTGGCGGAACTGGCGATGCCGTCCATGTTGTGGTGCTCGGCGACCCAGAACCGCGTGTAGCCGAATTTCTCGACATGCTGCGCCAGGTCCAGCGAGTTGCGCAGCGACTGGGCCGGGCTGCCGTTCTCGCGCACCGGCACCAGATCGAGGGTGGAAAATTTTACGTCGGACAGTTGCTTCATAAACCTGCATCTCCGATTGAGGGCGCAGGTGTGTTCTTGGCGAACGCAAACCTGCCCAATTCATAAGCGTGTTCTGTGCAATGAGGGCATATACCCGAGTTTCAATAGCTGATCCGAAATTTCCTACTAAAAAAGTCAACGATTCACTTGGGCTGAACTTTGTTCCGGCGTCTATCCTCAGAAGCCTTGCAGGCAAAAACCACGACGGCGCGGCGTTTCGCGCCCGAATTGAAGGAGGCACACATGTCTATCGTGAAAAAGGCATCCGCGCATTGGGAAGGTGACCTGAAAACCGGCATCGGCTCGATTTCCACCGAAACCGGCGTCCTGCGTGAAGCGCCCTACGGCTTCAAGGCCCGCTTCGAAGGCGGCAAGGGCACCAATCCGGAAGAACTGATCGGCGCCGCCCATGCGGGCTGTTTCTCCATGGCGTTCTCGATGATTCTCGGCGACGCCGGGCTCAAGGCCGACAGCATCGACACCCAGGCCGAGGTCACGCTGGATCAGGTGGATGGCGGCTTTGCAATCACCGCAGTGAAACTGGTCCTCAAGGCAAAAATTCCGGGAGCGACCCAGGCGCAGTTCGAAGAGCTGAGCAACAAGGCCAAGGAAGGTTGCCCGGTGTCCAAGGTGCTGAATGCGAAGATCAGTCTCGACGCATCGCTGGACAGCTGACTGCTTTGAGCCTAATCAGAACCCGCCAGGCAAAAGTGTGGTCGAATAAATGACAGCAGCTTTCGCGCATCTTCGTGCGCGCTGCTTCGATGGAGCTTCAACCATGAAACGTTTTGCCTTGGCGGTTTTTGGTCTGGTACTAGCCAGCTCGGTTTGGGCCGCACCAAAACCCTGTGAAGAACTGAAAGCCGAGATCGAAGCCAAGATCCAGGCTCAGGGAGTGACTTCTTATACGCTCGAGATTGTCACCAACGACGAAGTCCATGATCAGAACATGGTTGTTGGCACCTGCGACAACGGCACAAAAAAGATCATCTATCAGAAGAACGACCGCTGATACGCCTCAGATGATGCAGTTGACTTCGCGATCCTCGGCGACGATTTCCCGCCTTTCGTTGTAAAGGCGGGCACTCGGGGTGAATGCCAGAGAGCGGCCTTCCAGCCTGTAACGCTGCCCTGCCTCGAAATGATCGTAGCGGATGGTCAGGTAGCACAGGCGCTCCACAGGGCCGGTCATCAGGCTGCCGCCTCCGCCGAACACTTCAAAGTCGAAACGCACCCGCAACTCATGGCTGCCGGGCGTAACCTGAAAGAAACGCCCATCAGTCAGTCGCTGGTTGTCGAGACGCTCGGCCATCAGCAACTTACCGCCCGGGGACGGCGTCGAGAACTCGACCCAGGCCATGTTCGGATCGACGGGGGGCAACGGTGTCTGGCAACCGGCGAGCAAGCCTGCGACCAGCAACAGCATCAACGTGCGCATGATGGATGTCCGTGAGTTCGGACATCCAGCATAACGCCGATCAGGTTCGCTGGCAGCCCGCCGGCGTGCCCTGGCCAACCACGTTGCGTTGTTGATCGTAGAGCTTGGCCCACGGGCGGAAACCGATGCTTCCCGCCTGCAACTGATAACGCTGGCCGGCGTTGAAATCCTTGAATTTCACGCTCAACTGACAATCACGCCAAAGCGGCTCGGCATCCGGGCCGATGTTGGTCGCCTCGACCGGGAATTGATAACGCACCCTCAGCTCATGGCTGCCGGGCTGCACTTCGAAGTAACGATGATCGACGGCAGCCTTGTCGTCGACTTCCAGCGCCTGCAGCGCCGTGTCCTGTTGCCGGGCATCCAGATCGATCCAGGCTTGCGAGGGGTCAGGGGTCGGCATTCCGAATCCGGCACAACCGGCCAGCGTCAGCACGCTTCCTGTCAGTATCAACATGCGCATAGCGGAGCTCCAATGGGCGGGATAGTCTTGGGCAGACTTTCCGGGGGGATTTCTTATTTTGATCAGGCCGCTTCCAAGCCATGGGTTACTTGATCGCGTTTTGCGGATTTTGTTTCCGGGTGTGATGATTTTGTTGCTCAACGGTTGCTCAAGCCTGAGCTATTACGGCCAGCTGGCCAGCGGTCAGCTGCAGCTTTTGCGGGCGCGGGAGCCGGTGGCCAAGGTGATCGCCGACCCGACCCGCGACGCCAGACTGCGCACGCACCTAGCCCAGTCCCAGAAAGCCCGGGCCTTCGCCAGCGAACACCTGCACCTGCCGGACAACCAAAGCTATCGCCTCTACGCCGACATCGGTCGGCCGTTTGTCGTGTGGAATGTGTTCGCCACCCCGGAGTTTTCCCTGAGCCCGCAGAACCATTGCTTCCCGATTGCCGGTTGTGTGGCCTATCGCGGCTTTTACAGCCAGAGTGCGGCGCGGGGCGAAGCCGCGATTCAGCGCCTGCAAGGCATGGACGTGTCGATCGGCGGCGTCGAGGCCTATTCGACCCTGGGCTGGTTCAATGACCCGATCCTCAATTCGATGATGGGCTGGGGCGACGAGCGTCTGGCAACGCTGATCTTCCATGAACTGGCTCACCAGCGTTTCTATGTGAAGGACGACACCGAGTTCAACGAGTCCTTCGCGACCTTCGTCGAGCAGGAAGGTACGCGGCAGTGGCGAGCGTTTCGTGGCTTGCCCCCGGAAAACGACTCGAAGCTCAAGCAGCGGGATCAATTCATTCAGTTGATCCTCGATACCCGCTCACGTCTTGAAAAGCTTTATGCACAACCATTGGCGGCAGCGCAGATGCGCGAGCGCAAGGCGGCGGAGTTCGAACGGTTTCGACACGACTACCGAACAATGCGCGATAGCCAGTGGGCCGGCGACAAACGCTATGACGCCTGGGTCAATGCGCCGTTGAACAACGCGCGGCTGTTGCCGTTCGGGCTTTATGACCAGTGGGTGCCGGCGTTTGCGGCGTTGTTCAGGCAGGTCGATGGGGATTGGGTCAGGTTTTACACAGAAGTCGAGAAGTTGGGTGGCTTGCCAGTCGTTGAGCGTAAGTCGGCTCTGAAAGTGCTGGCAGGCTCATAAATCTACTGCGGCTTTTTGGCCCCATCGCGAGCAGGCTCGCTCCCACAGGAAACCGAGTTCCGGTACTGAAACGCGGTCACTGTGAGAGCGGGCTTGCTCGCGAAGGCTATCTGATCAGCGCTGCAAAAATGCCTGATGCAACTGATCCAAAGTCTCGAAGTGATACGCCGGCGCTTCGGCACTCAGCTCTTCATGGCTGCCAAACCCATAACCAACAGCCGCCGCATCCAGACCGTTGCTGCGAGCACCGATCAGGTCGTGCTTGCGGTCACCGATCATCAGCGTGCTGGCCGGGTCCAGCCCTTCCTCGGCGATCAGGTGTGCAATCAGCTCGACCTTGTTGGTGCGAGTGCCATCCAGTTCGCTGCCGTAAATCACCTTGAAGTGTCTGGCGAAATCAAAGTGCCGGGCGATTTCCCGGGCGAACACCCATGGCTTCGACGTCGCGATATACAGCTGCCGGCCTTGGCCGTTCAGGGTTTCCAGCAACGGCGAGACGCCTTCGAACACCCGATTCTCGTAGAGGCCGGTGACCTTGAAGCGCTCGCGGTAGAAATTCACCGCCTCCCACGCCTTAGCTTCATCAAAACCATAAAACTGCATGAATGCCTGCAACAGCGGCGGGCCGATGAAGTGTTCCAGCTTGGTCAGGTCCGGCTCATCGATGCCGAGTTTGCTCAAGGCGAACTGGATGGAACGGGTGATGCCCTCACGCGGATCGGTGAGGGTGCCATCGAGGTCGAACAGTACGGTCTGGTAATGCATGAAAAATCCCGGGCGGTAGAGAGAAAAGTCAGAGCTGGTCGTAGCCTTCAGCCAGATGCAGGTCCTTGAGCTTCACGTAGTTCGCCGCGCTGTAGGTGAAAAAGGCGTTTTCCTTGTCGGTCAGCGGACGAACCTGTTTCACCGGACTGCCCACGTACAGAAATCCGCTTTCCAGGCGCTTGCCCGGCGGCACCAGGCTGCCGGCGCCGATGATCACGTCGTCCTCGACCACCGCGCCGTCCATGACGATGCTGCCCATGCCGATCAATACGCGGCTGCCGACGGTGCAGCCGTGCAGCATGACCTTGTGGGCGATGGTCACGTCATCGCCGATCAGCAGCGGGAAGCCGTCCGGGTTGAACGGGCCGGCGTGGGTGATGTGCAACACGCAGCCGTCCTGCACGCTGGTGCGCGCACCGATGCGGATGCGGTGCATGTCGCCGCGGATCACCGTCAGCGGCCACACGGAGCTGTCTTCGCCGATTTCGACGTCGCCGATCACCACCGCCGAGCCGTCGACAAAAGCGCCTTTGCTCAAGCGTGGGGTTTGATTCTGGTACTTGCGAAGGGACACGATTAGTTCTCTCTCTGTCGCCGATAGCTGCGGTGGGTGTCGATTGTAATTAAGATGGGCGCATGTTTCTTCCAGCCAAGGTGCCAACCGTGAGCGTGAACAACCCTCTTCTGCAGTCCTACGACCTGCCGCCGTTCTCCGCGATCCGTGCCGAACACGTGCAGCCGGCCATCGAAACCATCCTGGCCGACAACCGCGCCGCCATCGCTGAAATCCTCAAGACCCAAGGCCAGACCCCGACCTGGGCCGGGCTGGTGCTGGCGATGGACGAACTCAATGATCGCTTGGGCGCCGCGTGGAGCCCGGTCAGCCACCTCAATGCCGTGTGCAACAGCGCCGAACTGCGTGAAGCCTACGAGTCGTGCCTGCCGGCATTGAGCGCCTATTCCACCGAGATGGGTCAGAACCGCGAGCTGTTCCAGGCTTATGAAGCCCTGGCCAACAGCCCGGAAGCCGCCGGTTTCGACGTGGCGCAGAAAACCATTCTGGAACATGCCCTGCGCGATTTCCGCCTGTCGGGTATCGACCTGCCGGAAGCCGAACAGAAACGCTACGCCGAAGTGCAGAGCAAGCTGTCCGAGCTGGGCAGCCGCTTCTCCAACCAGTTGCTCGACGCCACCCAGGCCTGGACCAAGCACCTGACCGACGAAGCCGCCCTCGCCGGCCTGACCGATTCGGCCAAGGCGCAAATGGCTGCTGCCGCCCAGGCCAAAGGCCTCGACGGCTGGCTGATCACTTTGGAATTCCCGAGCTACTACGCGGTGATGACCTACGCCCAGGACCGCGCGCTGCGTGAAGAAGTCTACGCCGCCTACTGCACCCGTGCGTCGGATCAAGGCCCAAACGCCGGCCAGAACGACAACGGCCCGGTGATGGGCGAAATCCTCGACCTGCGTCAGGAACTGGCCAAACTGCTCGGTTTCTCCAGCTTCTCCGAACTGAGCCTGGCGACCAAAATGGCCGAATCCAGCGATCAGGTGCTGAGCTTCCTGCGCGATCTGGCCAAACGCAGTAAACCGTTCGCCGCCCAGGATCTGCAACAGCTCAAGGCTTACGCCGCCGAGCAGGGCTGCGCCGATCTGCAAAGCTGGGACAGCGGTTTCTACGGTGAAAAACTCCGTGAACAACGCTACAGCGTCGCCCAGGAAACCCTGCGCGCCTACTTCCCGATCGACAAAGTGCTGGGCGGTCTGTTCGCCATCGTTCAGCGTCTGTACGGCATCGAAATCGCCGAACTGAAAGGCTTCGACACCTGGCACCCGGATGTACGCCTGTTCGAAATCAAGGAAAACGGCCAGCACGTCGGCCGCTTCTTCTTCGACCTCTATGCCCGCGCGAACAAGCGTGGCGGCGCGTGGATGGACGGCGCCCGCGACCGTCGCCGCACCGTCGACGGCGTGCTGCAAAGCCCGGTGGCCAACCTGGTGTGCAACTTCACCCCGGCCGACAGCGGCAAGCCTGCGCTGCTGACCCACGATGAAGTGACCACCCTGTTCCACGAATTCGGCCACGGCCTGCATCACCTGCTGACCCGCGTCGAGCATGCCGGCGTGTCCGGCATCAACGGCGTGGCGTGGGACGCGGTCGAGCTGCCAAGCCAGTTCATGGAGAACTGGTGCTGGGAGCCGGAAGGTCTCGCGCTGATCTCCGGCCACTACGAAACCGGCGAGCCGCTACCGCAGGATCTGCTGGAAAAAATGCTCGCGGCGAAGAACTTCCAGTCCGGCCTGATGATGGTGCGCCAACTGGAGTTCTCGCTGTTCGACTTCGAACTGCACGCCACCCACGGTGACGGCCGCAGCGTCGCGCAGGTGCTCGAAGGCGTGCGCAACGAAGTCTCGGTGATGCGTCCTCCGGCCTACAACCGCTTCCCGAACAGCTTTGCCCACATCTTCGCCGGCGGTTACGCGGCGGGTTACTACAGCTACAAGTGGGCGGAAGTGCTGTCGGCGGATGCCTTCTCCAAATTCGAAGAAGACGGCGTGCTGAATGCCGACACCGGTCGCGCCTTCCGCGAAGCGATCCTCGCCCGCGGTGGTTCGCAGGCGCCGATGGTGCTGTTCGTCGACTTCCGTGGCCGTGAGCCGTCGATTGACGCACTCTTGCGCCACAGCGGCCTGAGTGAGGACGCGGCAGCATGAGTGAGGCACCCGTGAAGACCAAAAAACGCTTTATCGCCGGGGCGGTCTGCCCGGCGTGCAGCGAGCCGGACAAACTGATGATGTGGAGCGAGGACGATGTCCCGCACCGTGAATGCGTGGCGTGCGGTTACAGCGACACGCTCAATGCCCAAGGGCTGTCGGTGCCGAAAGAGCTGGGCACGCGGGTCAACACCAGCGCGCTCAAGCCTGCCCCGGACAAGACGGTTCAGGCAGTGCAGTTCTTCCCGAATCCGAAGCTGAAGAAAAAGCCTGACGAGCAGCACTGATCCTCAACCACCTTCCCCGATTCGTCGGTGGAAGGTGGTATTGGCTTAACACCTGTCCCCCGCACTTGCTTCATAGGCTGGCCCCTTTGCGCCACGCCTCGAAGGAAGCTGCCATGCCCGACACCAATCCCCTCCTGCAACATTGGACGCTGCCACCCTGGCCAGCGATTCGCGCCGAGCATCTCGTGCCGGCAGTCAACCGCATCATTGCCGACAATCGACACATCATCGCCCAAGTGATCGCCAGTCAGTCCGAACATCCCGGCTGGGACGATCTGGTGCTGAGCATCGACGAAGCCGATGCCCGCCTCGGTGAAGTCCGCTCGATTCTCGAAACGTTGTCGATGGTCAGGTCCGACGATCCCACCTGGCTCGTGGAAAGCGCCAAGGCGCATCTGGCGATCAATCAGTATCGCTCTGAAAAAGCCCGCAATCGCCGGTTGTACGAGACCTATCAGCGTTTGGCGCAGAGTTCGATCGCCGGCAGTTTCGATGAGTCGCGCAACATCGCACTGGCGCGGATTCTGCGCCGATTCAAGCAGTCGGGCATCGAGCTTCCTACTGAACAGCAACAGGAGCTGGCGCGGTTGAACCTCGAGATCGGCGGGTTGGAGCACGTATTTCTGGACAACCTCGAGCGCTGGACCGAGGCGTGGAGCAAGCGTGTCGACGACATTGCGCTGCTCGCAGGCTTGTCGCCGGCGATGAAGGATCGTCTGGCGCGCGCCGCACGCGAGGCCGGGCATGACGGCTGGCTGATCCGCCTGGACCAGAACACCTGCCAGCACATCCTCAAGTACGCCGAAAACCGCGCCTTGCGGGAGGAATGCTATGTGGCCTACCTGACCCGTGCCTCTGATCAGGGCCCACTGGCCGGACGCTTCGATAACGGCCCGGTGTTGACCAAGCTGCTCGCCTTTCGCCAGCAGAAAGCCCGTTTGCTCGGTCATGAAAACGCCGCGCAACTGAGTCTGGCCAAACACAGCGCCCGGACGACGGCGTGGGTCAGTGGTTTTCTCCAGCGTCAGGCGGCGCAGCTGGCTCCGGCCCTCGTGCAGGATGCAGAACAACTGGCGGCCTTTGCGCAGCAATGCGGGATCGACCGGGTCCAGCCGTGGGATGAAGATTTCCTCGCCGAACAATGGCGCCAGCAGCAGTTTCCCGGCGCACTGAAAAACCTGCGTGATTACTTCCCACTCGAAGGCACCCTGCGCAGGCTCTTTCTGTTCTGTGAACGGATGTTCGGGATCCGCATCGTCGAGCAGTCCGGCGGCGGGCATTGGCATGACGATGTGCGCCTGCTGGAAATCAGCGAGCATGAACAGGTCATCGGCTACATCTACCTTGACCCGTTTCACCGCGACAAGGCGGTGGACTTCCCCGGCACCACCACACTGCGCAATCGCCGGATCAACGCCGAAGGTCGCCCGGCGCTGCCGATTGCCCTGCTCCACAGCAATTTCACACTGCCCACCGATACCCATCCGTGCCGCCTCGAAATCGACGATCTTCGGGTGCTTTTCCATGAGTTTGGCCACTGCCTCCAGCACGTGTTGACGCGTTCGCCCCATTACACGCTGTCCGGCATCCTGCAATTGGGGCATGAAGCGGCAGAGTTTTCCGGGCAATTGTTTGAGCAATGGTGTCAGTCGCGCGAGTTTGTGCTGTGGCTCGGTGCCCATTTTCAGACCGGCGAGCGCTTGAGCGCCGCACGGGTCGACGCGGCTCTGTCAGCCAGTCAGGCCCATTCCAGCCGGCAACAGGCCTTGTTGCTGATGGGGGCGATGATTGACTTCGAACTGCACTTGACCCACGGCGATGGACGCTCGGTCGAAGAGGTTTGCGACGATGTGCAGCGCACTCTGACTCATCTGCAATTACCGGACGATCACCGGTTCGCCAATGGTTTCGATTACATGGTGACCCAGTACGACGCTTCGGTTTACGCCTATGTCTGGTCGAACATGCTGGCCCAGGAAGCATTCAAGCGCTTCAGCCGCGAGTGGGTGTTCAACGCGCAGACCGGTCGTGAGTTTCGCGCAACGTTCTTTACACCGGGTGCGGGGCGTCCGCTCCTGGATGCGGTTGAAGCGTTCATCGGCCGGCCAGTCGCCGGCCTCGTTAATGAGGAGGCCGGAAGGGTTACTTCAGATTGACCGTCTGAAACCAGCTCTTCATCGAGCACGTAGCAAACGCGCTGGTACTGCAATCGCCATTGGCCAGCGCGGTGCGCAACTTGTCGACATCGACCTGCATCACGTAACGCACGCTGTCGCGGAAGTGACCACTTTCACCAAAGCCGCCCTGGGTCATTTCGTTCAGGGCATCCTCCTTGCTCCAGCCCTGCACGACGATCCGGTACATCGCCGCCATCAGGCCGGTGCGATCGGAGCCATGCTTGCAGTGCATCAACACCGGGCCGTCGGCTTCGGCGGCTTGAATCGCACGCAGGGTCTTGAGCACATCACTGTCGTCCACGTGATTGGTGCGATAGGGCAATTGCACCTGATGGATACCGGGGGCCTTCAGCCAGCTGGAATCCGCTTCCGGCAGAAAATTGATGACGGTGGCCACCTTCAGGTTGTTCAGCAACGGCACCGCGCCGTCATCAGGGAGCGCGCTGCGATACAGCGTGGGCGACATCTGGAACAGGTTGTATTGCACCTCTACCGGTTGCGCCCACTCGACGGGACGGGAAGCCGGGGTTTGCGCAGCCTGAGCTGGAATCCAGCTGAACAGGGCCAGCAGCGATAAACAGAAAGCGGAGGAAAAACGCGTCAGGAACATGCTTTACGGCGACCGTGTGGGTTTCGTCAGTGAAGGCCGCAGCTTGCGAGCTTCGCGGTCAAATCCGCGTGAGGCGCTTGTAAAAGAATCGTGAATACCGCGGTTCCCTTGATCGAAAGCGCTGTTTTTTTGGCTGAATCGGTTCATCCCGTTGCTTAGCCTGCTACCATTTGTCACATCATGTTGCAGACGCGTCCCCTTTCTCCCGGTCATTCCGGCCACGTCGCAGCCAGAAAATTCTTGAGCCGTTCGCAGAAACGGCTGACAACCATCAATGCCTGATGAGGTGCATCACCATGTCTGATGAAGATCGAGACAACCCGCGGCGTGAGTTTTTGCGCAAATCCCTGACCCTGATTCCAGTGGTTACCCTCGCCGGCAGCGGACTCGGCAGCACTGTGCTGCAAGCCGCGCCGGAAAGTGCGCCTGCCACGCCCCCGGCGAAACCGGCCGCCGTTGAAGCCAGTACCTATCAGCCAAGCTATTTCACTGCCGAAGAGTGGGCGTTCATCAATGCCGCTGTCGCGCAATTGATCCCCAACGATGCGCAAGGCCCTGGGGCACTCGAGGCCGGCGTGCCGGAATACATCGACCGTCAGATGAACACGCCGTATGCCGCCGGTGCCCTTTGGTACATGCAGGGCCCGTTCAATGCCGACGCCGCGCCGGAGATGGGCTGGCAGAGCAAACTGGTCCCGAAAGAAATCTATCGTCTCGGCATCGCCGCCACGGATCAGTGGGCAAAATCCCTCAACGGTAAAACATTTGCCGAGCAAGACAGCGCTACCCGAGACGATCTGCTCAAGCAGCTCGAAGCCGGGAAACCGCAATTCGACAGCGTTCCGGCGAAGATTTTCTTCAGCCTGCTGCTGCAAAACACCAAGGAAGGGTTCTTCTGCGACCCGATCCATGGCGGCAATAAAGGCATGGTCGGCTGGACCATGATCGGCTTCCCCGGCGCCCGCGCCGATTTCATGGATTGGGTGGAACGCAACGAGCAGTACCCCTTCCCGGCAGTTTCGATTCGCGGCGAGAGGGCGTGAGCATGGCAACGGTAATGAAAAAGGTCGACGCAGTGATCGTCGGTTTCGGCTGGACGGGCGCGATCATGGCCAAGGAGCTCACCGAAGCGGGGCTGAACGTGCTGGCACTGGAACGCGGGCCGATGCAGGACACCTACCCGGACGGCAACTATCCACAGGTGATCGACGAACTCACCTACAGCGTGCGGAAAAAACTCTTCCAGGACGTTTCCAAGGAAACCGTCACCATCCGCCACAGCATCAACGACATCGCCCTGCCGAATCGCCAGTTGGGCGCGTTCCTGCCCGGCAATGGCGTGGGCGGCGCCGGGCTGCACTGGTCGGGCGTGCACTTTCGAGTCGACCCGATCGAGTTGCGCATGCGCAGCCACTACGAAGAGCGCTACGGCAAAAGCTTCATCCCCAAGGACATGACCATCCAGGACTTCGGCGTCAGCTATGAAGAACTGGAACCGTTCTTCGATTTCGCCGAAAAAGTCTTCGGCACCTCCGGCCAGGCCTGGACCGTGAAAGGCCAACTGGTCGGCCAGGGCAAGGGCGGCAACCCGTACGCACCGGATCGCTCGAACCCGTTCCCGCTGGAAGCGCAGAAAAACACGGTTTCCGCACAGCTGTTCGGCAAAGCGGCTACCGAAGTCGGTTACAAACCCTACAACCTGCCTTCCGCCAATACTTCAGGGCCGTACACCAACCCCTACGGCGCGCAGATGGGCCCGTGCAATTTCTGCGGTTTCTGCAGCGGTTATGTTTGCTACATGTATTCCAAGGCGTCGCCGAACGTGAACATTCTGCCGGCGCTGAAGCCGCTGCCGAATTTCGAACTGCGCCCTAACGCTCATGTGCTGCGGGTTAACCTCGACAGTACGAAAACCAAAGCCACCGGCGTCACTTACGTCGACGGCCAGGGCCGCGAGATCGAACAACCGGCGGACCTGGTGATCCTCGGCGCATTCCAGTTGCACAACGTGCGTCTGATGCTGCTCTCCGGCATCGGCAAACCCTACGACCCGGTCAGCGGTGAAGGCGTGGTCGGGCGCAACTTCGCCTACCAGAACATGGCCACCATCAAGGCGTTCTTCGACAAGGACACCCACACCAACAACTTCATCGGTGCCGGCGGCAACGGTGTGGCGGTGGATGACTTCAACGCCGACAACTTCGACCACGGGCCTCACGGTTTCGTCGGTGGCTCGCCGATGTGGGTCAACCAGGCCGGCAGCCGACCGATCGCCGGCACCTCCAACCCGCCCGGTACTCCGGCCTGGGGCAGTGCGTGGAAACGCGCGACCGCCGATTACTACACCCACCAGGTGTCGATGGACGCCCACGGCGCACATCAGTCCTACCGTGGCAACTACCTCGATCTGGATCCGGTGTACCGCGATGCCTACGGCATGCCGCTGCTGCGGATGACGTTCGACTGGCAGGAAAACGACATCAAGATGAACCGCTTCATGGTCGAGAAAATGGGCAAGATCGCCGAAGCCATGGGCCCGAAAGCCATTGCCGTGATCGGCAAGAAAGTCGGCGACCACTTCAACAGCGCCTCGTACCAGACCACCCACCTCAACGGTGGCGCGATCATGGGCACCGATCCGAAGACCAGCGCGCTGAACCGTTACTTGCAGAGCTGGGACGTGCACAACGTATTCGTTCCGGGTGCCTCGGCGTTCCCGCAAGGGCTGGGTTACAACCCGACCGGGCTGGTCGCCGCGTTGACCTACTGGTCGGCGAAAGCGATTCGCGAGCAGTACCTGAAAAACCCCGGCCCGCTGGTTCAGGCTTAAGGAGCGATGACCATGAAGACTCTCGTTATCGCGACCCTCGCGCTGCTCGGCAGCACGGCCGCTCACGGCGCCGAAGTTGATCAATCCTTGATCAAGCAAGGCGAATACCTCGCTCGTGCCGGCGACTGCGTGGCCTGCCACACGGCCAAGGATGGCAAGCCGTTCGCCGGTGGCCTGCCGATGGAAACCCCGATCGGCACGATCTACTCGACCAACATCACCCCGGATAAAACCGGTGTCGGTGACTACAGTTTCGAGGATTTCGACCAGGCCGTGCGCCATGGCGTGGCCAAAAACGGCACGACCCTATACCCGGCGATGCCGTACCCGTCCTACGCCCGTGTCAGCGAAACCGACATGCGGGCGCTCTACGCCTACTTCATGCATGGCGTTGCACCGGTGGCGCAAGAGAACAAGGCCAGTGACATCCCGTGGCCATTGAGCATGCGCTGGCCGCTGATGGGCTGGCGCTGGCTGTTCGCGCCAAAGGTCGAGGACTACAAACCCGCGTCGGACGATGCCGTCGTCAGCCGTGGGGCGTATCTGGTGGAAGGCCTCGGACATTGCGGCGCCTGCCATACGCCACGGGCCCTGACCATGCAGGAAAAATCCCTGAGCGCGGCCGAAGGCAGCAGTTTTCTGTCAGGCAGCGCGCCGCTGGAGGGCTGGATCGCCAAAAGTTTGCGCGGTGACCACAAGGACGGTCTCGGCAGCTGGAGCGAAGAACAACTGGTGCAGTTTCTCAAGACCGGTCGCAGCGACCGCAGCGCAGTGTTCGGCGGCATGAGCGACGTGGTCACCCACAGCATGCAGTACATGACCGACGCCGACCTGACCGCGATTGCCCGTTACCTGAAATCGCTGCCGGCCAATGATCCTGCCGACCAGCCGCACCAGTACGACGAGAAAGCCGCCAAGGCCTTGTGGAACGGTGATGACAGTCAGCGTGGCGCGTCGGTGTACATCGACAACTGCGCCGCCTGCCATCGCACCGACGGCCATGGCTACACCCGGGTGTTCCCGGCGTTGGCAGGTAATCCGGTGTTGCAATCGGACGACCCGACCTCGCTGATTCACATCGTGCTCAAGGGCGGCACTCTACCTGCGACGCACGCCGCGCCATCGACCTTCACAATGCCGGGTTTCGCCTGGCGACTGTCGGATCAGGAAGTGGCCGATGTGGTGAGCTTCATCCGTGGCAGTTGGGGCAACAAGGGCGCGCCGGTCAAGGCCGCTGACGTGACCCAGTTGCGCAAGGACGATATGAAGCAAACCTCGAACGATGACCTCGGCCAGGTGACACAGCACAACTGACTGTTCGCCCAACGGCACTAGTCAGACCGACAGCGCCTCGATACTGTATATGCACACAGTATCGAGGCATTGCCATGTCCACCCCTCTTCCTCCGCGCGGTCGCGGCACCGCCACCAACCCGCACAACCGCTTCGCGCCGAGTCGTTCGGTGGCCGAGGATGACGGCTGGTATCAGGAAGTGCCACTGACTCAGGGCACCGAAGTCAGCTTCGAAACCGCGAAGACCATCATCACCCGCAACACCTCGCCGGACCTGCCCTTCGACCGTTCGATCAACCCCTATCGCGGCTGCGAGCACGGCTGCATTTATTGCTATGCACGGCCCAGCCACGCTTATTGGGACATGTCGCCGGGGCTGGATTTCGAAACCAAACTGATCGCCAAAACCAACGCCGCACAGCTACTGGAAGAACAGCTGGGGAAAAAAGGCTATCAATGTGCGCCGATCAACCTCGGATCCAACACCGATCCCTATCAGCCGATCGAACGCGAACACCGGATCACCCGCCAGACCCTCGAAGTACTGCTGCGCTACCGGCATCCGGTGACGATCGTCACCAAGGGCTCGCTGATCCTGCGCGACCTCGACCTGCTCACCGAACTGGCACAACAGCGGCTGGTGGCGGTGATGATCAGCCTCACCACCCTGGACGACGAACTCAAACGCATCCTCGAACCCCGCGCCGCCGCACCCAAGGCCCGGTTGCGGGCGATCCGGGTGATGCGCGAGGCGGGGATTCCGGTGGGCGTGTTGTGTTCGCCGATGATTCCGATGATCAACGACAGCGAAATCGAAAGCCTGCTGACCGAGGCCCACGCGGCCGGCGCCCAGAGCGCGGCCTACATGATGCTGCGCCTGCCGATGGAGGTGGCGCCGCTGTTCGAGGAATGGCTCGAGGCGCACTACCCGCAGCGTGCGGCGCATGTGCTGAGCCTGATCCGCCAGAGCCGTGGCGGCGAGCTGTACGACAGCCGTTTCGGTGCCCGGATGCGCGGCGAGGGGCCGTTTGCCGACCTGCTCGCCCAGCGCTTCGCCAAAGCATTGAAACGTCTTGGGCTCAATCACCGCGAAGGCTACAACCTCGACTGCACGGCCTTCTGTCCGCCGGGTCGTCAGATGGCGCTGATTTAGCGACAATTGGCCCATGGTTGAGAGGAAGGAATGCTTGACCCGGTTTACGCCGGTCACACATTTTGTGACCTGGAACACACGTTCTAGAGCGCTTCATTCAGTTTGAGTTAAGTTTCGGCAGTTACCTTGCTCATCGAGTGACTGACGGGTCGGGATGACCCGGATGTTCTAAACAGCCACTGGCTTCACACCGGAATACACGGGAACGACTCCCCGAATCCGCCAATGAGGATGAATCATGAGTGACAAGGATAAACAGCCGTTGGCTGCGTCGGCGCAAGCCGCCCCTGTGGCGGAATCCGCCGATGCAGCGTTGAAGCGTATCGTTGACGGCTTTTTGCATTTTCATCATGAGGTCTTTCCGCAGCAGGAAGAACTCTTCAAGAAACTCGCCACGGCCCAATCGCCACGGGCCATGTTCATCACCTGCGCCGACTCGCGCATCGTTCCTGAACTGATCACCCAGAGTTCGCCCGGCGATCTGTTCGTGACCCGTAACGTCGGCAACGTCGTGCCACCCTACGGCCAGATGAACGGCGGCGTTTCCACCGCCATCGAATATGCGGTACTGGCCCTCGGCGTGCAGCACATCATCATTTGCGGCCACTCCGACTGCGGCGCCATGCGTGCGGTACTCAATCCGGACAGCCTGGAAAAGATGCCGACGGTCAAAGCCTGGCTGCGCCACGCCGAAGTCGCGAAAACCATGGTGCATGACAACTGCAACTGCGCCGACGAAAAAGAAAGCATGCCGATCCTCACCGAGGAAAACGTCATCGCCCAACTGCAGCACTTGCGTACCCATCCTTCGGTAGCCTCGCGCATGGCGAACGGTCATCTGTTCATCCATGGCTGGGTCTACAACATCGAAACCAGCGAAATCAAAGCTTACGACGCGGATCAGGGATGCTTCCTGCCGCTCGACGGCAGCCATCCGATTCCGGTGGCGACGCCCAAAGCGCGCTTCTAAATCCTCCTTAAAATCCGTGTGGTTTGACGCCGGCCGCTGTTTCAGCGGCCAGGCCTTGCCACGCCTGAAGAAAACTTCGGGAGTATCGCCATGCGTGCGGCTCAATTGAAAGCTGTGTTGCCACGGGAGCTGCTCGCTTCGGTGGTTGTGTTTCTGGTCGCGTTGCCGCTGTGCATGGGCATTGCCATTGCGTCAGGGCTGCCGCCGGCCAAAGGCCTGATCACCGGGATCATCGGCGGTCTGGTGGTGGGCTGGCTGGCGGGGTCGCCGTTGCAGGTCAGCGGTCCGGCGGCGGGTCTGGCGGTGCTGGTGTTCGAGCTGGTACGCCAGCATGGCATCGAAATGCTCGGGCCGATCCTGCTGCTCGCCGGTTTCCTGCAACTGGTAGCGGGACGCCTGAAGCTCGGATGCTGGTTCCGGGTCACGGCGCCAGCGGTGGTGTACGGCATGCTTGCCGGTATCGGCGTGCTGATCGTGCTGTCACAGGTGCATGTGATGCTTGACGCGTCACCGAAACCCTCTGGTCTGGACAATCTGACGGCATTCCCCGGCGCAGTGGCGCAGGCGTTGCCGTCCTTTGGCTGGCAGGCCGGGCTGCTCGGGCTGTCGACCATCGCGGTGATGTGGCTGTGGGAAAAATTCCGCCCGCATTCGCTGCGTTTCATTCCCGGCGCGCTGCTCGGGGTCGGGCTGGCGACAGGTGCCAGCCTTTTGCTGGCGCTGCAAGTCAAGCGGGTTGAAGTGCCGGCGAATCTGGCCGAAGCCATCGACTGGCTGAAACCGGCGGACCTGCTCAGCCTTGCTGACCCGACGCTGCTGATCGCCGCGTTCGCTGTCGCCTTCATCGCCAGCGCCGAAACCCTGCTGTCCGCCGCCGCAGTGGATCGCATGCACAGTGGCGCGCGTTCGGACTTCGACCGTGAGCTGTCGGCGCAAGGCGTCGGCAACATGCTTTGCGGTCTGGTCGGCGCGCTGCCGATGACCGGGGTGATCGTACGCAGTTCGGCCAACGTCCAGGCCGGCGCCACCACGCGCTACTCGACGATTTTCCATGGCCTGTGGCTGCTGGCGTTCGTGCTGTTGCTGTCGAGTGTACTGCAGAGCATTCCGGTGGCGAGTCTGGCGGGCGTTCTGGTCTACACCGGTTTCAAACTGGTGGATCTCAAGGCGTTCCGTGGTCTGGGGCGTTATGGCCGGATGCCGATGTTCACCTACGCCGCCACGGCGCTGGCGATCATCTTCACCGACCTGTTGACGGGCGTATTGATCGGTTTCGGCCTGACTTTGTTGAAACTGGCGTTCAAGGCCTCGCGCCTGAAAATCAGCCTGATCGATCTGCCGCAGGAAGGGGAAATGGAGTTGCGTCTGGTGGGCGCCGCGACGTTCCTCAAGGTGCCGGCGCTGACTCAGGTACTGGGCAGCATTCCGCCGGGCACGACGGTGCATGTGCCACTCAACAACCTGAGCTACATCGACCATTCGTGTCTGGAACTGCTTGAAGAGTGGGGCCGGGCGAATGCGGCCAAGGGGGCGAAACTGTTGATCGAGTCGCGCGGGTTGAAGCGACGGCTCGAGGGACGGATCCGCACCACCACCGGGATCGGTGCTGCTGGCTAAAAACCTGACGTGGAAATACCCCTGTGGGAGCGGGCTTGCTCGCGAAATCGGTGGATCAGTCGATATTGATTTTGACTGACACAGCGCTTTCGCGAGCAAGCCCGCTTGTATGTTTAGACTTGAAGGGGTGGGCGGGACTAAAAGCTCGATTCCGACTCTAGCCAGTACGGACCGTGGGAGACTTCTC
>NZ_NEKA01000029.1:0-2917 GCF_002113205.1 Pseudomonas sp. B16(2017)
TGGGGTTTGGCTGGAGTCATTCGCTGGCGCATCGGCTGGAGATTGATGGCGCTTCGGTGGTCTGGGTCGACCATGAGAACCGGCGCACGCGGTTTCCGTTGCCGAGTGTCGAGCGGCCGGCCATTCACAACAGCTTGTCGCGGGCGGCGATCTTTTTGGGGGATGAGCCGGAGGAGTTGATCGTTGCGCTGGCGGGGGACGCTGCGCGGTTTTATCACTTTCGGGTTGGGCGTCTGACGGCTGTCAGCGATGCCTACGGTAACCGGTTGCGTATTACGCGGGATCGTCTGGATCGCGTTGAGCGCCTCGACAACGGCGCTGGTCGTTCGTTGTTGCTGCGCTATGAGCGAGCGCATCTGGTTGCGGTCGATTATCAGGTTTGGCGCGATGCGGTCTGGCGCACCGAGCAAACGCTGGCCAGCTACCGCTTTGATGCCCGCCATCGATTGATCGAGGCGTCGAACGCGGTCGGCGAGACTGAGCGTTACGACTACGACGACCAGCACGTCATCCTGCAACGGCAGCTGGCCGGCGGCGCGAGCTTCTTCTGGGAGTGGGAGCGTGCCGGCAAGGCAGCGCGTTGCGTGCGGCACTGGGCGTCGTTTTCGCAGATGGATACGCGTTACGTCTGGGATGACGCCGGCAGTGTCACGGTGCAGTACGTCGACGGCACTGAAGAAACCTACGTCCACGACGATACGGCGCGGCTGGTGCGTCAGGTCGCCGCCGATGGTGGCGAACAGCTCAAGGCCTACGACGCGCAGGGCCGGCTGATTGCCGAGCAGGATGCGCTGGGCGCGGTCACCGAATACCGCTATGACGACGCCGGGCGGCTGATCGCGCTGATTCCGCCGGACGATGCGCCGACGTCCTACGAATACCGCAACGGTTTCCTGCACAGCCGTTCGCGTGGCGATGCGGTGTGGACGTACCGGCGCAATGCCCAGGGTGATATCACCGAAGCGGTCGACCCGGATGGCCACGTCACCCATTACCACTACGACCCGCAGGGGCGGTTGCTGTCGGTCCGTTATCCGGATTCCGGTCGCCATGTGTTCATGTGGAATGACCTGGGCCAGTTGGTCGAGGAGAGCTTGCCGGACGGTGGGGTTCGGAAGTTTTCCTACGATCTTCAGGGGCGGCGGATTACTGCGCAGGACGAACACGGTGCGGTCACTCGCCACGCGTGGGACGCCGTTGGCCGGCTGATCCAGACCACCTCGCCGAATGGCGCCACCCGCGCCTGGTCCTACAGCGCCTACGGCCAGATCACCGCCGAACGCGATGAGCTGGGGCGCATCACCCGCTACGAATATGACGACGACCTGCATTTGGTCAGCCGCCGGATCAACCCCGACGGCACGCGGCTGCAGTACCGCTACGACCATGCGCAGCTGCTGCTGACGGAAATCGAGAACGAGTCGGGCGAAAAGTATCGGCTGGACTACACGCCCACCGGACTGATCCGACAGGAAACCGGCTTCGATGGCCGGCGTACGGCGTATGCCTACGACCGCAACGGCCACCTGCTGGAAAAGACCGAGTTCGGCGACGACGGCTCGACGCTGGTCACCACTTACCAGCGTGACAGCGCCGGGCGATTGCTGCTCAAGACCCTGCCGGACGGGGTCGAGGTCAGCTACCGCTATGACCGCCTCGGTCGACTGGTCGGCGTGGATGACGGCCAGGATCACCCGCTGGCCTTCGAATACGACCTGCAGGACCGGCTGGTGCGCGAGCATCAGGGCTGGGGCACCTTGCGTTACACCTACGACGCCTGCGGCCAACTCACTCGCATGCGTCTGCCGGACAACAGCAAGCTCGACTACCACTACGCCAAGGGCGGCGCGCTGACCGCGATCGACCTCAACGGCGCCTTGCTGACCCGCCACGTCTACCAGAACGGCCGCGAACAGCAACGCCAGCAAGGCCTGCTGCTCAGCGAATATGCCTACGACGAACAGGGCCGGTTGCGGGTTCATTCTGTTCATCAACATGACCGCGCGCTGTACCTGCGCCACTACAGTTACGCGGTCAATGGCAACCTGGCGTCTATCGCCGACAGTCGTCACGGTCAACGTAGCTATTACTACGACGCGCTCGACCGTCTGGCCAGCGTGCGCCACACCCGCGACGACCTGCCGGAAAACTTCGCCCACGACCCGGCCGGCAACCTGCTGATGCAGGACCGTCCGGGGCCGGCACAGATCAAGGGCAATCGCCTGCTGATGCAGGGCGACCGTCATTACGACTACGACGCCTTCGGCAACCTGATCCGCGAACGCCGCGGCCGCGCGCAACAACTTGTCACCGAATACCGCTACGACAGCCAGCACCGCCTGATCGGCCTGACCCGCCCCGACGGCACCAGCGCCAGCTACCAGTACGACGCCTTCGGCCGGCGCATCCGCAAGACCGTCAATGGCCAGACCACCGAGTTTTTCTGGCAAGGCGACCACCTGATCGCCGAAAGCAGTAAAGAACAACACCGCAGCTTCATCTACGAACCCGGCACCTTCCGCCCATTGGTCATGCTCGACGGCAAAGGCCCGAAACGCGCCTGCCCGTTCTACTACCAACTCGACCACCTCGGCACCCCGCAGGAACTGACCGACTACAGCGGCGACATCGTCTGGTCGGCCAAATACAGCGCCTACGGCAAGGTCACCTCACTGGAACTGGCGACCGAGGACTACCTGAACCAGCCACTGCGCTTTCAGGGGCAGTACTTCGATGACGAAAGCGGGCTGCATTACAACCGGCACCGGTATTACGACTCGGACGTGGGACGGTATCTGACGCCGGATCCGGTGAAGCTGGCGGGTGGACTGAACCAGTACCAGTACGTGCCGAATCCGACGGGGTGGGTGGATCCGTTGGGGTTGACCTCCAATTGTCCGCCGCCGAACAAGCCGGG
>NZ_NEKA01000003.1:0-514273 GCF_002113205.1 Pseudomonas sp. B16(2017)
CTTTATGAGGATGCCAGGAAAGCTAATCCGAGCCGTTGGAGCACTCGGACACGCAACTGGAAACTAGCTGATGCGGTGTATTTAAACCCAGAGCGCCCTAACTTTAAGGGCTCAACTGGCTAACAACGATTGGAACAAGGCGACAGGTGCCTTGACACGCACCGCGCTTGTAAAAAAGTGAGTCGCCGTAAGGGCGAAACCATAAGCCGCCGTTACCGAAGAAACGGATATGTACACAGTCAACCCAAAACCTGGTCGGCCCAAAGGCCGCCAAGTCCAAAGCCTCAAACCCGAGCCTGACTCTTACTCCAATCCGTCAACAAACTATAAGCAACAGCCAAAAGCGTAGGCCCAATAAACAACCCGATAAACCCAAACGCAATCAAGCCGCCAAACACCCCAAGCAACACAATCACCAACGGCAGATTCCCACCCCGGCTGATCAGATACGGCTTGAGCACGTTATCCACGCCACTGATGATGAACGTCCCCCAGATCCCGAGAAACACCGCCATCCCGTACTCGCCCTTCCAGGCCAGCCATGCCGTGGCCGGAATCCACACCAGCGGTGGCCCCATCGGAATCAGACTGAGCAGAAACGTCACGATCCCCAGCACCAGCGCCCCCGGCACCCCGGCAATCAGGAACCCGATCAGCGCCAGCACCGCTTGCGCCGCCGCTGTACCAATCACCCCGTTGACCACCCGTTGCACGGTACCGGCCACCAGATCGATGTAGTACCCGGCCCGGTCACCGATCAGGCGTTCCAGCAGACTGTGCACGAATGCCGCCAGGCGCGGCCCGTCGCGGTAGAAAAAGAACACGAAGACAATGCTCAGGGTCAGCTCGAGAATCCCGCTGCCGATCTGCGCACTGCGCGCCAGCAACCAGTTGCCGACCTGCCCCAGATAGGGTTTGACCGTCACCATCAGCGCCGCGCCCTGCTGATCGATGCTGTTCCAGATCCCCACCAGCCGTTCGCCCACCAAAGGCACGCCACCCAGCCAGCTCGGTGCCTCGGGCAGCCCGTCGACCTGCACATCCTTGATGAACGCCGTGGCATCACGCACGTGATCGGCCAGGTTAAAGCCGAGCCACACCAGCGGCCCCGCTACCAGCAACATCCAGCCCATGGTCAGAACCAGGGCCGCCAGCGATTCCCGGCCATTGAGCCAGCGGGTCAGCAAACGCATCAGCGGCCAACTGGCGAACGCCAGCACCGCGCCCCAGAACAGCGCCGACCAGAACGGCGCCATCACCCAGAAACTGGCACCAAACAGCACCAGCAACAGGATCTGCACCAGCAGACGATCATTATTGGGCATGTGAAATCTCGAAAAAAATCAGTCAGGCAAAGAGTAGGCGAACACGTCGAGCGTGTCCGCCAAAGACACCTTATCGCAACAGATCGATGCGCAGACCTTCGCCGTCGACACTGCCGGTTTCCATTCGCGCGGCGCGCACGCCCTGCCCGATCAGCGCCTGCCGCCAGGCCTCGGCTTTCGGCCCGGACACTGTCACCCGCAAGGTGGTGTCGAGGTTCAGTCCACGGGACAGCAAGCGCAGCCAGGTGTCATCCGGATCGCCGGCGAGCTTGGGAAAGTCCAGTTCGCCGGTGCTTTTCAGCTCCCGCAGCAGCGTGGCCGAAGTCGGCAGCAAGTCACCGAGCGGGGCCAGCGCCTCGAACTGTTCAACGTGCAGATAGGCTTTGCGATTGCCGCGGGTGATGCTGTACAGCGCCACCAGCGTGTTGTCGCGCGGGGCCGCGAGCCTCAGCAGCAGATAGGCCTGCTGCTCGTCGGCACCGTACAGCTTGGCGTTGCCGAACACCTCGTTGGCCCACAGGCTGCTCTCGCCGCAATCCCGGGCCTGGCACCAGAACAACAGCTGGGCCTCCTGCTTTTGCAGGGCTTCGCGGGCAAGGGTAAAGGCTTCGGTGGCGGAATGCTCCGGCGGTAATTCATAGGTCACCGAGGTGGTTTGCCCCCGGGCGCTGACCTGGCCGTCGAAACGCAATTGACCGCTGATCTTGCGGATCGAGCCGAGCGGGTAGATCCGCTCCAGCTCCACGGCGGGGCGATAGTCGACGATCTGCGCATCGGCCACACGCGGCACAATCGGCAGATCCTGACTGCCCGGCAGATCGGCAGCGATTAGAAAGGGACTGAAACAGCACAGCACCAGCAGACTGATAGATCGCATGGACAGGCTCATCGCAGGGACATGGCCTGGATGCCTTGGGGGCAGTTCGAAGTCGCAGCGGTGTAGAAATCCATCTTGGTTGTCTCCCATTTCAACCCGCCCAGCCTCGACAGTTGCCGGGAGCAAGTCAAGGAATGGCGAAGAACCGATTGAAACAGTCTGCGACAAGCTCGGCCCCGGCCTCATCGTTCAGGTGCAGATGGTGCCCGCCCGGCAGCTGTTCCCAGGCAAAGGGTAGACGTTCCAGCAGCTCGGGATGTTTGGCCAGCATGCCATCGGCGGCGACCACCAATTGTGCGGGGCAGGCAATGCGCTGCACGAACGCCATCGCCTGTTCCTGGGTCAGACGCAGCGGCGAAGGCAAAGTCAGGCGGTTGTCGGTGCGCCAGGTGTACCCACCGGGCACCGGCATCAGTCCGCGTTGCGCCAGCAGTTCGGCGGCTTCGCGACTGACCGCCACCAGCCCTTTCATCCGCGCTTCGATCGCCCGGTCGAGGGTGATGTAGACCGGTTTGCGCTTTTCCCGAAGATCGAGCTGCGCCTGTAAGGCCATGCCCATGCGCTCGGCGGCATTTTCGCCTTTGTCGGTAGGAGGAATAACCCCGTCGATCAACGCCAGATGGGTGATGCGTTCGGGCAACGACCCGGCCAACACCAGCGAAACAATGGCGCCCATGGAATGCCCGAGCAACCCGAAACGTTTCCAGCCCAGTTGCTCGGCAACCTGCAGCACGTCATGGGCGTAGTCCCACAGCGCGTAACCGGCGCCGTTCGGACGGTGCCCGGAATGCCCGTGACCGGCCATGTCCAGCGCCACGATGCGCAAGCCTTTGAGCTTCGGCGCCAGTCGGGCGAAGCTGTTGGCGTTGTCCAGCCAGCCATGCAGGGCGATTACCGGCACCCCGTCTTCCGGGCCGAACAGGTGCGCCGCCAGTTCGATATGCGGCAGGCTCAGGCGCACTTCTTCGACGGCCGGGTTCATGCGCAGTCCTTGTCTTGCCGGCGTTCCCAGCGATTGAACAGGTTTTTCAGTAATTGTGCGGTGTCCTGCGGACGCTCAAGCGGAAACATGTGCCCGCCGGGCACGGTCAGCGACTCGCCCTGAGGCAGGCGTGCGACAAATCGGGTGTGGTGGTTCATCACCACGCGGCTCTTGTGTCCACGTACCACCGCCAGCGGCACTTTCAATTGCCGGGTATGCGCAGGACTGGTGTGCGGCACGCCGCGATAGATGCTGATCTCGGTCGCAGGATCGAAGCGCAGGCGCAGCTTGTCGCCGACCTTGTGCAGACCGTGCTGCAAGTAGGCATCGAAACATTCCGGATCAAAGCTGCGGAACAGGGTCTTGCCAGCGAAATAACCACGGGCACTGTCCAGATCGGCAAATTCTTCGCGCCGTCCCAGCGTGCGGCCGGCCGGGGTCAGTTTGTCGATGAAACCAAAACGCTTGGCGGCCCGGATCACCCATTGATCGGTGCGGGTCAGCACCGGCGAGTCGAGCATCACCACGCCCCGATACAGTTCAGGGCAACGCAGCGCGGCGTGCAAATGCAGCATGCCGCCGAAGGAATGGCCCACGCCCCACACCGGCTCGTCTTGCTGTTGAAGATGATGGATGAGTTCATCGACCAGGTGATACCAGTTATCACCTGCCGGGAAACGCGGGTCATGGGCATGTTGTTCCAGATGCGCGACCCGGTACTCGGGCGCCAGCGCCGCGAACAGTTTGCCGTAGGTACCCGAAGGGAAACCGTTGGCGTGGGCGAAGAAGATCGGTTGCGACATACCGGCAAATCCAAGAGCGGAAAACAGGCGTTGATTGTCCGTAAGACCACGTCCTACAGCAATGACCGTAACTGCCAGGAATGATGACAGTCCGGTCAGGGCTATGACGCTGCGGCCATTAACGCGCTGGCGGTTGTTCTCCCAGCGGCACCACCGCCATGGTCAGGCGCGACACACAACTGGCCTTGCCTTCATCGCTGGTCAGGCGGATATCCCAGACGTGGGTGGTGCGGCCGATGTGGATCGGTTTGGCCACCGCCGTCACTCGTCCGCTGCGCAGGCCGCGCAAGTGGTTGGCGTTGATTTCCAGGCCCACGCAATAGAACTTGCTGGCGTCGATGCACAGGTAACTGGCCATCGAGCCGACCGTCTCGGCCAGCACCACCGAGGCTCCGCCGTGCAACAGGCCGTAAGGCTGATGGGTGCGATGGTCGATGACCATGCTGGCCGTCAGCGATTCCTCGTCGAAGGCCTCGAAGCGGATGTCCAGCACTTCGCCGATGGTGTTTTTCTGGATTGCGTTCAACTGCTCGATGTTCGGAGTGGTGCGCCACAAGGTCATCGCTGGCTTCCTTTGTTGTTTTGATCGACGCTCAATCCTGCCACAGCACCGCCTCGCTGCGCTCGCTCCATTCTTCGAAACGTGCTCCGTAGGTGTCTTCGATGATGTTGCGTTTGATCTTCAAGGTCGGCGTGAGGAAGCCGTTCTCCACTGCCCAACTGTCCTTGACCACCACCAGCCGGCGCAGGCGCTCGTGCTTGTCGAGGACGGCGTTGACCTCCTCCAGCAGTTTTTCCAGGCTCGAATGCAGCGGTGCGCGGGGCTCTTCCCGGCCCACCGCCGAGAGCACGCACAATCCCAGCGGCGCACTCAGGCCATCGCCGACCACGCAGACCTGTTCGATCCGCGAATGCACCGCCAGACGGTTTTCGATCGGCGCCGGGGCGACGTATTTGCCCTTGCTGGTCTTGAAGATTTCCTTGAGCCGCCCGGTCAGGCGCAAACGCCCTTCGGCGTCCTGTTCGCCCTTGTCGCCGGTGCGCAGGAAGCCATCTTCGGTGAGGGTCTCGGCGGTTTTCTGCGGTTCCTTGAAATAGCCGAGCATGTTCGCCTGGCTGCGCACCTGCACTTCGCCGGACTCGTCGATCCGCACTTCCACGTCAGGACACGGCCGGCCGATCCAGCCTTCCTTGTATTGCCCCGGCAGGCAGATGTGCGAATAACCGCAGCTTTCGGTCATGCCGTAGACCTCCAGCACGTCGAGCCCGAGTTTCTGATACCAGCGCAATAAGGTCAGCGGCACCGGCGCCGCACCGGACAGCGCCACGCGCAAGGCATCCAGACCCAATCCGGCCAGGACCTTGTGGCCGATCCGTCGGCCGATAAAAGGCAGACCGAGCAGCAAATCCAGGCGTTTCGCCGGGATCTTGCTGTAGACGCCCATCTGGAACTTGGTCCAGATCCGCGGCACACCGAACATCGCCGTCGGCCGTGCCCGCTTGAGATCGGCAAGAAAGGTGTCGAGGCTTTCGGCGAAAAACACCGTCTGCCCGGTATAGATCGACGCCAGCTCGACGAACATCCGCTCGGCGACATGACACAGCGGCAGATACGAAAGCAGCCGGTCGTTCTCATTGAGGCCGAACAGCTGCGTACCGCGCGTCGTCGCGAAGCCGAGGTTGGCAAAACTGTGCATCACGCCCTTGGGCAGGCCGGTGGTGCCGGAGGTGTAAATGATGGTCGCCAGTTGCTCGGCGGCGGGTCGCGGGTCGTCCTGGATCGGTGAGCTGCGCTGCAAATCATCCCAGTTGAAATCGAACGTGCCCGGCGGATGCAGCGGCAGGCTGACGGTGGTCAGGCCGGCCGGTATGCCCGCTGACATGCCCGGCCAGTCATCGAGTTTGCCGATGAACGCCAGCACGCTTTCCGAGTGGGTCAGCACCTGATTCACCGATTCGGCGGTGAGGTTCGGATAGAGCGGCACCGAAACGTGCCCGGCCATCCAGATCGCCAGGTCGGCGATGATCCAGTGCGCGCAATTTTTCGAGATCAGGGCGATGTGGCTGCCTGGCGGCCACTCCCGGGAGCGCAGCCAGTGCGCCGCGCAGCGAGCCTGATGGCCGACGTCGGCCCAGGTCAGTGTCTCGACCTGCCCGCCGCCGATCGGCTGCACCAGAAAACGCTGACGCGGGTGCCGGGCCTCGCGTTCGTAAAACACGTCCAGCGGCAAACGGAAGGCGGAAGACATTCGACTCGCTCCTGTTTTTTGGTCTGGAGCAAGCGTAGTCAACCAAGCAAGTGCTTGGTTGACTATTTCATACAAAAAATTTCAGGGATGTTTAAGGCTGTTGAGCGTCATCGAGCCGATCAGCAACTCGCTGTGTTCGAGCTCGGCCAGCCCGGCGGTGCTGACTTTTTCCGGTGGGTAGCCCGCACCGTGTTGCAGGTAGCTGAGCAGATTGCCCACCAGCGGATTGTGGCTGACCAGCAGCACGTTGCTCACCGACACCAGTTGCTCGGCCACGCGGTCCGGGTCAACTTCCGGGGTCAACCACTCGACTGTACGGATTTCCGGCTCGAAGCCGAGCGCCTCGCGCACCAGTTGCGCCGTCTGCTGCGCCCGCAGGTACGGGCTGGCGTAGATGGCAGTCAGCGGCTGGCCCATCAAACGGGCTGCGCTGCTCAACACTTCCTTGCGACCGTGGGCGGTCAGTTCCCGCTCGGAGTCGGGGCGCGAGCCATAGGGCTCGGCCTCACCGTGACGCAATACCCAGAGTTTCATAGCTTGGGTTCCTCATCCCGGGCCGGATGCGGTGCCGGCGCAACAACGTGTGGCGCTTCACCTTCCGGCGTACGCGGCGCCGGCCAGTCGGCGAACGGCCAGGGTTTCTGGTCGCTGTGGAAGCTGCCGAAACGGCCGATCTGCGCCAGAAACTGGCTCAGGCTGTCGCCGAAATTCATCAGGCTGGCGCTCGGGGCGCCATAGAACAAACGATAGATCAACTGCACCAGCACCACCGCGCCGAGGATGAACTGCGCCACCTGCCAGACCAGGATGTAAACAATCATCCACAACACCCGCAGGAGGATGGATTCATATTTGGCTTCGGTTTTCGGATCGTTCATGGCCTGCTCCCTGCTGAATCAGTTGAAACCACTGGTGGAAATAAAGTCGACATCGGTTTTCGGTTCGGCACGCATCAGCAGACCGATCACCTGCTCAAGCGTGCGCCCTTCGAACAGGATTGCATGCAATCCGGCGACCAGCGGCATGTACACGCCAACCTCCTGAGCCTTGGCCTTGAGCACTTTCAGGGTGTTGACGCCTTCGGCCACTTCACCCAGGCGCGACACCGCTTCGTCGAGGCTCAAACCCTGACCGAGGGCGAAACCGACCTGGTAGTTGCGGCTTTTCGGCGACGAGCAGGTGACGATCAGGTCGCCGACACCGGCCAGACCGAGGAAGGTCATAGGGTTGGCGCCCTGATTCACCGCAAACCGGGTCATTTCGGCCAGCGCCCGGGTAATCAGCATGCTCTTGGTGTTCTCGCCCATTTCCAGCGCCACCGCCATGCCGGCGATGATCGCGTAAACGTTTTTCAGCGCCCCGCCCAGCTCGACGCCGAAACGGTCGGCGCTGGCGTAGACGCGGAAAGTGCGGCCATGCAATGCGGCCTGCACGGCTTTGCAGAGTTCTTCGTCTTCGCTGGCGACCACGGTGGCGGTCAGTGCGTGCTCGGCGATTTCCCGCGCCAGGTTCGGCCCGGACAGCACGCCGATACGCGCCTGCGGGGCGATCTCTTCGAGGATCTGGCTCATCAGTTTGAAGGTGTGGGCTTCGATGCCCTTGGTCAGGCTGACCAGCATCTTGCCGCTCAGGCGTTCGGCGTGCGCTGCCAACACCGTGCGCAGCGCGCTGGACGGCAACGCGACGAAACACAAATCGCAGGCGTCGAGGGTTTCCTGCAGGTCGGTGACCGCAGTCACGCCCGGCAGAATCTTGATGCCTTTGAGGTAACGCGGGTTCTCGCGATTGACCCGGATGGCCTCGGCCTGCTCGGGGTCACGCATCCACTGCCGGACTTGATGGCCGTTCTCGGCCAACAGATTGGCCACGGCGGTACCGAAACTTCCGCCTCCCAGGACCGCAATCGGGCGCTGTTCAGTCATATGTAATCCGTTAATCCATACCAGTGGCGATGCCGGCATTATACGGAGCGTCCCCTTCTCGGACAGCCCCGGCGTCAATTACCCGCACTTGTAGGAAGAAGACCAATAAAACCGAGGAAAATGCCTGCAACGTGACTGGAAAAGTCGTCGACCTCGGTTAACATGCGCGCCAATTCTTTGCTATCAAGGCTGCGTCGTGTTTTCTGGCCCCCCTTCCCCGCGTTCGTCCCTGCTGCTGGCGCTGCTGTTCAGCCCGGTGCTGTTGGCGGACGACCTGTTTGTCGACAGTGAGGCCTTGCCGCAGATCCTGACCGCCACGCGCCTGAAACAGTCGCCGGCGGAAGTCCCGGGCAGCATGACCGTACTCGACAGCGAACTGATCAGCGCCAGCGGTGCCCGGGACATCAGTGAACTGCTGCGCCTGGTGCCAGGGATGATGGTCGGCAACATCAGCGGCAATCAGGCGGCGGTGAACTATCACGGGACCAACGCCAGCGAAGCCCGGCGCATGCAGGTGTTGATCGACGGCCGCTCGGTGTACCGCGCCGGTCTGGCGACCGTGGACTGGAGCGATATCCCGGTGGCCATGGAAGACATCGAGCGCATCGAAGTCTTTCGCGGCCCGAACACCGTCAGCTACGGCGCCAACGCGCTGATGGCGGTGATCAACATCATCACCCGCAACCCGGCGGACAGCCACGGCACACGACTGAAGCTGACCCGCGGCCAACGCGGCATCAATGATTTCTATGCCAGCCAGAGCACCGGCTGGAATGGCGGCGACCTGCGTCTGTCGCTGTCCGGCCAGGAGGACGACGGTTTCGACAGCGACCGCACCGGCGCCGACTACCGCGACAACCGCCGCTTGAACCGCTTCAACCTCGCGGTCAGCCAGACCCTGAGCGACAACCAGAGCCTGGACTGGCAGGTCAACGCCAAGGACGGGACCAATCAGCGGCCTTACACCTACCGCCCGGTGTTCTCCGGGATTACCGCTGCCGGGAACAATTCCGACGTGGTAGCCAAGGACTACGCCGGCTCGGTGCGCTGGAACCTCGACCTCAATCCCGATCACAGCCTTTACGTGCAAGGCTCGGCACAACACTGGGATCGCCAGCAGACCTGGCGCGCCTGTGACGCCGAAGTGTCGTTCAGCCCGCAATTGACCGAGCTGTGGCAACTTAACCCGAACTACACCGAGCGCCTGGCCCGCAACATGACCCTGTTCACCGGCCCCGGCGCCCCCGCCGGTACACCGCAGGAAATGACCCTGGCCAATCAGGTGCTGGATCAGTGGCGCAACGGCGCGCGCCAGACTCTGTGCGGTGACATCGACCAGAGTGCCCGGGAATCGCGCTACGACCTGGAGTTGCAGGACACCCTCAGCCTGTCCGATAGCCTGCGTCTGGTCAGCGGTCTGAACTATCGTTACGACCGTGCCGACTCCGAGACCTACTTCAACGGCACGCTGGACGACACCACCTGGCGCACCTTCGGCCAACTGGAATGGCGCGCCAGCGAACACTGGCTGTTGCAGGGCGGCGCCATGTTCGAAGACACGCAATTGATCGGCAGCTCGCTGACGCCCCGGTTTGCGGTCAACTACCTGTTCAATCCGCGGCACAGCCTGCGCGCGGTGTATTCGGAAGCCATCCGTTCGCCGGACATGTTCGAGAACAACGTCAACTGGAGTTATCAGGTGACCAACCTGCGGCCCGCCGCCTATGGCCAGTCTTCGGCCCGCTACTTCGTCAAGACCCGGGGCCCCGGCGATCTGGACCAGGAACACATGCGCTCGCGGGAACTGGGCTACAACGGCTTTTTCCCGGAATGGGGCCTGGCGCTGGACGTGAAGCTGTTCTACGACGAAATCACCGGGATGATCAGCGAGCCGCTGCGCAACAATCAGTACATCGCCAGCAACGCCAACGATTCGCGCTTTCGCGGCACAGAGACGCAAATGGACTGGCGCCTGAGTGCGGCCGACCGCTTGCGCCTGACCTACGCCTTCGTCGACGCCGAGGCGAGCAATCCGCTGGATCAGCAATTCACCGCGCGCAACAGCGGTTCGGCGGGCTGGCTGCGCGATTGGGGCCACGGCTGGAACAGCGCCCTCTTCTATTACGGTGACAACGCGCTCAACGGTTACCGCTTCGAGCGGGTCGACACGCGGATCGCCAAACGCATCGCCCTGGGCAAGGCCCAACTGCAACTGGCCGGCGTGCTGCAACAACGCCTCGACCATGAGCCGACCACCTTCGTCGACAACAATTACGACGAACGCCGCGTGGTGTATTTCAGCGCCGAGCTGGAGTTCTAGATGCGTTACGCCATGTCACGGAAGATGCCAACGCTCGGCCAATGGCTGGCCGGGCTCTGTCTGTTCCTGACAGCATGGCTGCATGGCGTGGCGGTGCAGGCGGCCGACATTCTGCTGACCGGCGCCGAGGAAAGCCCCGGTGTGCAGTCCTTCGTTCAGGCCCTGAGCGAACTGCGCCCCACCGACCGCGTGCATTTCCAGCCACTGGCCAGCCTGCCAGCACCGGGCAAGTTGCCATCGAGCCTGCGCCTGATCCTGCTCGATTTGCCGAGCCTCGACTGGCGCATGCAGGAAAGCCAAGGCCCCGCGACTTTGGTCCTGCGCATCAGCCGCTTGCAAGCCCGACAACGCTTCGGCGACGCGCAGCCACCCCACTTGAGCCTGCTGTGGGCCGATCCGCCGCTGAGTCGTCAGTTGCAACTGATCCGCCGGATTCTGCCCCAGGCCGGGCGCGTCGGCGTGCTGTTCGATCAGCACAGCGAGTTCCTGCTCAAGGAGCTGCAATCGGCCGCCCAGCCGCTGAATCTGCAAATCGTCCCGCAGCGCTGGGACAACACCCACGACAGCCGACCCTTGCAGACCGTGCTGAAAAACAGCGACGTGCTGCTGGGCCTCGACGACCCTGACCTGTACAACCCGAAAACCGCAAAAAACCTGTTGCTCAGCAGTTACTCTCGGCAACTGGCACTGGTCGGGCCGAATGTCTCGTTCGTTCGCGCCGGCAGCCTGGCCAGTACCTACAGCGATCAGAACGACTGGCTGGCCGTCCTCGACGAATTGCTGGACCGGCCACCGGCCACCTGGCCGCGCACGCTCTACCCCGGGCGTTTTAAAGTCTCAAGTAATGCGCAGGTGGCTCGTTCCTTAGGGATAGAACCGATCAATGAAGCGTCTGTCGCCGCAGAACTGGCCGAAGGAGAGCGCCGCCCATGATTTTCCGCCGTTGGGACATCAACACCCGCACTCAGTTGATCAGCCTGGGCCCTGCGCTGTTGCTGACCTTGCTGCTGATCAGCTTTTTCACCTTCGTGCGCATTCAGGATCTGCGTCAGGAGCTGAATCACACCGGCCAGTTGATCGCCAACCAGCTCGCACCGGCCACCGAATACGGGGTGATTTCCGGCAATAACGAAGTCCTGGAAAGCCTGCTCAAGGCCACGCTGGCCACGCCGAACGTGCGGTTTCTGGAAGTGCAGGACAGCGCCAACCGGATTCTGGCCTACGTCGAACAGCCGGCGGATGCGCACAATCGCCCGCATCAGGTCGAAGTGTTCCAGGCGCCGGTGCGGCTGCAACGCATCGCCCTGCACAACGATTTCTTTCAGGACGGCAAGAGCAGCCCCGGGGTGGCCAGCGAGGATTATCTGGGGCGGGTGATCGTCGGTCTGTCCAACGATGCCTTCAGTCAGCGCCAACAGGAGATCCTGCTCAAGGCCGGGATTCTGGCGTTGTTCGCCCTGCTCTTCACCTTTGTGCTGGCGCGGCGACTGGCCGGCAGCCTGTCGCAGCCGATCCGCGACATCGGCAATGCGGTCAAGGCGATTCAGGAGGGCGACTACAAGACCCCGCTGCCGATCGTCGATGACACCGAGCTGGGCGCACTGTCCCAGCACATCAACAACCTGGCCCAGGCACTGGAGCAGGCCAGCCGCGAACAGCATCAGGCGATGGCGCAACTGATCCAGACCCGCGAAGAGGCGGAAAAGGCCAACAACGCCAAATCGGATTTCCTGGCGATGATGAGCCATGAACTGCGCACCCCGATGAACGGCGTGCTGGGCATGCTGCAATTGCTGGAAACCACCGACATGACCGAGGAGCAGGTCGAGTACGCGGCGCTGGCTTCCGAGTCCACCGAGCACTTGCTCAAGGTGATCAACGACATTCTGGATTTCTCGCGCATCGAACGTTCGGAGCTGGAGCTGGAGCACATTCCGTTCAACCTCGCCGACCTGATCGGCGCCTGCGCCCATTCCTTCCAGCACAGCGCGGCGCAACGCGGGCTGGCCCTGCAGCTGCGGATCCCCGATGACATGCACGACTTGCAGGTACAGGGCGATCCGACGCGGATCCGGCAGATTCTGGTCAACCTGGTCGGCAATGCACTGAAGTTCACCGAGCAGGGGCGCGTCAGCATCGAGGCGCAATGGCAATCGCTGGATCACGAATTGCTGTGGTTCACCTGCGCGGTACGTGACAGTGGCATCGGCATTTCGCCGGAAAGCCTGGAGCTGATGTTCAACGCGTTCCAGCAGGCCGACAGCTCGATTTCCCGTCGATATGGCGGCACCGGTCTGGGCCTGCCGATTGCCCGCACGCTCGCTGAACGGATGGGCGGCACCTTGCGCGCCCAGAGTGAAGAAGGTCGCGGCTCGGTGTTCACCCTGGAAATACCACTGGCCCTATATAAGCAGACGCTGCCCGTGCTTGCCGCACCGCGCACATTGAACGGTGCAAGTCACGGCGAAGGCCGAAATGTGCTGCTGGTCGAGGACAACCCGGTCAACCAGACGGTGATCGAAGCGATGTTGCGCAGCCTGGGCTTTACCGTCAGCGTCGCCACCGATGGCGTGCAGGCGGTGCGCAGTGCCGGGGACAGCCGTTTCGAAGCGATTCTGATGGATTGCCGCTTGCCGCTGATCGACGGTTACGAAGCGACCCGGCGGATCCGGCAGCTGCCCGGCTGCGGCCAGGTGCCGATCATCGCCCTGACCGCCAATGCTTTACAGGGCGACCGGGAAAACTGCCTCGCGGCGGGGATGAACGATTACCTGGCCAAGCCATTCAAACGCAATGACCTGCAGCAGATTCTGCAGCGCTGGGTGCAGTAGAGAGGCCCTTTCGAGCATCTGCGACTGGCGTGAAAAGCGAAAGTGCGGCAGTCTTAGGCACCCGAACGGGCCTCAAAAGGGGCTTGATTAAAAATTTCAGTGCACAAGTGTACATTCATGTCCTTGGTGCTGTGACTTTCACCACAACGCAATAGTCTATGAGTAGGCTGCCGGTTCGAGGCATGAACGCGTCGATCGGCCGGGAAGATTTGCCCCACCTGCCGCATGGGATTATTGAGGAGCTCGCATGACCAAACAAAACGCCTTTACTCGGGAAGACCTGCTGCGCTGCAGTCGCGGTGAGCTGTTCGGCCCAGGTAACGCGCAACTGCCCGCCCCGAACATGCTGATGGTGGATCGCATCACCCTGATCAGCGAAGAAGGCGGCAAGTACGGCAAAGGTGAATTGGTCGCCGAGCTGGATATCAACCCTGACCTGTGGTTCTTCGCGTGCCACTTCGAAGGCGATCCGGTGATGCCGGGCTGCCTGGGTCTGGATGCCATGTGGCAATTGGTCGGCTTCTTCCTGGGCTGGCAAGGCCTGCCGGGCCGTGGCCGTGCGCTGGGTTCGGGCGAAGTGAAATTCTTCGGCCAGGTCCTGCCGACCGCCAAGAAAGTCACCTACAACATTCATATCAAGCGCGTCCTCAAGGGCAAGCTGAACCTGGCCATCGCGGACGGTTCGGTGACTGTCGACGGTCGCGAAATCTACACCGCCGAAGGCCTTCGCGTCGGCGTGTTCACCTCCACTGACAACTTCTAAGGGTTATTCGCATGCGCCGCGTCGTTATCACTGGTCTGGGCATCGTTTCGTGCCTGGGCAATGACAAAGAGACCGTCTCCGCTAACCTGCGTGCAAGCCGCCCTGGCATCCGGTTCAACCCGGAATACGCCGAAATGGGTCTGCGTAGCCAGGTTTCCGGCTCCATCGACCTCAACCTTGAAGAGCTGATCGATCGCAAGATCTATCGCTTCGTCGGCCACGCAGCGGCTTACGCCTACCTGGCCATGAAAGACGCCATCGCCGACTCCGGTCTGACCGAAGAGCAGGTGTCCAACCCGCGTACCGGCCTGATCGCAGGTTCCGGCGGCGCATCGACCCTGAACCAGATGGAAGCGCTGGACATCCTGCGCGAGAAAGGCGTCAAGCGCGTCGGCCCATACCGTGTAACGCGGACCATGAGCAGCACCGTTTCGGCTTGCCTGGCCACCCCGTTCAAGATCAAGGGTCTGAACTACTCCATCGCTTCTGCCTGCGCCACCAGTGCTCACTGCATCGGTACCGCCATGGAACAGATCCAGATGGGCAAGCAGGACATCGTGTTTGCCGGTGGCGGTGAAGAAGAGCACTGGAGCCAGTCGTTCCTGTTCGACGCGATGGGCGCCCTGTCCAGCAAGCGTAACGACACCCCGGAACAAGCTTCCCGCGCCTACGACGCCGACCGTGACGGTTTCGTCATCGCCGGTGGTGGCGGCATGGTGGTGGTTGAGGAGCTGGAACACGCTCTCGCCCGTGGCGCGAAGATCTACGCGGAAATCGTTGGCTACGGCGCGACTTCCGACGGCTACGACATGGTGGCTCCAAGCGGCGAAGGCGCGATCCGCTGCATGCAGCAGGCGCTGTCCACCGTCGACACCCCGATCGACTACCTGAACACCCACGGCACTTCGACTCCGGTCGGCGACGTCGCGGAAATGAAAGGTGTGCGCGAAGTGTTCGGCGACAAAGCCCCGGCCATCAGCTCCACCAAGAGCCTGTCGGGTCACTCCCTGGGCGCCGCCGGCGTTCACGAAGCGATCTACTGCATGCTGATGATGGAAGGCAACTTCATCGCCGGTTCCGCCAACATCGACGAACTGGACCCTGAAGTGGCCGATCTGCCGGTGCTGACCAAGACCCGCGAGAACGCCACCATCAACACCGTGATGAGCAACAGCTTCGGCTTCGGTGGCACCAACGCCACCCTCGTGCTGAAGCGCTGGGAAGGCAAGTAATTCCCTCCCGCTGAGCCGCACATGAAAACGCCCCGACTGGTTCGGGGCGTTTTTTTTCGCCAGCCATAAACACAACCTGCTGTGGGAGCGGGCTTGCTCGCGAAAGCGGTGGGTCAGTCGACAAAAATGTTGAATGTTAAATCGCATTCGCGAGCAAGCCCGCTCCCACAGGGTCGGTGTATTGCTTGAAAATCGCCGTCAGAAACATGAAGCTTTTGTCATGGAACTCAATGCCCTGCGACTGAATGTCGCGGTTTCTGCGGGCTCCAGCGCTGTTGCAGATTTCGCAAGAATACATTGCACGAATCGGGCGTTTACTTAGCAGGCTAACAAAATCTATAACAGAGTCCTGCACACGCCTTGCTGCAGATAACTTGAGATTTGGAGCTAGCAGATGACTGTAAAAGTAACTGAACGCGACGATTCACACATGTCCCATGAAGGCGTAGCCGCCGGCGTACGGATCTGGGATGTGCATCAACAAGACTTGCTGGTCGGCATGTTCCACAACGAGATCGACGCCCACAACTACAAGGCCGAACTGGAACTGCAGGAACAGCAGCGGGATCGGAAATCCGCCTGAAACAAAACCACAGCATTGAAAACGACAAACCCCGCCATGAGCGGGGTTTGTCGTTTTGGGGATTTCAGGGCCGCTTCGCAGCGCCCGGCGAGACCCGATTACCACATCAGATCATCAGGGATCACATAGGCCGCGTACGGATCGTCCTCGGCATTGACCTCTTCGACCTTCTCGTTGAGCTGGACGATGCGCTGTGGATCGCGCTCCTGAATCTTCAGGGCCGCCTCACGAGGAATCACTTCGTAACCGCCAGCGTGGTGCACGATCGCCAGCGAGCCGCTGCTGAGCTTGTTGCGCATCAGCGTGTTGACCGAGATGCGCTTGACCTTCTTGTCGTCGACGAAGTTGTAGTAGTCCTCGGTCGTCAGCTTCGGCAGACGCGAGACCTCGATCAACTGCTTGACCTGCGCGGCGCGGGCCTTGGCTTCCGCCTTCTCCTGCTGCTGGCGGTTCAGCTCCTGGTCGCGCTTGACCTTCTCGGCCATGGCTTCCTGGGCAGCACGCTGCTGGGAGTCGTCCAGTTCGATCTGACCTTTGTGGGCCAGGCGCTGTTGTTTCTGTTTGTCTTTGCTGACCTGCTTGGCCTGCTTTTGGTTGACCAGTCCTGCCTTGAGCAACTGGTCGCGAAGGGAAAGGCTCATTGATGCTTACTCACTTGGGCAACGGCTCAGCCACAGCTGGGCGAATTCTTTTCCTGACGTTTGGCTTCGCCCCACAGGGCGTCCAACTCTTCGAGGGTGCAATCTTCCATGGGGCGGTGGGTATCGCGCAATGCCTGTTCGATAAAACGGAAACGTCGTTCGAACTTGGCGTTGGCGCCACGCAATGCGGTTTCCGGATCGACCTTCAGGTGCCGGGCCAGATTGACCACCGAAAACAGCAGATCACCGATCTCGTCGGCCACCGCTTGCGGGTCATTTTCGGACATGGCTTCGAGCACTTCATCGAGCTCTTCACGGACCTTGTCCAGCACCGGCAAGGCATCCGGCCAGTCGAAACCGACCTGACCTGCGCGCTTCTGCAACTTGGCCGAGCGGGATAATGCCGGCAACGCAGCAGGCACATCGTCGAGCAGTGACAGTTGCTGCGGCTCGGTGGATTTCTCGGCGCGCTCCTCGGCCTTGATTTCCTCCCAGCGCTGCTTGACCTGCTCTTCACTCAGACGCGGCACGTCCAGCGACGCATACAGATCGCCAGTGGGGAACACATGCGGATGACGACGGATCAGTTTGCGGGTGATGCCGTCGACCACGCCGGCGAATTCGAATCGCCCTTCTTCCCGGGCCAACTGGCTGTAATACACCACCTGAAACAGCAGATCGCCCAACTCCCCCTGCAAGTGATCGAAGTCGCCGCGCTCGATGGCGTCGGCGACTTCGTAGGCCTCTTCAAGGGTGTGTGGAACGATGGTCGCGTAAGTCTGCCTGATATCCCACGGGCAACCATACTGCGGGTCACGCAGACGGTTCATCAGGTGCAGCAGGTCGTCAAGGCTGTAGGTCGGTTTCATGGAGTCCGGTTACGCCGCGTTTCGATAATGTTCGGCAACTGGGAAATCCGCCCCAGCAATCGCCCCAGCGCGTCCAGACCCGGAATCTCGATGGTCAGGGACATCAGCGCGGTGTTGTCTTCCTTGTTCGAGCGGGTGTTGACCGCCAGCACGTTGATCCGCTCGTTGAGCAGCACCTGCGAGACGTCACGCAGCAGACCGGAACGGTCGTAGGCGCGGATGACGATGTCCACCGGATAGGTGAGCACCGGCACCGGGCCCCAACTGACCTGGATGATCCGCTCCGGCTCGCGCCCGGCCAGTTGCAACACCGAGGCGCAATCCTGGCGGTGAATGCTCACGCCACGGCCCTGGGTGATGTAACCGACGATCGCATCGCCCGGCAACGGCTGGCAGCAGCCGGCCATCTGGGTCATCAGGTTGCCGACGCCCTGGATCTGAATGTCGCCGCGCTTGCCCGGTTTGTAGCCGGTGGCCTTGCGCGGAATCAGCTCCAACTGTTCGTTGCCGCGTTCAGGCTCGACCAGTTGTTGCGCCAGATTGACCAGTTGCGCCAGACGCAGGTCGCCGGCACCGAGGGCGGCGAACATGTCTTCGGCGGTTTTCATGTTGGCCTTGTCGGCCAGCTTGTCAAAATCCACCGCTGGCAGGCCGAGGCGATTGAGCTCGCGCTCGAGCAGGGTCTTGCCCGCCGCGACGTTCTGGTCGCGCGCCTGCAACTTGAACCAGTGCACGATCTTCGCCCGCGCCCGGGACGTGGTGACGTAGCCCAGGTTCGGGTTCAGCCAGTCGCGGCTCGGAGTGCCGTGCTTGCTGGTGATGATCTCGACCTGTTCACCGGTCTGCAGGCTGTAGTTGAGCGGAACGATGCGCCCGTTGATCTTCGCGCCACGGCAGTTGTGGCCGATTTCGGTGTGTACGCGGTAGGCGAAGTCCAGCGGCGTCGCGCCCTTCGGCAAGTCGATGGCGTGACCGTCCGGGGTGAAGATGTAGACCCGGTCCGGCTCGATATCGACCCGCAGCTGTTCGGCGAGACCACCGATGTCGCCCAACTCCTCGTGCCACTCGAGGACCTGACGCAGCCAGGAGATTTTCTCTTCGTAGTGATTGGAGCCGGACTTGACGTCGGTGCCCTTGTAGCGCCAGTGCGCGCAGACACCGAGTTCGGCCTCTTCGTGCATCGAATGGGTCCGTATCTGGACTTCCAGCACCTTGCCTTCCGGGCCGATTACCGCCGTGTGCAGCGAGCGGTAGCCGTTCTCTTTCGGGTTGGCGATGTAGTCGTCGAACTCTTTCGGGATGTGCCGCCACAGGGTGTGGACGATACCGAGCGCGGTGTAGCAGTCGCGCATTTCCGGCACCAGCACGCGCACCGCACGCACGTCGTAGATCTGGCTGAACTCCAGACCCTTGCGCTGCATTTTGCGCCAGATCGAATAGATGTGTTTGGCCCGGCCGCTGATGTCGGCTTCGACGCCGGTGGCCTGCAGTTCGTCCTTGAGCTGGGTCATCACGTCGGCGATGAAACGCTCGCGGTCGAGCCGCCGCTCATGCAGCAGCTTGGCAATCTGTTTGTATTGATCGGGCTCCAGGTAACGGAAGGACAGGTCCTCCAGTTCCCATTTGATATGACCGATGCCGAGTCGATGCGCGAGCGGCGCATAGATGTCGAACACTTCCCGAGCGACCCGGTTACGTTTTTCGTCGTCGGCGGTTTTCACCGCGCGGATCGCACAGGTGCGTTCGGCGAGCTTGATCAGCGCGACACGCACGTCGTCGACCATCGCCACCAGCATCTTGCGCAGGTTTTCCACCTGGCCCTGAGTGCCAAGCACCATCGACTGGCGCGGGCTGAGGCTGGCACTGATCGCCGCCATGCGCAGCACGCCGTCGATCAGCTTGGCGACCACCGGGCCGAAGCGCTGGCTGACCGCTGCGAGTTCAATCTGGCCTTCGCGTACGCCGCGATACAGAACCGCGGCAACCAGCGAATCCTGATCGAGCTTGAGGTCGGCGAGGATCTCGGCGATCTCAAGGCCCGTGCTGAAACTGCCGCTGCCTTCGGACCAGAGATTCTTCGCGGCATTGGATTGCTGCTCGGCCTGGCGAGCGTACTCGCAGGCCTCTTTCAAGGCTTCGCGATCCAGTGCCAGATCGACACTGACCGCGTGATCGAGCCAAGCCTCGAGATTGATACTGCCGTCAGTGTTGATCGGCTGGTGTGCTCTCACCTGTACCATCTTGCTTTACCTTCCCTACGACGCAGATTCAATGCGTCAAATCACTGACCGTCAATGCCCGTTCGCGCTCGCGGGGCCAAGGCGAGCGCTACGGACGACCAGTCGGATCAGACGAGCCATCCTGGCTCGCTTCAAATAACGCCATGGCCTCGACATGTGCCGTCTGAGGAAACATATCGAGAATCCCGGCACGTTTTAACCGGTAGCCCTGCTTGATCAATTCGACCGTATCGCGCGCCAGAGTTGCAGGGTTGCACGACACGTACACCAACCGTTTGGCGCCCAAGGCCGCCAGCTTGCGCACCACCTCGAAAGCACCGTCGCGCGGTGGGTCCAAGAGTACCGCAGAAAAGCCGTTTCCGATCCACTGGGCATCGGTCAAAGGCTGGGATAAATCGGCCTGAAAAAACTTTGTGTTATGCAAATTGTTGCTAGCGGCATTGGCCGCCGCGCGATCGACCATGGTCTGCACGCCTTCGACCGCCACCACTTCACGCGCGGCTTTTGCCAGCGGCAAGGCAAAGTTGCCCAGACCGCAAAACAGGTCGAGCACGCGCTCATCGCTCGTCGGTTTCAACCAGTCCAGCGCCTGGGCGACCATGGCCTCGTTGACCCCGGCGTTGACCTGGATGAAATCTCCCGGCCGATAGGCCAGTTGCAGGTCCCATTGTTCCAGGCGGTAACCGAGCGACTGTGCATCATCCACCGGCTGCGGTTCGCCTTCGCCATGCAGCCAGAGCTGCGCTTCATGGAATGCGCAGAAATCCTTGAGGATCGTCAGGTCGGCCTCGGACAGCGGCGCCATGTGACGCAGCAGGACGGCGAGTGACGAGCCGCTGAACAGTTCGACATGCCCCAGCGCCTGAGGCTTGCTCAAGCGCCGCAGCATCTCCGGCAAGCGGGTCATGATCGGCTGCAAGGGCTGTACCAGCACCGGGCATTCGCTGATCGCGACGATGTCCTGACTGCCGGCGGCACGGAAACCGACTTCAAGCTGTTTGGCCTTGCTGTCCCAGCGCACGGCGATCCGGGCGCGACGACGGTAGCCGAATTCGGGACCGGTCAACGGCGCCGCCCACTCCTCGGGCTCGGCACCGGCGACTCGCGACAACTGCTCGGCGAGCATGCGCTGTTTCAGGGCAAGCTGTTCGTTGTGGGGCAGATGCTGAACGCTGCAACCACCGCAACGTCCGGCATGCTGACAAGGTGCGGGACGACGCAATTGACTGGCGCTGAACACGCGCTCGGTACGCGCCTCGACCACTTTGCCGTGGGCGCCGAGCACCCGCGCTTCGACCTCCTCACCCGCCAGAGCGCCGAGGACGAACCAGGTTTTGCCTTCAAAAAACGCGATGCCGCGACCGTCATTGGCCAGGCGCTCGATGCTCAGGCGCTGTTTTTTGCCGGTCGGGATTGGCGCGGCCTTGCTGCCGCCGGTGGGCTGGAAGCGCAGGCCTCTCTCATGCTTGGCCATCAGTTGGGCGCGTCGAAAATGCCGGTCGACAGGTAACGGTCGCCACGGTCGCAGATGATCGCGACGATCACCGCGTTTTCAATTTCTTTGGACAGGCGCAGCATCGCTGCCACCGCACCGCCCGAGGACACGCCACAGAAGATGCCTTCTTCGCGGGCCAGACGCCGGGTGACGTCCTCGGCTTCGCTTTGCGCCATGTCGACGATGCGGTCAACGCGGTCGGCCTGGTAGATCTTCGGCAGGTATTCCTGCGGCCAGCGGCGGATGCCGGGAATGGCCGAACCTTCCATCGGTTGCAGGCCGACGATCTGCACGTTGTCGTTCTGCTCCTTGAGGTAGCGCGACACGCCCATGATGGTGCCGGTGGTGCCCATGGAGCTGACGAAATGAGTGATGGAGCCTTGGGTCTGACGCCAGATTTCCGGGCCGGTGGTGGTGTAGTGCGCTTCAGGATTGTCGCCGTTGGCGAACTGATCCAGCACCTTGCCACGGCCTTCGGCTTCCATCCGCTGGGCGAGATCGCGAGCGCCTTCCATGCCCTCTTCCTGGCTGACCAGAATCAGCTGCGCGCCGTAAGCGGTCATCGCCGCCTTACGCTCGGCGCTGGAGTTGTCCGGCATGATCAGGATCATCTTGTAACCCTTGATCGCGGCGGCCATCGCCAGGGCGATCCCGGTGTTGCCCGAGGTCGCTTCGATCAGCGTATCGCCTTCGTGGATCTGCCCGCGCAACTCGGCACGGGTGATCATCGACAGCGCCGGACGATCCTTGACCGAACCCGCCGGGTTGTTCCCTTCGAGCTTGAGCAAAAGGGTGTTGCTGGTGACACCGGGCAGGCGCTGCAAACGCACCAGCGGCGTGTTGCCGACGCAATCGGCGATGGTTGGGTACTGCAAGGTCATGGCGTTTTTCGCAATCCGGACAGCGGGGGCGCCTATCATACCGGCAAACCTGCGCAGGCCATATCACGCAAAGTGTGGTGCTTATGGTTTCTTGGAATAAGCAATAAAAGTCGCGCCAGTGGTGCGACTTTTAAATAGTGTCAGCAGCGCTGACACTTTCTTGTGCAGCTCAAACGATCTGCGGGCGGCTCATGTCCACTGTGGCAGCTGGCTTGCCAGCGAAAACGTCAGGACTGACAGCACTGTCATCCGCCACCAACCGCAGATTCAGTCGCAATCCCGATGGCCCGTTCTCGGCCCACAGGGTTCCGCCCTGGCGTTGCACCGCGTTCCTCGCGATGCTCAGCCCCAACCCAAAACCACCGTCCCCCGGCCGCGAGCCATCGAGTCGGATGAAGGGCGAGAAGATCCGCTCAAGGTCCGCTTCGGCCACGCCGCCGCCCTCGTCCTCCAGCCACAGGTGCCAGTAATCGCCATCCCGTCGACCGTCGAGCCGCACGATGCCGCCCGGTGGCGAATGTCGAATCGCATTGCGCAGAATGTTTTCCAGTGCCTGGGCCAGGGTGTTGAGATTGCCGCGCACCCAGCATGAGGCCTCCACCCCGCACTGCAACTGCCCCATCGGACAGCAGCTTTCGTAGCAGGCGTTTTCCGTGAGCATTTCCCACAGTGCCTGAATCTGGATCGCTTCGTCCGGCAACGGCGCGCGTTCGGTGTCGAGCCAGGCCAGTTGCAGGGTGTCCTCCACCAATCGCTGCATCACGTCGACTTCGCGACCGATACGTTCGCGCAGCGGTTGCAGCTGCTGCTCGCTTTCGCTGGCGACCCGCAACCGACTCAGGGGCGTGCGCAGTTCGTGGGACAGGTCGCGCAACAGTTGCTGTTGCAGGGCCACGGTGGATTGCAGGCGTTCGGACATCGAGTCGAAAGCACGGGCCAGTTCGCCAAGCTCATCGGGCCGCTGGGTGATGCCGCTCGACAAGCGCACATTCAATTGATCGGCACGCCACGCATTGGCCTGCTCGCGCAGATTGTTCAGCGGCACCACCAGCAGGCGATACAGGCCGACGCACAGCAGCAAGGTGAACAGACCTGGAATCACCCCGTTGGTGATGACCCGCCAGAAGACCCGGTATTTGCCCGGCAGAAATCGCTCGGGCAACTCGATCACCAGACTGCCGGCGGTCGGGTCAGTGGGAAATGGAACCCGCAGCCACGGCCGGCCCTTTTTGTGAATCGGCCAGTCAAGGCCGCGCAGGAAGGTCAGGCGTTGAAGCTCTTGAGCGTTCAACGGCTGGCTGCCCAGCGACTGCAGGTTGCCGCCGATCACGCCGACCCAGCCGGCTTCGCGCAACTCCATGCTCTGTAACCAGCTATCGATGCCATCGCGCCCGCCCTGCTGCCAGGCGCGCTCGGCCTCGGCGGCATAACGGCTCAACGTGCGACGGGCGTCGCCGGAGAGGAACTGGTTGCGCTGCTCCATGTACCGGCCCCAGGACCAGCTCAGCCAGATCATCAACAGACAGAACGCCACCAACAGGCAGGCGAGTTTCCAGAACAGCGAGTGCCGGCCCGGCAGGTCAGACACTTTCATCGATGGCACTCAGGACGTAACCCTTGCCCCACACCGTGCGCACTTCCCGCTCGGTGTAGCCGACCGACTTGAGTTTGCGGCGGATCTGGCTGATGTGCATGTCGAGGCTGCGGTCGTGGGCCGCATAGCCGCGTTGCAGAACGTGCTGATAAAGGAAGGCCTTGCTCAGTACTTCCTCGTCGTTGCGGTTGAGGGTTTCCAGCAGACGGTATTCGCTGCGGGTCAGGCCGGCCGGTTGATTACGGTAGAACACATCGCACTGCTCGTCGTCGAAACGCAGTCCGCCGACCGGCACCACCGGAGCGATGGCCGCCGGACGACGGTCGAGGGCGACCCGGCGCAGGATCGCTTCGATCCGCACATGCAGCTCGGCCATGCTGAAGGGTTTGGGTAGGTAGTCGTCGGCGCCGAGGCGGAAACCGCTGATACGGTCGGCCTCGGCACCCAGCGCCGACATCAGCAGCACCGGCGTGGAATGGCTCTGACGCAGTTGAGTCAGGACATTCAATCCATCCAGCCCCGGCAACAGAATGTCCATCAACACCACATCGAACGGCTGGCGCCGGGCAATGCTCAGGCCTTCGCTGCCGTTCTGGCACCAGGTCACCTGGAAGCCGCTGCGGCCCAGTTGTTCATGGACATAGGCACCGAGGACGGGATCGTCTTCGATGGAAAGAATGCGGGGTTGGCCAATAGAGACAGGAGTCATGACTATCTGCAAATAATTCTCAGTTGGGCGATTATTCAAGATTGCCCGGCGCCCGGCAACCCAAGCTTGACCTGTCGGACAGATGACCGGCCTGAGAGTGAACAACCACGACATCATTTTTCCCAAGATTGCCCGCAAGCAAATCGCTACACTGCGCCGATACCGCGTGCCGGACGCACGTGTGAGTCAACGATCAGCGGGATGCAGGAGAAAGGCGTGCTCAAGAAACTGGGAATCAAAGGTCGCGTATTGTTGCTGACCCTGTTGCCGACCAGCCTGATGGCACTGGTGCTGGGCGGGTACTTCACCTGGACGCAGCAATCCGACCTGCAAGCTCAACTGATGCAGCGCGGCGAAATGATCGCCGAGCAACTGGCTCCGCTGGTGGCACCGGCCATGGGCCACGGCGATGCCGAACTGCTCGAGCGCATCGCCACCCAGTCCCTCGAACAACCAGACGTGCGCGCCGTGACCTTCCTCGCGCCCGACCGCTCTCCTCTCGCCCACGCCGGCCCGACCATGCTCAATCAGGCGCCGAGCGGTGACAGCGCGCACCTGCTGCGACGCAGCGGCAACGATGCCACCCGCTATCTGCTGCCAGTCTTCGGCAAACACCGCAACCTCGCCGGCGAGCTGATCCCGCAAGAGTCCGACCGTTTGCTCGGCTGGGTCGAACTGGAGCTGTCGCACAACGGTATGTTGTTGCGCGGCTATCGGAGCCTGTTCGCCAGTCTGTTGCTGATTGGTGCGGGGCTGGCCGGCGCCGCGCTGCTGGCCTTGCGCATGGGCCGCACGATCAACCGCCCGCTGAGCCAGATCAAACAGGCCGTCGCCCAGCTCAAGGACGGTCATCTGGAAACCCGCCTGCCACCGCTGGGCAGTCAGGAACTGGATGAACTGGCGTCCGGCATCAACCGCATGGCCGGCACCCTGCAGAACGCCCGGGAAGAATTGCAGCACAGCGTCGATCAGGCCACCGAAGACGTGCGCCAGAACCTGGAAACCATCGAGATCCAGAACATCGAGCTGGACCTGGCCCGTAAAGAAGCGCTGGAAGCGAGCCGGATCAAATCCGAATTCCTCGCCAACATGAGCCACGAGATCCGCACGCCGCTCAACGGCATTCTGGGGTTCACCCACCTGTTGCAGAAAAGTGAACTGACCCCGCGCCAGCTCGACTACCTGGGCACCATCGAAAAGTCCGCCGACAGCCTGCTGGGGATCATCAACGAGATCCTCGATTTCTCGAAGATCGAGGCCGGCAAACTGGTGCTCGACCATATTCCGTTCAACCTGCGCGACCTGTTACAGGACACCCTGACCATCCTCGCCCCCGCCGCCCACGCCAAGCAGCTGGAACTGGTGAGTCTGGTGTACCGCGATACGCCGCTGTCGCTGGTCGGTGATCCGCTGCGGCTCAAGCAGATCCTGACCAACCTTGTGAGTAACGCGATCAAGTTCACCCGCGAAGGCACCATCGTCGCCCGCGCCATGCTCGAAGAAGAAAACGACGACAGCGTGCAGTTGCGCATCAGCATTCAGGACACTGGCATCGGCCTGTCGAACCAGGATGTGCGCGCGTTGTTCCAGGCTTTCAGCCAGGCCGACAATTCGCTGTCGCGCCAACCCGGTGGCACCGGCCTGGGGCTGGTGATTTCCAAGCGCCTGATCGAACAGATGGGCGGCGAAATCGGCGTCGACAGCACCCCGGGCGAAGGTTCGGAATTCTGGATCAGCCTGAACCTGCCCAAGACCCGCGACGATGCCGAAGACCTGCCCGCCGCGCCGTTGCTCGGGCGCCGGGTGGCGGTGCTGGAAAACCATGAACTGGCGCGCCAGGCCCTGCAGCATCAACTGGAAGACTGCGGCCTCGACGTCACGCCGTTCAACACGTTGGAAAGCCTGACCAATGGCGTTACCGGCGCCCATCAGACCGATCAGGCCATCGATCTGGCGGTGCTCGGCATCACCAGTAACGACATGCCGCCGGAGCGCCTCAACCAGCACATCTGGGACCTTGAGCACCTCGGTTGCCGGGTGCTGGTGTTATGCCCGACCACCGAGCTGACGCTCTATCACCTTTCGGTGCCCAACCCTCACAGTCAGTTGCAATCGAAACCGGCCTGCACCCGCAAACTGCGCCGGGCCTTGTCGGACATGGTCAACCCGCGCCAGCAGCGCAGCGAACCGGGCGAACCGTTGTCGAGCCGCGCGCCGAAAGTGCTGTGCGTCGACGACAACCCCGCCAACCTGTTGCTGGTGCAGACGCTGCTCGAAGACATGGGCGCCAAGGTGCTGGCCGTGGAAAGCGGTTATGCCGCAGTCAAGGCGGTGCAGAACGAAACCTTCGATCTGGTGCTGATGGACGTGCAGATGCCCGGCATGGACGGACGCCAGAGCACCGAGACGATTCGCCAGTGGGAAAGCGAGCGGCACTGCACGCCGCTGCCGATCGTCGCCCTCACCGCCCACGCCATGGCCAATGAAAAACGCGCGCTGCTGCAAAGCGGCATGGACGACTACCTGACCAAGCCGATCAGCGAGCGGCAACTGGCGCAGGTGGTGCTGAAGTGGACCGGCCTGGCGCTGCGCAATCAGGCGCCGGACCGGGGCGGTGAAAGCCTGCTGGGCAATCAGGAACTGCCGATTCTCGATCACGAGGAAGGTTTGCGCCTGGCTGCCGGCAAGGCGGATCTGGCGGCGGACATGCTGGCGATGCTGCTGGCTTCGCTTGAAGCCGACCGCGAAGCCATCCGCACCGCCCGCGACCATCAGGATCAAAACGGTCTGCTCGAACGGGTGCACCGCCTGCATGGCGCCACTCGCTACTGCGGTGTGCCGCAATTGCGCGCCGCCTGCCAGCGCAGCGAAACCCTGCTCAAGCAGCAGGACCCCAAGGCCTCGACCGCGCTGGACGAGCTGGAACGGGCGATCAATCGTCTGGCAGCCCAGGCGAAGATCAGCGCCTGATCCACGGCAATGCCGGTCAACGCCGACGCGGCTACAGTTGTCGCGGGTGAATTGCGCCCGCGTCGATGCTCCAGGAGGATTTCATGCGCACGATCGTTTTCAGCAGCCAGACCTACGACCGCGACAGTTTCCTCGCCGCCGACTGCCCGGCCGGGATCGAACTGCACTTCCAGCCGGCCCGGCTCAGCCTCGATACCGCAGCGCTGGCCGAACATCACGAGGTGGTCTGCGCCTTCATCAACGATGACCTGAGCGCGCCGGTGCTGGAACGTCTGGCGGCCGGCGGCACTCGCCTTATCGCCTTGCGTTCGGCCGGCTACAACCACGTGGATCTGACCGTCGCCAAACGTCTGGGGCTGGCCGTCGTGCGTGTACCAGCCTACTCGCCCCACGCGGTGGCCGAGCATGCGGTGGCGTTGATCCTCGCCCTCAACCGGCGCCTGCATCGCGCCTACAACCGCACCCGCGAAGGCGATTTCAGCCTGCACGGTCTTACCGGTTTCGATCTGGTGGGCAAAACCGTCGGCATCGTCGGCACCGGGCAGATCGGCGCGACCTTCGCGAAAATCATGCACGGCTTTGGCTGCGAACTGCTGGCCTACGACCCTTATCCGAATCCCGCCGTCGAAGCGTTAGGCGCGCGCTACCTGAGCCTGCCGGATCTGCTGGCACAGTCGCGGATCATCAGCCTGCACTGCCCGCTCAACGAACAGAGCAGACACCTGATCAACCGTGATTCGCTGGCGCACATGCAACCGGGGGCGATGCTGATCAACACCGGGCGCGGCGGTCTGGTGGACACGCCAGCGCTGATCGACGCCTTGAAGGACGGCCAGCTCGGTTATCTGGGACTGGATGTGTATGAAGAGGAAGCGCAGCTGTTTTTCGAGGACCGTTCCGACCTGCCGCTACAGGACGACGTGCTGGCGCGGCTGCTGACGTTCCCCAATGTGATCGTCACCGCGCATCAGGCGTTTCTGACCCATGAGGCGCTGGGCGCGATTGCCGCGACCACCCTGCACAACATCGCGACCTGGGCGGCGGGTGCGCCGCAGAACCAGGTCGAAGGCTGAACGATCGGACTCAGACCGGAGGCGGCGTCGGGGTAATCGCTACGCACAGGATCAACAGCGCCAGCCAGCCGAACCCCAGTAAACGCTGCTTGAGGGAGTGCCCGTTACGCAGCAGGAACCAGACAAACACCAGCGGCATCAGAAACGCCATGATCTTCAGCCAGCCTTCCACCGGGCGCGAGCCATCCGGGTTCAACACCGGCTCGACCGGCTGCGAACGACGGCGTCGCCCCGCAGCGGCCGGCATGATCTTCGGCCGCTCGGGTGCCGGCGGCGGAACATAAGCCTCGGGCACGGCCTTGTTGCGCGGCAGGCTGCCAAAGGAAATTGTCGACGTGCCCGTCTGGGCGTGCGAAGCAGGCGCCTCTGCCAGCGGGGCCCCGCAATGAATGCATGCCGTGGCTTCGGAGCTGATGCTCCGCTTGCATTCATAACATTCGATCAGCGCCATGTTCCGTTCCTTGAAAATGAAGGCGGCAGTTTGCCACGACTGCGGTGTCGATTTGAACCGGATCGAAGGTCGCACGCGCGCATCATTCTGCAATCAAGCCCGTGCTAGCATGTCGCGCATATTTGGAGGACCCATGGTCGAACACGATTTCCGCTACACCCTGATGAACCCGCAACACACCCTCACCGAATGCCGCGCCCTGGTTCCGGGCCGTTATCAGGTCACCGGCAACGGTGGCTCGATCCGCATCGGCGACGTGCTGGTCGTAACCCTCAAAGGCAGCAAGGACTTGTCCATGCGTCTGACCGTCGACACCGTCCGCCACCTGATCAACCCGCCGGGCCAATGGACCGCAATGACCACCGGCCCGGTGTTTGGTGAGCTGGCGATCCACACCTGGCAGGTCAACTGCGACAGCTGCGCCAGGGAGCTGAGCTTCGAATTCGCCGTGGACGCCAAGTTGGGCAAGCCTGCGGAAAAACCGGCCGCCACCGCACGCATCGCCGAGCTCGGCTGGAAAACCGTTGGCGACAAGCACCTGTGCCCGAAATGCCAGGAGCCGGCGTGATGAAACACCTGGCCCTGACCGCTGTTGTCGGCGCCGGCCTGATGGGTTGCGCCGCGGAGCCTGTGCAACTGCAACAGAACCGCAGCTACATTCTGGAATGGATCGGCGAGCGTCCGCTGATGGACTACAGCCACCTGACCGTGACCCTTGGCGATGATGGCCGGGCGTATGGCAATGGCGGCTGCAACCACTGGTTCGCGCCGTACACTCTGGAAGGCGACAAGCTGAGCTTCGGCAAGATCGGCAAGACCCGCAAACTCTGTGCCCCGGCGCTGATGGAGCAGGAGCAACGCTTCCTCCAGGCCCTGGAACACGTGGAACGCTGGGATATCTCGCCGATCGAGCAGATGCGTTTCTGGCCGGCTGAAGGCAAGCCGTTGCGCTGGTGGCTGGAAGAAGGCTGATCCTTCGAATCGTTCCCACGCTCTGCGTGGGAACGATCAGCGACGATCAGCCAAGGCGAATCAGTTGGTCGCCTGCAACGCCTCAAGCTTCGCCATCACCCCCGCCGCCGTCTGCTCACCCATCAGCTGCTCCCGCACCTTGCCCTTGTTGTCGATGATGTAGGTCACCGGCAAGGCCTCACTGCGCGGCAGTTCGAACAGTTCCGACGGATCCTGCGCCAGCACCGTGAATTTGATGCCCAGTTTTTCGCTGGCGCTCTTCAGCTCTTCACCCTGCACGTTGTCGAAGTTGACCCCGAACACGCCGATTTTCTTGCCCTTGAGCTCTTCGGCCAAATGATTGAGTTCCGGGATTTCCGTGCGGCACGGGCCGCACCATTCGGCCCAGTAGTTGAGCACGACCCATTGTTTGTCGAGGCGCTCGGACGCCACTTTCTGCCCGTTCTGGTCGATGCCGTAGTCGTTACCGCAGCCCCCCAGCATCAACGCCCCGATGATCGTCAATGCCGCTGCCAGTGCCCGTGTCATGTCGTGTTCCTTGTGAAAAATTGAATGCGCCTGCGACCCATCGCCTCCCAAGGTTCTGGATTGCGCGCTGCACAGTTAGAATAGCCGCCACTCTACGCAAGAAGCGACCCGCCCATGACCGATCTGACGCTTTATCACAACCCGCGCTGCTCGAAATCCCGCGGTGCGCTCGAACTGCTCGAAGCCCGTGGCCTGACGCCGAACGTGGTGCGCTACCTCGAAACCCCGCTGGACGCCGCGCAGATCAAGGCGCTGCTCGGCAAGCTGGGAATCAGCGCACGGCAACTGTTGCGCACCGGCGAAGACGAGTACAAGACCCTGAACCTGGCCGACGCCAGTCTCACCGAGCAGCAATTGATCGAAGCCATCGCGGCGCATCCGAAGTTGATGGAGCGACCGATTCTCGAAGCCGGCGACAAAGCCATTATCGGCCGTCCACCGGAGCAGATCCTGGAGCTGCTGCCGTGAGTGCGCCGTACATTCTGGTTCTGTATTACAGCCGCAGCGGCTCGACCAACGAGATGGCCCGGCAGATCGCCCGTGGCGTCGAGCAGGCCGGTCTCGAAGCACGCCTGCGCACCGTGCCGGCGATCTCCACCGAGTGTGAAGCCGTGGCACCGGACATTCCGGATGAAGGCGCGCTGTACGCCACGCTGGATGACCTGAAGAACTGCGCCGGTCTTGCCCTCGGCAGCCCGACCCGTTTCGGCAACATGGCCGCGCCGCTCAAGTACTTCCTCGATGGCACCAGCAACCTGTGGCTGACCGGCGCGCTGGTCGGCAAGCCGGCCGGGGTGTTCACCTCCACCGCCAGCCTGCACGGTGGTCAGGAAACCACCCTGCTGTCGATGATGCTGCCGCTGCTGCACCACGGCATGCTGATCACCGGCCTGCCTTACAGCGAATCGGCGCTGCTGGAAACCCAGGGCGGCGGCACGCCTTACGGCGCCAGCCATCACGCTGGGGCCGACGGTAAAAGTGGTCTCGATCAGCACGAAGTGGCGCTGTGCCGCGCCCTCGGTGCACGTCTGGCCAAGACCGCCCAGAAGCTGGGGAACTGAGATGGCCAAAAAGCCGAAAGTCCTGCCCGCCGTCGCATGGCTGGAGCCACGGGTGCGGGCCATGCGGGTGATCAGTCTGCTGTGCTTTTTCGGCCTGGCCGGACTGCTTGCCGCTTATTACCTGGTGTTCGCCGACCTGCACGGCGCGCGGCCGTGGGTGATTCTGCTGATCGAGCTGATCCCGTGGATCGTGCTTGCACCGGGCATGATCATGGGCAGCGCACGCGGGCATTCGTGGATGTGCTTTGTGGTGAACCTGTATTTCATCAAGGGCGCGCTGGCCGCATACGACCCGAGCCGGCAGCTGTTTGGCGTGCTGGAGATGATCGCCAGTCTGGCGGTGTTCTGCTCGGCGTTGCTGTATGTGCGCTGGCGGTATCAGCTGAATCGCAAACTGGCGGGCGAAGGCGAAGTCTCAGTCGCCTGACAGACCGCTATCGCTGGCAAGCCAGCTCCCACAGGTTTCTGGATCGTTCCCACGCTCCGCGTGGGAACGATCACTCTGAGCTCAATGATTGACGGTGTACGCCAGCATCATCGAGATCTGGCTCATCGGCCGTCCGCCACTCTCTTCATGCCACTGGTTGAACGCGTTCTGCACCGTCGCCAGATCCCGCAGGCTGGTGGGTGCCTTGTCGACGATCTTCTGTGCATTCAACGCCGCGACCACGTCGTAGCTCGGCACAAACGTATCCTTGCCGACCATCCGCAAAAACCGTGGCGCCGACAGCCCGCCCAATTGATGGCCGTGCTTTTTCAGGTAGGTCCACAAACCGACGATGTCGGTCACCGGCCAGTCGGCCAGCAACGCGCCGAAACTGCCCTTCTCTTTCTCGACGTCCAGAATGAATTGTGCATTGCGCGGCACGCTTTTCAGCTTGCCCAGATGACGGATGATCCGCGCATCCTGCATCAGCCGCTCAAGGTGTTCGGCACTCATCAGCACGACCTTTTCCGGGTCGAACTTGAAGAACACTTCTTCGAAGGCCGGCCACTTGGCGTCCACCAGACTGTGCTTGAGCCCGGCGCGAAATACCCGCAGGGCCATGGTCGAGAGATAACGGTCGTCGCTGATCTTGCGCAGTTGCGCCGGGGTCTTGGGAACGGGCAGATGGGCTTCCAGTTCAGCCGCCGAACCGAAGCGGTTCAGACAGTATTCGTGCAGCCACTTGTAGTCGCGCATGCCCTCTCCTAAAAAATGAATTGAAAACGGCGCCCGCGAGCGCCGTTTCTTTCGAGCGATCAGATCACTTACAGGTTCACCACATTGACGAAACGCGAAGCCGCCGTCTCGTCGATCTTCAGGCTGGTGAAGTCAAACAGGTTACGGTCAGCCAGTTGCGAAGGGATCACGTTCTGCAGGCTGCGGAAAATGCTTTCGGTGCGGCCCGGGGTCTTGCGTTCCCAGTCCACCAGCATTTCCTTGACCACCTGCCGCTGCAGGTTTTCCTGGGAACCGCAAAGGTTGCACGGGATGATCGGGAATTGCTTGAAGTCCGAGTAGGCCTGGATGTCTTTCTCGTTGCAGTAGGCCAGCGGACGGATCACCACATTGCGACCATCGTCGGCGCGCAGCTTCGGCGGCATGGCCTTGAGGCTGCCGTTGAAGAACATGTTGAGGAAGAACGTCTCGACGATATCGTCGCGATGATGACCGAGGGCCATTTTGGTCGCGCCGATTTCGTCGGCGAAGGTGTACAGCGTGCCGCGACGCAGGCGCGAGCACAGCGAGCAAGTGGTCTTGCCTTCCGGGATCAGTTCCTTGACCACCGAGTAGGTGTCCTTCTCGACGATGTGGTACTCGATGCCCAGCTCTTTCAGGTAGGCCGGCAGCACGTGCTCGGGGAAACCCGGCTGCTTCTGGTCCATGTTCACGGCGACAATCTCGAACTTGATCGGTGCAACCTTCTGCAGGTGCATCAGCACGTCGAGCATGGTGTAGCTGTCCTTGCCCCCGGACAGGCAGACCATGACCTTGTCGCCGTCTTCGATCATGTTGAAGTCGGTGACGGCTTCGCCGGCCAGGCGGCGCAGGCGCTTTTGCAGTTTGTTCTGGTTGACCGTAAGAGTGCCCATGACGCGAAATCCGTGAGGTGTGACGAAAGGCGGGCATTTTACGCAAAAACACTGGGCTTGTGGCCACAGGTTGTCGCCGCTCGCAGCGCCCTTCTACACAGACCTCGACGCGATTACCCCGAGGTTTTACAGCGCGATTTGCTCTAAGCCCCTATCACCTGTGCGGTTAAGACCTTTCTATACTGCGACATAAGGTCGCACACAATCTGAAGACCTGTATTTGCTCGGCCGCATTGGCCCGTAGGCGCTCCGCTGGGGGGCGATGGCAATAACGAGAGGAGTGACTGGCATGATCCATCACGTAGTGGGACTTTTTACCCACCCCGATCAGGAATGGAAGGAAATCCGTGGCGACCAGGAAGAAAGCATCAGCCACATGTACCTGACGCACACGCTGATTCTGGCGGCGATCCCCGCTGTTTCGGCATTTATCGGCACCACCCAGGTCGGCTGGGTGATCGGCAACCGCGCACCGGTGATGCTCACCGTCGAAAGCGCGTTGTGGATGACGATCATGTCTTATCTGGCAATGCTCGGCGGGGTCGCGGTCATGGGTGCCTTCGTGCACTGGATGGCCCGCACCTATGACGCCAACCCGAGCCTGGCCCGTTGCGTGGCATTTGCCACCTACACCGCGACACCGCTGTTCGTCGGCGGACTGGCGGCGCTCTACCCGCACATGTGGCTGGGGATGATCGTCGGCACGGCGGCCATCTGCTACACGGTGTATCTGTTGTATGTGGGGCTGCCGACCTTCATGAATATTCCGTCCGACGAGGGTTTCCTGTTTTCCAGCTCGGTGCTGGCGGTGGGTCTGGTGGTGCTGGTGGCCATCATGGCGTTTACCGTGATCGTCTGGGGACTGGGCGTGGGGCCCGTCTACACCAATTAGCAATCGGTTCATCCCGAGAAAAACAAGATCCGCCAACACAGGCCGCCGCAAGGCGGCCTTCTCGTGCCGGTTGAAAAAGAGCGACGACCATTCGGCAGTTCGACGATTCGCAACGCCCCGGGGTTGCGGCATACTCGACGCCTCTGGAGATCCATCAAGCATGCCCGAGCAACTCAATACCCGCGTCGAAGACTGTTTCCAACTCGCTGAATCCTTTTTCAAACGTCCCTTCAAACGCCCCGTGGTGAGCCTCAAGCTGCGCGGGCAAAAAGCCGGGGTCGCGCATCTGCACGAGAACCTGCTGCGCTTCAATCCGCAGCTGTACCGGGAAAACACCGAGCACTTCCTCAAGCAGACCGTGGCCCACGAAGTCGCACACCTGATCGCCCACCAGCTGTTCGGCGACCGCATCCAGCCCCACGGCGAGGAGTGGCAACTGATCATGCGCGGCGTCTACGAATTGCCACCGGATCGCTGTCACACCTATGAAGTCAAACGCCGCAGCGTGACCCGCTACATCTATAAATGCCCGTGTGCGGACAGCGATTTTCCGTTTTCGGCGCAGCGTCACAGCCTGGTCCGGCAAGGTCGGCGCTATTTGTGCCGGCGCTGTCGCAACACGCTGGTGTTCAGTGGCGAGATGCGGGTCGAGTAAGTCCCCACCTCGTTCCCACGCTCTGCGTGGGAACGAGCTACAAAACCACTTTCGCGGCACGTAGTTCGGCAATCCGCTCCGGGCTCAACCCCAACTCCGCCAACACCTGATCCGTATGCTGCCCCAGCGCCGCCCCGACATGTCGCGGCGCCGGCAATGCCTCGGAAAACTTCAGCGGGCAAGCGATCTGCGCCTGCGCCGAGCCATCGCCACGGGGCACCTGCGTCACCAGTTCCCGCGCCTGCAATTGCGGATGCCGCACCGCCTCGCCCAGGTTCAGCACCGGTTCGACACAGGCATCGATTCCGGCGAACAGCTCACACAGTTCGGCAAAGTCATGCTTCTCGAACTCGACCTTCAAGGCGTCCTTGAGCGCCCGCTGCTGTTCGGGTTTGGGTGACAAGCCCTGCGCCGCCAGTTCCGGCCGCCCCAGCGCCGCACACAGTTGCTGCATGAAGGCCGGTTCCAGACTGCCCACCGACATCCAGCGCCCGTCTCGAGAGCGGTAGTAATCGTAGAAACTGCCGCCATTGAGCATCTGCTCTTCCCAGCCCGGCTCTTCGCCGCAGGCCAGATACCCGGCTCCGGCCATGGCATTCAGGCTGAACGCGCAGTCGGTCATGCTCACGTCCAGATGGGTGCCCTGCCCGGTTTGCTGACGGGAAATCACCGCCGCCAGCAGACCGATCACCCCGTGCAGCGAGCCGCCCGCGACATCCGCCACCTGCATGCCCAGCGGCAACGGCCCCCTGTCGGCGCGCCCGGTGTAACTGGAGAGCCCGGCCAGTGCCAGATAGTTGATGTCATGGCCGGCGCGATCCTTGTACGGCCCGGTCTGGCCGTAACCGGTGATCGACACATAAATCAGCTTCGGATTGATCGCCTTCAGCGCCTCGTAACCCAGCCCCAGCCGCTCCATCACACCGGGGCGAAATTGCTCCAGCACGATGTCGTAATCCGTCAGCAACTGCTTCACCAGCTCCAGCGCTTCGGGCTGCTTGAGGTCCAGTGCCAGGCTGCGCTTGTTGCGGTTGAGATAAGCGTGACTGGCCGAGACGCCGTGATCGTGAGGCGGCAACACCCGCACCAGGTCGAGGCGGGTCGGTGATTCGATGCGCAGTACCTCGGCGCCCATGTCCGCCAGCAGCAGCGAGGCAAACGGCCCCGGCAACAGGGTCGAGAAATCCAGAATCTTCAGTGAGGCCAGCGGTGCAGACATGGGCATTCTCCATCAACGATGCATGCAGCCTAGGCAGCCCTCGGCGATGGGGCAATTACCGGATCCATCAGTTGCGCTGACCGTTGCGCTCAAACAGCAGACAAGAAAAAACCCGCCGAAGCGGGTTTTTCCATTCGAGCGATGCTTACTTCACATTGCTCGGGGTCGGGCCTTCGGCCAAGCCCAGGTCGTCTTCTTGACGCTCGTCAGAGATACCGCGACCGCCCGAGGCCAGCTCGGATTGCAGCACGTCGGTGTCCAGCTCCTTGACCCACTTGGCCACGACGATGGTCGCTACGGCGTTGCCGACCAGGTTGGTCAGGGCGCGGGCTTCGGACATGAAGCGGTCGATACCGAGGATCAGCGCCAGACCGGCCACCGGCAGGTGACCTACGGCCGACAGGGTGGCCGCCAGTACGATGAAGCCCGAACCGGTCACACCGGCTGCGCCTTTGGAGGACAGCAGCAGCACCAGCAGCAGGGTGATCTGATGGGTGATGTCCATGTGGGTGTCGGTCGCCTGAGCGATGAACACGGCCGCCATGGTCAGGTAGATCGAGGTACCGTCGAGGTTGAACGAGTAGCCGGTCGGGATGACCAGACCTACCACCGATTTCTTCGCGCCCAGACGTTCCATCTTGATCAGCATGCGTGGCAGCGCCGATTCGGAGGAGGACGTACCCAGTACGATCAACAGTTCTTCACGGATGTAGCGCACCAGCTTCAGTACGCTGAAACCGTGGGCCCGGCAGATCGCGCCCAGAACCACCAGCACGAACAGGATGCAGGTGATGTAGAAGCAGATCATCAACTGACCCAACTGCACCAGCGAGCCGACACCGTAGGCACCGATGGTGAAGGCCATGGCACCCAGCGCACCCAGCGGCGCCAGTTTCATGATCATGTTGATGATGTTGAACATGACGTGGGCGAAACGATCGATCAGGTCCAGGAGCGGACGACCGTACGAACCCAGGCGATGCAGCGCATAGCCAAAGATCACCGAGAACATCAACACTTGCAGGATGTCACCGGTGGCGAATGCGCCGACGATGGTGTTCGGGATCACGTTGAGGAGGAAGCCAACGATGCTCTGGTCTTTACTGGCCGTCACATAAGTGGCGATTTTCGAGGCGTCCAGGGTGGTGACGTCGATGTGCATGCCGGCGCCCGGCTGCACAACGTTGACCACGACCAGACCGATCAGCAGGGCAATGGTGGAAACGATTTCGAAGTACAGCAGCGCGTAGCCGCCGGTCTTGCCCACGGATTTCATGTTCTGCATGCCGGCGATGCCGCTGACAACGGTACAGAAGATGATCGGCGCAATGACCATTTTGATCAGTTTGATGAACCCGTCACCCAGTGGCTTGAGCGCCACACCGGTCTGTGGGTAGAAGTGACCGAGCAGGATGCCGATGGCGATGGCAACGATCACCTGGAAATACAGGGATTTGTACAGTGGCTGACGAGTCGTCATTGCAAAGTTCCTCAAGAGTACCGCGTGGCAACATCCATCTGTTGAACGCGACACCTGAATTGCGAACCCTCCTGCACTGGAGGGATTTGTTGTGTCGAACGACGCTTTCCCGGACCGGCTCGGCGCACGCTTCTGTGGCTCTTATCGCAAACGTCGTGCCACTTTGGTGCAAATCGCTGCAAGCCTTTTGATATCAGGGGATACGGGTTTTTCCGTGTCACCATTCGGTGACTCAAGTGTGGCGGATTTCCGCCAACTCGCCTGACCTCGTCCTACAATTTGGCGGAAATCCGCCTTGTTACCGATCAAAGGCAGCCGCTACCATCGGTCGCCAGAGGAAGGATCTGCCGCTCATGCGCGAACGCACCATCGCCAGTCACTTTGCCCGCGCCGCCCTCGGTGGCGCGCGGCGCTCGGGTTACGACTATTCGGACCTGCTGCAGCAACTGGGCATCAGCCCCGAACTGCTCGACGAGCCGCGCGCGCGGATCGCCCCGGAACAATTCACCCAGTTGATCCAGAACCTGTGGCTGGCCCTGGACGACGAATACCTGGGCTTCGGCAACGCACCGAGCAAACCGGGCAGCTTTGCCATGATGTGCCACGCGATCATTCATTGCCGCAGCCTGGAAAAGGCTCTGCAACGCGGCTTATTGTTTTATAGCCTATTCCCCGAAGCCCCGCGCCTGACCCTGACCCATGAAGACGAATGGGTGCGCCTGAGCCTCGACGATGCGCAATTGTGGGACCCGGATCACTTTCTCAGCGAGAGCCTGCTGGTGATCTGGCATCGCCTCGGCAGCTGGCTGATCGGCCAGCGGATTCGTCTTGAACAGGCGAGCTTCAGCTACCCGAAACCGGCGCACGGGGCGGAATACGATTTGCTGTTTTCCTGCCCGCTGGAATTTTCGGCAACGCAAAGCAGCCTGGTATTTCACAGCCGCTATCTGCACATGCCGCTGTTGCAGGACGAACGCACCCTCAAGCATTTCCTCGAACGCTCCCCCGCCGACCTGCTGTCCCGCCCGGACGACGGCAACAGCCTGAGCAGCCGACTGCGTCGCTTGCTCAGCCACGACAGCGCACGCTGGCCGGATCTGGAAGCCGTGGCCGCGCACCTGCACATCAGCCCGCAAACCCTGCGCCGGCATCTGCGCGAGGAAGGCACCAGTTTTCAGGAATTGAAGGATCAGTTGCGGCGGGACATCGCGATTTATCACCTGGGGCGGGCCGATCTGTCGTTGCAACAGATCGCCGAACAGCTCGGGTTTTCCGAGCCGTCGGCGTTTCATCGGGCGTTCAAGAAATGGACGGGACTGACGCCGGGGGCGTATCGAGCGCAAGAACACTGAAAAAGGTCATTCGCCATAGAAGGAAACAAACTGGGCACTTTGCCTCCCTGCTGAACCTTCCTTTCTGCTGATAGGGTTCCCCTTCAAGACAATCACCCTCCGCAACCTTTGCATCTGGCAGGAAGCCTGATGCGCACGGAGCTTCATGAAGGAACGACCATGCTTCAATCACCCATTGCAACCCTCACCACACTTGCTTTGCCATTCCTGTTGACGGGGTGCCTGGTAAATCCAGTACAGCCTTCCATTGATCCAACGCCGTACGAGACGCCGGAATATCGGGCTCAGAAAGCTCTCGCAATCGTTAATGCGTCGGCTCTCTATGCTCGTGGCGGCACCGGTCAGGACGTGGCTGTAGCCGTTGTCGACTCGGGTTTGAACGACAATCTGCCGGAGTTTCAGGGCAGGCTGAGGGATCCGGGATTCGATTATGTCGAAAACCGGGTCGGCACCTTCGACCGAATTGGTCACGGCACCCAAATGGCCGGCATTCTGGCGGCCAACAAGGACGACAAAGGCATGCACGGTATTGCCTTCGGCGCTCAGTTGATCCCTTATCGCTTCGGTGACGACAACGAACCATTTTTCTTTGATAGCGAGATAGCACAATCCTGGCAAGCAGGTTTCGACAAGGGCGCGCGGATCTTCAACAACTCCTGGGCCAACGCCATCCCGGCGACCGAGATCAATGAGGCGCGCTACAACCAGGTCATGCCGGAATCATTGGCCACAGCGCGGAATATGGTTCAGGAAGGGGCGGTCTTCGTGTTCCCGACCGGAAACGAGTTGAAACGGGAACCCTTGGCCGAACCTGGTTTGCCGCTCGCCCTGCCTGAACTTGAAAAAGGCTGGATCGCGGTGGTTGCCCTGAAGAGCGATGGCAGCACCATCAATGCGAAATCCAACTACTGCGGCGTGGCGGCAGCCTGGTGCATCGCTGTACCGGGCGGTGACTCAGGTTCCGACCAAGGCCTGTTGACCACCAACAAGAATGGTCAATACACCGAGACCGCTGGCACGTCGCCCGCTGCCGCGCTGGTTAGCGGAGCGCTCGCAGCTCTGCAAAGCCGCTATCCGGAACTCACGCCACAACAAGTCCGCGAACGCCTGCTGAGCACCGCGAACCGGACAGGCATCTATGCAAACAGTGAAGCATACGGTCGGGGCCTGCTGGATCTTGAAGCAGCTTCTCGCCCGGCCCCGCAGTCCATGGTTGATTGACGGGGCCGAGGCCGGCGAACATGAAGGGCTGACACGATAGCAGTGAAAGCAATGCGACTGATGTCATCGCCGATTTGCTGCCGACAGAGGCCAAAAAGTCAACGTTTAAATTGTCGGAAAGTGAATCCTGAACGCCGCCCCGCCCATCGGCGAATCACCCAGGGTCAGTTTCGCGCTGTAGCTCTCGATGATGTCCTTGACCACTGCCAGCCCGATCCCCTGCCCCGGATGCTGGCGATCCAGGCGTTCGCCACGCTCGAGAATCCGTGCGCGCTGATCAGGTGGTACGCCGGGGCCGTCGTCTTCGATGCACAGCTCCATTCCGGAATGGCTTTCGCGCACGCTGATGCGCACCTCGCCCAGGCACAGACGGTAGGCGTTTTCCAGCAGGTTGCCCATCATCTCCAGCAAGGCGCCCTGCTCGATCGGCACGTAACAGTGCTCCGGCAGATCGAAGGCGACGCGCACGTGTTTGTCGCGGTAGACCTTGTCCAGCGTGTCGCACAGGCTTTGCAGCACCGGGCGCAGGCGCACCTGATGGCGTACCAGACCGCTTTTGCGCAGGCTGGCGCGTTGCAACTGGTAGCCGATCTGCTGGCTCATGCGTTCGATCTGGGTTTGCAGCACCCAGGCCTGATCTCGGTCTTCGGGACGCTGGGCCATGTCTTCGCTGACGCCTTGCAATACCGCCAGCGGGGTTTTCAGACTGTGGGCCAGATCGTCGAGGGAGTCGCGGTAACGGCTGCGCTGCTGGCGTTCGCTGTGCAGCAGGCGGTTGAGGGAACCGGTCAGTCGCAGCAGTTCGCGCGGGTGTTGTTCACTGAGGCTTTCGAGGGTTCCGCCTTCGATTTCGTCAAGTTCCTGACTAAGCCGGCGCAAGGCTTTCAGACCCCAGGTCAGGCCGATCCACAGCAGCGCCAGCAGCACCAGCAATGCCGCGCCAAAACCGAGGTAGAGATTTTCCCGCAGGCCTTCGAGGGTGGTTTCGTATTCGCGCACCGGTTGCAGGGCCACGATACTGAAGGCTGCGCTCTTGCCGCCGAGCAGTTTGACTTCGACGTCATAGACGAAGAATTCCTGCCCGTTGGCTTCGCGGATCCGCGCGAACTCGTTGCCGAGGCCGTCGTAGCGCGGCGTGTAGTTGATCTTTTCTTCCTGGGTGCCCTTCGAACGCCAGACCAGATGCCCTTCGCGGTCATAGATGTAGCCGAGCAGGCGGTTGTCCGTGAGGTTGAAGCGCTCGTCGGGCAACTGCGCCGGCATCATCAAGCGGTTGTTTTCAACCCGCGCGGCAGAGATCAGCGTGGTGACGTCGGACGCCAGCCGCTGCTCGATCGAGTCCTGCAGCGCCAGGCTGAACGCGCCCTGCATCGCCGGGAGCAACGCGAGCATGAACAACACCGCCAGGGTGGTGGCGGCGAGCATCAGCCGGACGCGAAGGGAACGGATCAAGTGCAGCGCTCATTGAACAGGTAACCGAGGCCGCGCACGGTGTCGATCGGCTTGAACCCGGCCGGGCCTTCCAGCTTGCGGCGCAGACGGCCGACCAGCACTTCGATCACGTTCGGATCGCGCTCGTCGTCATCCGGGTACAACTGCTCCATCAGCCGATCCTTGGGCACCACTTGCTGGTGATGGCGCATGAGGTATTCGAGGATCCGGTATTCGTAGGCGGTCAGCGCCAGCGGTTGCTCATCGAGGCTCGCCTGCTTGCGATTCAGGTCCAGCAGCAACGGGCCGGCAACGATGGTCGACTGGGTGAAACCGCTGGAGCGGCGCAGCAACGCATTGAGCCGCGCTTCGAGCTCTTCGAACTGGAACGGCTTGACCACGTAATCGTCGGCGCCGGCGGCCAGGCCTTCGACCTTGTCCTGCCAGTTGCCGCGCGCGGTGAGGATCAGGATCGGAAAGGTCTTGCCGCCCGAGCGCAACTGGCGGATCAGGTCGAGCCCACCCATGCCCGGCAGGCCGAGGTCGATCACCGCCAGGTCAAAGTTGAATTGCCCGGTCTGGTACAACGCCTCTTCGGCGTTGGCCACGGACTCGACCACATGACCGCTCTCCGTCAGGCGGGTTTGCAGGTGATGGCGCAACAGCGCTTCATCTTCGACAACCAACAGTTTCATGACGCTCTCCCGGGTAAATCGACAACTCCAAAGGCTTTCGCCTCACATGGCTGCGCCGGATCGCCCCTCGAAGGACGACCCGGCGCGGGCCTGACGCCAGTCGCTTAGAAAGCGTAGTTGGCCGACAGGTAAGTCTGGGCGCTGCTGGTCAAATCCAGCGAGCCTTGCTTGCTGCCGCCGCTCTCTTTCATCTCGGTGCTGGCGTTGCTGCGCAGGTAACGGTAACCGAGTTCGACCGAGGTGTTCTGCGAGACTTGCTGCAGCACACCGAACTGACCGCCGACGGCGTAACCGATGTCGCTGTCACGGCTGTAGCCTGGCGAATCCTGGGTCAGCTTGGTCAGACCCGCCGTGGCACCGCCAAACAGCTTGGTGCTGCCGCCCACCGGGTAGAACAGATCGTAGCTGCCCAGCAGGTTTTCCTGGCGCAGTTTAATGCCATTGTGCGAGCCCGACACGTTGTCGTAGGTGGCGTAGTAGCGACCCTGGCTGTTTTGCTGACCCAGACGCAGGCCGTAGGTGTTGTTGCCGTCGATGGCCGCGGTGGCATCCGGGTGGCCGAGGTTGTCGTTCAGGGCGTTGGATTTCTTGATCTTGTCGCTGGTCTGGCCAAAGGTCAGGCCGGCGAAGTTGCTGGTGGTGTCGGCGTGGGCCGCGATACTGGCGCTCATTACAGTAAAAGCCAGCAGCAGTTTATTTAAACGAGTCATGGAGTTTCCTCTTTCACAGTGCTGTTTGGGTATGGCGCAAGGTTACTGAGCCTCCCCTGTACCGCCCCTGAACGCTCTCTGAACCTCGCCTGAATGAAATGAACTAGGCTGTTTTGACCCCTTATTGTCCGGAGACCCGATCATGCGCCTGCTATTGACCCTCGCCCTTCTCGTCTTCAGCAGCCTCAGCCAGGCTGCGATCAAGACCGAGGAAATCCCCTATCAGAGCGCCGACGGCACCAAGCTGATCGGTTATTACGCCTACGACGACGCGATCAAGGGCCCGCGCCCCGGCGTGGTGGTGGTGCATGAATGGTGGGGCCTGAACGACTACGCCAAGCGCCGCGCCCGGGATCTTGCCGGGCTCGGCTACAGCGCGCTGGCCATCGACATGTACGGTGGGGGCAAGAACACCGAGCACCCGAAAGACGCGATGGCGTTCATGCAGGCGGCCACGCAAAACGCCGATGCGGCCAGCAAGCGCTTTCAGGCCGGGCTGGATCTGTTGAAGAAACAGCCGCAGACCGACAAGGATAAAATCGCCGCCATCGGTTACTGCTTCGGCGGGGGCGTGGTGCTGAATGCGGCGCGTCAGGGTGTGCCGCTGGCCGGCGTGGTGAGTTTCCACGGCGCGCTGGCCACCAAGACCCCGGCTACGCCGGGCAGCGTGAAGGCGAAAGTCCTCGTCGAACATGGCGCGTTGGACAGCATGGTCACCCCGGACAACGTCACGGCGTTCAAGTCGGAAATGGACAAGGCCGGCGCCGACTATCAATTCGTCAGCCTCGACGGCGCCAAGCACGGTTTCAGCAATCCTGACGCGGATCGCCTGAGTCACGGCGATCACGGTGGCCCGGATATCGGCTACAACAAGGCTGCAGATGAAAAATCCTGGGCGGACATGCAGGCGTTTTTCAAGAAGATCTTTGGTTAGGCAGAGACATCGCGGCGCGGCCATCGCCAGCAGGCTGGCTCCCACATATGCATGGCGAGCGTTTGTGGGTGCCAGCCTGCTGGCGATGATCGCGCCGCCGATTTAAACCTTGCCACTACCCAGCCCTGACGCTTACCGGCAAAATGCCCGCCATGAATGCCAGCCCTTTCCTCCCCGCCTGCTGCACCCCGCTCGATGCCCATTGGCCACTGCCGACGGTGTTGCCCGAAACCGTATTTCTGAGCACCCATTTCGACCCGTCGCAACTGCTTGGCGATGACTTTCGTCGTAGCGCCATCGAGCCGCCGCCGAGCATTCAGCGTTCAGTGGCCAAGCGGCAGGCGGAATTCCTCGCCGGGCGGATTTGCGCCCGGGCCGCGTTGCAGCAATTGGAAGGCTCAAGCACTGTTCCGGCGATCGGCGAGGACCGTGCACCGGTGTGGCCGGCGCACATCTGCGGCTCGATCACCCACAGCACCGGCCGTGCGGCGGCGATTGTCGCCAACAAGCAGCACTGGCGCGGACTGGGCATGGACCTGGAAAACCTGCTCAACGCCGAACGCGCCGAACGACTGGCCGGAGAGATCCTGACCCCGCCGGAAATGCAGCGCATGGCCGCCGGCTCCCGAGATCAGATTGCGTTGTGGGTGACCCTGACCTTCTCGGTGAAAGAAAGCCTGTTCAAGGCGCTGTACCCGATCGTGCAGCAGCGCTTCTACTTCGAACACGCCGAAGTGCTGGAGTGGAATGAACAGGGTCAGGTGCGGTTGCGGTTGCTGACGGATCTGTCCAGTGAATGGCGCAACGGCACTGAACTCGATGCGCAATTTGGCGTGCAGGACGGGCAGTTGCTGAGTCTGGTCAGCATTCCTGCCTGAAGTTTTTTAGCGCCGCTCCTGATTCCTCGGCCAGCTCAGACTGAAACAAGCCCCGCCCAGGCTCTTGCTCTTGCCAATCAACGCCCGGCCATCGTGCCAGTGGATGATCCGCCGCACGATCGACAGGCCCAGCCCGTGCCCACCGGACGCCCGGGTGCGACTGTCGTCCAGGCGCAGGAACGGCGTGAAGATTTTCTCCCAGGCGGTTTCCGGCACACCGGGGCCGTCGTCCTCGACATCCACCCGGCAGCGCATTTGCCCGACCTGATAACTGACCGTGACCTTCGAACGCGCATGGCGCATGGCGTTGCTCACCAGATTCTGCAAGGCGCGGTGCAGGTAACGCGGCTCGGCCTCGACCCAGGCGTCATCGCAATCCGCTGCTGACAGGCACAGACCGCGTTGCACCGTGACTTCTGCACGCAGAGGCGCCAGCTCTTCGATCACCTGATTGACCAGCGCATCCAGGTCAATGCGCTGGAAGGTCAACGCCGGCGAGCCCTGCTCCAGCCGGGCGTACGTGAGCATTTCGTCGACCAGTTTGTCGAGGTCCTCGATGTCGTGGTCCATGCCCTCGCGGTATTTTTCCAGCGCCTGCGGGGTGGTGGCCGAGCCGATCATCTCCAGACCGAAACGCAGGCGCGCCACCGGCGTGCGCAATTCGTGAGACACCGCGCGCACCAGTTCACGCTGAATGGCGAGCAACTGCTGCAAGTGCTCGGCCATGCCGTTGAACGCCGCCGCCAGTTTGCCCACCGAGTCGGCACCCCGGGCCGGCACCCGGGTTTCCAGACTGCCCTTGGCGATGCGCGTGGCGGCAGCCTCGAGCCCGCGCAAACGCCGTTCGAGCTGCCGCACCAATAAATAGACGATCAGGCCGATCAGGGTCAGCCCGAGGGCCGCGATCAAAACCAGCCATTCCGGCGGGTACGGGTTCATCTGATACAACGGCCCGATTTCCAGCACCCACGGCGTGCCGACCATACCGGCGAACACCCGGATCGAATCGCCACCCTTGCCCAGCGCCATCACCGTATCGCCCTCGGACACCCGACGGCTCTGGTCTTCGTCCATGTCGGCATCGCTGACCGTGACCAGCCGCAAATCAAAGCCGAAGCCTTTGTCTTCCTTCAATTGCGCCAGCCGTTTGGGCTGCTCGCCCACCGGCACCCGCACCAGTTCATCGGCCAATAGATAAATGGTCGCCCGGGCCAGTTGCTCGCTGATCTGCTGCACCTCGCCCACCAGCACCAGTTGATCCTTGTCGCTGACCAGCCGATAGACCTTGGCCGCGTGCGGGCCGGTCTGTTCGACCAGCGCCTGGCCGCGCTGCACCCGGGTGCGCTGAGTCAGGTCGAGGTCGGTCTGGGCAAAGGTTTTCAGCGCCAGCGGAATCCCGAGCAGTCGCTCCCACACCAGCAAGGCGCGATGGCGCTCGGTCTCGTTCATCGGTTGCAGGTTGTCGGCCATCAGCGAAAACGTGCCGTGGGCCAGACGCTCGCGATACTGCTCGCTGCGCACCTGATTGAGCAGGTGCAGCGCAAGCACGCCGAGCACCGCCACCAGAATCAGCGCCGCGCACATGCCGCCATAGATGCGCAGGAAGATCGAATTCACAGCGGCAGGTCTGCGCAGGCTTCCGGCACGAACAGGTAGCCTTTGCTGCGAATGGTCTTGATCAGGCGCGGATGGTCGGGGTCGTCGCCGATCTTCGGGCGGATGCGCGAAATGCGCACATCGATCGAACGGTCCTGGCCGTCATAGCCGATGCCGCGCAACGCGGTGAAGATTTCTTCCCGGGACAGGATCCGTCCGGCGTTGGACACCAGCAGCCAGAGCAGATCGAATTCGGCACTGGTCAGCTCGATGCCACTGTCGCTGAGCCAGGCTTCGCGCAACGCGTTGTCCACCACCAGCGGGCCGAATTGCAACCGACGGGGATTGCCTGCCGATGGCTCCGGTGTGTCACTGCGTCGCAGCAACGCCTGGATGCGCGCCAGCAGCAGCCGTGGGCGCACCGGTTTGCACACGTAATCGTCGGCACCGAGGTCGAGACCGAGGATCTGGTCGGCGTCGTCAGTGCGCGCGGTGAGCATCAGGATCGGCCCGTCGTAGCGGTCGCGAACCTTGCGGCAAATGCTCAGGCCGTCTTCGCCAGGGAGCATCAGGTCGAGGATCACCAGGTCCGGCTGTTCCTTGATGATCCGCGCCGCCGCCAGTGCACCGTTGCCTTCGATCTCCACGCGCAATCCGTTGGCTTGCAGGTATTCCCGGGTCAGTTCGGCCAGACGCTGGTCATCCTCGACGATCAATACCTGCCAGGCTTCTTGCTCCACGAGTGACCTCTGCTTGCCGATGCTGCTTATAAAGGAAGGATCCTCCCGTCTTTTTGTCATCTTTAAGGAGGATAAGAATGCGTGCGCATGGGCCGATTGTATAAACGGCGAACAACCAGAACACAAGTCGGTAAATGCGTTCGGACAAGGCGGATTTTTGTGATAGGGTTCGCGCCCTCAAAATTCCGCCGCGGCATTTTTTTGCGGTGAAAAACAGTGACAGACGGTCTAGCTCAGCAGGTTCGCGGCCTACACGGGAATTCCTGGTTTCTTACACAATTTACGCACAGGTTTATCCACAGCTCGTACGTTGCAAGCCCCCTCGAAACGCATTATCTTGTAGCACGGCGCGAGGACAGACCCTACATATAGGGTTTTCCATTCCAGAGCCCAACCACATTTCGGACCTGAAACTCAAGTGCTTTATTGCCAGTTTCCGGTTGAACCAAGCAAGTTTTTCAAAGCCCAAACCGCACTTGCGGATGGCACCGTTTTTCAGGTTGGCAACGACCGGAACGGTACGGGTGTTGCAGTCATTACTGTCACCCTGGAAGTAATCCGGCTCGAGCCTTGGCTCGTGGCCGAAAACTTCGGCAAGGATGCGGCGTCATTAGCCTTTTTCCTACTGGTCCGAAGTTGTTATGCCCGACGCCCGTCGGTTGTAGTGCTTCGGACCAGAACGGTGAGCACCATGATGGTGCCCAAACAAACATAGAGAATGTGGAGATCACCCCCCATGCAAACCGACACAACTCGCGAGAACCCGCAGGGCACCTTGCCGCAGGCCGCCGATTCGAATTCGGATCTGGCTGCCACCGCGCCTGGCCAACTGCGTGTGATCAAGCGTAATGGCACTGTCGTTCCTTACACAGATGACAAGATCACCGTCGCTATCACCAAAGCGTTCCTCGCAGTTGAGGGCGGCACCGCTGCCGCTTCGTCGCGAATCCACGACACCGTTGCCCGCCTGACCGAACAGGTCACCGCGACCTTCAAGCGTCGCATGCCGTCGGGCGGCACCATCCACATCGAAGAAATCCAGGACCAGGTCGAACTGGCCCTGATGCGTGCCGGCGAGCAGAAAGTGGCTCGCGACTACGTGATCTACCGAGACGCCCGTTCCAAGGAACGCGCCACCCGCACCACCGCCGAAGCACCGGTACAGGCGCACCCGTCGATCCGCATCACCCGCGCCGACGGCAGCCTCGCGCCGCTGGACATGGGCCGCCTGAACACCATCGTCACCGAAGCCTGCGAAGGTCTGGCTGAAGTCGACGGCGACCTGATCCAGCGCGAAACCCTGAAGAACCTGTACGACGGCGTGGCCCTGAACGACGTCAACACCGCGCTGGTGATGACCGCCCGTACCCTGGTCGAGCGCGAGCCGAACTACTCGTTCGTGACCGCCCGCCTGCTGATGGACACCCTGCGCGCCGAGGGCCTGGGCTTCCTGGGCGTGGCCGAGAGCGCCACTCACCACGAAATGGCCGACCTGTACGCCAAGGCACTGCCGGCCTACGTCGCCAAAGGTATCGAGTTCGAACTGCTGAACCCTGTGCTGGCCTCCTTCGACCTGGAAAAACTGGGCAAGGCGATCAACCACGAGCGCGACCAGCAATTCACCTACCTGGGCCTGCAGACACTGTACGACCGTTACTTCATCCACAAGGATGGCGTGCGTTTCGAACTGCCGCAGATCTTCTTCATGCGCGTGGCCATGGGCCTGGCGATCGAAGAGAAGCAGAAAGAAGACCGTGCGATCGAGTTCTACAACCTGCTGTCCTCGTTCGACTACATGGCTTCGACCCCGACCCTGTTCAACGCCGGTACCCTGCGTCCACAGCTGTCGAGCTGCTACCTGACCACCGTGCCGGATGACCTGTCGGGCATCTACCACGCGATCCACGACAACGCCATGCTGTCGAAATTCGCCGGCGGCCTGGGCAACGACTGGACCCCGGTTCGTGCGCTGGGCTCGTACATCAAGGGCACCAACGGCAAGTCGCAGGGCGTGGTTCCGTTCCTGAAAGTGGTGAACGACACCGCCGTCGCCGTTAACCAGGGTGGCAAGCGCAAAGGCGCTGTCTGTGCCTACCTGGAAACCTGGCACATGGACATCGAAGAGTTCATCGAGCTGCGCAAGAACACCGGTGATGACCGTCGTCGTACCCACGACATGAACACCGCCAACTGGATCCCTGACCTGTTCATGAAGCGCGTCTTCGATGACGGCAAGTGGACCCTGTTCTCGCCGTCCGAAGTACCGGACCTGCACGACCTGACCGGCAAGGCCTTCGAAGAGCGCTACGAGTACTACGAAGCCCTGACCGAATACCCGGGCAAGATCAAGCTGTTCAAGACCATCCAGGCCAAAGACCTGTGGCGCAAGATGCTGTCGATGCTGTTCGAAACCGGCCACCCATGGCTGACTTTCAAGGATCCGTGCAACCTGCGTAGCCCGCAGCAGCACGTCGGCGTGGTTCACAGCTCGAACCTGTGCACCGAGATCACCTTGAACACCAACAAGGACGAGATCGCGGTCTGCAACCTGGGCTCGATCAACCTGCCGAACCACATCGTCGACGGCAAGCTGGACACCGCCAAGCTCAAGCGCACCATCGACGTCGCCGTGCGCATGCTCGACAACGTGATCGACATCAACTACTACTCGGTACCGCAGGCGAAGAACTCCAACTTCCGCCACCGTCCGGTCGGCCTGGGCATCATGGGCTTCCAGGACGCGCTGTACCTGCAGCACATCCCTTACGGTTCCGACGCTGCCGTCGAGTTCGCCGACAAGTCGATGGAAGCGGTCAGCTACTACGCGATCCAGGCTTCCTGCGACCTGGCCGACGAGCGCGGCTCGTACGAGACGTTCCAGGGTTCGCTGTGGTCCAAAGGCGTACTGCCACTGGATTCGCAACAGATCCTGATCGAAGCACGTGGCCAGAAGTACATCGACGTCGACCTGACCGAGTCCCTGGACTGGGCACCGGTTCGCGCCCGTGTACAGAAAGGCATCCGTAACTCGAACATCATGGCCATCGCACCGACCGCAACCATCGCCAACATCACCGGCGTCTCGCAGTCGATCGAACCGACCTACCAGAACCTGTATGTGAAATCGAACCTCTCGGGCGAATTCACCGTGATCAACCCGTACCTGGTTCGCGACCTGAAGGCTCGCGGCCTGTGGGACTCGGTCATGATCAACGACCTGAAGTACTACGACGGTTCGGTTCAGCAGATCGAGCGCATCCCGCAAGAACTCAAAGAGCTCTACGCGACCGCGTTCGAAGTGGACACCAAGTGGATCGTTGACGCCGCCAGCCGTCGTCAGAAGTGGATCGACCAGGCTCAGTCGCTGAACCTGTACATCGCCGGCGCTTCGGGCAAGAAGCTGGACGTGACCTACCGCATGGCCTGGTACCGTGGTCTGAAAACCACCTACTACCTCCGTGCCCTGGCCGCGACCAGCACCGAGAAGTCGACCATCAACACCGGCAAGCTGAACGCTGTTTCCAGCGGCGGCAACCACGGCGACGACTCGGTCCTGGCAGCCCCTGCCGGCCCGGCTCCAGTACCGAAGGCTTGCGCCATCGACGAGCCGGATTGCGAAGCTTGCCAATAAGCTGAGCTGAATCGGGCGTTGCGAAACGCCTGATCCGAGAAACCCCCGACAGACTTCTGGTTTGTCGGGGGTTTTCTTTTGCCCGCGCAAAAAGCAAAAGCAAAAGCCGCCCTCACCCTAACCCTCTCCCGGAGGGAGAGGGGACTGACCGAGGTGTTTTATAGAGATACGCCGACGTGAAATACCGAGGTGAACTTGGATTTTGAAACGCATACAACTCAACCCCTGCTTTCTCTGTTCCTGCTTTCTCTGTTCCTGCTTTCTCTGCTCCTGCTCCTGCTCCTGCTCCTGCTTCCACTTCCGCTGCTGCTTCTGCTTCCGCTCTCCACCACTCAACACGATGAGCGTTAGCTCGAGTACCGCTTTTGACGTGCCGGCCCCATCGGAAGGCTGAGTGGAGGGATTTATCCGGGGGTGGGAGCGCAGCGACCGTGCGGCGCAGCCGCATGCATCGAGAGGAGGTGCAGCGAAGCAAACCGTAGGCGATGCCCCCGGATGAATCCCGTAACGAAGGAACACCGAGCCAAAGCGAGGTGCCGAACGCCGGGGCCCAGCGTTTTGGTTACTTTTGGGCGTCTGCAAAAGTGACTCGCCGTAAGGGCGAAACCGCCAGCGGCAGCACCCGAAGCAACGGATAAACACCCCAACCCCCAGCCAAAAAAAAGCCCCTCAAAAAGAGGGGCTCCCGTACAAAACCAAACCCAGAAATCAGGTCATCTGAATAATGGTCTGCATGATAGTGCTCTGAGTCGAAATGGTCTTGGCATTCGCCTGATAGTTACTCTGACCCTTGATCAGATCAACCAGCTCATTGGTCAGGTTAACGTTGGACTCTTCCAGCGAGTTCGAAACAACCGAACCCAGCGTACCGGTTTCCGGTGCATCGTAGCCCGGGATACCCGAAGCGAAGGTTTCTTTCCAGCTGGTACCACCGATTGGCTGCAGGCCCTGCTCGTTGGTGAAGCTCGCCAGCGCGACCTGGCCGATGGCCTTGCTCTGGTTGTTGCTGAAGTTGGCGAACAGCGTACCGGTACCGTCGATGGTCAGGTTGGTGATCTGGCCAGTGGCATAACCATCCTGAGTCGGAATCGAACGCGCGGTGTCAGCGTTGTATTGAGTGGTCTTGGCCATCGAAATGGTAATGCCGGCCGGGTTAGCCGAAGCACCGTTGGCCGTCCACACGCCGTTGGTGACAGTGCCCGGTACCCAGCCAGTGAGTTTCAGGTCGCTGCTGATCACGGCAGGCGGAGTACTGACCTGAGTCAGCTTGCCAGTGGAGTCAAAGGTCATGGTCGATGCGACAGGCGCAGTGACTTTCGGATCGCTGCCGGTAGCATCCGGGTTGCGACCGTCCACCAGGGTGTAGACCTTCCAGGTGTTGGCGCCGGTCTTCACCATGTACTGATCCATGACATGGGAGTTGCCCTGGCTGTCATAGATCGGAGTGCTGAACGACTTGGTGTAGGTCGCGAGGTTGGTCGGGTCGAACTTGCCGGCCGCTACTGTGTCGTCGATCACCGGAGCCGTCGAGTTCAGGTTGATGGTCGAGGTCACCAGCGAGGTGGACTTCGGCGCCAGGTTCGAGGTGTCGATCTTCAGATCGGTCAACACGCCGTTGATGATCTTGCCGTTGGAGTCCACACCGTAGCCTTGCAGACGCGAGGTGTAGTCGGTGTTGGTGATGAAGCCGTCCTTGTCGACCTTAAACGTACCGGCACGGGTGTAGGAGATCGAACCGTTGTTGCTCAGGGTGAAGAAGCCCGAACCATTGATCCCCATATCCAGCACGTTGCCGGTGTTGTTGATGTCGCCTTGGGTGAACTGCTGGGAAACGTTGGCCAGACGCACGCCGTTACCAATGACCTTGCTGCCGCTGCCCAGACGAGTCGCCGAGTAGACGTCTTCGAATTCTGCGCGGGACGATTTGAAACCGGCGGTCGCGACGTTGGCGATGTTGTTGCCGGTCACGTCCAGTTGCTTGTTGGCTGCATAGAGACCGCTAAGGCCGATATTGAAAGACATATTCCACTCCTTTGTGCCGGTTAGTCGGCTCTATATACCAATGGTTTGTACTTTGGACAGGGCGACGGTGCCCTTGCCGGACAGGTTGAGCATCAGCTCGCCGCCGGTCTGGCTGATCGTCACGCTGGTGACCGTGGCTGGCAGATAGGTCGCCAGGTCGGTCGCGGTGCCGTTGATCGAGGCGTTGGCCTTGACGGTGTAGGTACCGGTTTTCACCAGGTTGCCGTCCTTGTCCTTGCCGTCCCAGGTGAAGCTTGCATCGCCTGCGGCGCGACTGCCCAGATCGATGGTGCGAACGGTGGCGCCGCTGCTGTCGGTGATGGTGACGGTACCGCCGGCAATCGACGACGGAACGGTGACCGAACCGGTCATGCCTTTGCTCGGATCGTCCAACTGAACCGTGTTGGTCTGCACAATCACATTGCGACCCACCAGCGACGACGCCTGCAGGGCTTGCGACGAGTTGTAGTTGCCGGCCAGCGAACTGACGGTGCTGTTGAGGGTGGTGATCCCCTCGAGGCTGCTGAACTGCGCGAGCTGGGCAACGAATGCGCTGTTGTCCTGGGGGTCGAGCGGGTTCTGGTTCTTCAGCTGAGTCACCAGCAGTTGCAGGAACGCGTCCTTGCCCAGGGCCTGGCCGCCAGTCGAGCTGTTGGTGGCCGAAGCGATGCCGCCGGCGGTGGTGCTACTGGTCTTCTTCGAAGAGTTGGCCAGTATGTCGTTCATCGTCAGGCTGCTGGTGGTATCAGTAACACTCATGGCAGTCGCCCCTTATTACTGACCGAGGGTCAGTACTTTCTGCATCATGGTCTTGGCGGTGTTCATCATTTCGGCGTTGGTCTGGAACGACCGGCTCGCGGAAATCATGTCAGCCATTTCTTCCACCACGTTGACGTTCGGGTAGTAGACGTAGCCCTTGGCGTCGGCCGCCGGATGGTTCGGCTCGTAGCGCGCTTCGAGGTTGCTCTGGTCTTCGACCACGCCCATCACCTGCACGCCCTGACCGGCCGCGTCCTGGTTCTGGAACAGCGAATTGCTGCCGCCGCTCTGGCCGCCCTGGAACATGGTGGCGAACACCGGGTGACGGGCGCGATAAGTCTGGTCGATGCTCGACGAGACGGTCTCGGCGTTGGCGATGTTCGAGGCCACGGTGTTGAGACGGGTGGTCTGGGCGCTCATGCCGCTGCCGGCAATGTTGAAAACGCTGGACAGGGACATGGATTACTCTCCGCGCAGGGCTGACACAAGCCCTTTGAATTTGCTGTTGAGCAGGGTGAAGCTGGCCTGGAAGCCGACGGCGTTTTCCGCGTAGTTCGACTGTTCCAGTTGGGCGTCCACGGTGTTCTGGTCGATCGACGGCTGCATCGGCGTGCGATACATCAGCGACTCGTCGCCATTGCCCAGACCTTCAGCTTCGATGTGACGGCTGTTGGTCATGTTCAGGGCGATGGTGCCGTTGGCGTTCTTCTGGCTCTGTGCTTCGAGCACTTTGGAGAACTCCAGATCCCGCGCCTTGTAATTCGGGGTGTCGGCGTTGGCGATGTTGTTGGCCAGCACTTCGGCACGCTGGGCGCGGAAGCCCAGAGCCTTTTCGTGAATGCCGAGCGCTTTATCGAAGCTGATGCTCATGTCGGGAACCTTCAGGTGACCGGATTTTTCGTAACTGGGTTATAGCAAGCGGCGTGCCAGTTTGAGAAAGCCCCGGATTACGGGGCTTTGCATGCAATCGGCAACACGGCAATGCCAGAAAAGCGGCAACCGGTTTCCGCCGGATGCCGCTTTTCTGCCGCCTGCCACCGGCAAAAACCTTCAGGCATAAAAAAACGGGAGCCCCTGAGGACTCCCGTTTTTTGTGTCGCCAGTGTTTCACTTCGCCTGGTAGATGATCCCCGGGCTGCACTGAACCATCTGGTAATGATCCGGCAGACCGTTCAGCGCTTCGGAAGCGCCAAGGAACAGATAACCGCCCGGCTTCAGCGTGCTGTGGATGCGCAACAGGATGTCCTTCTTCACCTCGGCGGAGAAGTAGATCAGCACGTTGCGGCAGAACACGATGTCGAACTTGCCAAGGCTTGCGTAGCTGTCGAGCAGGTTGAACGAGCGGAATTCCACCCGGTTCTTGATCGGCGCCTTGATCGCCCAGCGCCCCGGCCCTTTCGGGTCGAAGTAGCGCTGCAGACGATCGGCGGACAAGCCGCGGCCAATCGCCAGGCTGTCGTACTCGCCGGTCTTGCAGTTGGTCAGCATGCTGCCGGACAGATCCGTGGCAACGATCTGCACGCCCATCTTCAACTGACCGATGTTCGTCCGCTCGAACTCGTCGATCGACATCGACAGCGAGTAGGGTTCCTGACCCGACGAGCAGGCCGCCGACCAGATCCGCAGACGCTGGTTGGGAGCGGCCTTGATCGCTTCGGGCAGCACCTTGTTCTTCAAGACTTCAAACGGATAGGTGTCGCGAAACCACAGGGTTTCGTTGGTCGTCATGGCATCGACCACCTGCTCGCGCAAACCGCTGCGCGGCTGGGTCTGGATGCGCTGAACCAGCTCACCCAGGGACTTGATGCCTTGCTGCTCCATCAGTTTGTTGAGACGGCTCGAGACCAGATACTGCTTGTTTTCACCGAGCAAAATGCCACAGGCTTTTTCCAGGAAGACCCGGAACTGTTCGAAATCCAAATTACCCGTAGACAAATGATGCCGCCTCTTAAATCGTGTTGAACGCCGAGGGCAGAAGGCCCTTAGCTGATGTCTGCTGCTTTGATCCGGTCGACTACCCGGGATGCCAGGTCATCAGGACGGAATTTGGCCAGGAAGTCATCGGCACCGACTTTCTTGACCATCGCCTGATTGAACACACCCGACAACGAAGTATGCAGGATGATATGAAGCTTTTGCATGCGAGGGTCGCTGCGAATCTCGGCCGTCAGGGTGTACCCGTCCATCTCCGGCATTTCGATGTCGGAGATCATCATCAGGAACTCTTCTTCCGGCTTCTTGCCCTCGTCGACCAGCTTGCGCAGGTAATCCAGCGCCTGCCTGCCATCGTTCAATGCCACCACTTCGACACCGACCGTCTGCAGGCAACGCGTCACCTGCTTGCGCGCCACCGACGAGTCATCGACCGTCAGCACCCGCAGCGACAACGCCTTGCTCTGGGTCTCGACATCCACCACGCCGACCGAAATCGCTTCCGGGGTCGGCGCAACTTCCGCCAGCACCTTCTCGACGTCGATGATTTCGACTAACTGATTGTCGACCCGAGTCACAGCGGTCAGGTAGTGATCGCGTCCGGTGCCCTTGGGCGGCGGATGAATCTCTTCCCAGTTCATGTTCACGATACGTTCCACCGAGCGCACCAGGAAACCCTGGGTCTTGGTGTTGTATTCCGTGATGATCACAAACGGACTGTTCTTGTCTTTCAAAGCACCGGAGCCGGTCGCCATCGCCAGATCAAGAATCGGAATGGTCGCCCCCCGGATATTCGCCACCCCGCACACGACAGGACTGGACTTGGGCATCAGCGTCAGTTGCGGGCACTGCAGCACTTCCCGAACCTTGAACACGTTGATCCCGTAGAGCTGCTGACCGTCGAGACGGAACAACAACAGCTCCAGGCGATTCTGCCCCACCAGTTGCGTGCGCTGGTTCACCGAATCCATTACACCAGCCATGCCCAGACTCCTACACCAACGCCAAGTGTTGTTGCGACGCACATTCATTGCTAAACGGCACGGCGCTTGCTTTTTAACTCGTATGAACGCTCAAACGACATTTTTCCGACGCCTGACATCTCCCCTCCGCAGAGGGCTTTGCGCGATGTCCGCCGTTTGCCTGTCTTTCGCTGGCAGCCCTGCCGTTGCTGATGCGGTTACCATGCCTGACATGCTTATCGGCGTCACTCAGGGCTTTCTTGAATTCACCGTAGAAGACTATCTGGCCACCAGTCAAACGGAAGGCCGTTATGAAATCGAGGTCAACCAGCTCGATCCACGCATGCGCATGCCTATGTGCGACAAGGAATTGACAGCGACACTGGAGAGTCCGGCACGTCCACTGGGCCGTGTCACGGTCAAGGTCCGCTGCGAAGGCGCCTCCCCCTGGACGGTGTTCGTGCCCGCTCAAGTCCGCCTGTTTCGCGAGATTGTCACCACCACCCGGCCACTCAAGCGCGCCGGCATCATCGAGCCGCAGGACGTGACCTTGCGCGAGCGCGACGTCAGCACGATCAATCAGGGTTTCCTGACGTCGGTGGATGAAGCCATCGGCCAGAAATTGACCCGACCAACGGTAGCCGATCAAGTCATTACCCTGGTGCATCTGGAACAGGCGGAAGTCGTTCGCAAGGGCGATCAAGTGGTGATCACCGCCCGCAGCGGCACCCTCGCCGTACGGATGCCGGGCGAAGCGCTGGCCAACGGCGGCCTGAAAGAACAGATTCGAGTGAAGAACCTCAACTCCCAGCGGGTCATCAAGGCGCAGGTTGTGGCGCCCGGCCAGGTGGAAGTAGCGATGTAAGCGGCGAGTGAGCGGCAGGATGAACGGATATTTGAAAAGCCCCTGAGCGTTTGGCAGAAAACTGGCGCTGACCAGAGCTGTTCCCTAAACTGTGCCTCAGCAGGACCTGCAACGGCGCATGCAAGCTCATTGCTAAATGGGCCTAAAGTTTTCCAGGGGATGGCCGAGAACATGGCAAGCGTCCAAATTCCCAGAGGTTTTTAACATGGTCATCGATTTCAGCCGTTTGAACAGCTCCTCGTCACTTACGGGCAGTACACGTACCAGCAACGCCAAGGAAACCGCCGAAACCGGCACCTCCGCGCCGCTGAATACCCCGGCCGAACAGGCCAGTACCGCAAAAAGCGGGGAATCGGTACACCTCAGCAATGAGGCTCAACAGTTGCAGAAGGTCACTGACAAGCTGCGTGATCAGCCTGCCGTCGACAAGGCCCGCGTGGCCGAGTTGAAAGCAGCGATTGCCGATGGCAGCTACAAGGTCGACAGCAACCGTGTAGCCAGCAAACTGCTCAATTTCGAAGCCCAGCGCTAGGCCTCGGTCAGCGCCAGGCTTTTGGACGCTTAAAACCCAAGGCCAGCCATGCACGACACTAATTTATTGCAACTGATCATCGACGACTTTGCTCCAGCTCAACAATTGCTGGAGTTACTGCAAACCGAGTCCCTCGCCTTGCACGGTCGCGACATGCCTCTGCTGGAAGAAATTCTGGCGAACAAGCAGGCATTGATCATTCTGCTCGAACAGCATGGCCGCAAGCGCAGCGAAATCCTCGCCAGTCTCAATCTGTCGCTCGACCGCGCCGGCCTGGAACAACTGGCCAGCCAGTCGAGCATCGGCGACCAGTTGCTCAGCCAGAGCGATGTCCTGACCGATCTGATCGCTCAGTGCCAGGCAGCCAATGCCAGGAATGGCCAGTCGATCATCATGCAACAGGCCGCCACGGCCAATCAGCTGAAAATCCTCACCGGCGGCGAGCCACCCGCGCTCTACGATGCCAGTGGCACCTTCTCCAAACTGCAGAAACCGCGCGCGCTCAGCCAGGCGTGATGCTTTCTTCTATGCTTGCGCCCTATCAACGTGCGAAACATGCTGGCAAAATACTGGCCAGCCATAGTCAAATTTTGTCTGGAGATTGATTCAACGTGTCCAACGTCCTCAGCGCGGATGATGCTCCGCAGCCCCCAAAGGTGCTCACTACACCTCTGGAAATCTCCAGCAACCTGCGCCAGCTGCAAGAAAGCCATGATCCTCTGATCATCACCTTCCACGAGCGCAGCCAGCGCTTCCAGAGCTACCTGATCAAGGTTGACCGGGAAACCGCCACGATTGCCCTGGACGAAATGATCCCGCGCGATGGCGAACGCTTCCTGCTGGCTGGCGAGCCGTTCAAGGTCGAAGGTTTTCATGACGGCGTGCGCATTGCCTGGGAATGCAACGGCACGCTGAACATCGAAGAATCCAGTGGCGATCGTTTCTACACTGGCGACCTGCCCACCGAAGTGGTTTATCACCAGCGCCGCAATGCTTTCCGCGCCGCTTTGAAGCTGACCGACCTGGTCAGCGTCGAACTGGGCGGCGAAAAGCTCAAGTCGCCTATCGGCGGCAAACTGCTGGATATCTCCGCCACCGGCTGCAAACTGCGTTTCGAAGGCGACATCACCGACCGCCTGCAACTGGGCCAGGTTTATGATCGCCTGATCGCCGCGCCGCTGTTCGGCAACCAGCCCACCTCGGTCGAGCTGCGTTACCTGCACTTCGAAGAAAAACTCAACATCACCTTCGCCGGCCTGCGCTTTCACAACATCAGCGGCCCGGCGGCGCGCAACGTCGAGCGTTTCGTTTATCAACTGCAACGCGAAGCGCGTCGGTTCGATAAAGACGACCTCTGATCGACTGGCATTAAAAAACGGGCAGTCACTGCGGGGACTGCCCGTTTTTTTATGCCTGAATCACGGTCTGGCGGGGCTGATGTCCGGCCCCTCACCTTCGATTGTCGAATCGGTTGGCGCGACAGGTTCTGGCTCGGGTTCAGGTTCAGGCTCCGGAGCGACCGTATTCTGCATCTGCTCCTGCACCACTTGTTCATCGACCCGCGGATCAAGCGCAGCCACCAGCGGCGAGCTGGACATGCTGTCCGGCATCGCCACGTGATGCAGCGGTGCATCGTCGACCTGGTGCAGATTGGTCACGGCTTTCGGCCGGATCCGCCACACCAGCACCAGCGCGAAAAAGGTGAAGAACGCGTACAGGCTCTGCGGCCCGAACAGCTTCATCAGCACACCGGCCGCCAGCGGCCCGATACTGGCGCCCACGCCATAGGTCACCAGCAGCATCGCCGTCAGCGACACCCGACGCTCGCCTTCGACGTGGTCGTTGGAGAACGCCACCGCCAACGGGTACAGGCAGAACTGCACCAGCGAACAGAGGAAGCCGACCACGAACAGCACCTCCAGCGGCACCTGCGGCAGGATCGCCAACGGCAACGAAGCAACCGCGAGGAACAGCGCGAAACAGCGGATCAACAGCGCCCGGTCATAGCGGTCGGACAACCAGCCCAGCGGCCACTGCACCACCAGCCCGGCAAAAATGCAGCTACCCATGAACAGACCGACCTGCTCGGTGGACAGCCCCTGCTGCGAGGCATACAGCGGCGCCAGACCGTAGAACGAACCGATGATCAGCCCGGCCCCGAGCACCGTGCTCAGCGACTGCGGCACGCGCTTGATAAAGAAGCGCGGCTCCATCGGCGCCGGGTGCAACGGCGCCGGGTGAATCCGTCGAGTCAGCGCCACCGGCACCAGACACAGGGCGAAGCACAGCGCGACCAGCATCAACAGTTCCAGGCCAAGGCCCGGGTGCATGACCAGAATCAGCTGACCGAGCACCAGCCCCAGGTACGACGCGATCATGTAGCCGCTGAACACCAGACCGCGCTGATTGGCGTCGGCCTGCTCGTTCAGCCAGCTCTCGATGACCATGTATTGGCACATCATGCCGAGGCCGACGATGGTCCGTAGCACCAGCCAGGCCGGCAGCCAGTCCACCAGCCCATGACCGAGCACCGCCGCGCCGACGATCCCGGCACACGCCGAGTAGGCACGGATATGCCCGACCCGGGCGATCAGGCGGTGACCGATCTTGCCGCCCAGCACCAGACCGAAATAGTTGGCCGCCATCAACGCACCGACCCACAACCCGTCGACATGGTCGGCAGCCAGACGCAAAGCCAGATAAGTAGATAGAAGGCCCGAGCCGATCAACATCATCAGCGAGGCGAAATACAGCGCTCGAAAGGATTTCCAGATTTGGCGCATCGGCGTTCCGAGCGGCTCCTTGCAGTAAGTATCGGGCTATCAAACGATAGCCCGACGGCGACATTTCGTCAGGCCTGGGCTGCTAGAACACGGCGTTCCCAGGGAGTGATTTCATCAAAGAAACTGGTCAACTCCATGGTCTTCGAAGCGATGTAGCCTTCGATGAACTCCGTGCCGAACAGTTCCTTTGCAAGCTGGCTGCGTTTCAGACGTTCGAGCGCCGCGTGCAAGGTACACGGCAGCGAAAGATTGTCCGGCACTTCGAACTCGCCCTGAATCGCTTCGCTTGGTTCGAGTTCATGCTCGATGCCGTACAAGCCGGCGGCCAGGCTCGCGGCAATCGCCAGGTACGGGTTGGCATCGGCCCCCGGCAAACGGTTCTCGACCCGACGCGCAACCGGCGAACTGGCCGGAATGCGCAGGCCGGCGGCGCGGTTGTCGTGGGACCAGCAGGCGTTGTTCGGCGAGGCAAACGGATGGCACAGCCGTTGATACGAATTGACGTTCGGCGCAAACAGCGCGGTGAAATCAGCCATGCCCGCCTGCTGCCCGCCGATGAAGTGGCGGAACATTGCAGTCGGCTGACCGTCCGCGTCACTGAACACGTTCTTGCCGCTGCCGATTTCGACGATGCTCTGGTGAATGTGCATCGAACTGCCCGGCGTGTGCGCCAGCGGCTTGGCCATGCACACCACGGTCAGGCCGTGCTTGAGCGCGACTTCCTTGAGCAGATGCTTGAACAGAAAGGTCTGATCGGCCAGCAACAGCGGATCACCGTGCAGCAAGTTGATCTCGAACTGGCTGACGCCCATTTCGTGCATGAAGGTATCGCGTGGCAGGCCCAGAGCCGCCATGCATTTATAGACTTCACTGAAGAACGGTCGCAGACCGTTGTTGGAACTGACGCTGAACGCCGAATGACCGTCCTCGCGACGACCGTCGAGACCGACTGGCGGCTGGAACGGTTGGGTCGGGTCGGTGTTCGGAGCGAACACAAAAAATTCGAGTTCGGTCGCCACCACCGGTGCCAGACCGAGGGCTGCGTAGCGGGCAATGACTTTTTTGAGCTGGCCACGGGTCGACAGGTTGGAGCTTTCGCCGGTGAGCTCGTCGGCATCACAGATTGCCAAGGCCCGTGGCTCTTCACTCCATGGCAATGGGTGAATCTGCGCAGGATCGGCCACCAGCGCCAGATCGCCGTCATCGCTGCCATAGAATTTCGCGGCAGGATAACCGCCCATGATGCATTGCAGCAGCACCCCCCGGGCCAACTGCAGACGCCGCCCTTCGAGGAAGCCCTCGGCGGTCATTACCTTGCCCCGTGGCACGCCGTTCAAATCCGGCGTGACACATTCAATCTCATCAATGCCCGTCAATCGCTGCGCGAGTGAACGCTGGCCATCGGTTGTCATGACGCAATCCTTGTTATTGTGCGAGCCGCGAACGGCGACCCGGACAAAATAGGCTTCGGCTGTTCGGAATATCAAGCAGCAGCCAACAAAAAGAATTCCGGTCGATGAATCGGTGATTCAGGGCAGGTAAATACTGAACACGCCGCCGCCCAACGGGCCGCCATTGCGGATCTCGGTACGCCCGCCTACACCGTTGCGCTGATGCAGCGCAGCGATGCGCCCGGCGAAGTACAGACCCAGCCCAGTGCTGCCACTGCTGTGGTTGATGCCCTGCACGTAATCGGCCTGACGCTCAAGCATTTCGGCCGGGTAACCGTCGCCGTCATCGTTGATGCTCAACACCAGTTGCCCCGCCTCATCGCTGACGGTGATCAGCAGCGATTCGCGGGCGTAGCGGATCGCATTGTTGATGCAGTTGCCCAGCACCGAGGCGATCAGCTCACGGTCGAAGAAGCCCAGGGGACTGAGCGGATCGACTTCGTAAGTGGCGAGGATTCCACGACTGGCGAACACTTCCTGATGCGCCGCCAGTTGCGCCTCGATGAAGTCGTCCAGCTCGTGATAGGCCGGCTGCAACGGCATCTGATTCACCCCAAGCTTGTACAGCCCGAGCAGTTGCACCAGCATGCCGTTGAGGTGGGCGAACTCGAAGTCGATCACGCCCTGCTCCGCCCCCTGGCGCTGCGCTGCGGGCAAGCGCGCCAGCCATTGGCTGTGGGCCTGCATCAGCATCGCCAGAGAGTTTTTCATGTCGTGCACGGTGGAGGCGATCACCGTGGAAAAATCCAGTGCCTGCTCGTCTTGGTTCATTCGCCAAACGCCTTGCTTTTCAGCTTCTGATAACGCGGATAACGCGCGTCGGTATCGGGCATCATGCCCACCAGTTTCAGGCAGGCCCGACATTCTTCCAGCTCCGCCGACGGCACATTGGTGTCGGTGCCGTGCAGCAGCGACTGAGCCATGTTCAGCGCAATACTGATGTTCTTCGGTTGCATCTTCAGCGCCTTGCGGAACACCTCGCGAGCCTCCACCAGGTTGCCGGTCTTGTACACGCGCACGCCCTGACGGTTGAGGTCGGCGGCCGCGTTGCTGGAGCTGAGAATAGTCGGATCGTCAGTGAGCTTGGCGATGTCTTTCATCACCGTCGGGTCATCGCCGTAGATTTCCGCGCAGCTCTTGAGCATCGACGTACCCGCCTCGGCCTGACCGAGCATCTGCAATTGCTTGGCCACCAGCAAAGCGGCCTCGGGGCTCATGAACTGCTCCATGCCGTCGAGGCGCATCAGCGCCTGCTCGGTGAGTTTTTCGGCGGTCTCGGCATCGTTGAGCAGCAGGCTCGTGGCCTTCATCAGCCGCGCACGAATCTGCAGGCCCGGATCGGTCGGGTTTTCCTTGGCCACGGCACTGAGGGTGGTGTTGATCTCCAGACGCGTACGGGTGTCGAGCCCGCGTTCGCTGCCCTTACTGATCAAGGCATGCGCCAGGCCCAGATTGCTTTCCGGATCCTTGAACCGCGATTGCGCGCCCTGATTCACCGCCTGGCGATAAGCCCGGGAAGCGGTGTCGAAATCTTCGTTGGCCATCGCCAGCTTGCCCAGCAACGCCTGACGGCGCACCGCCAGCGGCGACAGGCGAATCGCTTCCTCCAGCACTTGCTGCGCGCCTTTGGTATCGCCTTCGGCGACCAGCACGTCAGCCATGCCGTCATACAGCGCCGGCATCATCGGGAAGACCTTCAGGGCTTTTTCGTAAACGCCCTTGGCCTGACTGACCTGCCCGCGCTTGAACAACAACTTGCCTAACCCGGCAAAGGCCCACGGCAACGGCCGGTCAGCGATGATGCTGTCGTAAAGGCGCTCGAGCGCTTCGTTCTGGTTCATGTCGCGCAACGCATCGGCGCGATAACGCAGGCACAGCGGCGAATAACGGATGTCCTGTTTACACAGGGCGATGCAGGCGTTGAGCACTTCCATCGGTTTGCCGCGGTCGAGGGCTTGCAGAATCGGCTTGAGCAGGGTCTTGCGCTGCTCCAGACGCTCCAGCCGCTGAGCGAGGCCGGAGCGATTGAACGGCTTGGTCAGGTACGCGTCCGGTTCGTGCTCCAGGGCACTGAGCACCATCGCCTGACTGGTCTCGGCCGTGACCATCACGAACACCGCTTCGTGGCTGATCAGCTTTTCCATCATCAGGTCTTCCAGCACCTGCTGACCGTTCTTCTTGCCATCACCGAGGTGGAAGTCCTGGAGGATGAAATCGTAGGACTTCTGCGCACACATTTTCAGCGCCTGCTCACCGGTGTCGGCGGTGTCCACGTCCTTGACGCCCAACTCGCGCAACATCGAACGCACGGAACTGCGGAAATCCGAGAAATCATCGACGATCAGAAAACTCTTTTGGTGATACGACAGCATCGAGGATTTCCAGGCAATTGAAGAAGATGGACCATTTCCAGGCGCGCAGATGATAGCTGCCGGCCAAATGCTATCAAGCGATTTCGCGCGACTCTGTAGTCACCGAACGGGTTATCGGCCGGATCAGTGGTTCTCTTGAAGCGGGGGTTCAAGATTCGTTGCGCAGTGACTTAATTGCGCGGCGGTTCTCAACTTCGAACGCGGGTACATCAAGGAATGCTGAATCGTGTCGGCCTGCAAGCTTGCATTTAACCTGCTCGCTCCAACCGCCAGACTGGACTGCACCAAAAACAAAAAAGCCCCACCAGATTTCTCTGCATGGGGCTTTTCAATTCAGGGCGCTTCTCAGACCTCCGCCACCAACACATCGGCAATCCGAATACTCAATGCCGCACCTGTCAGCGTCGGGTTCACGCAGGAGGACGATGGCATGACGCTCGTGCCTGCGATGAACAGGTTCGAATGGTCGTGACTGCGGCAATCGCGGTCCACCACCGAGTCTTTCGGGTCATCGCCCATGATGGTGGTGCCCATGATGTGCTGACGGTTCTGGAAGCCCGTGTCCGTGCTGAGGATGTCGGCGTCGAGCAGTTTTGCAAACTGCTTGAAGTCTTCCAGCGCCTTCTCTTTACCGGCGTGCCAGTAGTCGGGAACGCTGTAGTAGATCTCGGGAACCGGCAGACCGATGGCGTCGAACTTGGTCTTGCTCGGGGTGACCCGGTTTTCCGGCAGCGGCAAGGTTTCGAAGTCGACGGCCCAGTTCAGGGAGCGCGCCGATTGCAGGCGGATCTGCTCATCGAGCTTCGAGCCCAGCACGCCTTTGGCAATCAGGTTCGAAGTGATTTGCGACGTCGGCACGGTGTTGCGCACCTTGATCTTGTAGCTCGGGTAATCGTTGCGGAACGCGCCATCGCGGCTGTTCAGATAGACCAGCAATTGCGTCGGCCCTTCGCCCGGCCACATGTCTTCCTTGGTCATGACGTTCATGCTGATGCCGGTGTGGTCCATCAGGTTGCGCCCGACCTGATCCGAGGAGTTGGCAATCCCGTTCGGGTACTTTTCCGAGGTCGACATCAACAGCAGCTTCGGCGACTCGATACCGTATGCCGCCAGTACAAAGGCCCGGGCGGTCAGTTTGTGTTTGGACTTGTCGGGGCGCATGTACCAGATCGCAGTGATCTTGCCGTCGTCGCCCGCCTCGATCTTGTAGACGACAGAGTTGTCCAGCACCTTGGCGCCATGGCGCTCGGCTTCATCGATGTGCATCGAACCATCGTACTTGGCGGCAATCGGGCACACCGGGTTGCAGTTGTTGTTGCCGGCACAGGGAGGCCGTTTACCATAGGGGCGGGTCGCCCGGCCATTCGGCTCGAGGATCGGGTTATACCCGCCCTTGCCGAGCAATTCGGAAAGGCGCTTGAACATGTAGCTCGGCTTCAGGCCCTCCATCGGATAGGGAATCGAGCGCGGCGGATAGGCGTCCCCGCCCTGCCCGCTTTCGTCCTGGCCGTCGACGCCGGAAACGCCCAGTTCGATTTCAGCTCGAGCGTAATACGGTTCCAGTTCGTCATAACTGATGGGCCAGTCACGACCACGGCCATACAGCGACTTGAGACGAAAATCATTGGGCAGCATGCGCCACAGCGAGGAACCGAAGTGCCAGGTGGTGCCACCCACCACACGCAAATAAGAGGTGTTGTATTTCACCGGCCCTACCTGCTGCAGATAGTCGCCATAGGTAGAGGGCGCGTGGGGCAGGCTCGGATAGGGCGACCCGGCGCCCTGCAACTTGGCGTTGGCCAGCGAGAGTTTCACCGGAGCATTGCGGAACGTTTCCACCACATCACGCCGATTCACCCGGGGACCGGCCTCGAGCACGATCACCGACTTGTTCGCTTTGGCCAGGCCCGTGGCGATCAGACCGCCCATGACACCGGAACCGATGATCACCACATCGGCATCGAATTGATCGCTGCTCATACTGTCGAGTCCTGATTGACTGCTGGCTTGGGACCCCATGAATCCGGGCCGCCACCGTAGGTTGGAATGATGAGAATGCCGTGAGTGGGCTGATACATCATGGCGAGGGAATAGCTGATCAACTCGGCATCCGCCGGCTCACCGACGATGCCCAGATACCAGGCGGAAATGATGCTGGTGGCCGTAGCCCGCAGCGACGGATCCGGGTTCGGTTGCGCCAGGTATTCATCGACATGCTTGTAACCCTGTGCGCCGATCAATTGTTTCAGGGCAATCACGTTGGTCGAGAAATTCGGCGCGCGCTTATCCAGCGCGGCGTAGTAACGACCGGCCAGAACCGGATTGACCGCACGGCTGACCAGAAACTGCGACAGCGCAATGAAATCGTCGCTCGAAACCTGCGCTGCCAGCACCGACTGCCAGGGCAGCGCACTGCCGATCATCGCGGCCAGGCCCAGCGTCACGGAACCGCGCAACAGATTGCGGCGAGTGAGCCCAGTCGAGCTTTCGGTTTGAGTTTTTTCGTGTTTGTGCGTCATTGAAGTGTCCATTGCTCAGGCCTCCTTGCGCCGACGTGCAATCAAGGCCCATGCGCCCAGGCTGATCAACACGCACACGAGAATGATGACCGGGATCGTAAACTTCGCCATCACTGCCAGTGGCGCCTGGGGCCCACCGTTGCGTACCTGTGCCACATCGGCGGCGGTGACAACCGTGTCGGCATTGCCGTAGCGCGACAGCACGTAGTTGCTGACGTCGGCAATCTGCTGGTCGTTCAGGCGGTCGGTGAACAGCGCGTCCGGGCCGAAACCCGGCATGTCGATGGCCACACCGTCGACTTCACGATGCACGCCGTACACGATGGCCGCGATCAGGTTGTCGCTGCGACTGGTGGCGGTGTTGTGAAACAGCGATGGGTATTCCCGCGTGCCTTGACCGTTCGGCTGATGGCAGTTGGCGCAAGTGCCACTGAATATGTGCCATCCCGGATTGTCCCCCGGTTTGCCTCCGCGCAGCGTCAACTCATCGACCGAGGCCTGACCGTAATCGTGGCGGGCTTTGGTTTCCCCGTTGTTGATCGGCACCGTCTGCAACAGATAGGCCGCGATGGCTTTGAGATCCGCATCGCTCAGATGCTGCAGACTGTTCTCCACCGCCTCGGCCATTGGGCCTGCCGCCTGGGCCTTGCCCTCGACGTGACCGGTACGCAGATAGGCCACGATCTCGTCGCTCGACCAGGCACCGATGCCGCTGACTTTGTCGGAAGTGATATTGGGGGCATACCAACTGCCCAGTGATCCGCCGGCCAACGGTTTTGCGCTGTCGGCCGCCATCAGGACATTGCGCGGTGTGTGGCAGGTATCGCAGTGAGCCAGGCCGTTGACCAGATAGTCGCCACGGTTGACCTCGGCGGACTTGGCCGGATCCGGCGTAAAGCGCGCCGTGCTGTGGAACAGCGCGTTCCAGCCAATCATCGATGCGCGGATATTGAACGGGAAATCCAGAACGGTTTTCTGGTTCGGCGTATCGACCGGCGCCACTTCATGCATGAAGTAGTCGTAGAGCGCAGCAATGTCGCTGTCGGTCATCTTCGAATAGGAGGTGTAGGGCATCGCCGGGTAAAGCCGAGTGCCATCGGCCGCCACCCCGTCACGCACCGCACGGGCGAATTGCTCAGACGTGTAATTGCCGATGCCCGCCGTTTTCGAAGGCGTGATGTTGGTCGAGTAGATCGTGCCCATCGGTGAGCCGAGCGGATAGCCGCCCGCAAAAGCCCTGCCGCCTGGCGCCGTATGGCAAGCCACACAGTCAGCCGCTACCGCCAGACGCTTGCCCGCCGAGGCCGTGCTGTCGAGCGTCTCGCCGTACGCGGTGCCAGCTATGGCGATCAGCAGCGTAACCAATCCGGCAGAGGCGTACCCCCTGCGTTTCCCTTTATCAATGCGACGCGACATGAGTCCTACCCTAGGCTGCTTCGTTCTTTTTTTTCACGGTTCTGGAAATCACGAACACAGCGTCCTCGTCATCTTGAGCGACAAGGACGAAGAGGTACGATGTCGTACGTATTTATTGGAATATTCCACACAATGTAACACTTGGCAACAAATAGAAAAGGCCAAGTGCCATCTTTTGTATGTATGTGCTGAATGCTCTAAAACGCTGGTTACAAGGTGGTTTAATGCGGAATATATTTAGATAAGAAACAACTGGTAACCCTACAGTTGTGGACTCCGCAGCCGAAAGATGTACGACGACAAGCCATTTTCGTACGAGCTGCGCTCGATATTGCTCCGCCCCCACATGTCAGCAGGATGCCCCTTATGAGTTGGTTGAATGACGCAAGACTTTCCACGAAATTGATCACGGCCTTCGCGGCGTGCGCCTTCATCACCCTGGGGGTGGGCCTGCTGGGAAGCCGGGGAGTGACCGAACTCTCGACAAGCCTCAGATCGGTGTTCGGCAACAACCTCGTCGCCGTCGCCAACATCGCGCAGACCAAAATCAAGGCTGTCGGACAGACCCGTGACATGTATCGACTTTACGTCGCCACTGTCGCCAACCTGCCCCAGAGCACCAAAGACGAATTTCTCGCCTCGATGAGCGCCAACCAGGTGGCGAGTGAAAAAGCCTTTGCCGAATACCGGAAAACCGAGCTTGCCGACGACGAACGTGCAGCCGGTGACCGGATGGAGAAGGCCTGGCCCGTTTACCAGGCGATCGTGCAAAGGTATCTGGGCCTGATGAAGGCTGGCGACCTGGAAAATGGCCGCGAACTGCTGCTCGGCGACCTGCAGAAAAACTATCGCGTCGTCATGGACGAATTGACCATCATGACCAACTCCAACGACATGCAGGTCAGCGAAGCCGCAAAGCGATCGGTTCTGACGGAGTCCTCTGCCAAGACATCGCTGTACATCGGCATCGTGCTGGCCTTCGTCGCGGCGATTTTGCTTGGCCTGTTCATCAGCCGACTGATCAGCCGCCCCATCTCCAAAGCCGTTGAAAGCGCCCGAAGCATCGCTGGCGGCGACTTGACTCAAAACATCGTCAGCACCGGCCGCGACGAGGCCGGCCAGCTGCTCACAGCCCTGGCCGAGATGCAGGGCAGTCTGAAAAGCACTATTCAGCAGATCGCCAGCGCGGCGGATCAACTGGCTTCCGCCGCCGAAGAACTCACCGCCGTCACAGACAATGGAAGCCGCGGACTGATTCGTCAGAACGACGAGATCCAGCAAGCAGCGACGGCTGTCACGGAAATGACCTCCGCCGTGGAAGAAGTTGCCCGCAATGCGGTATCCACCTCCGAGGCCTCCCAGACCACCAGCCGGGAAGCCAGCAACGGACGCGATCAAGCGCGAAACGCCGTTGCCGCGATCAACCATGCAACCACGGAAATCGCCACCTCCACCACCATGGTCAAGGATCTGGCAGAGAAAGTACGGGACATCGGCAAGGTTCTGGATGTCATCCGGGGGATTGCCGAGCAAACCAATCTGCTGGCGCTTAACGCCGCCATCGAGGCTGCACGCGCGGGTGAGCAAGGTCGAGGTTTTGCCGTGGTCGCCGACGAGGTACGAGCCCTGGCGGCAAGAACCCAAGCTTCGACGGGGGAAATCGAAGGCATGATCAACGACGTTCGCAACAGTGCAGACGAAGCCGTCGGCGCCATGGGGAAAAGCCAGGCGCTGGTCAGCGAAACCCAGTCACTGGCGCAAGCGACCGGCCAGGCATTGGAGCTGATTGCCGACGGCATCTCGCAGATCAATGATCGCAACCTCGTCATCGCCACAGCCTCGGAAGAACAGGCACACGTAGCTCGGGAAGTGGACCGAAATCTGGTCAACATCCAGGATCTCTCCACCCAGACGGCGGCAGGCGCGCATCAGACCAGCGCCTCGACCCAGGAACTGTCCAACCTGGCGGCATCGTTCAACACTCTGGTCAGTCGCTTCCGCTTGTAAACTCGCGACAACAAAAAAGCCCCGCCAGATCACTCTGCGCGGGGCTTTTTCCATAGATGGTGTCCCAGGGCAGGTTCGAACTGCCAACCTTCCCCTTAGGAGGGGGATGCTCTATCCAATTGAGCTACTGGGACACAAATCTGTCGGTGCGACAGACGGCGTGCATGTTAACGGCCGGGCCCTGTTTTGTCATGTCGTCCGCAGGGCTTTTTAAGTGTAGGCAGGCGCCTTGCAAGGGTGCCGGACGTTTTACCGTGCAATTTGCATCATCCGCAAAAGCCATCATTGCAAAATGCAATGTACGGGGCTCGAAAAACCCTTCTAAATGCTTGTTTTTAAAGGACTTAACAGCGGTTAGACTGTTGGCACGACGGCTGCTTTACAGGTTCTTATACAAGAACAACCGGAGACTCGTCTCATGAACAGCGCCCTCGTGTTCGCAAACGCAATCGCACTGACTGTCCTGGTGGGCTTTCACTTCGCCCCCGAGGACAACGAGAAAGTGGCCGGGCGCATGCCGCACTACCTGCAAGTGCAGAAGGCGCCACAATGGGCGGTCTTGAGCGATCAAAGCTTCGCTCCACAAGCAGTCAGCGAGTCTGAACAGGCGTTGCCGACGCATTCGACTGAACGTCTGGTTTTTTGAAATATCTTCAGGAGTACAGCATGTCCAAGTCAGCTGCAGGATTTCTGATCCTCGCCTTATTGAGTGGCCTCGGGCATTTTTCGCTGTTCGAGGAAACCGAAATATCCCTGCCCCTGATCGGTTGCGGTGTGTTTACCGCGCTGTTCGTATTGGCGCTGGTGGCCGGGCGCAAGATCAAGTTTGATCCGGTATTGCGCTGAACCTGACCAGCTCCAGCAGATGATTGACTGCATCGGCCAGAGCGCCCGAGTTGTCGATCAGGTGCACAGGACTATCAGTTGAACGCCTGTCCTTGAACAGCGTATTGCGCGCCAGCCTCGCATCGATCTGCTCAAGCGTCTCCCGGCCACGCCGGAGCAGTCGCTCACGCAGGACATCCTCCCGAACCGTCAGCAACACCGGCACCAAAGTCGGGTAGCTTTCCAGTGCTTGCCGAAGGTTTGCCCGAGAGCCGTTTACCAGGACGTGTTTGCCGGCTTTCAGCCATTGATCCATTTCCACCGGAATGCCATAGGCGAGACCGTTAGCCTGCCACGCCAGTGAAAACTCGCCGGCACGCTGACGTCGCTCGAACTCCTGCGGCGTCACACCGATCGCATCCTCACCCACGGATTCGGCCGAACGGGTGATGACCCGGCGCATGACTTCACAATTCAACGCCCGCAAAGGTTCGCGCGCAGCCTCAATCAGGCTGTCCTTGCCGGAGCCGGAAGGTCCCATGAGATAAATCAAATTGCCATCCATCCTGAAAACGCCCTCCGGCGGGCAGTTGCCCCTAGTAAATCGGCCATTTGCCACTATCCTGTACAAGGTAAGGAACAACGATTCAACCCGCATAGCATGCACGTTCTGAGGCCTTCGGGCATCAGCCGACGTGCTTCAGGAGGCGGTCAGCGATACGGGCCGATGCATTCTTTTCAAACCAGTCCGCATTTCTGATAATTGGTGCTGGCATTACGCCTTTACCCGGATCAATATTTGTCACAGAATTGACGCCAATGATCTGGCAATTTTGAGGCATGATGCGCGCCTCTTAACAATTCAGGTTGAACCATTTGGCGCGGATGCTTGTCCTACCACACATCCTGCGGCCAATCCCGAGAACCGCTCCCCTGAACTAACCGGTTAAATATATGCGCCCATTGAAACAGGCAATTTATTCCAGCCGTACGGCTGACAAGTTCGTCGTACGTCTGCCAGACGGAATGCGTGAACGCATTGCCGAGGTGGCTCGCAATCATCACCGCAGCATGAACTCCGAGATCATTGCGCGCCTTGAGCAGAGTCTTATTCAGGAAGGTGCACTGGGCGAAGAACTGAGCATGCGCCTGGACAGCCCTGAGCTGTCGTTGCACGAACGCGAGCTGCTGCAACGCTTCCGCCAACTCTCCCATCGCCAGCAGAACGCGCTGGTGTCTCTGATCGCCCACGACGCCGAAATGGCCGCAGACGCATCCTGAGCCAAACCGAACATCTCAAGCCAGCATGAATGCTGGCTTTTTTTTGCCTGCAATTTGAGTTTTCCAAGGACGTAAAAAAGCCCGCCAATCGGCGGGCTGTTTCAATGCAGTCGGTCAGAGCAGGAAGATCGTCGCCAGCCCCAGAAAGATGAAGAAGCCGCCACTGTCGGTCATGGCCGTGATCATCACGCTGGCGCCCATCGCCGGATCGCGACCCATCTTCGCCAGGGTCATAGGGATCAACACCCCCATCAACGCTGCGAGTAGCAAGTTCAATGTCATGGCAGCCGTCATCACGACGCCTAGTGACCAGCTTCCGTAGAGCAAGTAAGCAACCACGCCGATCACGCCACCCCAGACCAGGCCGTTGATCAACGCCACGGCGAGCTCCTTGCGCATCAGACGCGAGGTATTGCCGGTGCTGACCTGATCGAGGGCCATGGCGCGAACGATCATGGTAATCGTCTGGTTGCCGGAGTTACCGCCAATGCCCGCCACGATCGGCATCAGCGCCGCCAGGGCCACCAGCTTCTCGATCGAACCTTCGAACAGGCCGATCACCCGCGATGCGACGAACGCCGTGATCAGGTTGATCGCCAGCCACGCCCAACGGTTGCGCAGGGATTTCCAGACCGAAGCGAAAATATCTTCCTCTTCGCGCAGACCCGCCATATTGAGGACTTCGCTTTCGCTCTCCTCACGAATCAAGTCGACCATTTCGTCGATGGTCAGACGGCCAATCAGCTTGCCGTTCTTGTCGACCACCGGGGCCGAGATCAAGTCGTAACGTTCGAACGCCTGAGCGGCGTCGTAGGCGTCTTCATCCGGGTGAAAACTCACCGGGTCACTGGCCATGACTTCGGAAACCTGCTTCTCCGGGTCATTGACCAGCAAACGCTTGATCGGCAGCACGCCCTTGAGCACGCCGTCGTAGTCAACCACGAACAGTTTGTCGGTATGGCCCGGCAGCTCTTTGAGGCGGCGCAGGTAACGCAGAACCACTTCGAGACTGACATCCTCACGGATGGTCACCATCTCGAAGTCCATCAGCGCACCGACCTGCTCCTCGTCGTAGGAGAGAGCAGAACGCACACGTTCGCGTTGCTGCTGGTCCAGAGTCTCCATCAGCTCATGGACGACGTCTCGCGGCAGCTCGGAGGCCAGGTCAGCAAGCTCGTCGGCATCCATGTCCTTGGCCGCAGCCAGGAGCTCGTGATCGTCCATGTCGGCGATCAGGGTTTCACGGACGGAATCGGATACTTCGAGAAGAATGTCGCCGTCGCGATCAGCCTTGACCAACTGCCAGAGCGTCAGACGATCGTCCAGCGGCAGGGCTTCAAGAATGTAGGCGACGTCGGCGGAGTGCAGATCATCGAGCTTGCGTTGCAACTCGACGAGGTTTTGCCGGTGGACCAGGTTCTCGACCCGGTCATGATGCGGGCCTTCCTGGCGATGAGTCAGGTCTTCGACGACCCGTTGGCGCTGCAGCAGCTCGACGACCTGAGCCAGGCGATCCTGCAGGCTTTCCTGTGTTTTCTTTACTTCGATTTCGGACATAGGCGAACTCCACTCCCAGCAGCGGGGCACGCCGGAAGGATCAATCAGTCAATTCATGATTGGTGAAACGGGTTACTGAATAACTACTGGGTAAGTCCATGGAGGTTTTCCATAAGCCCCGGCGGGGCTGACGGGCGCAATGATACACCGCCTGACGGTTTTAAACGTTAAAAAATCGTGGCTGAAACAAGCGCTTGCGAGACAAAGCTGAGCGCTGTCCTGATCCTTCACACTGCGACGACTCATCCTGAAAAGAAAACACACCGGCGGTGAAAAAACTGCCGGCTAAGCTTGAGAAGGATCGTCATGGAGGACGCCGAATGCCATCGAAAACATCCCGATTCATGCTGACCACCCTGCTCTGCCTGCCCACCATCGGGAACGCAACGACACTTCATCGCTGCGAAGCTTCTGATGGTAGCGTCACGTTCACAACGCTGAGCTGTGCGAACGACGAGCACCTTTCGTTGCAGGAAGTTCGCCCCTACTCGCCAGGCTCGACAGTCAACCTGATACCCGAAGCCCGGCATGAAGAAATATCCGGTATGAATATCAGAAAACGAGAAATGGCCGTCGTTGGGCGCACCCAGGACAAATGCGGAGATCTGATCGACGCACGACAGAAGCGCGAGGCGATCATCAATCAACGAATCATCGCCGGCATGAGCCAACAGGATGTTGAAAGCGCTTTGGGCAAACCCGACAAGGTGAGCATCCGCAATTCGGCAACGAGTTATCGTTACGACCTCAAGCGAGGGCGCAGTGCTCAAATCGATTTTGATGAGAAAGGATGCGTGACAGGAAAAGCCAAATCCAGGACAGCAAAAAGCCCGCGTTAAACGCGGGCTTTTCGGTATATGGTGCACTCGACAGGATTCGAACCTGTGACCGCTCGGTTCGTAGCCGAGTACTCTATCCAGCTGAGCTACGAGTGCAATTTGTGTTTTTAGACCAGACCACAACTGGCTGTAACCAAGTCATCCGCATCGCTGCAACTGACTCTTAAATGGTGCACTCGACAGGATTCGAACCTGTGACCGCTCGGTTCGTAGCCGAGTACTCTATCCAGCTGAGCTACGAGTGCATTTTGTGTTTTTAGACCAGATCACAACTGGTTGAAACCGAGTCATTTACATCGCTGCAATTGACTCTTAAATGGTGCACTCGACAGGATTCGAACCTGTGACCGCTCGGTTCGTAGCCGAGTACTCTATCCAGCTGAGCTACGAGTGCATTTGTTGCGCCGCATTATAGCCCGTCTAATCTCTATTCCAACCACTTTTTCTAATAAATTCAACAACTTACAGAAAAAGCCAGATTACAACGTACTAAGCAAATAATGGCGGAGAACGGGGGATTCGAACCCCCGACACCCTTTTGAGGTGTACTCCCTTAGCAGGGGAGCGCCTTCGGCCACTCGGCCAGCTCTCCGCAACACGGGGCGTATATTAACCACCTTCTTCCCCGTTTGCAAACATAAAAATCGATAAAAATTAATGGCTTGGTTCTTCGTCCTTCTCTTTCTTTATACGCAGATAGATTTCTTCACGGTGCACGGCCACCTCTTTCGGGGCGTTGACGCCGATACGCACTTGATTTCCTTTGACGCCGAGCACGGTCACGGTGATTTCGCCATCACCGATAATCAGGCTTTCTGCGCACCGACGAGTCAGAATCAGCATACCTTTCTCCTCACGCGAATCATTTCAGGGACAACAGTCTGCAAAAAAAAGGCACCCGACCTACAACCGGAGCGATCGTAGCCCTACATGCCTGAGTATTGACCAGCGCGAGCAAAAGAACAGTTCGGGGGCTCGCGCCATTCAAAAAATAAAGGGCGCGGTCAGACCGCGCCCTTCAGACAACGCATCACTCGCCCTGACGGGCCGGAGCGTCGAGCTCGAAAGCCGTGTGCAGGGCGCGCACGGCCAGTTCCAGGTACTTCTCTTCGATCACCACGGAAACCTTGATTTCCGAGGTCGAGATCATCTGGATGTTGATGCTTTCCTTTGCCAGGGATTCAAACATGCGGCTGGCCACGCCTGCGTGGGAACGCATGCCGACGCCGACGATCGAGACCTTGGCAATCTTGGTGTCGCCAACCACTTCACGGGCACCGATCTCGCGAGCGGTGTTTTCCAGCACGGTTTGCGCGGACTGGTAGTCGTTGCGGTGCACGGTGAAGGTGAAGTCGGTAGTGTTATCGTGCGCGACGTTCTGCACGATCATGTCGACTTCGATGTTCGCGGCACTGATCGGGCCGAGAATCTTGAACGCCACGCCCGGGGTGTCTGGCACGCCACGGATGGTCAGCTTGGCTTCATCGCGATTGAAAGCGATGCCGGAAATGATCGGCTGTTCCATGGTTTCCTCTTCATCAATAGTAATGAGGGTGCCCGGACCCTCCTTGAAGCTGTGCAGTACGCGCAGCGGAACGTTGTACTTGCCGGCGAACTCCACCGCGCGGATCTGCAACACCTTGGAACCGAGGCTGGCCATTTCCAGCATCTCTTCGAAGGTGATCTTGTCCAGACGCTGAGCAACCGATACCACGCGCGGGTCAGTGGTATAGACACCATCGACGTCGGTGTAGATCTGGCACTCATCAGCCTTCAGCGCAGCGGCCAGCGCCACGCCGGTGGTGTCGGAACCGCCACGACCCAGGGTCGTGATATTGCCGTGCTCGTCGACGCCCTGGAAACCGGCGACCACCACCACGCGACCTGCTTTCAGGTCACCGCGAATCTTCTGGTCATCGATCTGCAAGATACGCGCTTTATTGTGCGCACTGTCCGTCAGGATCCGCACCTGGTTGCCGGTGTACGACACCGCCGGCACACCGCGCTTGATCAGCGCCATGGCCAACAGGGCGATCGTCACCTGCTCACCTGTGGAAACGATCACATCCAGTTCGCGCGGAACCGGTTGATCTTCGCCACTGATTTGCTTGGCCAGATCGATCAGACGGTTGGTCTCGCCGCTCATTGCAGACAGCACAACCACCAGGTCATCGCCGGCATCGCGGAATTTCTTAACCTTGTCGGCGACCTGCTCGATTCTCTCGACAGTGCCGACCGAGGTGCCTCCAAATTTCTGTACGATCAAAGCCATTTCAAAGCCGCCTCTGCCCATGAAGGGCGCCCAATAATCACTCGAACAGCCGCCGGGCCCGCCACTAGACTGCGGGCCCGACGGGCCGTCTTATAAACCCTGCTCGACGAATGGAACGGTCAGCGCCAGTGCGCCATCCAGTGCGCCGGCGTCGACACCGCCGCCCTGCGCCATGTCCGGACGACCACCGCCCTTCCCGCCCACTGCCGCAGCAGCCTGTTTCATCAAATCACCGGCTTTGAGTTGGCCAGTCAGGTCCTTGGTCACGCCTGCGACCAGTACGACCTTTTCCTCATGGACACTGCCGAGCAGGATCACTGCGCGGCCGAGTTTGTTTTTCAGCTGATCGACCAGCGCCAGCAGCGCCTTGCCGTCCTGACCATCCAGACGCACGGCCAGCACTTTCACGCCCTTGACGTCCACAGCCGAAGCCGACAGATCGTCGCCCGCAGCGGCGGCAGCCTTGGCCTGCAACTGCTCGAGCTGCTTTTCAAGCGCACGGTTGCGCTCCAGCACCGCCGACAGCTTGTCGATCAGGTTGTCGCGGCTGCCCTTGACCAGGCTGGCCGCTTCCTTGAGTTGTTCTTCAGCAGCGTTCAAGTAAGCCAGCGCCGCAGCGCCAGTGACCGCTTCGATACGACGCACGCCCGATGCCACACCGCCTTCGCTGATGATTTTCAGCAGGCCGATGTCGCCGGTACGGTTGGCGTGGATACCGCCGCACAGTTCGACGGAGAAATCACCGCCCATGCTCAGCACGCGCACGTTGTCGCCATACTTCTCGCCGAACAGCGCCATCGCGCCTTTCTGCTTGGCGGTTTCGATGTCGGTTTCTTCGGTTTCAACGGCGGAGTTCTTGCGGATCTCGGCGTTGACGATGTCTTCCAGCGCCTTGATCTGCTCAGGCTTGATCGCTTCGAAGTGACTGAAGTCGAAACGCAGGCGCTGACTGTCGACCAGCGAGCCCTTCTGTTGAACGTGGTCGCCCAGCACTTTGCGCAGCGCAGCGTGCAGCAAGTGAGTGGCCGAGTGGTTCAGCGAAGTGGCGTGACGCACGTCGGCTTCGACGTGGGTTTCCACCGGTGCGCCAACGATCAGGCTGCCCGACGCCAGTACACCGTGGTGCAGGAACGCGCCGCCGGTCTTGGTGGTGTCGCGCACGTCGAAACGGCTGTTGCCGGCCTGCAGGTAACCGCAATCGCCAACCTGGCCGCCGGATTCGGCGTAGAACGGGGTCTGGTTCAGCACCACAACGCCTTCCTGCCCTTCACTCAAGACGTCCACGGACTGGCCATCTTTATAGAGCGCAACGACTTTTGCCGAACCGCTGGTGGCGTGGTAACCGGTGAATTCGGTGTCGACGTCTACCTTGACCAGGCTGTTGTAGTCCAGACCGAACGAGCTGGCGGAACGTGCACGGACGCGCTGGGCTTCCATTTCACGCTCGAAACCGGCTTCGTCGATGGTCAGGCTGCGCTCGCGGGCGATGTCCGCGGTCAGGTCCATCGGGAAACCGTAGGTGTCGTAGAGCTTGAACACCACGTCGCCCGGCACCACGTCGCCTTTGAGCTCGGCCAGATCCTGCTCGAGGATTTTCAGGCCCTGCTCCAGGGTCTTGGCGAACTGCTCTTCTTCGGCCTTCAGTACGCGCTCGATATGCGCCTGCTGGGATTTCAGTTCCGGGAACGCTTCGCCCATCTCGGCCACGAGTGCGGCAACGATCTGGTAGAAGAAGCTGCCCTTGGCGCCCAGCTTGTTGCCGTGACGGCAGGCGCGACGGATGATCCGGCGCAGCACATAACCGCGACCCTCGTTGGACGGCAGCACGCCGTCGGCAATCAGGAAGCCGCAGGAACGGATGTGGTCCGCCACGACTTTCAGCGACGCCTGATTGTCATTGCTGCAGCCGATGGCCTTGGCCGATGCGGCCAGCAGGCTCTGGAACAGGTCGATTTCATAGTTCGAGTGAACGTGCTGCAGCACGGCACTGATCCGCTCAAGACCCATGCCGGTGTCCACCGACGGCGCTGGCAGCGGGTGCAACACGCCATCGGCGGTGCGGTTGAACTGCATGAACACGTTGTTCCAGATTTCGATGTAACGGTCGCCGTCTTCTTCCGGCGAGCCCGGTGGGCCGCCCCAGATGTCGGCGCCGTGATCGTAGAAAATCTCGGTGCAAGGACCGCACGGGCCGGTATCGCCCATGGTCCAGAAGTTGTCGGACGCGTAAGGCGCGCCTTTGTTGTCGCCGATGCGCACCATGCGCTCGGCCGGCACACCGACTTCCTTGGTCCAGATGTCGTAAGCCTCGTCATCGCTGGCGTAGACGGTGACCCACAGCTTTTCCTTCGGCAGGTTCAGCCACTTCTCGGAGGTCAGGAAGTTCCAGGCGTAGGTGATGGCATCACGCTTGAAGTAGTCGCCGAAGCTGAAGTTACCCAGCATTTCGAAGAAGGTGTGGTGACGGGCGGTGTAACCGACGTTTTCCAGGTCGTTGTGCTTGCCGCCGGCGCGCACGCATTTCTGGCTGGAGACGGCGCGGGTGTACGCGCGCTTTTCCTGGCCCAGGAAGCAGTCCTTGAACTGGTTCATCCCCGCGTTGGTGAACAGCAGGGTGGGGTCGTTGCCCGGAATCAAAGAGCTGGAGGCTACACGGGTGTGGCCTTGCTCTTCGAAGAAGCGAAGGAAGGCTTCACGGATTTCTGCGCTTTTCATTAGGTTCTTCCACGGAGGCTGCGGCCAAAGGCCTGTACGAAACGTCAACAGACGAAACGACGGCAAAGGGCCGCATTATATCGGCCCTGCGCGCGGGGTACAGCGTGTTTATACGATAGAAACGGTCAATTGGGCCGCTAACGCTGTCACTTGCGCGAAAACTCGACGAATGTCGCGATCACTTGCTCGATTTGCGAGCGATTGACGTCCATGTGCGTGACCATCCGCAGCCGGGCGGCAGCGCTCAACTTGATCCCGCGCTCGGCGGCAAATGCCTTGATCGCCTCGGCACGGTCGCCCATCTGCACGTAAACCATGTTGGTCTGCACCGGCTCGACACTGAAACCGGCCTCGCGCAAGCCTTCAGCCAGCAACTGTGCGTTGGCATGGTCATCGGCCAGACGTTCGACATTGTGATCCAGCGCATACAGCCCCGCCGCCGCCAGCAGTCCGGCCTGACGCATGCCGCCACCGACCATTTTGCGCAGGCGCCGGGCCTTTGCAATCAACGCCGACGAACCGCACAGCACCGAACCGACCGGCGCGCCGAGGCCTTTGGACAGGCACACCGAGACCGAATCGAAATACTGGGTGATTTCCCGGGCATCGACTCCGAGCTTGACCGCCGCGTTGTACAGCCGCGCGCCGTCCAGATGCAGCTGAAGGCCATTGTCCTGAGTGAACTGACGGGCCCGGGCCAGATAGTCCAGCGGCAGCACTTTGCCCTGCATGGTGTTTTCCAGCGCCAGCAGGCGGGTGCGGGCGAAGTGGAAATCATCAGGCTTGATCGCCGCTGCCACCTGATCCAGGTCCAGCGAACCATCGGCCTGCACTTCCAGCGGCTGTGGCTGGATCGAGCCGAGCACCGCTGCGCCGCCACCCTCGTACTTATAGGTGTGCGCCTGCTGGCCGACGATGTACTCGTCACCACGCTCGCAGTGCGCCATCAAGCCCAGCAAATTGCTCATGGTGCCGGTCGGGACAAACAGCGCCGCAGCAAAACCCAGCCGTTTTGCCAGTTCGGCTTCCAGACGATTGACCGTCGGATCTTCGCCATACACGTCATCGCCGGTGTCGGCGCGGGTCATCGCGTCGAGCATGGCGGGGGTCGGTTGAGTGACGGTGTCGCTGCGAAGATCGATAACGCTCATGAACCTGGCCTCAAGTCAGCAGGGAAAATCCCTTTTCGAAGACGAATTACTGCGGGCATGGCGCGGATTAATCAACCCTTGCGCAAGGAAAAGTCGTTTTCACGCTTCGAATAATCCGATGGCAATCATCACAAAGGCGCAATGCACGGCCTGGCAATCTGTGTTAAAAACGCTGCGCCGCCCGATAAAGGGCGGCGAAACGTTCTCAGGGCGGGGTGCAATTCCCCACCGGCGGTAATTGCGCGCAATGCGCATAGCCCGCGAGCGCTTGGTGACGGGCACGGCAAAAGCCGTGAGCGGCGGCAAGGTCAGCAGACCCGGTGTGATTCCGGGGCCGACGGTCACAGTCCGGATGAAGAGAGAACGGGATTGACGCCAAAGGGCCGTCCGCCGTGTATGCGCGAGCGTGCGTACCCTTGAATCCCTTTCGATTCATAACGCCCTGTTTTTCACACAAACAGGAGTCAGAACATGCAACCCACCGCTATCGACAGCAAAAGCAAACACCCTCACGGCGAGCGCGTCGCGTTCATCCAGGCCTGCTGGCACAAGGAAATTGTCGACCAGAGCCGTAAAGGCTTCCTCGCCGAAATGATCGCTCAGGGCTATCAGGAATCGGACATCGATTTCTTTGAAGTCGGCGGCGCCTTTGAAATGCCCCTGCACGCCAAGCTGCTGGCCAAGACCGGTCGTTATGCCGGTATCGTTGCGGCGGCCCTGGTGGTGGACGGCGGGATCTACCGTCACGAGTTCGTCGCCCAGTCGGTGGTCAGCGGCCTGATGCAGGTGCAGCTGGAAACCGAAGTACCGGTGTTTTCGGTGTCGCTGACCCCGCACCACTTCCATGCCGGCGAAGAACACCAGAAGTTCTTCTTCGAGCATTTCGTGCACAAGGGTCAGGAAGCGGCGAAGACCTGCGCCGATACGTTGCAGAAAGTGCGTGCGTTGCGTCGTACCGAGCCGCGTGCAGTTGCGGTGTAAACCGATCCGGAACTGAGTGAGGTCTCAGCCTCACTCAAATCCAAATGTGGGAGCGGGCTTGCTCGCGAAGGCGGTGTGTCAGTAATAGATGTGTCACTGACACACCGCCTTCGCAAGCAAGCCCGCTCCCACAGTGGTTTATGTCGAACCGAAAATAGGGTCAGGCAAGATTTTCGTCAGTGGTCGGCACGATCAGAATGCCCGCTCGCAGGCCGTTCTTGACCTTGGGATTGGGGAAGATAATCCGCGCGCCCTGCTCTTCGATGATCCAGCGGGTATTGGCCAGATCTTCGGCCAGCACATAACCCACATCCAGTTCCGAAAAGTTTTCGATGTCCGCCGGCAGGTTCAGGCGGAACGCATCGCTGTGCTTGATGATTTCCCGGGCCACGCTGAACAGTTGCAGACCATCCAGACCCTGCTCGGCCATCTCTGGCTCGGTGCCTTCGATGATCTGCTTCAGACGGGTTTCCAGCAGCGACACATTGACCCCGGCGTTCTGCCCGAATGGTCGCGCCTTGCCCAGTTCCAGGGTAAAGGACTCGGCCCCCAGCTTGTCGTAGGTGTAGGAGCTGAACACGATCGACGGTTTGTTCTGCAACAGCACCGCTTCCATGCCGGCGGCGCGCAGACGGGCCAGTTCAAGACGGGAATGCTGGCGACCTTCCTTCCACGGATACAAAGCGAACTGCTCGATCTTCGAACCGCGAATCGCCGTGTGCAGGTCGTAGTGCAGGCGCTGACGATCAGGAAGACTGAAGAAACTCGCCGCCAGCCGTTCCAGCTCGCAGGCACGCAGGGCTTCGGAACCGCTGCTTTGTTCGTGACGGCCATTGAACAGCCGATTGACGTCCTGCTCGACGAAACGCTCGCCCTTGCGAATCGCTTCCGGGTTGCCGAACAGGAACAGAATACGTGCGCGCGGCTTCAGATCGCCGCGAGCGATGTCATGCAGCAACCGGTCGAGCAATTCGATCGGTGCCGTTTCGTTGCCGTGGATGCCTGCCGACAGCAGCAGGTCCAGGCCATTGTCGCGCGCTTCGGGTGGCCGGACTTCCAGCGCACCCTCGCTCAACCAGCGCATGCGCACGCCTTCGACAGTCAGTTGAGTCTTCTCCGCCGGTTCGCGGCCGGCGAGGGTCAGTTCAAGCAGTTTGCCGAGGGCGAGCATAGAGCGGTTTCCTTAGTGGTCGTGGTTGCAATCCGGGCCGTGCACGTGGCCGTCGTCGCCGAGGTCAGCCGGTTCCATCTCCAGTTGCAGACTTACCAGATTAGTCGCCAATGGGCGCAACAGCAGGTTGGCGTACTCTTCGTCGCCCTCTTCGACGTCCACGCCGATCAGCAGTTGGCCGCGGCCGTCCTGCTGGATCCACAGCTCTTTGCCTTGCCACATGACCGCGACGCGGGTGCAGGAAGTTTCCAGTTGCTTGCCGTCGGTGTCTTCAAGGATCAGCCGCAGGGAATCGCTCATGTCTTTTTTACGCTCTGTTGGGGGAGAAAAGCCGCGCGCCGCGTTCAGGCGGCGCGCCGGCCATCAATTGATCTGGAATGGATAAACCGCGCCCAGTTTAAGGATTTGCGTCAGTTCATCCAGTGCCGTCCGGCATTCAAGCAGCAACTGCGGATCCGCCAGATCGTTTTCGGTCAGGCGGTCGCGGTAGTGCTTTTCAACCCATGCGGTCAACGAACCGTACAACGGGGCGGTCATGATAACCCCTGGGTTGACGGCCGCCAGCTCGGTTTCGTTGAGCGCGACGCGCAGTCGCAGGCACGCCGGGCCACCGCCGTTCTGCATGCTTTGCTTGAGGTCGAAGACTTTCACTTCACGGATCAGGCCGCCGGAGCTGGTCAGGCCTTGCAGGTAATTCCACACGCGCTCGTTGCCACGGCATTCTTCCGGCACGATCAGCAGCATCGAACCGTCAGGGCGCGACAGCAGCTGGCTGTTGAACAGGTAGGAACGCACGGCGTCGTCCACGGTGACCGCCGAACGCGGCACACAGACCGACTGGAACTTGCCGCCGACCTTGGCCAGTTTGGCTTGCAGTTCGGCCAGCATCTGATCGGTGTCGAGGAACGCGTCCTCGTGATAGAACAGCACCTCGCCGTTGCCCACCGCGATCACGTCGTTGTGGAACACGCCTTGGTCGATAACGGCCGGATTCTGCTGCGCGTAGACCACGCCATCGTCACGCAGGCCGTGCAAACGAGCGACTGCTTGCGAGGCTTCGAGGGTCTGGCGCGCCGGATACTTTTGCGGTGCCGGATAGCGGGTGTCGAACGCACTGCGACCGAACACGAAGAACTCGACGCCAGCCTCGCCGTACTCACGGCAGAAACGCGTGTGGTTCGCTGCGCCTTCGTCGCCGAACTGCGCCACCGCCGGCAATGCGGCGTGGTGTGCGAAGTGCTGCTGGTTGGCGAACATCGCGCCCAGCACACGACTGGTGGTCGGGTGCTCGATGCTGCGGTGATATTTGCAGTTCAGGTTGGCGGCGGTGAAATGCACGCGACCGTCAGCGGTGTCGGCACTCGGGCTGACCGTGGCGGCGTTGGCCACCCACATGCTCGACGCCGAGCAACTGGCGACCAGCAGCGGCATCGCTTCTTTGGCGGCGCGCTCGATCACCTGAGCGTCGGTACCGCTGAAACCCAAACGGCGCAAAGCAGCCACGTCCGGACGCTCCTGCGGTGCGAGCACGCCTTGCTGAAAGCCCATTTCCATCAGCGCTTTCATTTTCGCCAGACCTTGCAGCGCCGCTTCCTTGGGGTTCGAGGATTGCTGGCTGTTGCTCTGGGACGCAACGTTGCCGTAGGACAGACCACCGTAGTTATGGGTCGGCCCCACTAGACCGTCAAAATTGACTTCATAGGATTTCATCAGCGAGGCTCCACGAGAATCTGTTTTTATAGGCATCAAATAACAATCGAGTGCAATCGAGGCGCGACGCGCCTCACACCATCTTCACGCCAGGCGTCAGGGCCGCCGGCAACACCAGGCTTGGAGTTTCCAGCGAGGCTACCGGGTACGCGCAGTAATCCGCCGCGTAGTAGGCGCTGGCGCGATGGTTGCCCGAAGCGCCGACACCGCCGAACGGTGCGCTGCTCGCAGCCCCCGTCAGTTGCTTGTTCCAGTTGACGATCCCGGCACGGCTTTCCAGCCAGAACTGCTGATAGCGCTCTTCGGAATCCGACAGCAAGCCAGCGGCCAGACCGAATGCAGTGTCGTTGGCTTCGGCAATCGCGGCTTCGAAATCGCTGTAGCGAATTACTTGCAGCAGCGGACCGAACAGTTCTTCGTCGGAACGATCGGCAACCGCCGTCACATCAACGATGCCCGGAGTCAGCAGCGCCGACTGCGCCTGCGGCTGAGTCATCGCCAGCAACGACACCGCGCCATTGGCCAGCAGATGCGCCTGGGCATCCATCAACGCTTTCGCCGCGCCAAGGGAAACCACCGAGCCCATGAATGGCGCCGGCTGCTGGTCGAACGCGCCGACCTCGATGGTCGAGCTGACTTCCACCAGACGCTTGAGCAGGCTGTCGCCCCACGCGCCTTGCGGCACCAGCAGACGACGGGCGCAGGTGCAACGCTGACCGGCGGAAATGAACGCCGACTGAATGATCGTGTAAACCGCCGCATCAAGATCAGCGACCTGATCGACCACCAACGGGTTGTTGCCGCCCATTTCCAGCGCAAGAATCTTGTCCGGACGACCGGCGAATTGCTGATGCAGGTGATTGCCGGTACGGCTGGAACCGGTGAAGAACAGACCGTCGATGCCCGGGTTCGCCGCCAGTGCGATACCGGTTTCGCGGGCGCCTTGCAGCAGGTTCAGGACACCGGCCGGCAGACCGGCTTCGATCCAGCACTTGACCGTCAGCTCGGCGACTTTCGGGGTCAGCTCGCTTGGCTTGAACAGCACGCTGTTACCGGCCAGCAGCGCCGGCACGATGTGGCCATTCGGCAAATGGCCAGGGAAGTTGTAAGGGCCGAACACCGCGACTACGCCGTGCGGCTTGTGGCGCAACACGGCGGTGGCGTCGCCCAACGGGCCGCTCTTCTCGCCGGTCCGTTCGCGGTAGCTCTGCACCGAGATCGCGATCTTGTTGACCATGCTGGTGACTTCGGTCGCGGCTTCCCACAGCGGTTTGCCGGTTTCCTCACCGATGGTGCGGGCCAGCTCATCAGCGTGGTTTTTCAGCGCGGCGGCGAACGCTTCGAGCACGCTGATGCGATCTTCCAGGGTACGACGGGCCCAGCTTGGGAACGCCTGACGCGCAGCCTGCACGGCCGACTCGACCTGAGTGGCAGTGGCGCCCTCCCCCGACCACAGCACTTGCTGGGTTACCGGGTTCAGCGATTGAAAGGCCTCGCCCTGACCGGCCAGCCACTCACCTGCGATGTATAGCGAATTCATTATTTCGACTCCCGGGCAGCGGACAACGCCACGGCGCGCACCTGATCGCCAGCGTTGAGTTGAAGACGTTTGGCGGTCAGCGGATCGACCACCAGGGTGCCGGCGGCCAGACGGGCCGGCGCCGCCGTGATGCGGCAATCTTCGCGTTTGCGGTTATGGATGATGAACGGCGTGGCGTCGTCGCCCGGCGTGCCGATGGCCAGCACCAGCGCCTCGCTGTCACGCACCGCGCGGATCTTGCTGGTCTCGCACTCGATGGCCGGGCCGGCGTCGAAGATGTCGACGTAACCCTGATAGCTGAAGCCTTCGCTCTTGAGCATCGCCAGCGCGGGCTCGGTGTCCGGGTGCACCTGGCCGATGACGTTGCGCGCGTCCGGCGACAGGAAGCAGGTGTACAGCGGGAATTTCGGCATCAGTTCGGCGATGAACGCCTTGTTGCCGACGCCGGTCAGGTAATCGGCCTGGCTGAATTCCATCTTGAAGAAGTGCCGGCCCAGGCTTTCCCAGAACGGCGAACGACCGGCGTCATCCGACACGCCGCGCATCTCGGCAATGATCTTGTTGCCGAACAGTTGCGGGAATTCGGCGATGAACAGCATCCGCGCCTTGGACAACATGCGGCCGTTGAGGCCGGTGCGGTAATCGGCGTGCAGGAACAGCGAGCACAGCTCGGAGTTGCCGGTCAGGTCGTTGGCCAGGAACAGCGTCGGGATCTCGCGATAGATGTTCAGCTCCTGCGAGGCGCTGACGGTCAGGCCGACGCGGAAGTTGTACCAAGGCTCGCGCAGACCGACGGCGCCGGCGATGGCGGAAATCCCCACCACGCGACCGTTGTCGTCTTCGAGCACGAACAGGTAGTCCGCGTCGCCACGGCCGGCTTCACCGCGAAAGGTCTTCTCGGCCCAGCCGACCCGGTGGGTCAGGCGCTCTTCGTTGGCCGGCAATGTGGTCAGGCCGGTGCCGGTGCTGCGGGCCAGGTCGATCAGAGCGGACAAATCGCTGCTGCGTACGGGACGAACAATCATGCTATCTCCTCAAACGGGCCGCCGTGGCCACCCGTGAAACTCGCTAAGGCGTTAAACCGCCACCAGGCGCACGCTGGCACCTTCACCGACGCCCAGGGCTTCGGCCGCTTCCAGATCCAGGGTCACCGGTTTGCCCGGCGCGTAATCCAGCTCCAGCAATACCGCGCGGTAATCCTGCAACTGGGCGTTGGCCACCAGATACTGGCGCCCGGCACCTTTGACCGGCTCGCCGAGCTTCACCGGCACCACACGGCTCTGGGCGATCGAACGGATCCCCGAAACACGCGCATGCAGGGTCGGGCCACCGTCAAAGATGTCGATGTAGTGATCGGTCTCGAAGCCTTCACGCATCAGGATGTCGAAGGTGATCTGCGCACGCGGGTGTACCTGGCCCATCGCTTCCTGAGCGGAGTCCGGCAGTAGCGGCACGTAGATCGGGTAGTGCGGCATCAGCTCGGCGAGGAACGTACGGCTTTTCAGGCCACACAGACGTTCGGCCTCGGCGTAGTTCAGATCGAAGAAGTTGCGACCGATGGCGTCCCAGAATGGCGAGTCGCCGTTCTCGTCGCTGTAACCGACGATCTCGGTCACCACCGAATCGGCGAACCGCTCCGGGTGGCTGGCGACGAACAGCAGACGGCCACGGGAGTTGAGCTCGGCCCACGGCGAACCCACCAGCTCGCGCTGCACGTAGAAACTGGTCAGCAAGCTGTTGCCGGTCAGGTCGTGGCATTGCGAGAGGACGTGGATCTTGTTGTGGATCTTCAGCTCGCGGGAAGCATGCACGAAGGTCTCGTTGCGAAAGCTGTAGAACGGCTCGGAATAACCGGCCGAAGCGACGATTGCCGAGCAACCCACCAGTTTGCCGGTAGCAGTGTCTTCGAGGACGAAGAAGTAACTCTCTTCGCCGTTGAAGCTCACTTCGGCCGCAAACGAGGCTTCGCTCGCAGCGATCTTGTCGCTCAAGCGTTCAACGTCATCCGGCAAGGAAGTGACACCAATCGGGCTGTCCGCAGCCAGACGCTGTACCTCGCCCAGATCAGCCATTTGCGCGGGGCGCATCACCAGCATGGTGTCACTCCTTTCTCTTATCAATTCACAGAAAAATAACCGGTCAGCTACTGCATACACAGAGATCAGTGTGGGAGCGGGCTTGCTCGCGAAAGCGGATTGTCAGTCAACATTTTCGCTGTCTGACCCACCGCTTTCGCGAGCAAGCCCGCTCCCACATTTGATTTTGCCCGGCATCAAAATTGGGTTCGGCGCCTGATCAAGTCAGACGCCGAAGGGTCTATCAGGCTTGCGTCAGTTTCGCCGCAGCACGTTCGAAGCGGTCCAGACCGGCGTCGATGTCCGCGTCTTCAACCACCAGGCTCGGGGCGAAACGGATCACGTCCGGGCCGGCCTGCAGAATCATCAGGCCTTCTTGTTCGGCGGCGTTGAAGATGTCCTTGGCCTTGCCTTTCCAGGCATCGCTCAGCACGCAACCGATCAGCAGACCGAGACCGCGCACCTGGGTGAACAGGCCGTACTTCTCGCCGATCTGCTGCAGGCGGGTCTTGAACTTGTCGTGCTTGGCGTTGACGCCGTTCAGCACCTCAGGGGTGTTGATCACGTCGATCACCGCTTCAGCCACGGCGCACGCGAGCGGGTTGCCGCCGTAGGTGGTGCCGTGAGTGCCGACGACCAGATGCTTGGCCAGCGCTTCGGTGGTCAGCATCGCGGCGATCGGGAAACCGCCGCCCAGGCTCTTGGCGCTGGTCAGGATGTCCGGAACCACACCGAAATGCTGGTAGGCGAACAGGTTGCCGGTGCGGCCCATGCCGGTCTGCACTTCGTCGAACACCAGCAGCGCGTTGTTGGCGTCGCACAGTTCACGGGCGCCTTGCAGGTAAGCCAGCTCGGCCGGCAGCACGCCGCCTTCACCCTGGATCGGCTCCAGAACAACCGCGCAGGTCTTGTCGGAAACAGCGGCTTTCAGCGCTGCCAGATCGTTGTACGGCACATGGGTGATGCCGGTGATTTTCGGGCCGAAACCGTCGGAGTACTTCGACTGGCCACCGACGTTCACGGTGAACAAAGTACGGCCGTGGAAGCTGTTGAGCGCGGCGATGATTTCGTACTTTTCGGTGCCGAAACGGTCGAACGCGACGCGACGGGCCAGCTTGAAGGCGGCCTCGTTGGCTTCGGCGCCGGAGTTGCAGAAGAACACGCGCTCGGCAAAGGTGGCGTCGATCAGCTTGTGCGCCAGACGCAGGGCCGGCTCGTTGGTGAACACGTTGGACACGTGCCACAGCTTGTTCGCTTGCTCGGTCAAGGCACCGACCAGCGCCGGATGCGCGTGACCCAATACGTTGACGGCGATACCGCCGGCGAAGTCGATCAGCTCGCGGCCGGCCTGATCCCAGACGCGGGAACCGGCGCCACGCACCGGAATGAAAGCGGCAGGCGCGTAGTTGGGAACCATAACCTGGTCGAAATCGGCGCGTTGTACCGCAGCGTGCTCAACGGACATCGGAGTCTCCTGATGAGGGCCACCCGCCTGAAACTGGCGAGCGATGGGGGGATTGTAAGGACAGTTTTGTGCCCGGCCTTGCCGCCAAGCGACAACTTCTTATAGCGCAAACCCCGGATTTTCCCGGGTTTACGGCAATGCGACATATACCGTCGCAAAGGCGCAGTTTAAACCGTCGACGACAATTGCAGCAGGCCTGCGAGGATATCAATTCCACAGCTTGTCGCTGCGATAACTATGTACCGCACTTCATCGTGCGCATTTTGATTCGCTTGGCACTTTTCCAGACGCCAAGGCGCAATCACCATGCAATCACCGACCGAAAAACCACCTGTGCCTCCTCTGGCTTCCGAGTACGCCCCGCTTCATTCGCCGCCACACTATCAACCCCTTCTCAATGGCATCCCTGAATGGCTGGGCAAGTCCTCGCAAACCAGGCGCGACGCACTGAAAAATGCGCGCAGAACAATTCCCGACACATTCAAGTTGGCACCACGGGCACAACACCTCGCGCTACGCGCCGCCATCGCAGATCACATGCAGGTGCAAAACAGTGTCGATCAGTTGCTGGAAGGCGTGCAGGACGCCCACACTTTTGCCGAACCCCTGCTGAAAACCGGGTTGAAATCACGCTACGGTCTTGAGCTGGATGTGAAGGAAACTTTCCTGCGCCTCTATATTCCGATCACGCCGCCCGGCCTTTCCATCCGCACCGGCGTACGGGTCTGGACGGTTTCCTTGCTGGACGCGGCGCTGCACAACTTCGAAGAACATGAAACACGAGCCGACGCCTACGACAGCGACTCCTGCTTCATCAGCAAACCGTCCGCCACGGGACAGTTCGAGACGCTGCCGGCGCTCGGCACACAAATTGGCATTCCTGCTTTCACTCGCCTGTGCCGGGAGCTGGATATCGGCGCAGGCTACAAGCGCTACCTTGAAACCAGCCTCGGTATCTCCGATCCTGCCGTGGCCGCTGAATTGACCCCGAAGGTCAAGGCGACCCAGATCGCAGGCCTCAAAGCCGCGCTTGAGCTGGCGCGCCTCAACCGGGATATCGACGAACGCTGGTATCGCCTGATCGGTGGCCTGAGCGACGGTTTGCAGGGCATGCGGGTGAACGGCCAAACCCTGCGCTGTCACGATCTGACGATGATGTCGGCAGAGCTGGCAGGTATCGTGATTTTTGCGCCGGACCTTGAACAGGCAAGCAGACCGGCTGGCGTGGTGGCCTACGTGCCAGACGACCCTGAACACCCGGTCAAATACTATGCCTCGACCGCCGATCTGGAGAAGGAACTCACCCGTCAGTTGCGCTCCCCGCAGTATCAGCGATTTTTCAGCGGATTCGTCGCCCATGACCAGCGGGGGCATTTCTTCTCCGAGCTGAACCGGCGCCTGAGCCAAGTGAAATGGCACGCCCCCGAACCCGGCAACCCGCAGCCCACTTGGCGCGATACCCCCATCGAGCACCCCAAGCTGCAACTGGCGATCAGCGCCATCGCTGGCGACCTGTCGGAACACCTTTACCAACGCAAGCTGAACAAGATACTCAACGATGCCGCCACCCTTGCCGTCCCGACCGCGGCCGTCGACCGCAATGCCCGCTGGGCACGATGGGATTCCTTTGTCAGCGTGGCGACGTCGATTCTCCAGATTGCCGCGTTTGTCGTGCTGCCCTTCGTGCCGTTCCTGGGTGAAATGATGATGGCTTACATGGCCTATCAGTTTCTCGACGAGGTATTCGAGGGCATTGTCGATTGGGCTGAAGGATCGGCCACCGAGGCCGGCGAACAGTTGTTCGCCGCGCTGGAATCCCTGGTGCAATTCGGCGCTTTCGGGATTGGCGGCAGTATCGCCCTGGCCGAACTTCCCAGGATACTGCCGGCCCCCGTCGTGGCCTTCATCGATCGTTTCCGGCCGGTCAAGTTGCGCAATGGCAAAACGCAGTATTGGAAGCCGGACCTGAAGCCCTATGAACAGCAGGCCCTGCCGCCCGATGGAAGCGTGCCGGACCCGTCCGGCCTGCATGAGTATCAAGGCCGCAAATGGCTGCCGGCCGAACAGGGGCACTACGCCGTCAGCCATTCGGGACAGCCGGACAAGTTGTACATCGAACATCCGAGCCGACCGGACGCGTATCGCCCTACCGTTTTCCACAACGGTGAAGGCGCCTTCCACACCGAGCTCGAGCGCCCGCTGGAATGGGACAGACCGACGGTATTGCAGCGCCTGGGTCCAAGTGTTGAATCGCTGCCCCCGGCGCGACGCGAACGCCTGCTCCAGGTCAGCGGTTGCGACGAAGACGTCCTGCGCAGGATGCACATGAACCGCGAGCCCATGCCGCCCTTGCTGGCCGACAGTCTCCAGCGTTTTCTGATTGATCGGGACTTGCAGGATTTCATCGACCGGATCGGCAGCAGCAAGGCCGAGGATTACCTCACCGCCGATCCGCTGATTCAACTCCAGCTTCTCAAGGATCAGCACCTGTGGCCCTCCGGCAGACGACTACGCCTGTTCAGCGAACAGGGCGACGTCGTCTGGCAATCCTCCACCGATCAACAGTTGCCGCTGACGGACATCCATGAGAACAGACTGACCGACGGCGACTTGCTCAAGACTCTGCTGCAGACACTCGACAACCACGAAATCAATACGCTGCTTGAAGAGGAATTCGGCCAGGTGATCGCCCTCGAAGTACGCACCCGAAACCTGCGTGCCCGTCTGACGCAGATCGCGACAACTGAACGCACGGCCTTGTTCGAGACGCGCTATCAGGCGCTTCAACACCGCGATGAACCGCTGGCAAGAACCGTGGCCCTGCACGAACCTCGCCTGCCGGCAAAAATCAGCGAAGCGCTGCTCAATACTGCCACGGGTTCAGAACTGTTGGAGATCGAAGCCGGAAACTGGCCCGCTCGGCAACAGGAACTGGCGCAAGAGGCCCGGCATGAACTGCGGGTGACTCGCGCCTACGAAGGGCTGGAGCTGGATTCGGTGCGCAATCCCGACTCCGACACCCTGGCGCTGCACAGCCTCCAGCGATTACCGGGCTGGTCTGGCGACGTACGTCTGGAGGTACGTTCCAGCTCCCCGCAAGGACAACTGCTCGACAGTACGGGGCCCGAATCGGCCGCCATCAGGAGGGTACTGGTACTCGACGCCAACGGTCGATGGAAGCCGTATGACCAGCAGGGCCTGGAGTTGCAGGGGACCGCCGATTTCTACACCTGCGTTCTGCAAGCCTTGCCGGACGCCCAGCGCCAGGCATTGAATCTGCACATCGGTGAAGGTGAAAAGCTCAGGCAGGCCCTGCGTGACAATCCGCTGCCACGCAGTGATCTGCGCCTGACGATTGTCGACGAGCCCCCTTCCCCGCCGGCCATCGAGACTCTGCGCCTGACCGGGGCACAAGGTTACGCCCGAGAAACGCCGCGCACCCCGCGCACTCTGGAAAACCGCATCAGGCAGGTGTACCCGAGACTGTTGCAGGGCGACTTGCAGGACATGGTCGCGCGACTGCAAGCCCACCCTGACGGGGCGAATGCAGAACTGTCGCGGCTCAGCCTCGAATACGCCCAGCTCGACAGCGACCTGAATCAGTGGATACACGCCGCTGCTCCCAACAATCCGGAAACCGGGCTCTCTCCGTCCCTCGCCCGACAGATGGCCACCCTGCGCGACCGCCAACTGTTCGCCCATCTTCTGCGCAAATGCTGGCGCAGAGAAACCCCGGAAGCGATCGGTTTCCGTCTGTTGTTTTCAGAGCCACTGCCGGGGGACTTGCCCGTCCTGAGCGCCAATTTCGATCACATCACCAACCTGGAACTGACCGGCACAGATAATCCCGGCGGCGTCGACGCATTTCTCCAGCGTTTCCCAAACTTGCAACGCCTGGCCCTGAACCATTTCGACCTGGACGACCTGCCGCAAAGTCTCCAGACGATGCCCTCGCTGCGACAACTGAGACTGCGCCAATGTGGCGTCGTTCTCACCCCACAAAACCAGCTGCTGCTGTCGTCACTCAACGAACTGACGGCGCTCGATCTGCAAGGTAACCCCTTGGGTATCACGATGGACGTCAACGGCCTTTCTGCGCTGACCTATCTCAATCTTATGGACACCGGTATTTCCGCACTGCCTGCCGGGCTGCTGGATCATCCGCGCATCAGAAGCGCCTGGCTGGCCGGCAATCAGATCACTTCGCTGCCCGATGTGCTGTTCGAGCTGTCGCCCAGCACCGGGGCGATATTCGATTTCGCCGGCAATCCACTTTCCAACGCCACGCGCGAACAGGTGAAAGTCTATTTCAACCGCACCGGCAATTACATGGGCGTGCGGCCAGAACAACCCGAGATCGACCGCACCAAAATGCTGTTCACCGACCTTAACGATCGGCAGGCCAGCGAGCTGATTTACCGACTTCCAGGCTCTCTCGCCCAAGGCCGGCTTCAGCTGGATCAATGGGAAGCCGAAATAACCCGTTTGACCGCGGACCTGACCAGCTGGGCCCGGGACATTCCGGACCGCAATCCACTCAGTGGCGAGACACTGACCTTCAATGAACGACTCGAAGAACACTTTGCCAGGGAAACGTTCGCCGGGCGCCTCGAACGGCTGTGGCGTCACCGATCCACGACTCAGCCGCTGGTACGGGCCGAAACCTTGACTGGGCAGGCAACATTCATGGGCGACATGCCCGTACTGAGTGCGGATTTCAGCCACATTCGCACGTTGTCCTTGAGTGGCAACAAATCGATCACCTCCACATCTTCATTCCTCGCCAGCTTCCCGCGGTTGACTACGCTGGTTCTGCGCGATTTCACACTTGACCGGATTGCGCAAACGCTCGCCCGCCTTCCAGCCCTCGAAGCGCTGGTCTTGAACAATTGCGGCGTGACTTTCAGTGCCGAAGCGCAAGCGGCACTGGCCGCCATGCCCGTGCTGGATTCCCTTGAGTTGCCCGGCAACCCATTGGGCGATTCACCCGATGTCGGCGCCTTGAGCCAACTCAACTACCTCGATCTTTCCAGCACGGGCATCAACGAAGCGCCAGTCGGCATGACTCGCCATCCGAACCTCAGAACGGCCATCGTCAGTGACAATCGGATCAGCGAATTTCCCGAGGACTTTTTTCAACTGCCGGCCACCGTCAGCGAAGGATTTGATTTTTCCGGCAACCCGCTGAGCGCTGAGACCCGGGAACGCATCAAGACCTACTCTCGGGAAATCGGTCCGGATTTCGGCGTACCTGCCGATGCAGCAGATATCGCAGCCACCAAAGCCCTGTTCCCCGCCCTGGACACCGAGGAAGCCAGCGACGTCTTCTATGGCTTGCCCGGCGACCTGGAACAGGGCCGCAGCCTGCTCAGGCACTGGAAGGCGGAAATCGAACAACTGGTCGCGGACCTCGAACAATGGAAGACCGCGATTCCCGCCTCACATCCGGTCAGCGGTCAACTGTTGAGCCCGGCAGAGATGTTCGTCGAGCACACCAGGAGAACAGCCTTTGCCGACCAACTGGAGCGGTTGTGGCACATGCGGTCTTCGGACAACCCCAGGCAGCGGCACGACACCCTGATAACGACGCTTACGTTCATCGGCGAGCTGCCTCGGTTGTCGGCGGACTTCAGCCATATTGCAGAGTTGTCAGTCCATGGAAGTACGACCCTGAGCGCCACCGACGCCTTTCTGGGTTCTTTCACCGGCTTACGCCATCTGGAGCTGCATGATTTCAACCTCGCAGAGATCCCGCGAGCCTGCGCACGAATGCCTTCGCTGCAACGCCTGATCCTGGAAAACTGCGGGTTGTCACTGACTTCGCCTGGCCAGACCATCCTTTCCCCTTTGAATGCCCTGCAGTATCTGAATCTGAGTCGCAACCCGCTGGGTGCGCCTCCACCTCTCGAGAGCCTACCGGCACTGACTCATTTGCGTCTGGTCGATACCCAACTGACCAGCGTGCCGGACGGCCTGCTCACACGCCCGCGCCTGACCGTCGCGATCCTCGATCGCAACCGGATCAGCGAACTGCCCGAAGACCTGTTCGATATTCCGGTGAACACCCCCCGACAATTCACCTTCGCCGACAACCCGCTGACCGCGGCCACTCGCGATCGGATCAAAGTCTGCTTCCAGCAGCACCGGCAGAACTTCGGCGTCTCAATGCCCAACGAAGATCTGGACCGGCTCATCGAACTGTTCCCGTCACTGGACCGCGAGGATGCCGAACGCGTCTTGTACCTGCTGCCGGGAACCATCGAGCAAGGGCGTGCACAAATTGCCCGCTGGGAATCAGAACGGCGGCAACTGGTCGACGAGCTGGACCGCTGGGTGAACGATATTCCCGAGCGTTTCCCCGCCACCGATGAAGTACTCAGTCAAATCGAACGCGATACCGAGCGTGCCGAACGCGAGGCCTTTCGCCTGGAACTCGAGGCGTTCTGGCGCGAACGACTGGAGGAAAATCCGGAAACACGGGCTGTAACACTGAGCCTCAATCTTGCGTTCATTGGCGACATGCCGTCCTTGAGCACTGACTTCAGCCACGTCACGGCGCTGTCGTTACACGGCAATTCACAACTGCGGATCAATGACAGCTTTCTGCACTGTTTTCCCGGCCTCGAAACCCTGGAGCTGCGGGAGCTGGCGTTGGGACGAATTCCACAATCGATCACCCGGATGCCTGCACTCGAGGAGCTGGCATTGAGTGACTGCGACGTGGTGCTGGACAGCGAAGGCCACACGGCTCTTGGAATGCTGACCCGACTCAAAAGCCTGGATCTCTATCGCAATCCGCTGGGCATGGTGCCTGACTTGCGCAACCTGCGAGCACTGGAGTACCTCGACCTGTCGGCGACGGCCATCACCGAACTTCCCACGGGACTGTTGAACCACCCCGCACTTGAAACGGTTGTACTCAACAACAACCGCATCACCGAGCTTCCCGAAGATGTCTTCGCCTTGCCGGCAGCCGTCGGCAATGGCTATGACTTCGGCGACAATCCCTTGAATGCCGCCACCCGTGACCGGATCAAGATTTACTATCGCCGTAACGGCGAAGACCTTGGGGTCATGGCCGAAATGACAGACCTGATCCGAGTCCAGACCCTGCACCCCGCCCTCGACGACGAACAGGCGAGCGCCTTCATCTACCGACTGGACGGCTCGCTGGCGGATGGGCGGAGCGAACTGACACGTCTTGAAACCGAACTGGCAACATTGCTGGGTGATCTTGCGGCATGGGAGGCCGACCTGCCGGTCCATGACATCAGCGGCCAGCCACTCAACGCCGCGGAGCGCCTGAAAGAAGAGCAAAACCGTGCGCGTTTCAAGGAGGAATTGCTGACCTGCTGGCGCAAGACACCGCTGGAAGGCGCGGATATCGAAGATCACCGCTTCGCGTCGAGCCTGCCGCTGCGAGGTGAACTGCCGACACTGACGGCGCAATTCGGCCACGTATCGGATCTGTACCTGCTCAGTGTCAGCGATCACTCGCCGCGCATCGGCCGTTTCCTGGAGGCGTTCCCCAGTCTTGATAGCCTCGATATCCGAGGCTACGACCTGAGAACCGTCCCCGAAGCCATCTTCAGGATGGGGCGTCTGACGTCGCTGAGCCTGCCGGAATGCAACATCACCCTGACGCCAAACGATGTGAACGGCTTGGCGGGGCTGCACACTCTCGAGCTCTTGCACCTGCAGGACAACCCGCTTGGACTGGCTCCCGACCTGAGCAACCTGCAGGCACTGACCGATCTGGACTTGAGCACGACCGGCATCCGCGAAATTCCCAGGGGTGCGCTTGGCAACTTCAACTGGATGGAAATCGATCTGTCAGGTAATGAAATCAGCGAAATGCCGGACGAACTGATGGAGGTACCGGCCTATGTCGGTGATCGCTACGATTTACGTGGCAACCCCTTTTCCATACGTGCGATGAACCGCATCCGAGCCTATTTCCAGGAGACGGGCAACACCCTGAACGTCGACGGTATTCTCGATCATCCGCCCCAGGTCATACGGCCCGGGGTCAATGTGGAGGACTGAGCAAGACCCGGAGCATCAGCTCTCTGGAGACGCTGATGCCCGGCATCAACCGCGCTCGGGCGGCACCGAGGACAATTCGAACGGGCTGCTGCTGCGCCGCTGGTTGCGGTCTTCCCGTGGCGTGGCGCCGAAGAAGTTGCGATAGGCGCTGGAGAAATGCGGCCCCGAGGAGAAACCGCACGACAGGCCGATCTGGATGATCGACTTGCTGGTCTGCATCAGCATCTGCCGGGCCTTGTTCAGGCGCAGTTCCAGGTAATACTGGCTCGGCACGCGGTTGAGGTATTGCTTGAAGATCCGCTCCAGCTGGCGACGGGACACGCACACGTGCTGGGCGATTTCGTCGGTGGTCAGCGGCTCTTCGATGTTGGCTTCCATCAGCAACACCGCCTGGGTGAGCTTCGGATGGCTGGAGCCGAGACGGTTCTGCAATGGAATGCGCTGACGCTCACCACCTTCACGAATGCGCTCGACCACCAGTTCTTCGGACACAGCACCGGCCAGTTCCGCGCCGTGATCACGTGCCAGCACTGCCAGCAACAGATCGAGCACCGACATGCCGCCGCACGCCGTCAGACGATCGCGATCCCAGTCGAACAGATGGCTGGTGGCGATGACTTTCGGGAAGCGCTCGGCGAAATCGTCCTGCCAGCGCCAGTGCACCGCTGCGCGATAGCCGTCGAGCAGACCGAGGTGCGCCAGCGGATACACGCCAGCCGACAAACCACCGATCACACAACCGGCGCGTACCAATTGCTTGAGCGCGCTGCTGAGTGCCGGCGCCAAAGTCGTCGGTGGCTCATCGGCGAGCAGGAACAGTTTCTGGAAGTTTTCGAGTTTGCCGGCCCAGGGTTCGCCGGGCAGTTGCCACTCACCGTCAGTCGGTGCTTCGGCCTGCAGGAACGACAATTCGTAAACCACATCCGGATGCACACGCTGGGCAACACGCAAGGCCTCCTCTGCCAGCGCCAAAGTCAGAGCTTTAGTGCTGGGCCAAATCAGGAAACCAATTCGATGGGCAGTCATGGGCGGGCGATCCGAAACGTAAACAGAGGGAAAAACCGAAATCGGCTGCAACCAAATTAGACCATCTGGCGCGCTGCGCAGCATGACCTAATCTGGTGCATAACGGGAGCGATTACTTGAGGCTGCCCGAGAGGAATTGTTGCAAACGTTCCGATTGCGGATTGACCAGCACTTCACGCGGGTTGCCGCTTTCTTCCACGACGCCTTTGTGCAGGAACACCAACTGGTTCGACACTTCACGGGCGAAGCCCATTTCGTGGGTCACCACCACCATGGTGCGGCCTTCCTGAGCGAGGGCCTGCATGACTTTCAGCACGTCGCCGACCAGTTCCGGGTCGAGGGCCGAAGTCGGTTCGTCGAACAGCATCACTTCCGGCTCCATCGCCAGCGCACGGGCGATTGCCACACGCTGCTGCTCGCCACCGGACATGTGCCCCGGGAACGCGTCCTTACGATGGGCCACACCCACCTTGTTCAGGTAGTGTTCGGCTTTCTCGCGGGCTTCGGCCTTGGACACGCCGAGGACATGAACCGGCGCTTCCATGATGTTTTCCAGCGCGGTCATGTGCGACCACAGGTTGAAATGCTGGAACACCATCGACAGGCGCGAACGCATGCGTTGCAGTTGCTTCGGATCAGCGGCTTTCAGCGCGCCGTCCTTGTTCGCCACCAGTTTCAGCTCTTCGTTGTTGAGCAGGATCTTGCCCGCGTGCGGCTGCTCGAGCAGGTTGATGCAGCGCAGGAAAGTACTTTTGCCGGAGCCACTGGAGCCGATGATGCTGATCACATCGCCGGCCGCCGCTTTCAGGGAAACGCCCTTGAGCACTTCGTGACTGCCATAGCGTTTATGCAGGTCTTGGACTTCAAGTTTGTACATGCGGTCGGTTCTCACAAAAACAGTCAGTCGTTGAGCAAAGGGCCGTCGCGCAGCGCATCGCGCCCCGCCACTTTGGCCAGCCAGAAACCGGGTTGGGCGTAACGCAGCCGCTCAATGGCAAACAGCACCCCGGACGTACCAGCACACACCGTGCTGACCCGATCCGACAGCGGATCGATCACTTCGAAAATCTTGTCACCGGCTTCAACCCACTCGCCGGGCTTGCGCAGAAAACTCACCACCCCCGGATGCGGCGGCAGGAGCAATTCAGTGCCCTCGAACGGCATGCCTTCGCACGGCTCGTGCGCCGCGCTCGGCCACTCGCCACGGATCAGGCCCTGCTCGGCGAGGAACGCCAGAATGCCTTCGGCCCAGGCTTCGGCCTGCGTCGGCGTGGTGTCAGCCTGACCGCCGAGTTCGACGGTGGTCGCCAGGCACGCCAGTGGAATCTGCGCGTCCGGGAACAGCCGCGACAGGCGCAGCCACGGCAGCGAACAGGCCTCGTCGAACGAGCTGCCGCCGGAGTCTTCCGCCAGCAAACCGACCTTCACGTCCAGGTGCGCGGCGAGCGAACGCCACTGCGGCCAGTGTTGCGGCAAGGCGTACATGTGCAGCGCGGCTTCGCAGTCGCAATGCAGGTCCAGCACCACATCGGCGGTGGCGGCATGTTGCAGCAGGATGCGCTGCATGCCTTGCAACTGGCTGCTGGCCTCGGGCAATGCGGCCAGGTGATCGGCCATTGCCTGACGGATCAGACGGATGTTGGCGTGCGGATCATCACCGAGTTGTCCTTCCAGCCTGGCGGCCACGGGGGCGCTGAGCTCGACGAAATCACGGTTGAAATTCTTGCCGCTGCCGGCCTCGAAACGGCCCTGATGATTGCCTTGCAGCAACTGGCCGAGACCCAGCGGGTTGGCCACCGGCACCAGTTCGATGACGCCGTTGAGCAGGCCCTTGGCTTCGAGTTCGCCGAGGCGTTTTTTCAGTTCCCAGGCAGTGCGCATGCCGGGCAGTTCGTCAGCGTGGAGGCTGGCCTGGATGTAGGCCTTGCGCTCGCCGCTGCCGAAACGAAAAACCGAAATCCGGCGCTCGCTGCCCAAGTGGCTCCACGGCAGAACGTGGTCGATGCGTTCCATATCAGTGCTTCCTCGGGGCCAGGTAGCTCAGCCAGCGACGCTCGGCCAGCTTGAACAGGCGCACCAGAATGAAGGTCAGGCACAGGTAGAACACGCCGGCGGTGATGTACGCCTCGAACGGCAGGTAGAACTGCGCGTTGACGGTACGGGCCGCGCCGGTGATGTCGATCAGGGTCACGATGGACGCCAGACTGGTGGTCTGCAGCATCATGATCACTTCGTTGCTGTACTGCGGCAGCGCCCGACGCAGGGCCGATGGCAGCAGGATGCGCTTGTACATCTTGAAGCGCGACATACCCATGGCCTTGGCCGCTTCGATCTCGCCGTTCGGCGTGGCCTTCAGGCTGCCGGCGATGATTTCGGCGGTGTAGGCGCTGGTGTTGATCGCGAACGCCAGGCACGCACAGAACGTTGCGCTGGACAGCCACGGCCACAAGAAGCTTTCACGCACCGCTTCGAACTGGGCCAGACCGTAGTAGATCAGGAACAACTGAACCAGCATCGGCGTGCCGCGAATCACGTAGGTGTACAGCCAGGCCGCGCCGTTGACCACGGCGTTCTTGGACACACGCATCAGCCCCAGCGGCAGGGCCGCGAGCAGACCGAAGAACAGCGACAGCGCGAGCAACTTGAGGGTCGTGACCAGACCGCCGAAGTACAGCGGCAGGGCCTCCCAAATGACGTTGTAGTCGAAGATCATAGATCAGCCGCCCTTACGCCTACCGAGTAGCGCTTCTCAAGGTGACGCAGCGCCAGCAACGAGACACTGGTGATCACCAGGTACATCGCCGCCACTGCGAGGAAGAAGGTGAAAGGCTCGCGGGTGGCGTCGGCCGCCTGCTTGGCCTTGAACATCATGTCCTGCAGACCGACCACGGAAATCAGCGCGGTGGCCTTGGTCAATACCAGCCAGTTGTTGGTGAAGCCCGGAATCGCCAGACGGATCATCTGTGGCACCAGCACGCGGAAGAACACCTGGAAGCTGCTCATGCCGTACGCCATGCCCGCTTCGGCCTGACCTTTGGGGATCGCCATGAACGCGCCGCGGAAGGTTTCCGACAGGTACGCACCGAAGATGAAACCAAGGGTGCCGATACCGGCGGCCAGCGGGTTCAGGTCGATGTAGTCGTCATAGCCGAGCATCGGTGCGACGCGGTTGAGCAGGTCCTGACCGCCGTAGAAGATCAGCAGGATCAGCACCAGGTCGGGAATCCCGCGAATCACCGTGGAATACAGATCGCCCAGCCACGCCAGCCAGCGCACCGGCGACAGGCGCAACGCGACGCCGATCAGCCCGAGAACGATGGCCAGGGCCATGGACGACAAGGCGAGCTGAAGCGTCAGCCAAGCGCCATCGAGGATGACAGCCCCGTAGCCTTTCAACATGATTCAGGTCCTCGAAAGTTGGGATGAAAAAATGGCGCAAACCGCAGAGATCCTGTTGCTTGCGCCATTTCGGACGGGTCGAGCGACGTCTTTACTTGCCGTAAATGTCGAAGTCGAAGTACTTGTCCTGGATTGCCTTGTACTTGCCGTTCTCGCGGATGGCCGCGATGGCGGTGTTGATCTTGTCTTTCAGGGCGTCGCCCTTGCGTACCGCGATGCCTACGCCGTCGCCGAAGTATTTGACGTCGGTGAACGCCGGGCCCACGAACGCGAAGCCTTTGCCGGCGTCGGTTTTCAGGAAGCCGTCATTCAACAGCGTAGCGTCCGCCACGGTGCCGTCGAGGCGGCCGGCGGCCACGTCGAGGTAGATTTCGTTCTGCGAGCCGTACGGCTTGATCTCGGCACCCAGCGGGGCCAGGACTTCGCGGGCGAAACGCTCGTGGATCGAACCACGCTGCACACCGATGTTCTTGCCTTTCAACTCAGCCAGACCTTCGCTGACCTGAGTGCCTTCCTTCATCACGAGGCGGGCCGGGGTGTTGTAGTACTTGTTGGTGAAGTCCACGGACTTCTTGCGGTCGTCAGTGATCGACATGGACGACAGGATCGCGTCGATCTTGCGCACTTTCAGTGCCGGGATCAGACCGTCGAACTCTTGCTCGACCCACTGGCACTTGACCTTCATTTCTTCGCACAGCGCGTTGCCGATGTCGTAGTCGAAACCGACGATGCTGCCGTCCGGGGCTTTGGAGGCGAATGGAGGGTAAGCCGCTTCGATACCGATTTTCAGAGGCTTTTCATCGGCGAATGTCGGCAGGGACAGCACGGACAGTGCCAGGGCGCCAAGCAGCACAAGTTTCTTCATCTTGGGACTCCATCGGTAAAGGGCAAAAACGGCAGAGTGAGCGACAGCCCAATATGCGAATGGGTGTAACGAAATCGGTTGCTGCGTGCGTGGGACAGTTCCAGTCAAAACCGCGAAGGCTTCAACGCAAGCCACGACGAGCGAGTGATCGGCATTCTAACGACAGGCCCGAAGCCGATATTTCTTCAATGCGACAACTAATTACAGATGCACCGAGAAACCCGCCTGAGCACATTGACAGCCCTGCAATTTCATGCAAGAGCGAAAGACAATGAACCGATCTATGCTGCAAATTGCGGGCCTATTATTCGCAAACCCTTCTAATCCGGCAAGCGCGGGGTTATGTCTTATTTTTCACCGAGTGTTTTGAGGCTCTAAAACGGGGCGATGCGTTTCTCATTGCCCCGTTGCGGGGCGGGCGGTTACACATTCGGTTACTTGAAGGCGAACGGGTAACAGTGGGAATGTTCTGACAAGTGAAACCGATAATTATTGGCTGGACGCCGATGAGGTAAGACAGCGGAACACTGCGGAGAATGACAGGCCGTCTTCGCGAGCAAGCCCGCTCCCACACTTGATCCGCGCCAAACACAATCCCAATGTGGGAGCGGGCTTGCTCGCGAAGAGGCCCACCCCGACGCTACAAAAACATCAGACACAAAAAAGCCCCACCCGGCGAAACCGGACAGGGCTTTCTGCACTTCAGACCCGCCGCTTACGCGACGTTCATAGTCTTGTGCGTATCGATCAGATGCTGCACCACACCCGGATCGGCCAGGGTGGAGATGTCGCCCAACCCTTCGTATTCAGCCGTGGCGATCTTGCGCAGGATGCGGCGCATGATCTTGCCCGAACGGGTCTTCGGCAGCCCCGGCGCCCACTGAATCACGTCCGGCGAAGCGATCGGACCGATCTCCTTGCGCACCCAGTTCTTCAGCTCCAGGCGCAGTTGCTCGCTCGGCTCTTCGCCATTTTTCAGGGTGACGTAGACATAAATGCCCTGCCCCTTGATGTCGTGCGGCACACCGACCACCGCCGCTTCGGCGACTTTCGGATGAGCAACCATCGCGCTTTCGATCTCGGCAGTACCCATGCGGTGGCCGGAGACGTTGAGCACGTCGTCCACGCGACCGGTGATCCAGTAGTAACCATCGGCATCACGGCGCGCACCGTCCCCGGTGAAATACATGCCACGGAAAGTCTTGAAGTAGGTATCGACGAAACGGTCGTGGTCGCCGTACAGGGTGCGCGCCTGACCTGGCCACGAATCGAGAATCACCAGATTGCCCTCGGCCTCGCCCTCGATGATGTTGCCAAGGTTGTCCACCAGCGCCGGCACCACACCGAAGAACGGACGTGCCGCCGAACCCGGCTTCAGCGCATGGGCGCCCGGCAGCGGGCTCATCATGTTGCCGCCGGTTTCGGTCTGCCACCAGGTATCGACGATCGGGCAACGGGATTTGCCGACGTTCTTGTAGTACCAGTCCCAGGCTTCCGGGTTGATCGGCTCGCCCACCGAACCGAGCAGACGCAGGCTGCTGCCGTCCGCGCCTTCAACAGCCGCTGTGCCGGAGGCCATCATCGCGCGGATCGCGGTCGGCGCGGTGTAGAGGATGTTGACCTTGTGCTTGTCGACGATCTTCGCCACCCGGGTGATGTCCGGATAGTTCGGCACGCCTTCGAACAGCAGCGTGGTCGCGCCGTTGGCCAGCGGGCCATAGACAATGTAGGAGTGACCGGTGACCCAGCCCACGTCGGCGGTGCACCAGTAGATTTCGCCCGGACGGTAGTCGAATACGCGCTCGTGGGTCATGGCCGCGTACAACAGGTAACCGCCGGTGGTGTGCTGCACACCCTTCGGCTTGCCGGTGGAGCCGGAGGTATAAAGGATGAACAGTGCTTCTTCGGCGCCCATCTCTTTCGGCGCGCAAACGGTGCCCGCCACTTTCATCAGGTCTTCGTACCAGATGTCGCGATGCTGGTTCCACTTGATGTCGCCGCCGGTGCGCTTGCACACGATGACTTTCTGGATGCTGCTGGTTTCCGGGTTGGTCAGGGCGTCGTCGACGTTGGCCTTGAGGGAAATCTTCTTGCCGGCACGGATGCCTTCGTCAGCGGTGATCACCACTTTCGAGCGGCAGTCGATGATGCGACCGGCCAGGGCTTCCGGCGAGAAACCGCCGAACACCACCGAGTGAATCGCGCCGATCCGGGTACAGGCCAGCATGGCGACCACGGCTTCGGGGATCATCGGCATATAAATGGTCACCACGTCGCCGCGGTGCACGTCCTGGCCACGCAGGGCGTTGGCGAGTTTGCACACTTGTTCGTGCAGTTCGCGGTAGGTGATGTTGCGGCTTTCGCAAGGATCGTCGCCTTCCCAGATGATGGCGACCTGGTCGCCGCGCTCGGCCAGATGACGGTCGAGGCAGTTGTAGGAAACGTTCAGGGTGCCGTCGGCAAACCACTTGATGTCGACATGGTGATCGTCGAACGAAGTCTGTTTCACCGTGGTGAAAGGCTTGATCCAGTCGAGGCGCTTGGCTTGTTCACGCCAGAAGCCGTCAGGATTGACGACCGACTGTTGGTACATGGCTTTGTAGGTCGCCTCGTCGGTCAGCGTATTGGCCAGAACCTCGGGACGAACGGGATACAGGGAAGCCGCACTCATCTTTCCTACCTCGGTGTAATAGTTGTTTTTGTATGACCCTGTTGTAGCCGGGGCGCCCGTATAGAACCATTCGACGATGGTAGTAACAAGCCCCTACAAAACATCCAGAAATGCCACAGACACCCCTGAAGCAACCCCCGCAACCCTTGTGGGAGCTGGCCTGCCAGCGATTCGGACGACCCGGTTTCCCGAGAAAGCCGCAGCGCTGGTAACACCCTCTCCAAGGATTGTTACCAAATCTGCCAAAGGTGTTTATCAAAACCAGGTCTGTTTACCCCTGCCCCGCCTCCCTAAAATTCACCTCGCCGACAAGGCAAAGCGATTAACAAGGTTACAGCCCCCACGAAGGCCGTTAATCCAGTTCTGAAGTAACAAAGCAAAACGATGAAGTTCCACACGCAACCCCAAAAAGGTTGCGTGACCCCACTCGACCTCAAGAAGGTAAATTTCAAATGAAAGCTTTATTGGTTCTGGCCCTCAGCAGTCTGTGCGCAACCGCCATGGCAGACGAGGTTCCGACTGATGTCGCACAGCAACAACCGGCTATCGAGGAATACACTTACTCCACTCACCTGGACATCGCCAAAGTTGTATCGATGAGCGAAGTTCCAAATGTCTGCGAAGTTGTTCCTGCAAAAATGGAGTACGACGACTCCAAGGGTCAGCGTCACATTCTGCGTTACAGCATCATGGGTAACGGCTGCACCAATTGATGCGTTGAGACTGCACCGAATCGGATCACTCAGCGCAACATCGAGGGTCGATTCCAGCCCGGCTTTGGTCGGGCTCAGTTGTGTTTGAAGCGGCGCAAAAGGGTTGCAAAACACAAGATATAGTGAAAAACGCGTTTTTTTGCTCGTTTTTTGAGCAATCAATCACACGCCAAAAAATTAATGAAAAAAAATTCTCCGGGGCCAATCCCGGCGAAAGCCCTGTAAACCCTCGCTCCGATCGAAATCACCCGCGCGCTCGACCGCCCTGCGCTGTTTCGCCCTCCCCCACGCCCGTGTTTTTTTCCCTATAATGCCGCCCTAATCGGGTCAGCAATATTCCCTTACAGGGATCAAAGCCATTCTGAAGCCCCGCAGCAGCGACAACGCTGGCCTGCGCCCGTCAGAGGCTCTCGGAAACCCGTAAAAATTTTCTGTTTATTGCCTGCGTAGCACCGCTGCAAAAAACGACATCCAACGCGGCCTGTACGGCCGTGTGAAAAACCAACAATCAGTTTTCACACGGGCACAGGCCCTCACGCAGGAGACGACACGTCATGCTGAGCTGGGACGAATTCGACAAAGAAGACAGTGAAGTAGCAGCAGTGAAAGGCGCCAATGCCGGCCACGCTAGCGAAGCCAACATGGACCGCCTCGACAGCGCCGGCGGTGCCGCCGCCCTCGAAGCCCGCGCCGTGACCGCCGAAGACTCGGCCGCCGTGGCCCGCGCCAAGGCTGCACTGGATTCCCTCGACGTCGCCGAAGGCCTCGCCGAACTCGAAGGCTCCGCCGCCCGTGTCGCCGTTGACGAAAAGCGCATGATCAACTGCCGCGCCGACCTCAACCAGCTCGTGCCATTCAAGTACGACTGGGCCTGGCAGAAATACCTGGACGGCTGCGCAAACCACTGGATGCCGCAAGAAGTCAACATGACCGCCGACATCGCCCTCTGGAAAAACCCGGAAGGCCTGACCGACGACGAGCGCCGCATCGTGATGCGCAACCTCGGCTTCTTCTCCACCGCCGACTCCCTGGTGGCCAACAACCTGGCCCTGGCCGTGTACCGCCTGATCACCAACCCGGAATGCCGCCAGTACATCCTGCGCCAGGCGTTCGAAGAGGCGATCCACACCCACGCCTACCAGTACTGCATCGAATCGCTGGGCATGGATGAAGGCGAGATCTTCAACATGTACCACGAGATCCCGTCGGTCGCGAAAAAAGCCGCCTGGGGCCTGAAATACACCCGCGCCATCTCCGACCCGGAATTCAACACCGGCACCGTAGAGACCGACAAAGAACTGCTGCGCAACCTGATCGCCTACTACTGCGTTCTGGAAGGCATCTTCTTCTACTGCGGCTTCACCCAGATCCTCTCCATGGGCCGCCGCAACAAAATGACCGGCGTCGCCGAGCAGTTCCAGTACATCCTGCGCGACGAATCCATGCACCTGAACTTCGGCATCGACGTGATCAACCAGATCAAAATCGAAAACCCACACCTGTGGGATGCCGAAATGAAGGAAGAAGCTTCGCAGATGATCCTGCAAGGCACTCAGCTGGAAATCGAATACGCGCGTGACACTATGCCTCGCGGTGTGTTGGGCATGAACGCTGCGATGATGGAGGACTACCTGAAGTTCATCGCTAACCGTCGTCTGTCGCAGATCGGTTTGAAGGAAGAGTACCCAGGGACGACTAACCCGTTCCCTTGGATGAGCGAGATTATGGACTTGAAGAAAGAGAAGAATTTCTTTGAGACTCGGGTTATTGAGTATCAGACTGGTGGTGCGTTGAGCTGGGATTGACAGTGGCGTAACGCCATGCAATAAGAGTCTACCTTACATGGTTGTTAGGGTAGCTAAAAAAGGCCCTGCTCATGCAGGGCTTTTTTTTAGCTAAGGAACTGGCATGAACGAGTCCGTGCATAACCCTGACCAATACATGTTTGGCTTTCGCCAGATCATAACCAATGGCAAGAAAAAAATTGGGATACTCCTCGGCGCTGGAGCTCCTGTGAGCATTAATGTAGGAAAAGATGCATGGGAGCCGCTGATCCCAAACGTTGTAGGTCTAACAAAAGCTATTAAATCAGATTTATCCCCCGAAGACTTGAAAGTCTTCGAAGAAATCGAATCATCGATAGAAGACAAAAACTTTGAGAAAGTCCTCTCAAAAATTAGAGCGCTCGCTGATGTTATAGGGGCTTCTAAAGTATATGGCTACGACAGCAATGACTTTACAAGCCTGACTGACAACATATGCAATTCTATTAGAAAAGTGGTTGATCGAGAGCTACCCTGCAGTCCAACACCTTATTGCGAACTAGTTTCCTGGGTTAACGGCATTAATAGAAAGCACGGCATAGAGGTTTTTACTACAAATTACGACCTACTTTTAGAGCAGGCGCTAGAGCGAGTTAAAACTCCTTATTTTGATGGATTTAGCGGCTCCAGAAATGCATTTTTTGATCCATCTAGCATATCAAGAAATGATCTTCCACCAAGATGGGTGAGAGTATGGAAACTGCATGGCTCAATCGGCTGGGAAATTGGACCGAGCAATGAGGTCATTAGGTTACCTCACTCGCAAAACACCAGCATGGTCTATCCCTCACATATCAAGTACGATCAGACTCAAGCGGCTCCATTTTCCTCGCTTTTTGAAAGGTTTAAAAACTTCCTGTTGGAGCCAGACACGCTTTTGATTTGTTCTGGTTTTTCTTTTGCTGACGCACATATATCTTCCAAAATAATAGAAAGCTTGATCGCCAATCCATCAGCAGCATTATTTGCCTTCCAATATAACAAATTATCCGACGAACCATATGCACGCGAAATTGCCTTGAAATGCCCTAATGCAAGCATCTTCTGTAGGGACGGTGCGATAATTAATGGAGTGGAGGCAAAATGGCGAACAGGAATATTACCAGCCAAAAACTGGGAATCAATTAGAGAAGAATATTACATAGACGAAAAGTTCCTACTTGGTGACTTCAAAACACTGACACGCTTTTTGGCAACTGCCGGTGGGGAATTCGGAGTTAAATTTGAAGATATACCGCTAGAGAGCCTAAGCCAAGTACTCGATCTTTTTCCTCCTCAAAAAATTGAGGAAGATAACCAAAATGCGTAGCCCAACACTTTTAGGCAGTATAAGCTCAGTATCTAGCTCTTCCTTAGCGGTTGAACTTGCCGACAGTATGAGTTCTGGAATAACTATACTGGAAGGTAAAAACTACAGAATTGGACAAGTAGGAAGCTTCGTAAAAATTCCGCTTGGATACAATCAGCTGTTTGGCGTGATTTCCGAATCCAATGAGTCCTCAAGTTTAGAAAATGACCAAAAATTTCTCAGCCAAAGGCGCTGGATACGGGTGGAGTTGATTGGAGAAATCATAGGTGGTGAATTTGACAGGGGTATCAGCGAGTACCCTAGCATCGGCGATGATGTGCATATTGTTGTCGATAGTGACTTACTAAAGGTCTTTGGAAAATCAGATAAAAGTCAATTTAGAATCGGAAAGCTTTCAAGCTCTGACGGCATCGATGTCAGTATTGATCTAGACAAACTGGTATCTAGGCATTCCGCCATACTAGGCTCTACCGGCTCCGGAAAGTCTACAAGCACTGCCTCAATTTTAAGGTCACTCGTACTACATGACGATCTAATAAAACTCCCATCATCCAGGGTACTATTAATTGACATTCACGGCGAATATGCCTCCGCACTAGGAGACATCGCTAAAGTTTTTTCGGTAACTCCAGAAAGCGAGAATAAACTTTTTATTCCGTACTGGTGCATTTCCCCCGAAAGCCTTATCGACTTCTTATGCGGAAATTTAAATGAATCCGCCAAGACTCAATACCTAGACAAAACGATTGAGGAAAAGAAGCTTTCACTTACCACAAACAAAATCAAAGGGATTGATCCAGAAAAAATAACTGGCTTCACTCCCTTGCCGTACAGAATAAAAAAAATCTGGTACGACCTTTATCACGACGACACTGTAAATTGGAATGATGACGCGCAAACAGATCCAGCTTATACATCGAAAGGTGACTTTGATACGTTAGTATCACCGAAATTCACACCGCCAGGTGCCGGAAGAAGCCCGCCACAGAAAGGTGGGCCCGGAGTGATCAAAAAACAGCTCGAGTTGATGAAGTCTAGACTGCTTGATTCTCAATACTCATTCCTTCTAAACCCAGGTCCTTGGAATCCAGACAAAGATGGAGCAATTCAGAAAGACTTAGATCAGCTTTTAGCTGAGTGGCTAGGGCACGACAAACCAATAACAATTCTAGATTTATCTGGAATGCCATCCACGCGACTAAGCCTACTTCTTGGTTCAATTTTAGATATCTTATTCGAGTCAGCGCTATGGGGAAGAAACCTTTCTTCCGGCATGAAAAATCGTCCCCTACTGGTAGTACTTGAAGAAGCACACAGATACCTTTCGAAATCCGAGAGCGGATTGGCGAAACATATGGTTCAAAGAATTGCTAAGGAAGGGAGAAAGTTTGGCATAGGCGCTATGATTGTAAGCCAAAGACCATCAGAAATAGATGAAACAATTTTATCGCAATGCGGAACGATCATCGCCCTTCGAATTAACAACTCAACAGATAGAGGAATTGTAAAATCTGCGATGTCAGAGGGACTTGCAGGAATAATCGACTCTCTCCCTGTTCTCAGAACAGGCGAAGCCGTAATAGTTGGAGAGGCTGCAAAACTTCCAACACGATGCAGAATAAGCATATTACCTCCCGACAAATATCCAAACAGTAAAGATCCAGATGTATCAAAAAACTGGTCTACTGAACGAAAACAGGAAAATTATGAAATATTAGTATCGGCCTGGCGAAACCAGGAAACGCTAAAGGAGAAAACGTAAATGGAAAGAACACCCGTTAGCTCAAGCAATATTGCCAGCGTGGGTTATGACGCAGGCACCTCAACCCTACAAGTCGAGTTCAACAATGGGACAATATATGATTATTACGATGTTCCAGAACATACTTATACAGATTTAATTGATGCTAGCTCTGTAGGCTCATTCTTTCACGCAAACATTAGAAACATATACAGTTTCCAGCAAGTTTGACATCCACCGAAACATACGTCCGCATATCTGCGGACGTATTCAAAACTCTGTCTTGACCAAATACTTGTAAAGCAATAGTCTTCAAAAAGGTGCCTAAGAAACACCTCACACAGCGGACTCACCGCACCCGACAGTCGCGGCTTTTTTGTGCCTACGGTTTCCCCGTGCGCATCAAAAAACTCTGTTATGCCGGGAGTGGGCGAATACAAGACCCGAAAGGGAAATATGTCCGGCCCTCTGTGTGGGGTTTCTTAGCTCCCGGCACCCAGCCTTAAGAAAGCTGACATCACACAGAGGTAAATGGATATGCCTAAAAATATCTCCTTCGGCACGAAGGAAATCTGCTTCAGCCTCAACATCATCTGCATGCATCCAGCACTGGAGGCCTGCCATGTCTGAACCTCACAGTTCCACGGTCTTCACTCTGCACAAACTCTCTCTCCATGCCCTCCTCCTTGAAGGCCAGCCATGGTTTTGCGCACGCGATATTGGTCGCTTGATGGGCGTCCATCTCAGTGATCGGATGGTCAGCAAACTGGACAAGGATCAACATCGTTTTCTGTGGATTGAGTATCACCGGCAACCTGAGAAGCAACTTATGCTCAGTGAGTCCGGTGTGTATGCGCTGTTGGTGTATCACTACGTCCCAGGGAATCGGCTATTGCGCGAGTGGCTGACCCATCAAGTGGTTCCAGCCTTACGCGATGCTGCGTCCTCGGAAAATCCGGATCTACCTATGCTTAGTTTTTTGAAATGGCCTGAGATGTCTGTGAGTCTGTTGCATTGGCAGGATGAAAGCTGGATTCGGCTACGAGATATGCCATACCTGTTGCAGGGCCAGACACAGCAGCGAGCGACTGCCCCGAAGTCTTGGTGGCGGAAGGCTGCAGAGGTATTTCAGTCGTCGAAGCATCTGATGAGTTAGGTGCTGCTTGTGAGATCACTTGCGAGAACTGTCGCAAATCTCTGTAGGAATTTTCCTAGACAGCCGTAATGGCCACTCAGTATCGTCCGAGGGTTTTCAACCCTCGGCGATTTTATGGATACGGAAAAGGAAAATAGTGGCTGGACGGATGAGGAGCTTGACGCTTCGGTCGATGGCTATCTCGATATTCGGGCTCGCTACCCAAATGATCAAAAATTTAATAAGTCCTTGGAACACAGGCGTCTGCAGAACGGCGTACTCGCCGGGCGAAACATCAAGTCGATTGACTATCGACTGCAGAACATTACCGCTCTGTTCGAAGATCTTGGGCTGAAAACGATCCCTAGCTACAAACCAAAGGTGAATCTCGGTTCAGGGATTACCGCGCGCCTGATGAAAATCCTAGAATCGAAAGGCCTCATTACGCTGGATTCCGGTACACCTTCCACGCAAGAAGAATCATCACGTCGAAATGTACAACGAGCGAAACAGCGTGATTTTGTGAGTGAGCCAGAGGGTGTGCAGATACCTCAGCAAATCGTCAGGACAACCAAAACCTACGCCCGCATATCCCAAGTCAAAGATTGGATTCTGTTCAACGCCAAGGGTGTCTGTGAGGGATGCGGACAAACAGGTCCTTTTGAAATGAATGGAGAACCTTACCTTGAGGTTCACCACGTTAAGCATCTGTCGGACAACGGGACGGACTTCAAGACCAACACCGTAGCGCTGTGCCCAAACTGTCATCGACGCTGCCACCATTCTGACGACAGAGAGGCTTTCACTGCTTGGCTGTATGACAACGTTGGAAGACTCGAAAAGGAATAATCGCGGTCTATCTGACTAACCGTATTTGCTGTTCTTGGGACTGCTCCGTCCCCCAGCGGGAGCAAGCTCCCTCGCCACAGGGTGATGCTCGGCCTGCGATGTCGGTGTGAGTAATGAAATCTGGTTGATGCCGAGAATCGCCAGCAGCCTGACTCCCACAGATTCCGCATCATCCTGAAAACAATCAGTGCAACCCGCCCCGCCTCCCGCTATTAATACCCCTCCCCCACTCAAGGATCCGAGCCCCACCATGAAATTCGATCTCGCCTACTGCCTCAGCCTCGACGACAAACTGTCGATCTATGACGTTCGCGATCTCAATTTCGATGAGACGGTGGCGTTCGATTCTGCGAAGGAACACTTCCAGTGCCCCAACGACACCTGTCGTTCGGCATTCGATGCCTCCAACGAGTTGGGTACGTTCAACGCCAAGAACGTGAATTACGTACGCACGCCGCACTTCAAGAATCTGCCCGGTACGCAGCATGTGGCGGGTTGTCCGTATGTGAGTTTGAAGACGTCGGCGTCGGGGGTTGAGGCGGCGGATGGGGAATTGGATGACGGGCGGGAGGAGCATTTTCCGTCGGAGTTGTTGCTGACGCGTCGTGAGTATGTGCGCAAGCCTGCCGCGCCAGCGGGGGCGGCGGATGTGTTGCGGGATGATCCGGTGCGGGTGGCGACTTCCCCCTCAAAAGAATCGCCGGGTCGTGAGTCGGCGCCGGACAAGACCAGTGTTTTCGCTCACCCCGTGGAGTGTTTTGTGTCGAACTTCGCGGACAAGGATTTGCTCAAGCGTATGCCGTTGAAGATTGGCGAGCATACGGCGCCGTACAGTTCGTTCTTCAAGAAGATCGAGTACTTGATGGACAACAAGGGGCTGATTTACTGGGGCCGGATCAAGAAGATCGAGGACTTTCACAGCGCCAGTTTCCGGATCGATTTCGAGGACAAGGTCTGGTTCAAGAAGCCGGATGACAGCAAGAAGAAGCGTTATCCGGTCAGTGTCTATCTCAACAAGAAGCTGATCGACAACTACCGCAAGCGCAAGGCGTTTCTGGAGGAGATCAAGCACGCGGTCGACAGTGATAAGGAGTTGTTCTGCTTCTTTTATGGTGTGACGCCGGAGTTGAAGCAGGTGCCAGGCAAGAAGAACCCCGAAAAGCCTTTCGAGGTCTTCAATGCCAATATCGAGAACCTGGATCACTTCATCATTCGTGAAGCGCCGGGTCTGGCGTGATGGTTAGTTTTGGGGCAGTTGCAGTTGGACGGCGCCGGGGTGTTGTTTGACGACTGAGTACGGCAGGATCGACCAGTCGGGTTCATCGCAACCACGTTGCACTCGCGGGAAGTACGGCCCCAGGTAAATGCCCTTGGCGGTGAAGTACCAATCGAAAACGCCCCAGACGTTTTCATCGGTGTAGTCGCAGCTGTCTTCATCACCTTCGGCTGGCTTCTTCATTTCGTCGGGATACAGCGAGGTGAACTGCTTTATAAGCCATTGCGCAAACTCTTCCCTCTGTTTACCTTCGCTTGTTCCAGTCGAAGTGCCCTCCCCTCCACCCACTGCCAAAACGTCTTCCAGCTTTATCGCTTGCCCAGTATGAGCATTGAGATTGATCGGGGAGTTGCCGACATCCGGATGCGCGCCGCCACAGTCGTAACCGGTGTTGATGTTCAGGCTGACGATATCGGACGACAGAAACGTGGGCGCGACGCTTTGCCATTGCTCGGCATTCTCACCACCTTGCAGCATGCAGGCGTGATAACTGATGACCTCTTTCCAGAGCCGTCCCAACAATTGCTCGTTGATCCGCTGTTGCTCCTGTTTGGGATAACCGGACTCAATACTGAAGAAAGAGATTTTCGACTCCGGCTCCGCCCACCATTGCAGGTCGTAGCCCATGAACTTGTCTTTCTTCCCCGGTTTGAGCTTGAGCCCCTGTAAGCGCAAATACTCGTAGGGATCGTCTTTCGGCAACGTGGCAATGACGGGCAACGTCGTTGCAGTCGGCGCGGGAAGTCTGGCCTCGACCAGTTGTACCGGCAGCTTTTTGCCCTTCGGGTTTTGCCATTCACCCTGCCAGCCGTTGGCGGTTTCTTCCAGCTTGAGGGTCGGCAAAGGCTTGTCATCGCCGTAGCGATTATTGCCCTCGACCAACGTCAGCGTGCTGTCCTGCAACGCACCGCTCAGAGGCAGGTCGCGATGGTATTTCTCATAGAAGTAGCGACCGGTCACTTCATCCGGCTGCTGTGTATTGAGCTCAACCACAATCGGCGTCTTGCCCAGCGTGCCGGTGAACACACGTCTGCCGTCGTCAGCCTGAGCGGTGGAAAGCAGTGAAAACAACGCGGCGGCATATGGCGCCAGGCGCAACAGTCCCTTGAGCATGGATCGATCCCTGAGTGAATAAGGCTGCGGAGTATGCAGAGGATGCGCGCAGGAATCGAGGTGCTACTTCAGTGTCATGCCCAGCATCACGATGATGAGTAGCGCGATATACACCCACGCATGCACCCGATCCGGTATCCGCCCGATCCACCGTGTGGCCAGTCGAATCCCCAGCATCGAGCCCAACGTCAGCACCGCGAACGCCAGCAGATCCACATACCCGATAAACCATGGCCCGAGTTCTGTCTCGCTGAACCCCGCCAACAACATGTAAGTCAGCGTCCCCGCCAATGCCACAGGCACGCTCAATGGATTGGCCATCGAAGTCGCCTGCGACATGCTCAACCCGCAACGCCGCAACAACGGCACAGTCATGACGCTTCCTCCTACACCGAGGAAGGTTGCGATGGCGCCGATGCCTACACCGCCGCCGGACGTTTCCACCGTTCCCAATCGCCGTGGGATGGCGCCTTCGGACTGCGTAAGAAAGCCGCGTCGCAGCAGGCAATCGACAATCGTCACGCCGAGGTAGGCGATGAAGGCATAACGAATGATTTCGCCGCTGACCCACACCGCGGCGATTGCGCCGACGACTGCGCCCAATCCGATGAACCCGCCCAAGGGCCACAGGTAATCACGGATGAGGTTGCCGGCGCGGCGGTGTTTGTCGGTGGCGACCAGGGCGTTGACGATCATCACGCAGGTCGAGGTGGCGACCGCGATGTGCATGGCGGATTGGCTGATCGGGTCGCCGGCGCCGTGGCTGGCGGTGAGCATGCGGTATAGCAACGGCACGACGACGAAGCCGCCGCCGAAGCCGAATAGCACGGCGGTGACGCCGGTCAGGCAGCCGAAGAGTGTCAGCAGGAGGTAGAACATGGCGCGTCGTCCGTTGTTGGGGAGCGGTCGACGATAGTGCGGCGGCGCTTGGCCTGCTTCAGCAAGTCAGCCAATAATGTTTGCGTTTACGCCAACCGCTGGATGCCGCTCGATGCGCAATGTTTCGATCAATCTGCTGGATGACACGCCGCGCCCGGTGGTGGCGATCGGTACGGATTATTCCCACGGCTATCTGTTGCCACGTCATACGCATCGGCGGGCGCAATTGTTGTACGGCGCGACCGGGGTGATGCAGGTCAGCACGCATGACGGCAACTGGGTGGTGCCGCCGCAGCGGGCGGTGTGGATTCCGCCGGGGGTGGCGCATGAGGTGTTGATGCTGGGGGTCAGCACGCGCAGTTTGTATATCGAGCCGGGGGCGGTGGATCTGGGTGAGCGTTGTCAGGTGATCAGTGTGTCGTCGCTGATGCGGCACTTGCTGATGGAAGCAGTGGAGCTGCCGCTGGCCTATGACCTGACCGGGCGTGACGGCGTGCTGATCGACTTGTTGCTGCATGAATTGCTGCGCAGTACACCGCTTCCGTTGCATATCCCGCTGCCGTCTGACGGAAGACTGGTCGAATTGTGTCAGACCTTTCTGCATCAGCCGAATGCTCACCAATCACCCCAGCATTGGGCCGATCAGCTGCACGTAAGCTTACGCACCTTCAACAGAATGTTTCGTCAGCAGACCGGCTTGAGTTTCAGTCAATGGCGCCAGCGCGCCTGCGTGGTATTGGCACTGGCACGGCTGGCGGCGGGTGAAGCAGTGACGCGGATTGCCCTGGATTTCGGCTATGACAGCCCGGCGGCGTTCTCGACGATGTTCCGTCGGACCCTCGGTCAGGCACCGTCCGTCTGGTTGGAGGCGGCGAACTAGGGCAAATCAAAAAATGCGTTTGATCCCGGTCGAAAACAACTGTACAAAAACACAGTAAATTTTCCATCAGCACTCTCGAGCCCGGAGCACACCATGGCCTCTTCAGCGATGAACCTCATCCTCGAACGTATCGCCCTTTTCCAGTTCACCCCGACCCATTGCGCCCAGGCCCGAGGGATGTTGGGCTGGAGCATTGAACAGTTGTCGCGGGAGGCCAAGGTTTCAGTAGACGACATTCAGCGGTTCGAAGCGCAGCTGGACGTGGCGGATGAGGTGCGGCTGGCGTTGACCTATCGGTTTGAAGCGCAGGGGTTGGTGTTCTTTCCGGGGTTTGCGCCGGGGCGTTCGACAAGCAATGGTTCGACAGCCGAATCAGTGCGTGGGGATTATGCGATGGCGGAGTGATTCGGTTCGCCTGATGGAGGCGAACCTGCACCAGTGAGTTAGGCCCCTTGGACCACCGCCTCACTCTCCCCTTCAACCGCCAACCACCACGCACTCCCGCGTTGCGGCTGTGCCAAGTTGAAAGCCTCGCCCATTTGCGGCGTGGTGATGGAAACACTGCGCTCCCAGGCCAGCGCAAGAATGCGGTCAAACGGCTCATGCCAGGCATGCATCGCCAGGTCGAACGTGCCGTTGTGGATCGGAAACAACCAGCGGCCCTTGAGATCGATGTGGGCTTGCAGGGTCTCTTCCGGCTGCATGTGCACGTGGGGCCATTCGACGTTGTAGGCGCCGGTTTCCATCAGGGTCAGGTCGAACGGGCCGTATTGTTCGCCGATGCGTTTGAAACCGTCGAAGTAGCCGCTGTCACCGCTGAAGAAAATCCGCGTATCGCCGTCGATGATGACCCAGGATGCCCAAAGGGTCTGGTTGCCATCGAACAGGCCGCGCCCGGAAAAGTGCTGCGACGGAGTGGCGATGAAGCGGATGCCGGCGACTTCGGTGCCCTGCCACCAGTCGAACTGGCGGATCTTGCTGGCATCGATGCCCCATTTGATCAGGGTGTCACCGACGCCCAGCGGGGTCAGGAACACGTTGACCTTGTCCGCCAGTTTCAATACGGCCTCGTAGTCGAGGTGGTCGTAATGGTTGTGCGACAGGATCACAGCTTCGATCGGCGGCAACTCGTCAATGCTGATCGGCGGCTGGTGAAAGCGTTTCGGTCCGGCCCATTGCACAGGCGAGGCGCGCTCGGCAAACACCGGGTCGGTGATCCAGAACTTGTCTTGCAGCTTCAACAGCAAGGTCGAGTGGCCGAGGCGGTAGACACTCTGGTTGGGAGCGGCGATCAGGTCGGCGCGGGTCAGTGGCTGCACCGGGATAGCTGCCGCCGGCCGAGTGTTACGTGGTTTGTGGAAGATCATGTTCCACATGATGCGCAGCATCTTGCGCAAACCTTCGCGCTGCACCGGCGCGTGGTTACGGAAAGTCCCCTCGGCCTGGCGCGAAGCTTCAGGTGCTGGACTAACCGCGGAAGAAATTGATTTGGCCATGACTGAAAGACTCCAGGTAAACCGCGCAATTCACGGCTTTCCACGGTGGGACGATAAATGGCCAAGGCACGCACGCATTAGCCGGACATCTGTTTTTAGGGTGCACCGATTAAGGCAACATTACACTGTTCGGTGTACTTTCTAGGTTGCATCAAACCCGGTGGCAAGTAAACTGCCGAGTGTAATTTCACCTTTTTTCTGCCGAATCGAATTTATGACAGCTCCAACGCGCCTCACCGACCGTAAACGAGAAGCCATCATCCAGGCCGCGATCGCCGAATTCCGTACCAACGGGTTTGAGGTCACCAGCATGGACAAGATCGCGGCCACGGCCGGGGTTTCGAAGCGCACGGTGTACAACCATTTCCCCAGCAAGGAAGAGCTTTTCGCCGAAATTCTCAACCAGTTGTGGGCACGGATCAGTACTGAGCAGGCCGTGTCGTATCAGCCCGATCAGCCCTTGCGGGATCAGTTGCGAACGATGCTGTTGGCCAAGTTGCAAATGATGGCGGACGACAACTTCATGAATCTGGCCCGTGTCGCCATCGCGGCTGCGATCCACTCGCCGGAACGCGCGCAGAACATGGTGGCGCGCATGGGCGAACGTGAGGAAAGCGTGACCGTGTGGATTCGTGCCGCACAGGCGGATGGTCGATTGAAACCGGTCGATCCAGAGTTCGCCGCCCATCAAGTGCAGGGGCTGCTGAAGACGTTTGCCTTCTGGCCGCAGATCTCCCTGGGCCAGCCCTCGCTCGAGAGCACGATGCAAAATGCCGTGGTCGATTCTGCAATCGACATGTTCCTGGCCTGCTACCAGCTCTAGATCAGGCCTGCGCCACAGTAAATGGCTCACAAGGACACTGAATTTTCCCGCTGGAATAAATGACAATGCCTGCCATTGGCCGATGAACGGTCACGCTGAAGAATTACACTGCAAAGTGTTTCAGAATGAATCTGGCGCAGAACACCATGGAAAACCAACGCGGCAAAGGCTTGTCATTCGCCAGACGCATTTACCTGCCGCGAGCCATCGGGCTTGGCATCGGCTTCTTCAGCGTGGGCGCCGCGGTGTATCCGTTGAACATGCCGTCCTGGCTATGGACCTTGTTGCTGTTTAACGGCTTTCTCTGGCCGCATGTGGCCTATCAATGGTCGACCCGCTCGGCCTTTCCCTATCGCGCCGAACGCCGCAACCTGCTCTATGACTCGGTGTTCGGCGGTTTCTGGACCGCGTGTTTCCAGTTCAACCCACTGACCACCGTGACCATTCTGTCGATGATGACCATGAACAACGTGGCCGCCGGTGGCGTGCGCCTGTTCTGGCTCGGCGCGCTCGCCCAGGTGATCGGCGTGCTGCTGGGCTGGTCAATGTTCGGGGTCAAGTTCACTCTGACGGCCACGCAGACTCAGGTCTGGGCCTGCCTGCCGATGCTGACGCTTTATCCGCTGGCTTTGGGAATGGTTTGCTACCGGTTGGCGATCAAACTCGCCGAACACAAACGCACTCTAAGCGCCCTGAGCCGAACCGACAGCCTGACCGGCCTGCTCAACCACGGCGCCTGGAAAGACCTGCTGCATCTCAAGTTTCAGCAGTGCCGACAGCACAATTCCCAAGCGATTCTGGCGCTGATCGACATCGATCATTTCAAGTCGATCAACGACAGTTACGGACACATCGTCGGCGATGCGGTGCTGCGGCAATTGAGTCACGAGCTGAAGTTCGTGCTCGACGGAAGCGAGCTGGCCGGACGATACGGCGGCGACGAATTCTGCGTGATCCTGCCTAACCTGCCCCTGAGCAAGGCCGAAGCGCTGATGAAGCAACTGCGTCAGGGAATAGATCGTTACCGCCATCCCGACGTCCCCGAGCTGCGAGTCAGCCTGAGTATCGGGCTTGCTCGCTATCAAACCTCGTACGCCGATGCCCTTGAGTGGTTCGAAGATTCCGACAAGGCGCTGTACACGGCCAAGCACACGGGACGTAACACAATCAGCGTAGCGTTGAGCCGATCACCCGCCTGAAAAAACTTGTACAAAATTGAGAAAAATCGACTTCTTGTACAAGTTTATAAAGTTTTGTATAAGTTAATCCGCCAGCCGGGATGCTGGCACACTGCTTCCAGCCATCGAGATATCTGGCTGGCTGACGCGGAAACAGGGACCCCACCTTCAGTCCTATTTCCAGAGTGCCATGAACATGATTTTCAACCGCCACAAGACTGCCCTCGTCGATCTCCAAAACACCATCAACCAACAAGCCGGCCTGCTGGAGGCGATCAACCGCTCCATGGCAGTGATCGAATTCGATGTCGACGGTGTGGTTCTGCGCGCCAACGACAACTTCCTGAAAACCATGGGTTACACCCGCGAACAGGTGATCGGGCAGCCCCATCGCCATTTCTGTTCTCCCGAGTTTGCCCGTGGCAATCAGTACACCGAGTTGTGGTCGCGATTGAAAAGCGGCCAATTCCAATCTGGCACCTTTGAACGCATCGACAGCCAGGGCCGTCCGATCTGGCTCGAAGCCAGCTATAACCCGATCAAGGATGACTCGGGTCGCGTGGTGAAAGTGGTCAAGTACGCCATGGATGTCACCGCCAAAGTGCAGCAGGAAAGCGAAGCCAATGCGAAATTGCAGGCGATCGACCGCGCCATGGCGGTGATCGAATTCGATCTCGACGGCAATATCCTCACCGCCAATCAGAATTTTCTGACGCGCATGGGCTACACCCTCGCCGAACTCAAAGGCAAACATCACCGTTTGTTCTGCCCCGCGCAGCTGGTCAACAGCAGCGCCTACCAGGATTTCTGGCGCCGACTGAATCAGGGCGAACTGTTTCAGGGCCAGTTCGAACGCGTCGACAAACGCGGGCAGACCGTGTGGCTTGAAGCCAATTACAACCCGGTCTACGACGCCGCCGGCCGCTTGTGCAAAGTGGTGAAGTTCGCGTCGGACGTGACCGCCCGGGTCGAGCAGCACGAGCAGGATGCGCGCAGTGCCAGCGCCGCCTATCACATCTCGGTGGCCACCCGAAAAGTCGCTGAGCAAGGTACGCAAGTGATTCAGCAAGCGGCCAGTGAAATGCGCGAAATTGCCGACGACATCGCCGAATCCTCAACCCTGATCGCACAACTCGGCGAGCGCTCCGAGCAGATCACCGCCATCGTCAACACCATCCGCGCGATTGCCGATCAGACCAATCTTTTGGCCCTGAACGCCGCCATCGAAGCCGCGAGAGCCGGTGAGCAGGGTCGCGGTTTTGCCGTGGTGGCCGATGAAGTACGGCAACTGGCGGCGCGCACCAGCGGCTCGACAGCGGAAATTTCCAACATGATCGGCCTGATCCAGACCGAAACCCGTCAGGCGATCAAAAGCATGGATGGCACCCGTGGTCGCGCGGCGCAGGGTGTTGAGCTGGCGGATCAGGCCGGTACGGTGATTTTGCAGATTCGTGACGGCGCCAGCGAAGCGGTGGAAGCCGTGAGCATGTTCGCCAATGACCGGGCGCCGGGATAAACGCGATCACGGCCACCGCAGCGCCCGCCCCAGTTCATCGAACAGCGTGACCACCGAGCGCAATGCGCGGCAGTCGGGGCGGGTGAGCAACCACAACGCGGTGTCGTAACCGTGCAAGGGTTCGCTCAGGGCTTGCAGCCCTTCGTTGATGAGAAAGTCCGGCAACGCCGCCACGCCCAGTCCGGCGCGGACCAGTTCCGTGACAGACAGCATGCTATTGCAGCGATAGCTCGGCGTCACACCGGGCAACTGCTGACGGCGCCAGGTGACGGTCGGGTGATCAGGCAAAAAGTCGTCAGGGGCGATCCAGGTCAGCGCCGCCAGATCGGTCGCTTCAACCTTTTGTAGATAACGCTGACTGGCGCAGACCCGGTAGGAAATCTTCGCCAGCTCCCGTCCGACCAGATGCTCCGGCGGTGTGCGTGTCAGACGCAGGGCGATGTCGGCATCGCGGCGGCTGAGGTTGGCGAAATCGTTGGAGGTGCTCAGCTCGATGGTCAGTGCCGGATAGTTCGGCATGAACTGCGCGAGCGCCGGCAGCAGCAGACCTTGCAACACCGAATCGGTACAGGTCAGGCGCACCGTGCCGCTGACCACTTCGCCGCCCTGCTCCACACCGATACGCGCCGCTTCCAGTGCTTGCTCGGCACGTTCGGCCTGCTCGGCCAAGGTCTGCGCGAGGCTGGTGGGCAAATAACCGGCGCGGCTTTTTTCGAACAGTTGCTGGCCGAGTGACGCTTCCAGTCGGCGCACGGCGCGAAACACCGTCGACACATCGACCCTCAACAGCTGCGCGGCCCGGGCCAGAGAGCCGCCGCGCACTAAAGCGAGGATCAGGGCCAGATCCGGGAAATCCAGTTGGTATTGCGTGGCTGCATTGATCACTTGGGCAAACGCCAATTTCGAGTGCGTGAACGCCAATCTATAGTGAGCTTCGTCCCTCAACAAGCACAGCGAGTCCTCATGGAATCCAGAGCCCTGCGCATCGCCCTGATCGGTGATTTCGACCCGCAAGTCACCGCCCACCAAGCCATCCCGGTCGCCCTTGGACTGGCGGCGGAACACCATCGCCGTCCGATCGATTTCGAATGGTTGGCCACCGACCGAATCCTGCCGGAGACACCGCTGGAACATTTCGACGGCTTCTGGTGTGTGCCGGCCAGCCCCTATAAAAGTGAAGACGGGGCCCTGCGGGCCATCCGCTTTGCCCGCGAGCAGCAGCGCCCTTTCCTCGGCACCTGCGGCGGTTTTCAGCATGCGGCGCTGGAGTTTTCCCGCCACGTGCTGGGCTGGGCCGACGCCGAGCATGGCGAAACCTCGCCAGACTCCAGCCGCGCGGTGCTCACACCGCTGACCTGCTCGCTGGTGGAGGCAGTGGACAGCATTCATCTGGTGCCCGGTTCGTTGATGGCCAGGGCGTACGAAACGTCGGAAATTCGCGAAGGCTATCGCTGCCGCTACGGTGTGAATCCGCAGTTCGAAAGGGAGTTGCTGACCCATGAACTACACGCCGTGGGTCACGATTCGGCAGGCGATCTGCGCGCCATCGAACTGCAAAACCATGTGTTCTTTGTCGCCACACTGTTCCAGCCGGAGCGTGCGGCGCTCAAGGGGAACTTGCCACCGCTGGTGCGAGCGTTTGTCGAAGCCTGCTCGGAGCACTGTCGATGAATCCGAACACTGCGTGTTTCGCCGTGATCTTCACTTCGACCCGCACCGAGGGCGATAACGGCTATGCCGAGGCCTCCGAGCGCATGATGCAATTGGTTGCCGAGCAACCGGGTTTTCTCGGCGTCGATTCGATCCGGGGCGCGGACGGGGTGGGGATTACGGTTTCGTACTGGGAGAGTGAGGCGGCAATTCTGGCGTGGCGCGAGCATCCGGAGCACCGGATGATTCAGGCGCGTGGACGGGCCGAGTGGTATTCGGCGTATCAGACGCGGGTGTGTCGGGTGGAGCGGGAATATCGGTTCGGCCAGTGACTATTAAGGTGTACTCACTGGCCCCTTCGTCGGAACGCCGCCCGGAGCAAGCCCGCTCCCACAGGGTACTGCGTTGTTCTCAAGATCACGCGGTACCTGTGGGAGCGGGCTTGCCCGCGAAGGGGCCGGAACAGTCGCAGCAGAATCTCAGCCCTTCACCAGACTACGCACCGCCTCAATCTCCGGCACTTCGCGTTTATTCATATAAACGCGCAACGGCTCGGTGATGTTGATCCGGTCATCGATGTTCTGGTCCAGCAGCAACTGGATCAGTTCGCGCTTGAGGGTCATGGTCTGTTCGGTGGTCGGTGCCCAGACGAATTCGCTGCACGGGATGATGTCGTCATCGGCCACGTCCATGCCGAACGAGTCCTCACTGAAGCGCACGATGTACTGGCCGGTCTTGCGGTTGAGGCCGACGAAGCCTTTGAGGTCGTCGGCGGCCTGGCAGATGAGTTGCGATGTGATGCGCATGGTAAACCTCACGAAAAGAATCGATGGTCTACACGCAGGGCAATGGGTGGCGCGCCCTCTTCCGGGGCGGTTGCCGTGGCCAAGCGTACTGCAAACGAACGCACAAAAGTGCGCAAATTTTCGCTTTCAGTACGTTTATGTCGGTCTCGCGATAGCAGGTTTTCGTTTGAGTTGCTAAAAGGTACATCTTTGAAAATGCCTGCGAAAGGAACTCGATAATGCCCGCCACTTTCACCAAAAGCGCACTGCTGCTGAGCCTGATGCTCGGCCTCGCTCAGGCCCACGCCGCCAACCAGTCGAGCCCCGTCGCACTGGCCGCCACTCAAGGCATTCCGCACCCGGCGGTGATCGCCCACCGTGGCGCCTCCTTCGATGCCCCGGAATCCACCGCTGCGTCCTACAAACTGGCCCGCGACCTGGGCGCCGATTACCTGGAAATGGATTTGCAACGCAGCAAGGACGGCGTGCTGTTCGCCCTGCACGACGACAACCTGCAACGCACCACCGATGTCGCCACCAAATTCCCGGAGCGCAAGGACAGCCCGGCCAATGCCTTCACCATGGCCGAACTGAAGACCCTCGACGCCGGCAGCTGGTACAACGCCAAGTACCCGGATCGCGCCCGCCCGTCCTATGTCGGTCTGAAGATTCTGACCCTCGACGAAATCATCGACATCGCCCAGGCCAACCCAAAGCACAAACCCGGCCTGTACATCGAAACCAAGGAACCGAAGCTGTTCCCGGGGATCGAGCATGACCTGAAGGAAAAACTCCAGGATCGCGGCTGGTTGAGCCCGGCCGGTTCGAAACTGGCGAAAAGCGCCCTCGGTGTCGGTCAGGGCAAAGGCAAGGTGATCCTGCAAACGTTCGAGAAGAGCAGCCTGGAAATGCTGCAGAAGGAAATGCCGCAGGTGCCGAAAATCCTGTTGCTGTGGGTGGGCGAAGGCAGCATCGAGCCGAAATCCAAAGTGACCTTTGCCGAATCCGGCGAGAAGGACAAGAACGCGTTCTACGGCAAGCAGGAGCCGAAATCCGAAGCCGAGTTCAAGCAGTGGATCGACTACGCCAAGGCCCAGGGCGCGATCGGCACCGGCCCTTCGGCGAAGCTGACCCACGGCGGCGATCAGAGCTATTCGGATCTGGTGCAGCCCTGGATGAACCAGTACACCCACGATCAGGGCCTGCTGGTGCACGTCTACACCGTGGATGAGCCGGTGGACTTCGAGAAAGTCATGGCCGCCGGCGTCGACGGCATCTTCACCAACCGCGCCAGCGAACTGCTGAAGTTCTACAAACGCCCGGCCGCCGCCAGTGTGGATCAGGTGTTGAAGAACAACGGCTTCTGATCTGCAAATTCGGGCGTCAGTATCGCGAGCAGGCTCGCTCCCTCGGGGAGTCCGGCCTGCTCGCTGCGTTTTAAGGGTGAATTAAGTTGCGGCGATTAACCTGAACTCACTTAAACGAATCACCCAAAGGAATAACCGATGAAAACTTTGACTGCCCTGTTTACCGCTGCCGCCCTGACCCTCACCGCTGGCCTGGCCCAGGCTGACGTTCGCGTTGACCAGATCCCGCAACTGGTCAAGGAAGGCAAGATCAAATCGCTGGAGTCGATGAACGCAGAAGCGCTGAAACTGCATCCGGGTGCGACCATTACCGACACCGACCTGGATAACCACTTCAATGGTTATGAGTACGAAGTTGAACTCAAAACTGCCGATGGCAAAGAATTCGATGTGGACTTCGATGCCACCACCGGCAAAGTGTTGAGCAACAAGCAAGACACTTGATTCACCCCAACAATCCCCGTGGGAGCGAGCCTGCTCGCGATAGCGCTGGATCAGTCAATATTGAATCGGCTGACCGGACGCCATCGCGAGCAGGCTCGCTCCCACATTGTTTTGTGGTGACCTTAAGCTGAGGTGCTGACCAGCGAGCCGGAAGTACCGCTGTCCGAATCCTGCAACGCCGCCAACAACGCCGCCGTCGCCGTCTGCAACGAAGCCGACGTCGTCGCGATCTGCGATTGCGCAGCCGCGACATCCGCAGCCTTCGCATCCTGACTTTCCTGCTTGGCCTGAGCCGCTTGCAACGCCTGCTGCTCTTCCTGCAACTGCTTCTGCAGCTCGGCAATCTGCTTGCGCAGTGCTTTCACGGTGTCCGATTCATCGCTGCTGGAACTGCTGTCGCCCGCCGGCGCCGCGCCACCGCCCGCCGCCACTTTGCTGGTGTCGGCCTTCACACCGTTGCTGGCCGCCGCGGTGGTCGAAGTGTCGTCGCCCGTGTCGGCAATCGAGGTTTTGCTGGTAGACGTAGTGACGGTCTGATTGATCGAAACAGACGTGATGCTGACCATGGGAAATCTCCAATGCCGGTGATAGATAACCGGGCATCGGCGGCGGTCTGCACGAATTGAGATCGACTGTGTACCGACTCGGTATCCGAAACGGTACACAGTCATTGGCCGGTCAGACGCTCAGGCGAGCGGTGACGTCGTTCAGTTGGCCGGACAGGCCATGCAGGTTCTGGCTGGCGCTTTCAGTGCGCTGCACGTTGTCGAGGTTGGTGCTGGCGATCGAGGTGATCTCGGTCAGGTTGCGCGAGATGTCTTCGGCCACCGAGGTCTGCTCTTCGGCTGCCGTGGCGATCTGACGGTTCATGTCGCGGATCGCTTCCACCGCGTGGGTGATGCGCTCGAGCATGGCGCCGGCCTGGGTCACTTGCTCGACGCTTTCATCGCTGCGGGTCTGGCCGCTGTCGATGGCGTGGGCCGCATCCACCGCGCCGGTCTGCACGCTGTGGATGATCTGGTTGATCTCGATGATCGACTCCGCCGTACGCTGCGCGAGGTTGCGAACTTCGTCGGCGACCACCGCAAAACCACGCCCGGCTTCACCGGCCCGGGCCGCTTCGATGGCGGCGTTGAGCGCCAACAGGTTGGTCTGCTCAGCGATCCCGCGAATCACTTCCAGCACCTTGCCGATGCGGCCGCTGTCGGCTTCCAGACGGCGGATGACCGTGGCGATGTTGGCGATTTCGCCGCGCATCTGGGTGATGCTGTGGATGGTGCTCTGCATGACCTTCTCGCCCTGTTGCGCGGACTGATCGGCATCGTCGGCAGCACGAGCGGCGTCGGCCGCATGACGGGCGACTTCCTGGGCAGTGGCGGACATTTCGTTCATCGCGGTGGCCACCTGATCGGTGCGGTTGAACTGTTCGTTGGTGCCGCCGGCCATCAGCGTGGCGATGGCATTCAACTCGCCGCTGGCGTTGTCCAGATCCTTGGCGCTGCGTTGCAGATGATTGAAGGTTTCGGCGAGGAAATCGCGCAGGGTGTTGGCGGCAGCCGCCAGGTTGCCCAGTTCGTCCTGACGGTCGCTGACCACGCGCTCGACCAGACGGCCCTTGCTCAACTGGGTGACATAGTCGATGAGTTTGCGGATCGGCTCGACCAGGTTGCGGTTGACCAGCCACAGGCTGAGCAAACCGATCAACAGACCGGACGCGAGCATCACCAACAGCCCCAGCCACACGGTGCGGTCAGCACTGGCGCTGATCTGCGCCGATTGCTCGGTGCCCTGCTTGCGCAACTCGGCGACCAGTTCGCTCATCTGATCGCTGGCGGCACGGTCAACGCCTTTGACGGCAGCATCGCCAGCAGTCGGATCGGCACCGGCGGCGACGTAGGCAACACGACCCTTCTGGTACGCAGCGCCGAGCAGACGATGTTCTTCGCGCAGGCGTTCGATGCGGGTTTTCAGCGCAGGCTCGAGGCCTTTCTGGTTGGCCAGCTCACCGAGGATGCCCTGCACATCGCGCTGACGGTCTTCGAACTGGCCCCAGTACTTGACCAGATCCGCCGGTTGCTTGCCGCGCAGTAGGACGTTTTTCCACTCCTGGACCTGCACCTTGAATTGCAGGTTGGCTTCGTCGATCAGTTGCGAAGTGTGCAAGGGGCCGGCGATCAACTGGCTGTAACTCTGCACGCCGTTGGACAGGAAGTGAAAGCAGGCCAGCGCGATCAACAGCATCGCCAGCAGGCTGCCGCTCAGCAGGGCGAGAATTTGCGCTCTCAGGGATTTTTGCAGCATTGCAGGTACTCGGGACAGGGATGAGGCACGTCCGGTAAGACGTGATTTTTTAGCCGGACATCCGTGTCGGCGGACCTTGGCTCTTGGCCGAAGGCGCGCAACCTAACTCATGCGTGATCGGCGTGCCAGAGGCCTTCTTGAGTCATTTCCGACGGCCGGTAACGCGTTGATTTGACGTCATTTTGCTGTCACACAAGCGTCATGTGACATTGCGATGATGCGGCTCAGGTGAATCTGCAAATCCCGCGACAGACGCCTCCTCGCAGCGAGCCTTCATGAACCACAGCCTCGATATCAGCCATCGCGATCCTGACCTGTTCGGCCTGCTTTACGGCTTTCGATTTCGCCCCGGCGAACGCGGGCGCGAGGTGGATTCGGCGACCGCCCTGCGCTGCCTGCAAGACGATAGCGACAGCGATGAGTTTCTCTGGCTGCACCTGAACCTGGCCCACGCCGCGTGCGAGCGCTGGATGAAAAGCCATCTGCAGTTGCCCGAAGAATTTTTCGAAGCGCTGCACGAAGGTTCGCGTTCGACCCGCATCGAGCATGTCGATTCGGCGTTGCTGGCGGTGGTCAACGATGTGGTGTTCAACCTCAGCAGCATGGTTTCTTCAGACGTTTCGACGTTGTGGGTCTGCGTGCGCAGCAAACTGATCGTCAGTGCGCGTCTGCAACCGCTGCACTCAGTGGACAAGCTGCGTTCGTCGGTGAAGTCCGGCGAGTGTTTTCGTTCGCCGCTGGAACTGCTGGTGCACCTGCTGCGCGATCAGGGCGAAGTGCTGACCCAGATCGTGCGCAAGACCAGCATGAGCGTCGATCAGGTCGAGGACGAATTGCTCTCCTCGCGGCTGTCGACCAACCGCGCCGAACTCGGTGCCAACCGGCGAGTGCTGGTGCGCCTGCAACGACTGCTGGCGCTGGAACCGGGTTCGCTGCTGCGCCTGCTCAATCGGCCGCCGCCGTGGCTGCAGAAGGAAGACGTGAAGGAGCTGCGCAAGTCCACCGAGGAGTTCGCGCTGATCATCAACGACCTCACGGCTCTGGGCGAGCGGATCAAGCTGTTGCAGGAAGAGATCGCCGCCAACCTCAACGAACAGAGCAACCGCACGCTGTTCACCCTGACCGTGGTCACGGTGCTGGCGCTGCCGATCAACATCATTGCCGGTTTCTTCGGCATGAACGTCGGCGGTGTGCCACTGGCCACCGACCCGGAGGGGTTCTGGATTCTGGTGGCGCTGGTGGCAACGTTTACCGTGATCGCCGGGCGCTGGGCGTTTCGCAAACGCCGGGATTATTAAGACCGGCGGCGCGGCTAATCCGCCAAACACTGATCTGTCGCAGCCTCTCTGTAATATTTAGCAACGATCATGGGCGACACTCCTTCCCCCGCTCAGGATTGTCCGCCCATGGCTACTCCCTCCCTGACCGTCAGCCCGGCCTCCGCTGCCAGTGGCAGGCCGGCGCTCGACAAAAAAACCGGCCCCTTCACTTACGTGGTGTTCTTCGCCGTGCTGGCCATGGGAATGCTGTTCACCGCCTACAGCCTGATGCACGACATGCACGAACTCGGCACGGTGGTCACCACCTGGACCCCGTTCCTGCTGCTCGGCGTGGCGCTTCTGATTGCGCTGGGCTTCGAGTTCGTCAACGGCTTCCACGACACCGCCAACGCCGTGGCCACGGTGATCTACACCCACTCTCTGCCGCCGAATGTGGCCGTGGTGTGGTCGGGATTCTTCAACTTCCTCGGCGTGCTGCTGTCCAGCGGTGCAGTCGCGTTCGGCATCATTGCGCTGCTGCCAGTAGAGTTAATTCTGCAGGTCGGCTCGTCCGCCGGTTTCGCGATGATCTTCGCCCTGCTGATCGCGGCGATCCTGTGGAACCTCGGCACCTGGTGGCTGGGCCTGCCGGCCTCGTCGTCGCACACGTTGATCGGTTCGATCATCGGCGTCGGCGTGGCCAACGCGCTGATGCATGGTCGCGACGGCACCAGCGGTGTGGACTGGGCCCAGGCGACCAAGATCGGTTACGCGCTGCTGCTGTCGCCGCTGGTGGGTTTCGGTTGCGCGGCGCTGTTGCTGCTGGCGCTGCGTGCGTTCGTGAAAAACCGTTCGCTGTACAAGGCACCGGAAGGCAACACCCCGCCGCCGTGGTGGATTCGTGGTCTGCTGATCCTGACCTGCACCGGCGTGTCCTTCGCCCACGGTTCCAACGACGGCCAGAAAGGCATGGGCCTGATCATGCTGATTCTGGTCGGCACCCTGCCGATGGCTTATGCGCTGAACCGGACCATGCCGGAAGAACAGTCGCTGCAATTCGCCGCTGTCGCCCAAGTGACCCAGCAAGCGCTGGTGAAAAGTGCGCCACTGCCGGCACCGGCCGATCCACGTGCCGTGCTCTCCGACTACGTGCGCAGCAAGGAAGCCACGCCACAACTGATCCCGGCCCTCGCCGTCCTGACCGGGCACATCGGTGAAGAAGTCAAAGGCTACGGCTCGCTGGCGAAAGTCCCGGCCGAGGCCATGGGCAACGTGCGTAACGACATGTACCTGGCCAGCGAAACCATTCGCCTGATGGACAAGAACAAGGTCGGCACCTTCGACGCCGACACCAGCGGCAAGCTGCAACTGTTCAAGCAACAGATCGACAACGCCACGCGGTTCATTCCGCTGTGGGTGAAGATCGCGGTGGCGATTGCGTTGGGGCTGGGCACCATGGTCGGCTGGAAGCGGATCGTGGTCACGGTCGGCGAGAAGATCGGCAAGACCCACCTGACCTACGCCCAGGGCGCTTCGGCTGAAACCGTGGCGATGTTGACCATCGGCGCCGCCGACATGTTCGGTCTGCCGGTGTCGACCACTCATGTTTTGTCCTCGGGCGTGGCCGGGACCATGGTCGCCAACGGTGGCGGTTTGCAGATGAAGACCATCCGCAATCTGCTGATGGCGTGGGTCCTGACATTGCCGGCGGCGATTCTGTTGTCGGGCAGCCTGTATTGGCTGTTTACCCAGATTTTCTGATCCAGCCGAATCCCTGTGAGAGCCGTTGCTCCCACAGGGATTTGCGGCATGAATCAAAGCGTCGAGCGAATCAAATCCCCCAGCCAGTCCATGAACACCCGCACCCGCAACGGCAGCTGCCGCTGCCTCGCGTACAACAGTGAAATGCCCATCGCCGGCGCGGTGTATTGCGGCAGCACGGTGACGATCTCACCGCTGTCCAGATAGGTGTTCATCCCGGTGCGCGGCACCTGGATCAGACCAAACCCGCCCAGACATGCCGACTCGTACGCATCGGTGCTGTTGACCGTCACACTGCCGGCCATCGGCACCCGGTGGACCTGTCCGTCCTGCTCGTAGACAAACCCTTCTGAACGCGAACCCAGCACACCGACGTAGTGGACCAGTCGATGCTGCGCCAGATCTTCAATGGTCTGCGGCACGCCGTAGCGCTCCAGGTACGCGGGGCTGGCGCAGTTGATCATGCTGAAATCCCCCAGGTGCCGCGCCACCACCGATTGATCGGGCTGCGCGCCGATGCGCAGCACGCAATCGAAACCTTCGGCGAGCAGGTCGACCCGGCGATCGGTGCTGCTGATTTCCAGTTCCAGGTTCGGATGACGGGCCATGAATTCCGGCAACTTCGGCATGATCAGCCGCCGCGCCAGGATGTTCGGCATGTCAATCCGGATCCGCCCGGTCAGCGACGCTTCGTCCTGACGGAACAGGTTTTCAATTTCGTCCATGTGCGACAGCAGATCCTTGCTCCGCTCATACAGCGCGAGGCCGTCCTGAGTCGCCTGGACCTTGCGCGTGGTGCGTTGCAGCAGGCGCGTGCCGAGCAGGGTTTCCAGCGCCTGCACCTGCTCGGATACCGTTGAGCGCGGCAGCCCCAGACTCTCCCCCGCCATCGTAAAACTCGACAATTCGCTGACCCGGACGAAGGTGCGCAGCAGTTCCAGTTTGTTCATGGGCCACCCATTGATTGTTCGGACATACCGACCAGTGATTCCGGTTTCAGTCTGTTTATCACCTCACAGCGGATAAATAAACTTTGCTCCATCAACCGTCACCGCCATCGAGGAAGACCCATGAACCGCAAAATCGCATTGATCACCGGTGCCAGCCGTGGCCTCGGCAAGAATGCCGCCCTGCACCTCGCCGCGCAAGGCGTGGACATCATCGGCACCTACAACAGCCGCGCCGATGAAGCCCAGGCGCTGGTGCAGGAACTGCAAACACTCGGCGCCAACGCCGTGATGCTGCAACTGGATGTCGGGCGCAGCGAAGGCTTTGCCGATTTCGCCGTGAAAGTCGAACAGGCACTGCAACAGCTCGAGCGTCCGCGCTTCGATTTCCTGATCAACAACGCCGGAATTGGCGTGCATGCGTCGTTCGCCGACACCACGCCGGAGCAGTTCGACCTGCTGATGAACGTGCAGTTGAAAGGGCCGTTCTTCCTGACTCAGCAACTGCTGCCGCTGATCAACGATGGCGGGCGGATCATTAACATCTCCAGCGGTCTGGCGCGCTTCACCCTGCCGGGTTATGCCGCTTACGCTGCGATGAAAGGCGCGATGGAAGTGCTGACCCGTTATCAGGCCAAGGAGTTGGGGGCGCGGCAGATCGCTGTGAATATCCTGGCACCGGGTGCCATCGAAACCGATTTCGGCGGCGGCGCGGTGCGCGACAATTCGGCACTGAACGCCATGGTCGCCAGCAACACCGCGCTGGGCCGTGCCGGGCAGCCGGATGACATTGGCGGTGCGCTGGCGCTGCTGCTGTCGCCGGGGGCGCAGTGGATCAACGGTCAGCGGATTGAAGCGTCCGGCGGGATGTTTCTCTAAACCCGGCAAAAATCCAGGACAAAAAAAATCGCTGCCCTCACAGGCGGCGATTTTTTGCTTTCAGTTCTGGCAAACGCTGCGCATCACCAGCCGCTCGCGCACCACGTCATAACCCCAGTGATAAACGTAGGTGTATGGCAGGAAGAACAGCAGCACGCCGATGTCGAGCAGGAACGCCTGCCACAGGCTGACCGACAGCCACCAGGCAATCAGCGGCACGCCCATCACAATCAACCCGCCCTCGAACAGCAGCGCGTGCGCCACTCGCACCCAGGCATTGTGGGCGATGTTCCAGCGCTTGAGCAGGCGGTCGAAGAAGGCGTTGAACACCACGTTCCAACCCAGGGCCAGCAACGCGATGAAGAGAGTGACGGCGCCCATTTCGACCAGCGGTTTGCCCATGATCCACGCCAGCAACGGGGTACAGATCAGGATCGCCAGCAGTTCGAAACCGATGGCCTGGAAGATACGCTCAGTGATGGATTTGTTGGCAGTCATGGCCGAAGTCCTCTGTGAAGATGGTTGTCATGATCCAGCACCACACCGATACTTCATAACCAATAACCATCGATCAAGGCGATAGTTCATGGCGTCTCAGGAAGTGTTGCTGGCGTTTGTTCAGGCCGCCACTCAAGGCTCGTTTTCGGCGGCCGCGCGCAAACTCGGGCGCAGTCAGTCGACCGTGAGCGCGGCGGTGGCCAGTCTGGAGATTGATCTGGATCTGGTGCTGTTCGACCGCAGCAGCCGCAAGCCGACGCTGACCCCGGCCGGGCACGTGATGCTGCAACGGGCCGAAGCGATTCTGTCGGCCAACAGCCGCCTGGAAATGACCGCCCGGCAATTGGCTCAGGGCGTCGAGCCGAAACTCACGGTGGCGATTTCCGACACTTATCAGTCCGACCGCTTCGAAGCGGCACTGGTGGGGTTCGAGCAGCGTTATCCGGATCTGGAGCTGGAATGCCTGATCGCCGAGTGCGATGACCTGATCGAACTGGTGCAGCGCGGTCGGGCGCACCTGGCGTTCGCCGAGATGCAGGAAAACTACCCACCGGGTCTGGCGAGCGCGACCGTCGCCGAGCGTACGGAAATCGCCTTGTTCGTGGGACGTGGCCATCCGTTGGCGACACAGGAATCCATCGATCAAACGGTCCTTGAACAGCATCGCGAGCTGCGCCTGGCCACCATCGTCAATCCCTATGACAGTCGCGGCAAAGGCCGGGTGTGGTCGGCGCCGAGTTATCTGATGTTGCTGGAAATGGCCGAGAAAAGTTTCGGCTGGGCGCCGCTGCCGCGCTGGCTGGTGGAGCGTTTCGGCAATGACTTGCTGGTGGAACTGAAGGTGCGCGGCTGGCCGAAACCGGTGTTCGTCGATGCGCTGTGGTCGCGGCTGTACCCGCCGGGGCCGGCGGGAAGCTGGTTGCTCAGCAAGATGCTGGAATAGCTCAGGCCGCCTCGATGGCTGCCGGGCGATTGACCTGAAAATACTCGTGCAACCCACGCATCGTCGGCAACTCCAGCGCCTGCGCCGCGTAGCACAATCCCACCCGCCGGGTCGGCGCCGGCAGGTGCAGCGCTCTTACAACGATGCGCTCGTGCCCGCTCACCAGCGACTGCGGCAACATCGCCACGCCGACACCCGCCGCCACCATGTGCAACGCCTGTTGCAGTGAACCGGCATGCCCGGCCACTACTTCCGGCGAGCGTCCGTACAGCGCCATCAACCGTTGATGCGAAGGATGTTGCGGACAGGTGATCCAGTCTTCGATCGGCGCCCAGCCTGCCTGCGCGTTGGCCATCGGATGGTCGAGAGGCAGCGCCATCACATACGACTCTTCCCACAGCGGCAGGAACAGTTCGTCCTCGCAGCACATGTCCTCGACCGCCAATCGACCATCGCCGTGACAGCCCTCCTCCAGGGTCAGCAGCAGATTGGGCAACGCCTGATGGGCCATCCGCACGAAGGCTTCGATGTGGCTGGCGGCGATGTCGCCCTCGATGCCGAGGGTCAGCGGTACGCGATTTTCGCGGCCGCGAAACATCCGGCTCAGCGCCTCGGATTCGGCCACCATCCGGCGTGCCTGCGGGTACAGCAGTCGCGCTTCGTCGCTGACGTCCACACCACGGGGCTGACGCACGAACAGCGTCGCGCCCAGTTCTTCTTCCAGCTGTTTGATGGTCACCGACAACGTGGGCTGACTGATGAACAGCCGTTGCGCGGCAGCGGTGATGTTGCGTTCCTCGAACACCGCGAGGAAGGCTTTGAGATGACGGATATCCATAGGAGATTCCGATAGCAGACAGAGGAATAAGGCATTTTTCAGCCTCCAGCGGGCTAAATATACTGCGTCACGAATCTGGTTATTTGTTTTTCTTATCTCAGGAGTTCAACCATGAGCAAGCCCTTGATCATCATCACCGGCGCCAGCTCGGGCATCGGCGAAGCCACCGCCCGCCGCTTGAGCGCTGCCGGCCATCCACTGCTGTTGCTGGCGCGGCGCATCGAACGCCTTGAAGCACTGGCCCTGCCGAACACCCTCAGCCGCCGCGTCGACATCACCGACCGCGCCGCTTTGCTGGCCGCTGTCGCCGAGGCGGAAGCGCAATTCGGGCCGGCCGATGCGCTGATCAACAACGCCGGGGTGATGCTGCTGGGCGAGATGAGCAAGCAGGACCCGGCGCAGTGGGACCAGATGCTCGATGTCAACGTGAAAGGTCTGCTCAACGGCGTGCACGCGGTGGTCGCCGGGATGATCGAGCGCAAGCACGGCACGATCATCAACGTCAGCTCGGTGGCCGGGCGCAAGACCTTCCCCAACCATGTGGCCTATGTCGGGACCAAGTTCGCGGTGCATGGATTGTCGGAAAACCTGCGTGAAGAGTTGTCTCCGCATAACGTACGGGTGACCACGATTGCGCCGGGTGCGGTAGAGACCGAGTTGCTGAGCCACACCACGGATGAGGCGATCAAGACCGGGTATCAGGCGTGGAAACAGGACATGGGCGGCACGGTGCTGAGCGCCGAGGATGTGGCGACGGCGATTGCTTATGCGTATGAGCAGCCGCAGGGGGTTTGTATTCGCGAGATTGTGATGGCTGCCACGCGCCAGCAAGCCTGATCCATTGTTACAGACCTTAACGGCCCCTTCGCGGGCAAGCCCGCTCCCACATTTGATCGCATTCCAATTGTGGGAGCGGGCTTGCCCGCGAAGAGGCCAATATTGCCAACGATCCTTTCGGATCAGTCCAATGCTCTAAGCCGCCCCTCGATAAACCGCCGCTCCGGCTCCTGCCGGGTCAATTCCAAGACACGCCGATAAGCCACCCGCGCCTCCTCAACCCGCCCCAACTGCCGACAAAACTCCGCCCGCGCCGAATGCGCCAGGTGGTAATCCTGCAACTCCCCACGCCCCAGAATCCCCTCGATCAAGGTCAACCCCGCCAGCGCCCCGTCACGCTTGGCCACCGCCACCGCCCGGTTCAATTCGATCACCGGCGACGGCACCGCTCGCAGCAACACGTCATACAGCCCGACGATCTGCGCCCAGTCCGTTTCCCCCGCCGTCGGCGCTTCGGCGTGCACCGCCGCAATCGCTGCCTGCAGGCAGTAAGGCCCAAAGCGTCCCGTGGTCAGCGCCTTTTCCACCAGATCACAGCCTTCGGCGATCAGCTCGGCATTCCACAATCCGCGATCCTGATCATCCAGCAGAATCAGTTCTCCATCCGGCGTCGACCGCGCCGAGCGCCGCGATTCATGCAGCAGCATCAACGCCAGAAGCCCCATGACTTCCGGGTCCGGCAACAACTCCAGCAGCAACCGCCCGAGGCGGATCGCCTCACGGGTCAGGTCTTCGCGGGTCACCTGGGCGCCACCGGATGCCGAGTAGCCTTCGTTGAACACCAGATAAATCACCCGCAACACGCTGTCGAGGCGTTCGGGCAATTCGCTCAGGCTCGGTACTTGATAAGGGATTTTCGCGTCGCGGATCTTGGCCTTGGCCCGCACGATGCGCTGGGCAATCGCCGCCGGGGCCGAGAGGAATGCCCGGGCGATTTCCTCGGTGGTGAGGTCGCAGACTTCACGCAGGGTCAGCGGCACTTGCGCGTCCGCCGCCAGCGCCGGGTGGCAGCAGGTGAAGATCAGGCGCAGGCGATCGTCTTCCACGTCTTCGGCGTCCCATTCGGACTGTTCCAGTTCTTCCAGTTGCGCCAGCAACAACGGTTGCGAGGCCTTGAACCGTGCGCGCCGACGCAACACGTCAATGGCCTTGAAGCGCCCGGTGGACACCAGCCAGGTCCGCGGATTGTCCGGCACGCCGTCGCGCTGCCAGCGTTCGACCGCGACGAAGAACGCCTCGTGCAAGGCTTCTTCGGCGAGGTCGAAATCGCCGAGCAGGCGGATCAGGGTGGCAAGGATCCGCCGCGAGTCTTCGCGATAGACCTGCTCGACCCGCGCCCTGACTTCAGACATTCAACTGGCGCACGGGACGCACTTCGACGCTGCCGACCCGGGCCGCCGGAATGTTGCCGGCGACCTGAATCGCTTCGTTGAGGTCCCGCGCGTCGATCAGGTAGAAGCCGGCCAACTGCTCCTTGGTCTCGGCGAACGGGCCGTCGGTGATCGACAGCTTGCCGTTACGCATGCGCACCGTGGTGGCGGTCTGCACCGACTCCAGCGCTTCGGCGGCGACCATTCGGCCGCTGCCCTGGATCGACTCGGCGTAGGCCCAGCATTCGGCGTCCTCCGGGCTGTCGGGCGACGAATGCAGCAGACGCTCATCGCTGTAGACCAGGCATAAATACTTCATGGCGTTCTCCTGAATCGGACGAATCAACTATGGCTGAAGATCAGGGTTTCGCATCGAACAGGGTCGAGCCGGTCATCGGATCGAACGGCGCCGACCAGTGCTCGTGGGCAATTTTCCAGGCACCGCCGACCAGCCGATAACAGGCGGTGGCGCGCATCCAGCAACTCTGGGTTTCGCCCTGTTCATTGGTGCCGCCGCAGTTGGCAACCCAGTGGGCGAAGGCGATGTTGTCGCCTGTTTCGATCGCGATTTCGTGGAACTCGAAGATGTGCGGGCCGGGGCACATTTCCATGCAATCCACCCAGTGCGCGCGGTAGGCCGGTTTGCCCTTGAATTGCAGGGCCTTGATCGCATCGAACGAGAGGATGTCGTCGGCGTACAGCGCCATGACTTTCTCGACGTCCTTGGTCATGACGGCTTCGCGGTAGGTGTTGATCAGGGTCTGGATATCGCTTTGTGCGCTCATGGTGTTCTCCGTGGTTTTTGTTGTGAAGACACCCTTAGTCGTTCGGCGATTTGCCGGATCGACAGCTGAAACAAAAAAAATCCAGCGAACGCAAAGTCGCTAGAATCCGAGGCTCATCTTTGTAGGAAAAAGGAAATTCCCTTGTCAGCCAAACTCGTGCCGTACGAGAGCCTTAACGCCTTGCAGCGCCAACAGGTCGAAGCGATTGAAATCCACGCCGAGCAGATCAAGTTCTCCGGCGACATCCACGGCGCCCTGCACACGCTGCTGTCGAAACCCGGCCCTGGCGTGAAGGGTTTTGCGCTGCTGGCAGAAGATAAGCCAGTGGCGTTCCTGCTGCTCAAGCGCCCGCCGGTTTTGCCGGAATGGGCCGATGAGCACAGCGCCACCCTGCATGCGTTGCAGGTCGATCACCGCGCCCAGGGCAAGGGTTACGGCAGAGCCTGCCTGCTGGCGTTGCCGGAAGTTGCGCGCCAGGCCTGGCCGGAAATCAAAGGGCTGGAACTGTCGGTGGACGCCGACAACGACGCCGCGATTGCGCTGTACGCCAAGTACGGTTTCGTTGACAGCGGCGAAGCGTACAAGGGCCGCATCGGTTACGAGCGGCGCATGGGGCTGTTCTTCTAATCGTCGAGGGAGCAACGATGATCGATTCAATCGAAGCGCTGGAAGCCATCTACGGCTTGCCCCACGAACGGGCGGTGCGCAAACAGATCGATTTTCTCAACGAGGACTATCAGGCGATGGTCCGGGTTTCGCCGTTGGTGATTGTCAGCTCGGTGGGTGCCGATGGCATCGACGGTTCCCCGCGCGGTGATGCGCCGGGGTTTGTGCGGATCATTGACAAGCGCACTCTGGCTTTGCCGGATCGTCCGGGCAACAACCGCATCGATACCTTGCGCAACGTGTTGCACGATCCGCGGGTGTCGCTGCTGTTCATCATTCCGGGGATTGGCGAAACGTTGCGGGTCAACGGCACGGCGACCATCAGCGCTGATCCCGAGTTGCTGGAAAGCTTCGCGGTGAATGGCAAACCGGCGCGCACGGTGTTGCTGGTGAGGGTGGAGGCGGCGTTCTTTCATTGCTCCAAGGCATTCGTGCGTTCGGATGCGTGGAATCCTGAAACGCACTTGCCACGCTCGGCGCTGCCGACGGCGGGCGCGTTTCACAAGCGTCTGAATGATGGGCAGTTTGATGCCGAGGCTTACGACCGCGAGGCCCCGAAGCGAGTGCTCGACACGCTGTACTGACCAAAACTTGCAAACACCATTTTCCCTTGTGGGAGCGGGCTTGCTCGCGAAGGCGGTGGGTCAGTCAAACTAAATATCGACTGACACGACGCCTTCGCGAGCAAGTCCGCTCCCACAGGGGATTTGCAGTGTTCTTCAGAGAGTCAGGATCATCTCGTGCCACGCCATTCCACCGTGGTCGGATTCGGACGGTTTGATGTAGGCAAAACCGAATCCGGCGTACAGCGGGATGTGCCGTTCCTTGCACATCAGGTGAATCGTCGCCTTGCCCTGCTCGCGCATGCGTTCGATGAATTCCCCCAGCAGACGCTTGGCCAGGCCCAGGCCTTGATAATCCGGGTGTACCACCACCGACATGATCACCACGTTCGGCCCGGCCGGGTCGTGGCCGATCAGTTCCTTGAACGCCTCGTCGGACATCTGCACGTCAAACGCTGCACCGGAGTTGATGAACCCTGCCACCTGCCCGTCCACCTCGGCGACGATGAAACCGTCCGGCCAGGTGGCGATGCGCGTGGCGATCTTCTCGCGGGTCGCGGCTTCGTCGCCCTCGTAGGCGAGGGTTTCGATGGCGTAGCAGCGATCCAGGTCGGCGGCGGTGACGTGGCGGATGACGGTGTTCATGGCGGCTCGAAATCAGTGGAAACAAGGCCGCCAAGGATAAAGGAATAAGGTGTTCATATCGATCCGCGCAGGGGGCGTAAAGCCTGCGTATAAGCGCTTTTCTTCGGATTCGGGACGGTCTATTTCTGGTGCCTGTCTCTGATCACCCGAGGGGGGAACCGTTTATGAGCAGCGTGGAAATCGGTTTGTTGATGGTGTTGGGCATCAGCTTCTTCGGCTTCATTACCCTGGGCATCGACCTGTTGCGGGCACGACGGATCAAGGGCAAGTAAGGCTCGACCGGCAGCGCGAAGCGGGTTCGCGCTGCCGGTTGCCGATCAGGTTTTCTTTTCCACCGGGACGCAGATTTCCAGCTTGCCGGTATTGAGCTTCGGATTGAAGTCGGCGCTGTAGCGTTCCAGCTCCGGGGCGTTGAGCCCTTTGTATTCGGATGCCGGCAGCCAGGTTTTGTAGATGTAATCAATGGTCTGCGGCAACTGATCCAGCGAACCCTTGTGTTCGAACACCGCGTACTGGCGTGGCAGGATTTCGATCCACGGATATTTTTCCTGCGGGAAATCGTCCAGCTTCCTGATCTCGACCCCGGCCATGTAATCGAAACCGCCGTTGCCGTCGAAATTGCTGCAGACACCGTAGGTCACTTCGCCCTTCTGCCCCGGAATATGTCCGATGTGCGGGATCAGTTTTTCCCACAGCGCAGGGATGTCCTGAACGGTCTCTTTGGTGAAGCGATCGCGAAAACCTGCAATCAGCAGGAAGTGTCCATGTTCGAAGCGAGGTTCAGCCACTTCGACGCGTTTTTGCTCATCCATGACTCGACTCCTTGAACGAAAAAAGTGGGTTCGGCTGGGAGTATAGAAGCCAAACCCGATTCGCACATTTACAGCGTATGCAGGGCCTCGGCGGCCCCGGAGCCGACAAACTCGTTATAACCGGATACGATCACGTAGACCGCGAAATAGCAGAAGATCGCGGCAGATGCCATGTACGAATAGCGCAGCAGTTTGTCGCCCAGCAACTTGCCGCCATGGCTCGCGGCGAAACACAGTCCCGCCGACCACAGCAGCCCGGCGCACAGGAAACCACCGAGAAACAGCGCAGAGCTGAGTGGACCGCCGCCACCGGAACGGGCGATCAACGTACCACCCACCGCCGCAAACCAGAGGATGGCGCTTGGCGACGACATGGCCAGAAAGATCCCACGGAAGAACTCTTTGCGATGGGAGTTCTGGCCCACTTCGGCGGTCGCCGCCAATTGCGCTTCGTGGTGGATCGCCGAATAGATCATCTTCGCCGCGAAGTAGATCAACAGCGCCGAACCACCGATCCACAGCACCCAGCGCACGGTTTCGTATTGCAGCAGAACGGTCATTCCGGCCAGCGCCAGCACCGCGTAAACCAGGTCACCGACGCAGGTGCCGAGGCCCAGTGCAAAGCCTTGAAAATAGCCGCGCTGCATCGCCAGCGTGATCATCGCGATGTTGGCCACGCCGATATCCAGGCACAGCGAAAGGCTCAGCAAGAAGCCGCTGGTAAATTCCATCAACCGGTTTTCCTTGAGAAAAATTTGTTTACAAAGGCTCTGGACAGTATGCCATCGCTGACCTTATCGTCCGCCACAGGTCACCGCAGTGACCAGCGTCGCTCGGACGGTTCCGGGCGCTTACGTTATCCGAGGCAACAATGGCTGAACAAGGTTCGCCGCGCCGCTTTGCGCGCATTGATCGACTCCCCCCTTACGTTTTCAACATCACTGCCGAGCTGAAGATGGCCGCCCGACGTCGTGGCGAAGACATCATCGACTTGAGCATGGGCAACCCCGACGGCGCCACGCCGCCGCACATTGTTGAAAAACTGGTGCAGGTTGCACAGCGCGAAGACACCCACGGCTACTCCACGTCCAAGGGCATTCCGCGCCTGCGCCGGGCGATTTCCAACTGGTACAAGGAACGCTACGCGGTCGAGATCGACCCGGAAAGCGAAGCCATCGTCACCATCGGTTCCAAGGAAGGCCTGGCGCACCTGATGCTGGCGACCCTGGATCAGGGCGACACCGTACTGGTGCCCAACCCGAGCTACCCGATTCACATCTACGGTGCCGTGATTGCCGGCGCCCAGGTGCGGTCGGTGCCGCTGGTGCCGGGCGTGGACTTCTTCGCCGAGCTGGAGCGGGCGATTCGCGGCTCGATCCCGAAACCGAAGATGATGATCCTCGGCTTCCCGTCGAACCCGACCGCGCAGTGCGTGGAGCTGGACTTCTTCGAACGGGTGATCGCCCTCGCCAAACAGTACGACGTGCTGGTGGTGCACGACCTGGCCTACGCCGACATCGTCTACGACGGCTGGAAAGCCCCGTCGATCATGCAGGTGCCGGGCGCCAAGGACATTGCGGTGGAGTTTTTCACCCTGTCCAAGAGCTACAACATGGCGGGCTGGCGCATCGGCTTCATGGTCGGCAACCCGGAGCTGGTCAGCGCCCTGGCGCGGATCAAGAGCTACCACGACTACGGCACCTTCACCCCGCTGCAGGTGGCCGCGATTGCTGCGCTGGAAGGTGATCAGCAATGCGTGCGCGACATCGCCGAGCAATATCGCCAGCGCCGCAACGTGCTGGTCAAAGGCCTGCATGAACTGGGCTGGATGGTCGAAAACCCGAAAGCCTCGATGTACGTCTGGGCGAAGATTCCCGACGCCTACGCGCACCTCGGTTCGCTGGAGTTCGCCAAGAAGCTGTTGGCCGAGGCCAAGGTCTGCGTCTCGCCGGGTGTCGGCTTTGGTGAGTACGGCGACGATCACGTGCGCTTTGCGCTGATCGAAAACCAGGACCGGATTCGCCAGGCGGTACGCGGGATTCGCGGGATGTTCCGGGCGGATGGTCTGGTGACCAAATCCTGAGGTGATGATCGTTCCCACGCTCTGCTTGGGAACGATCAATCCACCAAGCACAAAAAAACCGCATCGCTGCGGTTTTTTTGTGTCTTGCGTTCGAGGTTAAACGAACAGCGACAACAACAGAATGAAGCCCAAACCCACCACCGACAGGATGGTTTCCATCGCGGTCCAAGTCTTGAAGGTCTCGGCGACGGTCATGTTGAAGTACTGCTTCACCAGCCAGAAACCGGCGTCGTTGACGTGGGACAGAATCAGCGAGCCGGCACCGGTGGCCAGCACCAGCAGCTCACGGTTCACGCCCGGAATCATCCCCACCACCGGCACCACAATGCCTGCACCGGTGATGGTCGCCACGGTGGCCGAACCGGTCGCGATGCGGATCACCGCGGCCACCAGCCATGCCAGCAGGATCGGCGAGATCTGCGCGCTGACCGCCATGTGGCCGATCACGTCGCCCACGCCGCTGGTCACCAGCATCTGCTTGAATCCGCCGCCGGCACCGATGATCAGGATGATCGCGGCAGTCGGCGCCAGGCTCGCGTCGAGCCATTTGAGCATCTGCTGAGAACCAATGCCCTGCTTGTGACCGAAGGTGTACAGCGACAGCAGCAATGCCAGCAGCAGTGCCGAAATCGGGTGACCGATCATGTCCATCCAGGTGCGGAAGAAATGACCGTCCGGCAGCGCCACGTCGGCGAAGGTTTTCAACAGCATCAGGAACACCGGCAGCAGCACGGTGACCAGGGTGATGCTGAAGCTCGGCAGATTGGCCGAATCGTTTTCACGGGCCAGTTGATCGACCAGTTCCTGGTTCGGATGACCCGGAATGTGCTTGGCGATGAACGTACCGAAGATCGGACCGGCGATGATGGCGGTCGGCAGTGCGACGATCAGACCGTAAAGAATGGTCTTGCCGATGTCGGCACCGAACACGCCGATGGCCAGCAGCGGGCCCGGGTGCGGCGGCACCAGACCGTGCACGGCGGACAGGCCGGCGAGCAGCGGGATACCGATCTTGATGATCGACACACCGGTTCGGCGAGCCACGATGAACACCAGCGGAATCAGCAGCACGAAGCCGATTTCGAAGAACAGCGGAATGCCCACCAGGAACGCGGCGAACATCATCGCCCACTGAACCTTGTCCTTGCCGAAGGCGCGGATCAGGGTCTGGGCGATCTGATCGGCACCGCCGGATTCGGCCATCATCTTGCCGAGCATCGTACCCAGCGCGAGGATGATGCCGACGAATCCGAGCACGCCACCGAAGCCGTCCTGGAACGCCTTGATGATGGTGCCGATCGGCATGCCGGAGGTCAGGCCGAGGAACGCGGCGGCGATGGTCAGGGCAATGAAGGGGTGAATCTTGAATTTGGTGATCAGGACGATGAGTCCGATCACCGTAACCACTGCATCGAGCAGCAGGTAGGCGTCATGGGACATGCCAAACATGAGGGGGTGTCTCCTGGTTTGTTGTTGTTATTAAAGCGGGTTAATCAGAAGTCGCATGGACAGCGCTATCTTCGCAATCACACTCATACCGCCTGTTTCAGGCCATGGGCCTGCCACCAGACGTGGGCTTGCGATGCGAGCTCTTCAACGCTGTGGATCGAAGCATTCAGGGCCAGGGTCAACGGCTCGCCCTTGGGCGATTCGAGGGTGGCGAACTGGCTTTCGATCAAGGTGGCCGGCATGAAGTGGCCCGGACGGTGGGACACACGTTCGGCGGCGACTTCAGGCGTCAATTCGAGGAACACGAAACCCAGGCCCGGCAAGGCGCTGCGCAGCACTTCGCGATAACTGTGTTTGAGGGCCGAGCAAGTCAGCACCGGGCGTTCGCCCAGGGCGTCGACGCGGCGCAGTTCGTCGCACAGGCTGTCGAGCCAGCCGGCACGGTCTTCGTCGTTCAGGGGGATCCCCGCGCTCATTTTTTCGATGTTCGCGGCCGGATGGAAAGTATCGCCTTCAATGGCAGTGGCGCCGCTCAATTGGCACAGGGCCTCGCTGACGCACGTCTTGCCGCAACCGGCAACGCCCATGATGACCAGGGCGGTGATGGGATGATTCATGTAACACCTCAGCGCGCAGACAGCGCTACCTTTGCTAGCTATGACTCTAGTGCACAGGCAGAAGTTGCCGACGCCTTCTTGTCGTTTTTTTGGGTTGCAGCAGGTTTTGTCCGTACGCCAAAAAGCGAAGATCAGGCAGGACCTCGCTTACGCATTTGCAGCTGCATAAGGACAGCGCTACCTTAGTGCCTTGATTTTTGTTTGGCAAGCCGCCCGATGACCACCCCTAAAAACGATAAAAACACCCGCACCACCGGCCGTCCCACCCTCAATGAAGTCGCCCGTCTGGCCGGCGTCAGCCCGATTACCGCCTCCCGCGCGCTGCGTGGGGTCAGCACGGTCGCCATCGAACTGGTGGAAAAAGTCCAGAAAGCCGCGCTGGAACTCAACTACGTGGTCAACCCCGCCGCCCGCGCCCTGGCCTCGGCCCAGAGCCATTCGGTGGTGGTTCTGGTGCCTTCGCTGTCCAACCTTTTATTCATCGACACCCTGGAAGCCATTCATCGGGTACTGACGCCCAAAGGCTTCGAAGTGCTGATCGGCAACTTCCACTATTCCCGCGATGAAGAAGAAAACCTGCTGCGCAACTATATGGCCTATCAGCCACGCGGTTTGCTGCTGACCGGTTTTGACCGCACCGAAAGTTCGCGGCGGATGATCGAGGCCAGCAACATTCCCTGCGTGTACATGATGGAACTGGACAGCGCCGCCGGGGTGAACTGCGTCGGCTTCTCGCAGCTCAGCGCCGGCGAAACGGCTGCCGAACATTTGCTGTCCCGTGGCCGCAAGCGCCTGGCGTACATCGGTGCGCAGCTCGATCAGCGCACCCTGCTGCGCGGTGAAGGCTTTCGCAAGGCGTTGCAGAAGGCCGGGCGCTACGACCCGGATCTGGAAGTGCTGACCCCGCGTTCATCGTCCGTAGGTCTGGGAGGCGAGTTGTTCCTGCAATTGCTGGCGGCGCATCCGGATGTCGATGCGATCTTCTTCGGCAATGACGACCTGGCTCAGGGCGCCCTGCTCGAAGCGCTGCGCAACGGGATCAGGATCCCCGAGCAAGTGGCAATCCTCGGCTTCAACGACCTGCCGATGTCCGAGCACATGGTGCCGCGCCTGAGCAGCATCAACACACCCCGCGAAGCGATCGGCAAGCGTGCGGCGGAGCAGATGCTGACGCTGATGGCCGGCAACAGCGTGGCGCGACCGGTGGAGGACATGGGCTTCGAACTCAAAATCCGCGAGAGCACCTGACCCCGCATCACTCCCAGACTTTGATCGTTCCCATGCAGAGCGTGGGAAAGATCACCTCACTTCCCAAGCAACTCCACCAGAGCCAGCGCGCCCTTCTGCAACGGCTGGCTCTTGAGCCATACCGCATGCACCGGCAGCACCAGGCCGTTTTCGATGTTGCGGAAATTCAGCCGTTTCAGCCGTCCGCTATCAAGCCAGGGCTGCACCACCGACAGCGGAAAATTGCCCCAGCCCAACCCTGCCTCGACCATCTCCAGCGCCGTTTCCAGGTTGTCGGTGCGCCAGTGGGACTCGGCCACCAGCGGCCGGGTTTCGCTGATCGGCAAATCACGACTGCCGACGACGATCTGCCGCACATGCACCAGATCCTCGAGAAACAGATCCTGTCCCTGCAACAGCGGGCTATCCGCCGCCAGCGTGGCGATCATTCGCTCACTGCCGACGAACTGAAACCGTTCCAGCACATTCACGCTCAACCCGGCGAACGCCAGGCACACGCTGACCCGGCCACTGTGAAGCATTGCCAGCACATCATCCTGCGGCGCAGTCAGCACTTCGATGTCGAGCAGCGGATGACGCTCGCTGAGGTCCTTGATCGCCGTCAGCAACCGTCGGCGATCAATATCCGCCGCCACGCCGATCGACAACTTGCTCTCCAGCCCCAGCGACAACTGCACCGCGTGTACCTGCAATTGCTTGAGCTGATCGGCGATCAGCCGCGCATGGGGTACCAGCGACAGCGCCATCGCAGTGGGTTGCGGTTCGCGATGGCTGCGATCAAACAGCGAGTAACCGAGTTCGGCCTCCAGATTGCCGATGGCCATGCTCACCGCCGACGGGACTTTGCCTAATGCCCTGGCCGCGGCGGAAAACGAGCCGCGCTCGATCACGGCAAGAAACAGCTCGATGCTTTCACTGTTGAAATTCACGTCTCACACCTGTCAATAAAACTGAAAACTACTGACTTTTTCTGTCACCTCTATTGAAGCTATCTTTCGTCGCCTTCGCCAGTCCCACTGGCCACAAGTCGCAAGAAAGAGGCAATTCCCCATGCAAGGCGTTAAACGCAAACTGGTCTATGTTTCGCTCTATGAAGTGATCGGCATGACCTTCTCGGCCCTTGGCCTGGCCCTGTTGTCCGGCACTTCGCCCGGCAGCACCGGCCCGCTGGCGGTGATCATCACCACCATCGCCGTGACCTGGAACTTTATCTACACCTCGCTGTTCGAGCGCTGGGAAAGCCGTCAGGTGTCGCGCACCCGCACGGTGAAACGGCGCATCGCCCACGCCGTCGGCTTCCAGCTGACGCTGATCGTGTTCCTGATTCCGCTGATCGCCTGGTGGATGAACATCAGTCTGGTGCAGGCCTTTTTGCTGGATCTGGCGCTGATCGTGTTCATCCCTTGCTACACCTTCGCGTTCAACTGGCTGTTCGATAAGGTGTTCGGCCTTCCGGCCTCGGCATTGCCGGATCCGCAGCCCGCGACATAAATCGTTAATTGGTAAGCGGATATTGCAAGAAATCGGCGGTTTTACTGCGCCAACCGCCGATATAAACAATCCTTGATTTCCGATAGCAGGCTAAGCTTTTCCATCAATAAAAAATGGATCAGCCCATGACTGCACACGCCCCCGCCGCGCAATGCGACGGCATCGACCCGATACGCGCCGCCGAGATCTCCGCCCGCATCGACCGCCTCCCGGCAGTCGCCACCCTCTGGCGGCTGGTGGCGCTGCTGTCGATCGGTGGTTTTTTCGAACTCTACGACCTGTTCCAGACCGCCTACATCAGCCCCGGCCTGATCCGCGATGGCATCTTCGCCACCGGCAATCAGGGCGTGTTCGGTTTCTCCGATCAGGCTGCGTTCGCCTCAGCGACGTTCCTCGGTTTGTTTCTCGGCGCCAGTCTGCTGAGCCCGATGGCTGATCGGTTCGGTCGGCGCGCGATCTTCACCTTCGCGCTGGTCTGGTACACCGTGGCCACGGTACTGATGGGCGTGCAGAGTTCGGCGTTGGGGATCATCTGCATGCGTTTTCTGGTGGGCATCGGCCTCGGCATCGAACTGGTGACCATCGACGCCTACCTCTCGGAACTGGTGCCCAAGCGCATGCGCAGTTCGGCGTTTGCCTTCGCATTTTTCGTGCAGTTCCTGTCGGTGCCGGCAGTGGCGTTGATGTCCTGCTGGCTGGTGCCGCAAGCGCCGTTCGGGGTGTCCGGCTGGCGTTGGGTGGTGTTGGCCAGCGCAGTGTTTGCACTGTTCATCTGGTGGCTGCGCAAACGTCTGCCGGAGTCGCCGCGCTGGCTGGCGCAGCATGGCCGCTTCGATGAGGCGAACCGGATTCTCGATAACATCGAGGCGCGCTGCGAGAAGGATCACCGCAAGCCACTGGATGCACCGGAAGCGGTAGCCGTCGATGTCGAAGGCAAGGGCCGTTTCGCCGATATCTGGCTACCGCCCTATCGCCGCCGCGCGTTGATGCTGATCGTCTTTCACATTTTCCAGGCCATCGGTTTCTTCGGCTTCGGCAACTGGCTGCCGGCGTTGCTTTCCGGTCAGGGCGTCAGCGTCACTCACAGCTTGATGTACGCGTTCATCATCACCCTCGCCTACCCCCTCGGCCCGCTGCTGTTCGTCAAATTCGCCAACCGTTTCGAGAACAAGTGGCAGATCGTCGGCTCGGCCCTCGGCGCCATGACCTTCGGCACCTTGTTCGCCCTGCAGACCAGCGCCTTTGGCCTGATCTTCTGCGGTGTGATGATCACCTTCTGCAACGCCTGGCTGAGCTTCAGTTATCACTCCTATCAGAGCGAGCTGTTCCCCACCAACATCCGCGCCCGGGCGGTGGGCTTCTGCTATTCGTTCAGTCGCTTGTCGACGGTATTCAGCAGCCTGTTGATCGGTCTGTTCCTCGACCACTTCGGCACACCGGGCGTGTTGGCGTTCATCGTCGCCAGCATGTTGATCGTGATGCTGACCATCGGCTATTTCGGCCCCCGCACCCGAAACCTGGCGCTGGAAAACATTGCCCATCGCTGACGGACAACGGTCATCCTCTGCCGCCCACTGGCAAGGGATGACCGCTTTGCCTGTTCACAAAAAACCACAAGCCGTTGATAAATATGAATTTATTCAACAGGCACGGTAATTGCTGCCTAGGGCTGACAGTCATTACCTACAGGTTCATTCATCATGTTGGTCAGTGCAAAACAACAACAAATCATTCATCTACCCAAGCAGCTGAATGACGATGCAACCGCCACCGCCGCAGCCGGACTGCAAGGCGGCCTGCACGGCGCGATGCTGCAAACCCTGCAAAACCAGGCCCAGGCGCAAACCGCCGAAGCCACCGCCAAGGTGCAGGAATCGGCCTCGCAACTGGCGACCCAGCAAGTCAGCGAAGCCACGCGCATCAGCGACAACGTCGACGAAGCGTTCGCCAAGACCCGTGTCGCTCTGCAAACCTCCGATTCTTCGCAGACCAAATCCACGGGCTCATCGGCTATGGATGAGTTCAAGGACTACATGAGCAAAACGCCGGAACAGCGTCTGCGCGACAGTATCCTCCAGGAAATGGGCCTGACCGAGGACGACATCAAAGCCATGCCGCCGGAGAAACAACTGGCCATCGGCAAAGAAATCGCCGAGCGACTGCAGGACAAGATGAAGCTGGCCGAAGCCGAGAAGCAGAACAAGCAAGACGCCAACTCGGCGAAGATCAGCGACGAGTCGGCGGACAAGTTCCTCGCCTCACTTTAATACCCGTAGACAGTACTCAATCGAGTACTGTCTGCTCTGTTTCCCGGTGTTTATCTCGCACACTACCTTGACCACTCATCGGAAAGAACGACTTACCTGTCAGATATGACAGTAGCCATCGTCAGATCAGATCCGTTTAATCGAGCTGGTAGCTGCCATGCATCTACACAAAGATTAATGACGCTGAGCAGGAGTTCATCATGAGAAGGGATGGTTTCGTTGGTCATTTAAAAGCAAAGAGTTTCTTCAACAACGTGGACTTGGGAAAGGACTATGATTCGGAGCGTATCGAATTCACCGTTGATCAGTTCCTTGCCTACGCACCAGTCGGCAATGTGGTCATCGTTTATGGCGTCCCGATCTCGGAGGGCCTCAACACCATCCGGGTGGGGACGGGCCACAATGGCCTCATGACATATCTGGGATACCATTGCGACGGGGAGGTAAGGTTGACAGTTGATCCTACTTTCGCTCATCACACTGCGACTTTCACTGTGTACTATTACGATGGCATAGGCCGGCTCTTGAAGTTAGAGGGAGAGTTTGACGGAACGTATGACCTACTGTAACAAGCATCAAGGGCTCTGAATGTTGCCAGAGCCCTTGATTCTAATCGAGGCTTACTGAACGAGCGGCATTACCATCACTCGCAGACTTAATTAATTTAGCTGCAACGTCTCGTTGAACTGGCTGATCGCATCCACCACATGCCGCGAGCCCTGCTGAATCTCCCGAATCGCATCCCCCGCCTCGTTCGCCAGTTCCACCCCGAGCCCGGTGCGGCTCAGGCTCGACTGCATGCTCGACACTGCGCTCAATGACAACTCGTGGTTCTTGCGCACCACATCAACGATCTCCAGGGTTGCCTGACTGGTCCGCGCCGCGAGGCTGCGCACCTCGTCCGCCACCACGGCAAAACCCCGCCCGTGCTCACCCGCCCGCGCCGCTTCAATGGCGGCGTTGAGCGCCAGCAGGTTGGTCTGATCGGCAATGCCGCGAATGGTCTGAACGATGGTGCCGATGATGTCCGACTGTTTGCTGACCGCATCGATGCTCAGCGCCGCTTCGTTGAGGTCGCGGGAAATGTCCTGAATGATCTGCACCGTTTGCTGCACGACCTGTGAGCCTTTTTGCGCACAGGCGTCGTTTTGTACCGAGGTGCTGTGAGCCGATTCCGCAGCAGTCTGTAAGGTAGTCATCTGGTGGGTGATGTCGCTGGCGAACTTCACCACTTTGTACAACCGGCCCTTGGCGTCGAACAGCGGGTTGTAAGAAGCTTCGAGGTAAACGGTCTGCCCGGACTTGTTCTTGCGCTCGAAGCGGTGCGAGTGATATTCGCCGCGATTGAGCGAAGCCCAGAACGCCTTGTATTGCGCGGATTCGGCTTCGACCCGGTGACAGAACAGACTGTGGTGATGGCCGACGATTTCGTTGAGCGAGTACTGCATGGTTTTGAGAAAGTTGTCGTTGGCCGTGATCACATTGCCTTCCGGGGTGAACTCGATCACCGCCATAGAGCGACCGATGGCGGCCAGCATGCTCTCCTCTTCCTTCTCCTTGTTCACTCGCGCGGTGATGTCCGCCGCCACTTTGATCACACTTCGGACCTGTTTGTCCGGGCCATACACCGGCATGTAACTGGCTTCGAGCCAGATCTCCCGACCGCTTTTGTTCAAACGCAGGAAAGTGCCGCTGATGGGTTCGCCCCGGGCCAGGTCACGCCACAATTTGGCGTATTCCTCGCTGCGGTAAAACTCCTCTTCACAAAAGATCCGGTGGTGTTTGCCACGCACTTCATCGGCGCTGTAGCCCATGGTCTTGCAGAAGTTGTCATTGGCATCCAGAACGATGCCCTCGGGGGTGAATTCGATCATTGCCATCGAACGGCTGATCGCCGCCAGCTTGGCGTTGGCTTCGGTCAGGGCACAGCTGAAACGTTCGATTTCCTGCAGATCAGCCTTGTGATGTAGGTTGAACATGTCTCTATCACCTTCCGCGCGTTCTTTTGATTTGATGAAAGTTCAGGTCTTTCAGAATCCACCACTACGTTCCACAGAACAGGCACACGCCTTCCTCCACGGGAGGAAGTTGTCAGGTGATAAACGATGACTAATCAAAGAGTCCATGCAGCGACGCTCTAATCAAGACATCCTTTTCTTGATAGCCCGCAGGCGGGCCATTCCTAACATGCAGAAGAACTTCCATTTAAAAAACAGCTCCTTGTCGGTCAAGTGTCGGTGCCTTGGATTGCGCACTCTGGCAGCTTTGTTCACGGCTAACCGATTGCCGCCGGAGCGCTTTGAATGGCGGTCGACATAGTTAGTTATGAATGAGCATAGACAGCGCAAGGCCTTGCGCAAGGCCACTAGTCGGCCAGTAATGCGGGAGTTCGGACAGGAAGCGGACGAGAAACGGTTCAGCGCAAAAACGTTTTTGCCGGTCGGACGCCATCGCGGGCAAGCCGCGCTCCCACAGGTACCACGCTGGCTTTAACATTGCGCACAACCCTGTGGGAGCGGGCTTGCCCGCGATGGCGTCGGTGCAGCACTACAGAAATATCGGAAAAGAACTACAGACTCCCACTCACCTTGTTCGCCACATCACCCGGCACCCAAGGCTTCCACACTTGCGGTTGATCGCGCAGGAACGCCTCGGCCACCTGCCGTGGCTGCTGGCGCTTTTCGCTCATCCCGGCCAGAGTCTGGTTCAGCAGATCGATCGGCAAGTCGACCTTTTCAAAGAACGTCACCAGCTCCGGATACTGCGCCTTGAACGGCGCCGACACGCCAATCGCCAGGCTCGCCGGCATCGAACGGGTGCCTCTCGGATTGGGGTTGTTGGCATCGGCCAGGGTTTTCCAGGCTTCGGCGTCGAACGGTGGCTCTTCCAGCTTCACCAGTTTGAAGCGACCGAGCAGCGGCGTCGGCGACCAGTAGTAGAACAGCACCGGTTTGCCCCGCTTGATCGACGACGCCACCTCGGCATCCAGCGCCGCGCCGGAGCCGGTGCGGAAGTTGACGTAACTGTCGTTCAACGCATACGCCTTGAGTTTCTGGCTGTTGACGATTTCAGAAGTCCAGCCGGTCGGGCTGTTGAGGAAGCGCCCGCGGCTCGGGTCTTCCGGGTCCTTGAACACATCCTTGTAGCGCGGCAGATCGGCCACGGATTTCAGTTCCGGCGCCAGCGGTTTGATCCCGCGCTCCGGGTCACCCTTGATCACGTATTCCGGCACCCACCAGCCTTCGGTGGCGCCTTTTACCGTGTCGCCGAGGCCGAACACCTTGCCCTCGGCGGCGGCCTTGACCCACGCGGGACTACGCCCGGCCCACTCTTCGCCGATCACCTGAATATCGTTTTTCGCCAGCGCCGCCTCCAGGCTGACGGTGCTGCCCGGCAGCGTATCGGTCGGGTAGCCGTAGCCTTTCTCGACGATCAGGCGCAGCACTTCAGTGATGAAGCTGCCGCTTTCCCAGGTGATGTCGCCGAAGTGGATCGGCGCGGTTTTTTCCGCTGCCACGACGTGGCCGGCGGTCAGGGTCAGGGCCAGCAGCGAACTGCCGAGCAGGGTTTTGAGCGATCTCATGCGGACCTCTTGTTCTGGGAGGAAATCAGGGTTTGGTTGGCGCTGTGGCGGTTGCACAAGGCCTGGGAGCGGGTCATGTACAGGCTCACCGAACGTTGGGAGATACCCAGTTCAGCGGCGATTTGCGGGTAGGTCAGGCCGTCGATTCGCGCCAGCAGGAAGGTCGAACGGACTTTGCCCGGCAGGCGCTGGAGCGTCCGGTCCAGGTGCTTGAGGCTCTGCGACAGGTCGGCGAGTTCTTCGGGAGACGGCGGGTGGTCGAAGTCACCCTGATGAAGCTGATGCAAATGCCGACGCTCCAGATCACGCCGCCGCCAGCGCTCGTACAGCAGGCGTTGGGCGATGGTGGTGAGCAAGGCGCGGGGTTCACGGATGGCGGTCAGGCCCGGCGCTTCGAGCAGTTGCGCGAAGGTTTCGGCGGCGATGTCTTCGGCGGTGGCCGCATCATTCGATTGCCGACGCAGACGTGTGCACAACCACTGGTAATGGTCGCCAAACAACGTGTGCACATGATTGCGATGGGATGAGTCGGCGCCGGACATGGGGGCTCCTTGGTCAAGGGTCGCTGAATGTCCGGTCGTCCGGTGGCGCGATCCTAGCAAGGCGCCTTATGCGTTAAAAATACTTAAAAAGAATTTTTATATTCCATTAGTGAATTACAAGAGACTGCTAGCGCAAGCGGCCATAACCCAGTTCTTCGGCCTCGCGCTGATAATCCTGCAGGACGAGGTAATCACTTTCACTGGCGGGCAGGACTTCGGGCAAACCGAGGATGCGGGCCACATCGGGCAGGTCTTGAAGGCTGCGATTCATCGCCCGGCGCAGGTGTTCAATCTGTTCGTCCGTCGTGCTGGCAGCGGTGATGAAGGGCAAGGTCGGGCTGAACGCACTGCGTGCCACCACCCGCAAGCCGCTGACCTCTGCGGCGGCGTATTGCGCCAGATACGCAAAGGTCACGCTGTCGATGGCTGCCAGATCGGCGCGGTCTTCGCGCAACCAGCGCAGGCTTTCGCGATGCCCGCCACTGATGCCCACAGAGGCGAAAAACTGACCGTCCCGATGCAGCGGCGCCAGACGCTGACGCAACAGGTTCATGCCGCTGTTGGAGTCCTCGCTGTTGATCACCCCGCGACTGTCGAAGAACTCCGCCAGATTGCGGCGCGGATCATCGGCACGGGTGAGGATCAGGCTGCAATGATTGCCGGCAGTGGCGTCAGGCAATTCGTAACGCGGACGACCGACAATCCTGACCTGCCCACGCAGCGCGGTCATCAGCGGATAGCCGCAGGTCTGGGTCAGCAACAAATCAGGCGAGCGCCAAAGTTCAAGCAACGACAAGCCGTCGGCATCGAGCCGCGAACGGCCGAGGTGTTCGAGAATCCGCGCCAGCCACTGCTCGTTCGCCGCGCGAATCGGCTCGGGTGCGATGTACATCAACAGTTCTGCGTAACCTGACGTCATGGTCGCCTCAAATAAACGGATGCTGCGGGCTGTCGATCGGCTTGATGCCGTGCCGGCGCCACAGTTGCCCATAACCTTGCACCAGAAACCCGCCGCTGCGCGCCACCCACTGTTCCCGGCGCATGCGGTAGGCCTCGGGCAAGTCGTACCACGAAAGCTTCGGCAAGTCGTGGTGCACCAGATGGAAATTCAGGTTCAGGAACAGCCAGCGCCACGGCCATCCGGCTTCGTTGAGCACCGTGCGCTGCTCCGGTTGCGTGTGCGGTCGGTGTTCATAGTAGGAGCGAACCATCGCGATCGACAGCGCCGGGACGCTGATCAAAAACAGGTAATGCCACACCGGCAACACGCTGTAGCGGGCGATGAAAAAAAGCATCAGCACGGTCAGGGCGCCGTGGGTCAACCACATCAGCCAGGCCTGGCGCTCGCCGCTTTTCAGACGTTGCAGTTCTTCACCGGCCAGCGCCAGCAACGCCAGCGGCGCGCCAAGAATGAATCGGCCCAATACGGTTTTGTTCAGCCAGTGCAGGCTGCGTTCGAACAACGAACGGCCCTGCCAACGCTCGGCGCTCAGGTAACGGCTTTCGGGATCGACGCCGGGAATCGTCAGGTCTTCATCGCGATGGTGCTGCAAATGGCTGTCGCGATAGAGCGTGTAGGGATACCACACCGCGAATGGCGCATAGCCGAGGATTTTGTTGACGAAGGTCCAGCGCGTCGGATGACCGTGGAGCAATTCGTGCTGCACCGACAGCCACAGCACCAGCAACGGAATCAGCAGCAGCGTGCTCCACCAGACGCCGAGCCATTCGCTGCCCAGCACAATCGCGAACCAGCCCCCATATACGCCAATCAGCAGCAGCCAGGTCGGCCACTCGGTGCGGGCGGTGAAGCGCTGGCGCAGGGTTTCGATCTGTAGGCGATGGGCATCGTCGAAATAGTGGGGCATGGCGTGGCTCGGAACGAGGGTCTGATCGTTCTGTGCAACACCAACGGGAAATCTTGCAGATTATTTTTGCGGGCTGTTTTCAAGGCAAGACAGGAGCCCGGATCCGGGCTCCCGAACGGCGTGATCAATGGCCAAAGATGTCGACTTTTTTCGCCCTCTTCTCGTGGCGTTTTTCGATGGCGGTCTTGGCCGGTTTCTTCTTCGCGGCTTTTTTCGAATCCATACCTTTGGACATGATGCGTACTCCACTCAGGGGGGATGTGAGATCAGGTATACACCTATCCCGGCGGGCACGTTGTTTTATAATCCGCAGCTTTTGCACCGGCAGTCCGATTCATGACCGACATCCGTTACAGCCAGCTCGACGACCTCTCCTGGCCGTTGATGAACAAGTTCTACCGCCAGCATCAATCGTCGATGAAAGCCGTGCGCGAGGCGCAATTGTGGGTGGCGCGGCGGGAGGAAATCGTGGCGGCGCTGTGCCTGCGGCCGGTGTTCGGCGGACATTGGTTGACCGGGTTGTTCGTCGATCCGGCCTGCCGTGAGCAAGGCATTGCCGCACAGCTGATTGCCGAAGCGGTGAAGGACGTCGAGGGGCCGGTGTGGTTGTTCTGCCACCCGGACTTGCGCGGATTCTACGAGCGGCGCAGCTTCACCTTCGACCCCGCCCTGCCCCAGGCCATGGCCGAACGCTTGAGCCGGTATGCGCGGAGCAAGCCGATGATTGCCATGGAACTGGCACCGCGCGCGGGCTAGTCAGTCGTCAGCGTTGGGATCGAGATCCGGAAACATCACTTCGGTAAAACCGAACTTGCTGAAATCGGTAATGCGCGACGGGTACAGCCGCCCGATCAGGTGATCGCATTCATGCTGTACCACCCGCGCATGGAACCCTGAGGCCACCCGCGAGATCGGCTCACCCTTGGGGTCGACGCCTTCGTAACGGATCCGCTGGTATCGATCCACCGCGCCCCGCAGGCCCGGCACCGACAGGCAGCCTTCGAAGCCCTCTTCCATCAGCGGACTGAGCGGCGTGATCAGCGGGTTGATCAGGATCGTCTGCGGCACTGCTTCGGCGTCCGGATAACGCTCGCTGTGCTCGAAACCGAAGATCACCAGTTGCAGATCGACACCGATCTGCGGCGCGGCCAGGCCAACGCCGCCGACGCTTTCCATGGTCTGGAACATGTCGTCAATCAATTGCCACAGCTCGGGACTGTCGAGCATTTCGGCGGGCACCGGCGGCGCGATGCGCAGCAGGCGTTCGTCGCCCATCTTCAGGATTTCACGGATCATGATCAGGCTTCGTCAGTGTTCGGCTTGAGCGAATGATCGCGCCCGAGGCCGGAAACGTGTTGTTTGGGATGTTCATCGAGTTCGCCGGGGACTTTCTCGCCCGAATCCTTGCCCTCGCTGGACATGTGTTCGATCACCGCATTCATCTCCGCACCGAGCAACAACACGGCGGCGGAAATGTAGAAATACAGCAACAGCACGATGATTGCACCGATGCTGCCATACATGGCGTTGTAGTTGGCGAACGTCTTGACGTAGAACGCGAAGCCCAGGGACGCGATGATCCACACCACCACCGCCAGCACCGAGCCCGGCGTGATGAAGCGGAATTCCTGTTTGACGTCGGGCATCACGTAGTAGATCAGCGCCACGGCCACCATCATCAGGATCACGATCACCGGCCAGCGGGCGATGGTCCACAAAGTGACAATGACTTCTTCCAGCCCGACCTGCGCGGCGATCCAGCCCATCACCTGCGGCCCGAGCACCATCAGCGCCGCGGCCACCAGCAACATGCCGGCGATGCCGACGGTGTAGATGATCGACAGCGGAAAGCGCTTCCACAGGGGCCGCCCCTCGACCACGTCGTAGGCGGCGTTCATCGCGCTCATCATCAGGCGCACGCCGGCAGACGCGGTGTACAGGGCGATGACGATACCCACCGAAAGCAGGCCGCCCTTGGATTGCTGCAGTTGATCGATCACCGGGTTGACCTGCTCCAGCGCCTGGGGCGGCAACACCAGCTCCGATTGCAGGCGCAGCCAGGAGAAGAAGTCCGGCAGGTGCAGGAAACCGATCAGGGCAATCAGAAACAGAATGAACGGGAACAGCGAGAACAGCATCTGGTAGGCCAGTGCCGAGGCGTAGGTCGACATCTCGTCGTCGACGAATTCGGTGACCGTGCGCACCATCACCCGGTGCAGGGGCAGACCTTTCATGTCCGGAAAAATCATTCGCGTCTCCTTTCGCCGCAAAACAGGTTGAAGTCGTGGCGACTCAGGGGCCGTTTTTCTCTCATCAAAGTAGCTTACTTGGCGACTTTGAAACACTGTGTTCCTTGACCGCATGTGAGCGGGATACGAAAACGGCCATCCTTGGATGGCCGCTTCGCTGTTTCGTTCAAGGCCTGATCAGGCCTTGTCGACGCCTTTCTTGACCGCGTCCTTGGCTTTGCCCACCGCTTGCTGGGCCTCGCCTTTCTTCTCTTGCACTTTGCCTTCGGCCTGCAGTTTGGTGTTATCGGTGGCTTTACCGACACCTTGCTTGACGTTGCCGACCGCTTCGTTGGCCATGCCTTTCACTTTATCGCTCGTGCTACCCATGGTGATTCTCCTTGGAACATTAACGGGGAAAGTCAGTACGTAATGATTGACTGACCCGGTTTGCGCCAAGTTTCATTTATTTTCAGGGCTTCATTTCGTCGCGGTGTGCAGGTTGGGCTTTATGTTTACGAGCGTACCCCCGAGAATGCCCATCAAAAGGGCGCCAGGCGCCACAGAACCGACCCCGCAGGAATGTTATGAAACTCGATAAAAAGCAGGCCATCGCCCGTCGCAACCAGGAATTGGGCGGTGCCGTGCTCGGCACCAACAACTGCCACTTCGCCGAACTGAACCGTAACCGCAACATCTGGTGGTTCGACCTGCCGGTGTCGCGCCTGGCGATCGGTCAGTACGAGTGGATTCACCTGTTGATGCACACCCCGGCCACCGACGAACTGCTGCACCTGAAAGTGCCGACCGTGTTCCTGCGCGAGAAACTCGAAGGCCTGGTGATCCGAAACGAAGGCAAACGCAAGGCGGCCCTGAGCCTGGAACTGAGCGCCGACAAGGACTCGTACCTGCAGGACATGCGCCCGGCGGGGACCAACGTGAACTTCGCGCCGTTCCGCCAGTAGCAGAAAAAGCTTCGCGAGCAAGCCCGCTCCCACATTCGCCTGTATTCCAATTGGAGGAACGCGGTTGAATGTGGGAGCGGGCTTGCTCGCGAAAGCGACCTCACAGTCACTACAAATCTACAACCTGCACTAACAAAAAGCCCCGCATCTGCGGGGCTTCCTGTTTTACGCGGCGTTCTTCGCCTTGATCTTCTTCAGCTCTTCGTCACGCAGTTCGCGACGCAGGATCTTGCCGACGTTGGTGGTCGGCAACGCATCGCGGAACTCCACGGAACGCGGCACCTTGTAGCCGGTGACGTTGGCGCGCATGTGCTCCATCACCTGTTCCTTGGTCAGGGTGACACCCGGTTTGGCGACGATGAAGATCTTGATCGCCTCGCCGGATTTTTCGTCCGGAACGCCGATGGCTGCGCACTGCAACACGCCCGGCAGGGCCGCCAGCACGTCTTCCAGTTCGTTCGGATACACGTTGAAACCGGACACCAGAATCATGTCTTTCTTGCGATCGACGATGCGCATGTAGCCGTCCGGCTGGATCAGCGCGATGTCACCGGTCTTCAGCCAGCCTTCGCTGTCGAGCATTTCATCGGTGGCTTCCTGACGCTGCCAGTAGCCTTTCATCACTTGCGGGCCCTTGACGCACAGCTCGCCGATTTCGCCCAGCGGCTGCTCGACACCGGCGTCGTCAATGACTTTGCACAGGGTCGACGGCACCGGAATGCCGATGGTGCCGATCTGGATGTTCTGGATCGGGTTGACCGTGGCCACCGGGCTGGTTTCGGTCATGCCGTAACCTTCGCAGATCGGGCAACCGGTGACCGCTTTCCAGCGCTCGGCTGCGGCCAGTTGCAGGGCCATGCCGCCGGACAGGGTGACTTTCAGCGCCGAGAAATCCAGCTTGCGGAAACCTTCGTTGTTGCACAGGGCCACGAACAGCGTGTTGAGGCCGACGAAGCCGCTGAACTTCCACTTCGAGAGTTCCTTGACCATCGCCGGCAGGTCGCGCGGGTTGCTGATCAGGATGTTGTGGTTGCCGATCAGCATCATCGCCATGCAATGAAAGGTGAACGCATAGATGTGGTACAGCGGCAGTGGCGTGATCAGGATCTCGCAACCTTCATTGAGGTTGGAACCCATCAGCGCCTTGCACTGCAGCATGTTGGCGACGAGGTTGCGATGGGTGAGCATCGCGCCCTTGGCCACGCCGGTGGTGCCGCCGGTGTATTGCAGCACCGCGACGTCGCCGCTGTCCGGGTTGGCTTCTGCCACCGGCTGGCCCTGGCCCTTGCTCAGCACGTCGTTGAACTTGACGGCTTTTGGCAGGTGATAGGCTGGAACCATTTTCTTCACGTACTTGATGACGCTGTTGATCAGCAGGCGCTTGATCGGCGGCAGCAGGTCGGCGACTTCGGTGACGATGACGTGTTTGACGCCGGTTTTCGGCACCACGGCTTCGGCCAGGTGCGCCATGTTCGCCAGGCACACCAGCGCCTTGGCACCGGAGTCGTTGAATTGGTGTTCCATTTCCCGCGCGGTGTACAGCGGGTTGGTGTTGACCACGATCAGCCCGGCACGGATGGCACCGAAGACGGCGACCGGGTACTGCAGCACGTTGGGCAGTTGCACGGCGATTCGATCACCGGGCTGCAAATCGGTATGCTGTTGCAGATAAGCGGCAAACGCACCGGACAATTCGTACAGTTCACCGTAGGTGATGGTCTTGCCCAGGTTGCTGAACGCCGGTTTGTCGGCGAAGCGTTGGCAGGATTGCTTCAACACTGCCTGAATATTCGGGTACTCGTCTGGATTGATGTCGGCAGCAATTCCAGCGGGGTACTTATCCTTCCAAAAGTCTTCGATCATGGAAGCCCACTCCTCAGCAACGCGAATTCAGCACCGCATTTGATGCGATTATTATTGGTGTTTGTTTATTGGTGAGTCTGGCTTTTTACAAGGCCGAGAAGTCACAAAGCGCGCCGAGAGTAGCAGCTTTGCCAAGGGTCGACTAGAGCCAAAAGCGGCCCCTACAGTCATTTTCATGACTCAAGAACTACTGGCAGTCATTTTAGAGCAAAAATCCTATAACACCTTGAAAGTCCCGGTTTTCGGGGGCTTGAAACAAAAAAATCGCGAGCGGGCTCGCTTCCACAGGTTCACTGATGATCCTGTGGGAGCGAGCCCGCTCGCGATAGAGTGAAGCGCAATTCTTTTATGCGATATCGCGTAACTCTCTGCGCAGAATTTTCCCGACAGGCGTCATCGGCAACGACTCACGCAGCACGATGTGTTTTGGCACCTTGTAAGCGGTGAAATTTTCTTTGCAGTAGGCCTTCAGCTCTTCCAGGCTGACTCCAGTTTCCCGCGCCACCACAAACAGCTTCACCGCCTCGCCGGAACGCTCGTCCGGCACGCCGATCACTGCGCAGTTGGCAACTTTCGGGTGGGCCATCACCACGTCTTCGATTTCGTTCGGATACACGTTGAAACCGGAGACGATGATCATGTCTTTCTTGCGGTCGACGATGCGCACGAAACCGTCCGGGTCGATGACTGCAATGTCGCCGGACTTGAACCAGCCCTCGGCATCCAGCACTTCGGCGGTGGCCTCGGGCTTGTTCCAGTAGCCCTTCATGATCTGCGGGCCCTTGATGCACAACTCGCCGCGCTCGCCCAGCGGCTGCTCGACGCCGTCGTCGTTGATGACTTTCAACAAAGTGCCCGGCACCGGCAGACCGACCGTGCCGATCCGCGACAGCTCGCCGTACGGGTTGGTGCAGGCCACCGGCGAGGTTTCGGTCAGGCCGTAACCTTCGGTAATCCGGCAACCGGTGATCTGCTCCCAACGCTCGGCGGTGGCCTTGACCAGCGCGGTGCCGCCGGAGTTGGTGAGCTTGAGGGTGGAGAAATCCAGGGTCTTGAAGTCCGGATGATCCATCAGCGCGACAAACAGCGTGTTGAGCCCCAGCAGCGCCGAGAACTTCCAGTTCTTCAGCTCCTTGATGAAGCCGCCGATGTCACGCGGGTTGGTGATCAGTACGTTGTGGTTGCCCGACACCATCATGCACATGCAATTCGCGGTGAAGGCATAGATGTGGTACAGCGGCAGCGGCGCAATCATCACCTCCTGCCCTTCGCGCAACAGCGGCTGGCCGTCGCTGCCGAACTGACCAAGGCAGGCGCGCACCTGCTGCATGTTCGCCACCAGATTGCCGTGGGTGAGCATCGCGCCCTTGGCCAGGCCGGTGGTGCCGCCGGTGTATTGCAGGACGGCGATGTCATCCAGGCCGACCTTCAGCGGCTTGATGCCCAGGCCCCGGCCCAGGCGCAGAGCGCTCTTGAAGGAAGTCGCCTGGGGCAGCGAATACGCCGGCACCATCTTCTTCACTTTGCTGACCACAGTGTTGACCAGCCAGCCCTTGGCGGTGGGCATCAGGTCGCCCATCTTCGCTTCGATCAGATACTGGATGTCGGTGTCCGGCAGCACTTCCTGGACCTTCTGGCCGAACATGTTCAGGTACACCAGCGCCCGGGCGCCGGAGTCCTTGAACTGGTGGCGCATTTCCCGCGCGGTGTACAGCGGGTTGGTGTTGACCACGATCAGCCCGGCGCGCAACGCGCCGAACACGGCAATCGGATAATGCAGGACGTTGGGCAACTGCACCGCGATGCGATCCCCCGGCGCCAGATCGGTGTGGGCTTGCAGATAACCGGCGAACGCGGCGCTCTGGCGCTCCAGCTCGGCGTAGGTCAGGGTCACGCCCATGTTGCTGAACGCCGGGCGATCAGCGAATTTCTTGCAGGAACGCTCGAACACCTCGATCACCGACTTGAATTCACCCGCGTCGATGTCCAGGGGTACGCCCGCCGGGCGTTTGTCATTCCAGAAATCAGGTTGCATTGTTCTTGTCCTCTTTACCTGAGCCGATCCGGGGCCGCTTCGCTGTCATTTCTTTCTGTCCCTGAAAAAGCCGAGAGCAAAAAGCGGGGCTTCACGGACACTAGCAGCTATGGTCAATCAGGCAAATATGGGCAAGGTCGTCATTGATCGTGTGAATCTTCCTGCCGTGGCGTGAGCTGATCGGACGCGCTATACAATGCAACCTCTGCACGACGCTTGAGCAAAAACAGGCCGCAAAAGGAATCGCCATGATCCACGACACCTTCTGGCTGGACGCGAGTGACCGCAGCCGTCTCTTCGTCAACCTGTGGCTGCCGAACGCGCCGCTGAAAGCGGTGATTCTGCTGGCCCACGGCATGGCCGAACACAGCGCCCGCTACGCTCGGCTGGCAGAGGCGTTCTGCGCCGAAGGCTACGGTGTGTACGCTCTTGACCAGCGTGGCCATGGCAAAACCGCCGATCATGGGACGCTCGGGCATTTCGCCGATGACGACGGCTGGTGCAAGGTGGTTGGAGATATCGCGAGCCTCAACCAGTTCCTCGGCCAGCGTCATCCAGGGGTTCCGATCGTGCTGCTCGGGCACAGCATGGGCAGTTACATTGCCCAGGCTTATTTACTGCATCACAGCGCCAGCCTGCATGGCGCGATTCTCAGCGGCTCGAATTTCCAGCCGGTTGCGCTGTACCGCGCGGCCCGGCAGATCGCCCGGTTTGAAAAGCTGCGCCAGGGCGCCAAGGGTCGCAGCGCGCTGATCGAATGGCTGTCGTTCGGCTCGTTCAACAATAAATTCAAACCGGCGCGCACCGCATTTGACTGGCTGAGTCGCGACCCGGCCGAGGTCGACAAGTACGCCACCGACCCGCTGTGCGGCTTTCGCTGCACCAATCAGATGTGGATCGACTTGCTCGGCGGGTTGCAGCAAATCAGCAAAGCGTCCAATCTCGCCCAGATTGATCCGGGCCTGCCGCTGCTGGTGATCGGCGGCGAATGTGATCCGGTGAGCGAAGGCAAGCGTCTGACTGATCTGGCCAATGCCTTGCGCGCGGCCGGCAGCCAGAACCTGCAAATCACGATCTACCCGCAGGCGCGGCACGAATTGTTCAACGAGAGCAACCGCGACGAAGTGACCGCCGATGTGCTGGCCTGGATCGACCAGGCCCTGAGCCATCGCCGGCCGCACCGCAGCGAATAATTTTTTGTGGATTCATTTCATCCGTCACAGGAATTCAGACCCATGACCCAGGTTACCAACATCCCTTACGAAGCCCTCGAAGTGGGCCAGACCGCGAGCTACAGCAAGACTGTCGAGGAACGCGACATTCAGCTGTTCGCCGCGATGTCCGGTGACCACAACCCGGTGCACCTGGACGCCGAGTTCGCCGCCGCCAGCATGTTCAAGGAACGCATCGCCCACGGCATGTTCAGCGGTGCGCTGATCAGTGCGGCCGTGGCTTGCGAGCTGCCTGGACCGGGCACCATTTATATTGGCCAGCAGATGAGCTTCCAGAAGCCGGTGAAGATCGGCGACACCCTGACAGTACGTCTGGAGATTCTGGAGAAACTGCCGAAATTCCGCGTGCGTATTGCCACGCGCGTATTCAACCAGCGCGATGAGCTGGTGGTGGATGGCGAAGCCGAGATCCTGGCCCCGCGTAAACAGCAAACCGTTACCCTGCCGACCTTGCCGGCCATCAGCATCGGCTGATGGTCCCCCGGTTAAATCCGGACACAAAAAAACGCCAGACCAGCTGGCGTTTTTTGTGGGCTTCGAACGCTTACGAGCGTGCGCGAGCCTGGTTACGCAGCGCCTTCACCTGATCGTGATTGCGTTGCACGCCGTGGTACTGGCGCTCCACCAGGTCACGAATGCCGACCAGGTTGTGCTTGTTGATCTTCTCGATCGCTTCACGATAAGCCTTCAGCGCATGGTCTTCACCGCGCTCGGCTTCGTTGAGCACAGCCTCTTCGTCCTTGCCGGTGAACATCGCTTTGACGTCGACCCAGCGACGGTGCAGATCACCGCTGACGCTGGTCGAGGTTTCCGGATCGCCGCCCATCGAACGCACGGCCGCCTGTAACTCGGCCGCCGCCGTGGCGCAATCGGCAGAGCGCTGGGTGAACAGGGCTTTCAGTTCTGGGTGCTTGATGTCTTCAGCGCAGGTCTTGAAGCCTTCCTGACCGTCCTTGCTGGTTTCGATCAGGTCGTTGAGGACGGAGATGGCTTCTTTATTCATGTCAGTCATTTTTCAATTCCTTGCGTGGTGAAAGATACAAGGAGTGTTGCAGTGGTCGTGCCAGCTTTTCGAAAAGAAATTAATCGTTAATTTTCAACGACTTAAAAATAAAACGAAAATCTGTATGCCTGTTATTTGCATGATCTGTCATTTGGCCTGCATGCAGAATGCCTGTATTTTCCAACGTGTTTTCAAACCCAGACGATTTCAACGATGAACCCTGAAAAGCTCGAACTGCTGATCACCCGCGAAATGCCCTTCGGCAAGTACAAGGGCCGGATCATTGCCGACCTGCCGGGCCCGTACCTGAACTGGTTCGCCCGGGAAGGTTTTCCCCATGGAGAACTGGGCGGGCTGCTGGCATTGATGCAGGAAATCGATCACAACGGCCTGTCGGAACTGCTCGAACCGCTGCGCGCCAAACATGGCAAGCCTGCCCCGCGCCACTGAGGCGTCATCCTGATCCGAGTCGAGTCGACCATGCCCGATAACACCCGCCGCGCCCGAGACGAAGCCTTCTGGCAAACCTTCGCCGACCGTTACGATCGCCACCCCGGCCCCGTGAACCTGGAGAACGGCTACTTCGGACGGATGTCGCGCACCGTGATCGAGGAGTATCAGCGCAACGTCGAGCTGATCAACAACAGCAACTCGATCTACGTGCGCCAACGTTTCGAACAGCACGACCTCCTCGACATCCGCGCGCAACTGGCCGAGCTGATCGGCGTCCGCGCGCAAAGCGTGGCGTTCACCCACAACGCCACTGCCGGCCTGCAATCGCTGATCCGCAACTACAACCGCCTGCAGCCAGGCGACCAGGTGCTGATCTGCGATCTGGAGTACGACACGGTCAAGGGCGCCATGCGCTGGCTGGCGCAGCATCGCGGGGTCGAGGTGATCGAGATCGAGCACGCCCACCCGGCCAGCTTCGACAGCCTGCTGGCGACTTACCGCGAAGCCTTTACCCGCTATCCGAAGCTCAAATTGATGGCTTTGACTCACGTCACCCACCGCACCGGGCTGGTGATGCCGGTGCAGGCCATTGCCTCGCTGGCCAAGGAGCATGGCGTCGATATCATCCTTGATGGCGCCCATGCTCTCGGGCAGATCGAGTTCGACCTCGAAGCGTTGGGCATCGCCTTCGCCGGGTACAACCTGCACAAGTGGATCGGCTCGCCGCTGACCCTCGGCTTTATCTACATTGCACCGCAGCGCCTGGCCGACATCGACCCGGACATGGGCGAGATGCATTTTTCGGCTGACGACATCCGTTCGCGCACGCCTTACAGCACGCCGAACATTCCGGCGTTGATGACCTTGCCACTGGTGTTCGAGGAACACCGCGCACTGGGTGGCGCGGCCGCCAAAGGCGCGCGGATGAATTACTTGCGCAACCTGTGGGTGAGCGCCGTGCGCAATCTGCCGGGCATCGAAGTCACGACCCCGGACGATCCGCGTCTGTATTGCGGCATCACCTCGCTACGTTTTACCCGTCATGCCGACCAGCAGGCGATGGTCGAACGCCTGCTCAACGACTACAACCTGTTCACCGTGGTGCGCAACGGCGCGGCCTGTGGGCCATGCATCCGTATCACGCCGTCGCTGACCACCACGGCGACGGAAATCCAGCTGCTGGTTCAGGCGCTGAACGAACTGCGTTAAACCGTGTACTTGTCGAAGTCCTCGGGCTTGATCTGCGACGACACCGCAAAGGTGTCGATGCCGATCGTGAGGTGGCCAAAGTAGCCGTCCTCGTGCGAGTCGCGGCCGATCGGCCAGACGGTCAGGGTCGATGCTTCTCCGCCCATAGTGGTGTAGTAGGCATCGTCGGCGTTACACACCGGCGCCGAGCCTCGCCCGCGATAGGCCTTGTTATTGAGCACGCCGCGGGAGACCACCTCCGGGAAATACAGTTGGCCGACCCAGGCTACATTGCGCTCCTCCAGATATTCATTGCCGGCAACGATGCGCACCGCCACGTGAATGTGCAGGGCTCGCCCGGCGTAGAAACCCGGATAGATCGTGGTGAAGCGCACCCTGCCCTTGTGGTCGCTGAACTGACCGCCGCGCAGGTAGGTGTCATCGTCGGTTCGCGGGATCGAGCCGATATCCTCGACGTCGACTTCCAGATCCGGGTTGACCCGACTCCAGCCGGAATACGCGCCGCGTGCGTTGCAGTGCCAGATATCCACCAGCGCACCACTGACCGGCTCGGCGGTCATGGCATCGACGATGGTCAGGCGCAGCAGCAACGGCAGGCCCTCGGCGCCTTCGCTGATGTTGCGGCGCAGCAGTTTGGGATTGCGAAAATAAGGCCCCGCGACTTGCTCGGGGGCCAGTTGATAAATCGATGGAGCTGAAGACTGGTTGTCCATGACGCATTCTCTCTTCCATAAGATGAACGCAGGTTAGCGCCACACGCGAGGCCGGGTGCGGTAACTATGTATCTCGAGATAACGAAGGTTTTTTCGGGCAAAAAAAAACGGCGCACCGACCAAGCGCACCGTTAAAGCCGTAGAACACACAACGAAGTGTAGGGTTGCAACTAATTGAAAAGTATCAGTCCAGCAGCGCCAACGCCTCGGCAGTGCATTCCTGAATGCGGGCCCAGTCGCCGTTCTTGATCCACTCCGGATCGAGCATCCAGCTACCGCCCACGCACATGACGTTTTTCAGCGCCATGTAGCTCTTGATGTTGGCCGGGCCGACGCCGCCGGTCGGGCAGAATTTCACTTCGCCAAACGGGCCGCCGAGGGCCTTGATTGCCGCTACGCCACCGCTGACTTCAGCCGGGAACAGCTTGAAGCGGCGATAACCCAGGCCATAACCTTCCATGATGCCGGAGGCATTGCTGATGCCCGGCAGCAGCGGGATCGGGCTTTCGACACTGGCTTCCAGCAGGTCACGGGTGATGCCCGGGGTGACGATGAATTGCGAACCGGCGGCTTCGGCCGCGGCCAGCATGTTGCGGTCGAGCACGGTGCCGGCACCGGTCACCAGTTCCGGGCGCTGTTCGCGCAGGATCTGGATCGCCTTGAGGCCGAACTGCGAACGCAGGGTCACTTCCAGCGCGGTCAGACCGCCGGCAGCCAGAGCGTCGGCCAACGGCAGCACGTCCTGTTCACGGGCGATGGTGATCACCGGCAGGATCCGCGCCTTGGCGCAGAGACTGTCGATCAGGGCAACTTTGTCCGCCATGGAAACGGTCGGGGATGGAATTGTCATAGCGGCTGTTCCTTGGCTCATGGGCACCAGTAAATCTCTAACGTAGGTTGCAGAAACGCGCGAACCGGCATGGCGGCGACGTCGTTGGATGCCAGTGCGGCATTCAGGGTGGTCAGTTTCGACTGACCGGAAATCGACAGAATCTTGTGCCGCGCCGAGGCCAGCAGCGCCCGGCTCATGGTCAGGCGCTGGCGTGGCACGCTTGGCGCCAGCATCGGCCAGCAGCGACGGGTGCCGTCGGCTTGCAGGGCTTCGGCCAGGTTCGGGCTGTCCGGGAACAGCGACGCGGTGTGACCGTCATCGCCCATGCCCAGTACCAGCACGTCGATGGGCGGCAATTCGGCGAGCAAACGATCAGCCTGGTCCGCAGCCTGCTCGACGTTGGCCGCCGCACTGTAAAGGCTGAGGAACTGCGCCTTGGCCGCCGGGCCCTTGAGCAGATATTGCTTGAGCAGACCGGCGTTGCTGTCGGCATGTTCGACCGGCACCCAGCGCTCGTCGGCCAGGGTCACGACGACCTTCGACCAGTCCAGTTCCTGCTTGGCCAGGTGCTGGAAAAACGCCACCGGGCTACGACCGCCGGACACCACCAGCACGGCGTTGCCACGCGCGGCCAAAGCCTCGCTCAACTGCTTGGCGACATTCAGCGCCAGGCCTTCGGCGAGCAGCACCGGGCTCTTGAATTCGCGGGCATTCACGCCCTCGGGCAGTTTCACATCAGATATCGCCATACCACGACCTCCCGTCCCGCGTGATCAATGCAATGGAGCTCATCGGCCCCCACGACCCGGCCGCATACGGCTTGGGCGCGTCACCGGATTTTTTCCACCCGGCGATCAGCTGGTCACACCATTTCCACGCGGCTTCGATTTCATCTTTACGGACAAACAGGTTCTGATTGCCGTTCATCACTTCCAGCAACAAACGCTCGTAGGCATCGGGGATCCGAGCGCTGCGCCAGGTGTCGGAAAAATTCAGTTGCAGCGGACCGCTGCGCAGTTGCATGCCCTTGTCCAGGCCTTGCTCCTTGGTCATGACCCGCAAGGAAATGCCTTCGTCCGGTTGCAGGCGGATGATCAGTTTGTTGCTGATCTGCAGGCGCTGTTCGGGGGCGAAGATGTAGTGCGACGGTTCCTTGAAGTGGATGACAATCTGCGACAGTTTCTGCGGCATGCGCTTGCCGGTGCGCAGGTAGAACGGCACGCCGGCCCAGCGCCAGTTGCGGATGTCGGCACGCAGGGCAACGAAGGTTTCGGTGTCGCTCTGGGCGTTGGAATTCGGTTCTTCGAGGTAGCCCGGCACGGACTTGCCTTCGCTGTGCCCGGCGATGTACTGGCCGCGCACCACCTGCGTGGTGAGGCCTTCCGGGCTGATCGGCGCCAGGGCCTTGAGCACCTTGACCTTCTCGTCGCGGATGCTATCGGCGGACAGGTCGGCCGGCGGATCCATGGCGATCAGGCAGAGCAGTTGCAGCAGGTGGTTCTGGATCATGTCCCGCAGTTGGCCGGCCTTGTCGAAGTAACCCCAGCGGCCTTCGATGCCGACCTTTTCGGCCACGGTGATTTCCACGTGGGAGATGTAGTTCTGGTTCCACTGGGTTTCGAACAGGCTGTTGGCGAAACGCAGGGCGATCAGGTTCTGGACGGTTTCTTTGCCCAGGTAGTGGTCGATGCGGTAGGTGCGGTTCTCCGGGAAGAACTGCGCCACGGCGTCGTTGACCTTGCGCGAGGATTCGAGGTCGGAGCCGATCGGTTTTTCCAGCACCACGCGGGTGTTTTCCGCCAGACCGACGTTCGCCAGGTTCTCGCAGATCGCGCCGTACACCGCCGCCGGAGTGGCGAAGTAGGCAATCATGCGCTGCGTGCTGCCGGCCAGTTCGGCCAGCGCCACATAATCTTCAGCCTTGAGGAAGTCGACGTGCAGATAAGTCAGGCGCGTCAGAAAGCGCTCGGCCACGGCCTCGTCCAGTTCCTTGCCCACGTAACGGCGCAGCTCGGCGGCGATGAACGCCAGGTGCTGCTGCTCGCTGCCCGCCTCACGGGCCAGTGCGATAATGCGCGTGTCCTCGTGCAGCAGGCCGGCGCCATCAAGGTGATAAAGGGCAGGAAACAGCTTGCGCAGGGCCAGATCGCCCAAGGCGCCGAACAAGGCGAAGGTGCACGGTTCAACCGTAATCGAAGGCATGATGTTTGTTCTTTTATCAAGTTAAGCTACAAATACCTTTTTTCAAGGCATCACTCAAGGGAAAATGTAGTAATAACCACAACATTTTCGCAAAATACAGATTCCGAGTGGTGGTCGGTCGGAGCCATCAGTAGGATAGGCCACCGTCACGGGCCACATCAAAGGCCCAATTTGCATAGCCGCGCGCTTATCGGCGCCGGTGAATCTAGGAATTCTTATGGACCGCGTGCGAAATTTACTGGAACAGATCCAGAGTCGCCTTGAAGAGCTGAACAAGGCCGAACGCAAAGTCGCCGAAGTGATCCTGCTCAACCCACAGCAGGCCACCCGCTTCAGCATCGCCGCCCTCGCCCAGGCAGCGTCGGTCAGTGAACCGACGGTCAACCGTTTCTGCCGTTCGTTCGGCGTCAGCGGCTACCCCGAACTCAAGTTGCAACTGGCGCAGAGCCTGGCCAGCGGCGCGGCCTATGTCAGCCGCGCAGTGGAAGCTGACGACAATCCCGAGGCCTACACGCAGAAGATTTTCGGCAGTGCGATCGCCTCGCTGGACAGCGCGTGCCAGGCACTGGACCCGAACCTTATCAGCCGCGCCGTCGACCTGTTGATCCAGGCCCGGCAGATTCACTTCTTCGGCCTCGGTGCTTCGGCTCCGGTGGCGCTGGATGCGCAGCATAAATTCTTCCGCTTCAACCTGGCGGTGACTGCTCACGCCGATGTGCTGATGCAACGGATGATTGCTTCGGTGGCGCACACCGGCGAGCTGTTCGTGATCATTTCCTACACCGGCCGCACCCGCGAACTGGTGGAGGTGGCGCGCATCGCCCGCGAGAACGGCGCTTCGGTACTGGGCCTGACGGCAGAGAATTCGCCGCTGGCCAAGGCCAGTACGCTGAGCCTGAATATTCCGCTGCCGGAAGACACCGACATCTATATGCCGATGACTTCGCGGATCATTCAGTTGACCGTGCTGGATGTGCTGGCGACGGGGATGACGCTGCGTCGCGGGGTGGATTTCCAGCCGCATCTGCGCAAGATCAAAGAGAGCTTGAATGCGAGCCGGTATCCGGTGGGTGACGAGTTCAACTGATCCGAATTTTGGGCTGAATTGTCCGGCCTATTCGCGAGCAAGCCCGCTCCCACATTCGACTGTATTTCTCCAGATGGAATGCAGTCACCTGTGGGAGCGGGCTTGCTCGCGAAGGCGTCAGCCAACTCACCGCAAATCTAGGCCGCAGCCCACGCCTGCAAACTCAAATGCGCCTTCTCCCCCGGCGCCAGATGCAGGCTGTCGGTGCCACCCGCCGCCGCTTCAACACACACAAACTCCGAGATCTCATCCCAGGTCACGCCCAGCAACGGCCGCGCGCCCGGATGCCACACCACGGTGTCCGCGCTGTCACCGGTATCGATGCACAACTCGCGCTGCCAGGCGTGATCCTTGAGCTGTAATTCGCCGTCGTGCTGGAACACTCGCTGACAGCCACCATCGACCCGCAACTCGCCTTCCTGCTGGCAAACCTCACGGTTCAACTGGTCGTAACCCTGCGCCCCTTCGAGCCCAGACAGCGCTATCTCACTCACGTCACCAATACGCCAGTACGCGTGCAAAGCCTGGCTCAACTGGCACGGCATGTCGTCCTGATGCTCGGTGCTCAGGCGCAATTCCATGCGTTCGCCCAGGTGTGCGTGCAGGTCCACCTGCCAGTCGCACAGCTGCAATTGCCAATGCAGGCGCACGCCGTCCTCGGCGCTGCTGCTGTCGAGCAGTTTCCAGTCCAGCAGGCGTGCCCAGCCATGGGATGGCCATGCGTTTTCGCTCGGGTGACGGCCATACCATGGCCAGCACACCGGCACGCCGCCACGAATCGCGCCGACATGCGGCCATTTCGCCGCGCACCACAACCACGGCTTTTGCCCGCGCGGTTGAAAATGCAGCAATTGCGCGCCCTGGCGACTGAACACCGCCTGACACAGCGGATGATCGATCACCAGCACATCGCGCATCTGATAGCGCTCCCAGGCGAACACCGGACGTTCGCGCAAGGATTTGAAGAAGCGTTGCAGCGGATGCTCATGCATGGGCCACGGTTCCAGATTCAACTTTCATGGGCTGCGACACCCCTGTCCAAAAAAAAGCGGACAGCCTTGGCTGTCCGCAAATATGCGCACATAGAGAGGAGCTTATCGCAGACGCGTCAGAACGTAGACTGAATTTTCAGGCCAGCGACCAAAGCGTTATCCACTTCATCCACACCGCCCGGATGAGTGATGTATTGCAGGTTCGGGCGCACGGTCAGCCAGTTGGTCACGTGGAAGCCGTAGTTGATCTCGTAGTTGTATTCGGTTTCACGAATCGGCGAGAACACCGGATTGTCGTAATCCGAAACGCCATTGGAGACGTTAAGCAGTTCGGCGTTTTTCTTCACGTCATCGTTGACGTGAATACGCGCAGCACCGATACCGAAGTCATCCTTCGGACGCGCATCGAACAGACCTTTGTACACAAACATCACGGACTGATAGTTGTCGATGAAGTTGGTGTCCTTGTCGTGGAACGTGGCGTTGGCGGCGATGCTCAGACCACGGCTCTTGTCACCGTTGTGGCTGGTGAGTTGTTGCTGTGCAACGAACCAGTAACCGTGCTTGCTGCTGTGGGTACGGTAGGCATCACCGGTGGTCGCCGCGTCGAAACCGTTGACGTCTTCGCGAACGTCGTCGGCATCGGCCGTGCTCTTGTAATAACCGACACGGTATTCGCCCGGCAGGCTGTTCGGGTTAGGCAACCAGACCAGTTCCACTGGCAATACGGTGCCTTTGGTGCCACTGCCGCTCAACTTGAAGCCGTTGCCATGTTCCAGCTGCGACGGGTTCTGGTTGTACGCACCGATCTGCGCGTAGAGCTCGTCGTTGATGTTGTATTTGACGCGAATGGCCGCCTGGCTGACCGGCCAGTTGTACCAGATGTTGGTCGCCCAGTTACCCACTTGCGAGCCGCAGAACGCCAGGTTCTGGAACTCGCACGGGAAGGTGTTGAAGTCTTCGCCTTCGCCGAAGTAACCGGCCTTGACGTCGAGTTTGTTGTCGAAGAACTGGTGTTTGATCCACAACTGGGTCAGCCGCACCATGTGGCCACGACCGTAGACTTCCTGCGAGGAGCTGAGTGTGCCGGCACGCGGATCGCCAACACGGTCGTTGGAAATGTTTTCGCCATTACGGTTGGTCAGCTGGATCTTGGCCTGGGTGTTGTCCCAGCCCCACAGTTTTTGCAGGTCCAGCGCCACGCCCAGACCGAACTGGTCGGAGTAGCGCGCCGTCTTGTCGTTGTTGTAGCCGCCGTGAAGGTTGCCGCCCACCTCACCGACGTAGTCCATCTTGATGTCGATGCCCTGCTCGATCAGCTTGGTCCGCTCGCCACCCCAGTCCCCGGTCAACCACTCCGAATCGGAGCTGAACGCGTCAGCCGCGTGGACGCTGCCGGCCAGCATCATTGCCGCAACTGCTGACAACTGGCCGATTCGCTGAGCGTTGTTGTTCTTCTTCATCCCTACATCCTCGTTTTATTGTTATTAACTGTTCTTCTTATTTAACGCGGTTTACATCTGATGCGGCGCGCGACAGGCCACGCACCGCGTGCTCCCTGCGGGAACGGGCCTGCCCGCTCCCGCCTGTGTTCATCAGCGACCCTTGAACTGGGCCACGTTGGCGCTGTGCGGTTCGGCTTTCGGCAGGCCCGCAATCCCCAGGCGTTCGCCGGACTGGGCGTCGAACAGCAGCACTTTCGACGGATCGAACTGCAGGGTCAGGGTTTCGCCCACCTGCGGTGCCACGTCCGGCGCCAGACGGCAGCAGACCTTGGTGTCGTTGAGGTTGACGAACACCAGGGTGTCCGGACCGGTCGGCTCGGTGACCTGCACTTCAGCCTTGATGCTCGGCAGGCCATTGCCCTCGCCGTTCGCCAGCGCGATCTGCTCCGGGCGCAGGCCGAGGATCACTTCGCGGTCTTCGAGACCGGCGTCCTGCATTGCCATCGGCAATTCGCACCGGGCCTGGCCGCTGTCGAGCAGCGCCACCAGACGGCCGTCCTTGCGTTGCAGGCGCAGTGGAATGAAGTTCATCGGCGGCGAACCGATGAAGCTCGCCACGAACAGGTTGGCCGGGTCGTTGTAGATCTCTTTCGGCGTACCGAACTGCTGGATGATCCCGTCCTTCATCACCGCCACTTTATCGCCCAGGGTCATTGCTTCGATCTGGTCGTGTGTCACGTAGACCGTGGTGGTTTTCAGGCGCTGGTGCATCAGTTTCATTTCGGTACGCATCTCGACGCGCAGCTTGGCGTCGAGGTTGGACAGCGGTTCGTCGAACAGGTAGATCTTCGGACGACGCGCCAGCGCACGACCCATCGCCACGCGCTGCTGCTGACCGCCGGAGAGCTGGCCCGGCTTGCGATTGAGCAGGTGCTCGATCTGCAACAGCTTGGCCACGCGGGCGACTTCTTCGTCGATCGCCGACTGGCTCATCTTGCGGATCTTCAGACCGAACTCGATGTTCTCGCGCACGCTCATGGTCGGGTACAGCGCGTAGGACTGGAACACCATGGCGATGTCGCGATCCTTGGGGCTCATGCCGCTGACGTCCTGGTCACCGATCATGATCGCACCGCCGGTGATGGTTTCCAGGCCGGCGATGCAGTTCATCAGGGTCGACTTGCCGCAGCCCGAAGGCCCGACGAGGATCAGAAACTCACCGTCCTTGATCGACAGTTCGATGTTCTTCAGGGTGTCCGGCAGGCCGGCACCGTAGGTCTTGTTTACATTGCGAAGTTCGAGCGTAGCCATGATTACCCCTTGACTGCGCCGGCCGTCAGCCCGCGCACGAAATACTTGCCTGCGACCACATAGACCAGCAGGGTCGGCAGCCCGGCGATCATCGCCGCCGCCATGTCCACGTTGTATTCCTTGGCCCCGGTGCTGGTGTTGACCAGGTTGTTCAGCGCCACCGTGATCGGTTGCGAATCACCACTGGAGAACACCACGCCGAACAGGAAGTCGTTCCAGATCTGGGTGAACTGCCAGATCAGGCAGACCATGATGATCGGCGTCGACATCGGCAGGATGATCTGGCGGAAGATCGTGAAGAAGCCCGCGCCATCGAGACGCGCCGCCTTGATCAGCGCATCCGGAATGCTCACGTAGTAGTTACGGAAAAACAGCGTGGTGAACGCCAGACCGTAGACCACATGGATGAACACCAGGCCGGTGGTGGTACTCGCCAGGCCCATTTTGCCGAGGGTGAACGAGGCCGGCAGCAGCACGGTCTGGAACGGCAGAAAGCAGCCGAACAGCAACAGGCCGAAGAACAGCTGCGAACCGCGAAAGCGCCAGAACGACAGCACGTAGCCGTTCAATGCACCGATGGCGGTGGAGATGATCACGGCCGGCACGGTGATCTTGATCGAGTTCCAGAAGTAGCCGTCAACGGTGGCCCAGGCTTTCACCCAGCCAATGCCGCTGACCACGGTCGGCCAGCTCAGCAGGTTGCCGGTGGAGATGTCTTCCGGGGTCTTGAAGCTGGTCAACAGCATGACCACCAGCGGTACCAGGTACAGCAGGACCGCGAGGATCAGCACCGCGTAGATCGCGATGCGACTCAGGCTGATGGCAGGTTTCGAAGCGAGACTAGTCATGACGCTTGGTCCTCAGCTCGGAGTACAGGTAAGGCACGATGATCGCGAGGATCGCACCGAGCATCAGGATTGCACTGGCCGAGCCCATGCCCATCTGTCCACGGCTGAAGGTGAACGAGTACATGAACATCGCCGGCAAATCGGAGGAATACCCCGGGCCGCCGGCCGTCATGGCCGCCACCAGGTCGAAGCTCTTGATCGCGATGTGCGCCAGAATCATCACCGCACTGAAGAACACCGGACGCAGGCTTGGCAGCACCACTTTCCAGTAGATGCGCGGCATGCTCGCGCCGTCGATCTGGGCAGCGCGGATGATCGATTGATCGACGCCACGCAGACCGGCGAGGAACATCGCCATGATGAAGCCCGAGGCTTGCCAGACCGCCGCGATCACCAGGCAGTACACCACGCGATCCGGGTCGATCAGCCAGTCGAGACGGAAGCCTTCCCAGCCCCAGTCCCGCAGCAATTTGTCCAGGCCCATGCCCGGGTTGAGCAGCCATTTCCACGCAGTACCGGTGACGATCATCGAGAGCGCCATCGGGTACAGGTAAATGGTGCGGATAAAGCCTTCGCGACGGATGCGCTGGTCGAGGAACACTGCCAGCAGCACGCCGATCACCAGGGTGATGCCGATGAACATGCCGCCGAACACGGCCAGGTTCTTGCTCGCCACCCACCAGCGGTCGTTGTCGAACAGGCGCTCGTATTGCGCCAGCCCTGCCCACTTGTAGTTCGGCAGGAAGGTCGACGTGGTGAACGACAGGACAAACGTCCAGAGGATATAGCCATAGAAGCCCACCAGAACGATGAACATGCTAGGCGCCAGCACCAGTTTCGGTAGCCAGCGCTGCAATGCGTCGAACGGCGAGGCCTTGCTGAACACAGCAACAGAACTCATGGGAAGATCCAGTAGAAGGATTAAGAATTACGGATGCGATCCCTGTGGGAGCCAGCCTGCTGGCGATTGCGTTGTGTCAGTTCACACTTTCGGTGGCTGACGGTCCGCTATCACGAGCAGGCTCGCTCCTACAGGCCAAGCATTACTTGGCAGCCTTGATGGCAGTGCCGAGTTTCTTGGCAGCGTCGGCCGGGTCGGCTTTCGGGTCGTTGATGAAGTTGGTCACGACATCAAAGAACGCACCCTGCACGGCCAGCGTGGTCGCCATGTTGTGCGCCATGCTCGGTTGCAGGCCGCCGCTCTTGGCGTCTGCCAGGAAGTCCTTGGCAGCGGTCTGGGCGCAGGAATCGAAACCGTACTTGCCCATGTCGGCGAGCATGTCGTTGCGCACCGGAATCGAGCCCTTGTTGATGCTGAAGACTTTCTGGAAGTTTTCACCCAGCACGACTTTGGCGATGTCCTGCTGACCGGCCGCGGTGCCCGCGTCCTTCTGCTTGAACACGGCCAGCGAGTCGATGTTGTAGGTGAACGCCTTGTCGGTGCCCGGGAACGCTACGCACTCGTAGTCCTTGCCGGCGACTTTCTTGGCGGCGGTCCATTCGGACTTGGCCCAGTCACCCATGATCTGCATGCCGGCCTTGCCGTTGATGACCTTGGCCGCTTCCAGGTTCCAGTCCTGGCCTTTGCCGTCCTGGTCCATGTAGGTCGCGACTTTCTTCAGCTCGGTCAGGGCCTTGACCATTTCCGGGCCGGTCAGGGCAGCGTTGTCCAGGTCGACCAGGGCTTTCTTGTAACCATCAACGCCCATCACCGACAGCACGACCGCTTCGAACACGGTGCTGTCCTGCCAAGGCTGACCGCCGTGGGCCAGCGGGATGAAGCCCGCAGCTTTCAGCTTGTCGCCGGCGGCGTAGAATTCTTCGAGGGTGGTCGGGGCTTTTTCGATACCGGCTTTCTTGAAGACTTCCGGGTTGATCCACAGCCAGTTCACGCGGTGAATGTTCACCGGCACGGCCACGTAATCACCTTCGAACTTCACGGTGTCGGAGACTTTCTTGTCGAGCAGGCTGTCCCACTTCTCGGACTTGGAAACGTCCTTCAGCACGTCAGTGTCGAGCAGACCGGTCGACGCCCATTCCTGGATGTCCGGGCCCTTGATCTGGGCAACGCCTGGCGGGTTGCCGGCTACTGCGCGGCTTTTCAGCACGGTCATGGCCGTTGCACCGCCACCGCCGGCGACAGCGCCGTCTTTCCAGGTGAAACCGTCTTTCTCGACTTGTGCCTTGAGCACATCGACGGCAGCTTTTTCGCCACCGGACGTCCACCAATGCACGACTTCCACCGAACCTTTGGATTCGGCAGCGGAAACACTCAGGGGCAGCACAGCGAGCGGGAACAGGGAGGCGACAGAAATGACAGTAGCGAGGCGAGAAATCGCATTCATCTGAGATGTACCTTTCTTGTTGTTATGCATGCAAGTCTGGTGCTTGCGCTGCACACGAGTTTAAACAGAGCGTTTCCCCCCGCAGGTAACGAAGGGACGCGCGAATGTCACCACATGGTTACACAGGAACGCTTCGAGACAGGTGTGCCAGAGCACTGGCCATGCTCGGTGCCAGCGGCAGACGCGGAATCAGAACAGCCTGCCAGGCGTGGTACAGATCCGGTTTGCCCGCCCAGATATCGGCACTTGGACGGTTTTGCGGGTCGAGTTCGTGATGCCAGCTGCCGTCGCAGCGGTCGATGAAATACGTTTCGCAAAATTCCCAGAACAGGCGATACCAGGTTTCGTACTGCGCATCGCCGGTGCGTTTGAGCAAGGCACTGGCGGCAGCGCTGGCCTCGGCGTGGGTCCAGTGCAGGCGATGACGCACCACCGCTTTGTTGTTCCAGTCGAGGGTATAGACGATGCCCGGCGCACCATCGACATCCCAGCCATGGCGGCAGTTTTGTTCGAACAGCTTTTGCGCATCGGTGGCCAGCCAGCCGGGCGTGAGCATGCCGGCCTGAACCCGCGCGGCTTCGAGGTGCAGCAACAGCCGCGCCCACTCGAAACCATGGCCCGGCGTGGTGCCGTAGGGACGGAAACCGTCGGCGGGATTGTCGTGGTTGTAGTCGCGCAGCGGTTGCCAGTCGCGGTCGAAATGCTCGATCACCAGGTAATCGTTGGCGGCAGCGTGCCCGTGAATCACCCGCTCGACGATGCGTTGCGCACGCACCAGCCAGCGCGGGTCTTCGGTGACATCGGCCAAGGCAAGGAAGGCTTCGGTGGCGTGCATGTTGCTGTTGGCGCCGCGATAGGCTTCCTCTTCACGCCAGTCGCGATTGAAGAACTCGCGCATGGCGCCCTCTTCTTCGCTCCAGAAATAGGTGTCGATGATGTCGATGGCGTCATCCAGTAATGCCTGCGCACCGGGGCGTTGCGCAACCACCGCCGAACTCGCCGCGAGGGCAACGAAAGCATGCAGATAAGCGTTCTTGCCGGTGTTGCCGTCACGGTGTTCGGCGACGGCGAACCAGCCGCCGTGCAGCGCATCGCGCAACGGGCCGCGCAGGGCTGCAATGCCGTGATCGACCAGCTCGGCGAATCCCGGCAGGCCCTGAATGTGGGCCATGGCGAAGCTGTGGGTCATGCGTGCGGTGTTCATGGTTTCGGCTTGCGCGCCGGCCTGGAGCTGGCCGCGCTCATCGAGATTGCCAAACCCTTCGGGCAGCCGTGAAGCCTTGGCAAATGCCAGCAGGCGCAGGCCTTCATCGGCGAGCCATTGCTGGTGGGCAGGGGCGTTCAGCCAACTGCTGAAGCCCGGATTGAAATGATCCATGGGTGGCCTTTTTTGTTGTTATGACTGCGGGCAGTCTAAACAACGGGCCGGGAGGGGCTTGTAACGAAGGGGGCGGGTTTTGTCACCGACTAGTGACAATCAGATCAATCCGCCGAACGCGGCAATTGCAGGGTCACGCGCAATCCGCCTTCGCGCAGGTTCTGCAGCGTCACTTCACCGCCATGGCTATGGGCAATGTTGCGGGCGATCCCCAAACCGAGACCGTAACCCTGCTGCTGTCCCGCCAAGCGGAAGTGCGGCTCGAACACCTGCTCCAGCCGCTGCTCCGGCACGCCCGGCCCTTCATCGTCGACATGCAGCACAAACGCACGATCATCGTCATCGATGTGCAGGTGGGCGTTCTGCCCGTACTTCAACGCGTTGTCGATCAGGTTGCCGATGCAACGCTTGAGCGCCAGCGGCTTGCCCGGATACGCCGCCAACGCCCGCCCCTGCTGCGTCACGCGACCATTGCCGGCCGGCGCCAGATAGGGTTCCACCAGGCAGTCGAGCACATGGTTCAGATCAACCGGCTCGATGTTTTCGTGGATGTCGGTGTCCTTCACGCATTGCAGCGCGCCTTTGACCAGCAGCTCCAGTTCGTCCAGATCGCGGCCGAACTTGGTTTGCAGCTTCTCGTCTTCCAGCAGTTCGACCCGCAGGCGCAGTCGCGTAATCGGTGTACGCAGGTCATGGGAAATCGCGCTGAACAACTGGCTGCGCTCGGTCAGGTAACGGCTGATCCGCTCGCGCATGGTGTTGAAGGCGCGACCCACTTCGACCACTTCGCTGCCGCCGCCCTCGGCCACCGGCTCGACATCGGCGCCCAGCGACAAATCCCGCGCGGCCCGTGCCAGACGCTTGAGCGGCCGGCTCTGCCAGTGCACCAGCAGGCCGATGAACAGCAACAGAAAACCGCTTGTGAAGACGATGAACCACACCTGCTGGGTCGGCAGGCCTTGCTCTTCGAGACTGGTGTAGGGCTCGGGCAACAGCGAGGCGATGTACAGCCACTCACCCGGCGCCAACTGAATCTGGGTCACCAGCACCGGTGGATTCACCGGTTCCAGCGTCAGCGCGTAATGCGCCCAGGAACGCGGCAACTCATCGAGCTTCAACCCGGCGTTGAAGATCCGTAGGTCATCGGGGCTGACGAAGGTCACCAGAATGTCGGTGTCCTGGCCCAGCAACTGACGCAGCACTTCATCCACCGCTTTCAGCACCGCCGCCTTGCGCGGCGTCACCGGCAGCACTTCCATGCCCAGCGGTTTGTCATTCAGCGTCACCACAAAACGCGTGCCGCCCATGCTGCGCAATTGGTCGAGCACCAGAGGCCGATAGGCCACCGGCAACGAGCGGAAATAACTGACGCTGGCGGTCATCGAATGGGCGAGGCTGCGGGCGCTGGTGACCAGCCCTTCGAGCTGGGTCGCACGCAATTGGGACACCCAGATCACGCTGGACAGGGTCTGGGCGAACAACACCGCGAGCAGCGTCAGCAGCAGCATTCGCCCAAGCAGCGAACGCGGCATCGGCACTTTGCGCGCGGTGGTGCGCAGGAACTCAATGACCATTGCCGGCAACCACATTGGCTGCCAGTTGGTAGCCGCTGCCGCGCACGGTGCGGATCAGGCGTGGCGGTTTTTCGGTGTCGCGCAGACGCTGGCGCAGGCGGCTGACGGCCATGTCGACGATGCGGTCGAGGGGCATCAGGTCGCGGCCACGGGTGGCGTTGCCGATGGTGTCGCGGTCGAGGATTTCCTGGGGATGATCGAGGAACAGTTTCAACAGGGCGAAGTCGGCGCCGGACAGAATCACTTCCTCGCCGTCGGCGTGAAACAGCCGATGGCTGACCATGTCCAGCCGCCATTCATCGAACGCCAGCACTTCACTGCCGCCACGTTCCTGGCCGAATTGGGCGCGGCGCAGCAGGGCCTTGATCCGGGCTTGCAGTTCGCGGGGGCTGAAAGGTTTGCCGAGGTAATCGTCGGCGCCGAGCTCCAGGCCGATGACCCGGTCGGCTTCGTCGGAACTGGCGGTGAGCACGATGATCGGCACCTGGGCCTGACGCGGATGCTGGCGCACCCAGCGGCACAGGCTGAAGCCGTCTTCATCGGGCAGCATCACATCGAGGATCACCAGATCGCTCGGCGCTTCATTGAGCGCCTGACGGAAACCGGCGCCATCCGCCGTGGCCCGTACCTGAAAACCCGCGCGGGTCAGGTAGGTTTCCAGCAACTCGCGTATCTCCTGGTCGTCATCGACCAACAAAATCGACTTGTTGACTGAGCTCACTTCGAAGGCATCCTTGTTGTTGGAATTGGGCGGATTATGCCTGATGTGTTGATTGTTCCCACGCTCGGCGTGGGAATGATCATTTACCGGATTGTTCGAGCGCCACTCCTGCACCGACGAGCCCCGAGTACGGCGCTGTCACCAACCACACCGGAATTCCCTTGAAGTAATCGCTCATGCAGCCCTTGTCGGCGAAGCTGCGGGCGAAACCGCTTTCGAGGAAGAAATCGGCAAAGCGCGGAATCACGCCGCCCACGATGTACACCCCGCCACGGCCGCCGGTGGTCAGCACGTTGTTGCCGGCCACGCGACCGAGCCAGCAGCAGAACTGCTCCAGCACTTCCAGGGCAATCGGGTCGCCTGCAAGACCTGCCGCAGTGATGGCTTCCGGTGTGTCGAGTTTCGGTTCATGACCATCCACCGCGCAGATCGCCCGGTACACCCGCGGCAAGCCGCCGCCGCTCAACGCGGTTTCCGCGCTGACGTGGCCGATCTCGTTGTGGATGTGCTGCCAGAGCTGGGTTTCACGCGGACTGCTCAGCGGCAGATCGACGTGACCGCCCTCTCCCGGCAACGCGGCAAACCTCCCTTCACCGAGATCGAGCAAGGTGCCGACACCCAGGCCAGTGCCCGGGCCGATCACCACTGCCGGGCGCAATGGCTCAGGCGTGCCTTCGCAGACCACGCGGAATTCGCCGGGCTGCAAACGGGTCATGCCCAGGGCCATGGCCGAGAAGTCATTGATCAGCAACAGCTGATCGACCTGCAAGGTCTGGCAGAACGCCTTGCGGCTCAGGCGCCAGTGGTTGTTGGTGAACTTGAATTCATCACCGCTCACCGGCCCCGCCACCGACAGGCACACCGAACCGATGGCGCCCGGCGCCAGACCGAGCCCGCTCAGGTAGAGGCCGATCGCCTCTTCCGGGCTGGCATGGTCGGCCGTGGCCAGCACCTGAACCGATTCGAGCTGCTGATCTTTCCACAACGCAAACCGCGCGTTGGTGCCTCCGATGTCACCGACCAAAGCCAGTTTCAATTAAGCGTCTCCAGGGCAGAAGTGAAGGCGCTGGCGCCCTGCTCCGCCGAGCTGAAGGCCAAACGCATGAAGCCAAACAGTTCGCGCCCGCTGCCGATGTTGTTGCCCAACAGGCCTTTGGCGGGTTCGCGCGCTGCGAATTCGGCGGCGTCCACCTTGAGTTCCAAAGTGCCTTTGACGCCATCGACGCGGATGATATCGCCCTCTTGCACGCGCGCCAAAGCGCCGCCGACATAAGCCTCGGGACTGACGTGAATCGCCGCCGGGATTTTCCCCGACGCGCCGGACATGCGCCCGTCCGTCACCAGCGCCACCTTGAAGCCGCGATCCTGCAGCACACCAAGGAACGGCGTCATCTTGTGCAGCTCCGGCATGCCGTTGGAGCGCGGGCCCTGGAAGCGCATCACCGCGACGAAATCCTTCTCCAGCAGACCGGCCTTGAAGGCGTCGGCCAGATCCTGCTGATCCTGGAACACCATGGCCGGTGCTTCGACGATCTGGTTTTCCAGCGCCACGGCGGACACCTTCATCACGCCGCGACCGAGGTTGCCTTCCATCACGCGCAAGCCGCCCTCTGCCGAGAACGCACGGGCCACCGGGCGCAGGATGTTTTCGTCGAGGCTGTCGGTCGGGCCTTCGCGCCACACCAGCTTGCCGTTATCGAGGAACGGCTCCTTGGTGTACTGGCTCAAGCCGTGGCCGAGCACGGTGTTGACGTCTTCGTGCAGCAGACCGGCTTCGAGCAGTTCGCGGATCAGGAACGACATGCCGCCCGCCGCCTGGAAGTGGTTGATGTCAGCCTTGCCGTTCGGATAGACGTGGCTCAGGGTCGGCACGACTTCGGAGAGGTCGGCCATGTCCTGCCAGGTCAGTTGAATGCCTGCCGCCATGGCGATGGCCGGCATGTGCAGGGTGTGGTTGGTCGAGCCGCCGGTGGCGTGCAGCGCGACGATCGAGTTGACCAGCGCCTTCTCGTCGACGATTTCGCCGATCGGCAGGAAGTTGCCATTCTGTTTGGTCAGGCGCGTGACCTGATGCGCGGCTTCGCGGGTCAGGGCCTCACGCAGCGGCGTGTTCGGGTTGACGAACGATGCGCCCGGCAAGTGCAGGCCCATCACTTCCATCAGTAACTGGTTGGTGTTGGCGGTGCCGTAGAAGGTGCAGGTGCCCGGGCTGTGGTAGGACTTCATCTCCGATTCCAGCAGCTCTTCGCGGGTTGCCTTGCCTTCGGCGTACTTCTGCCGCACGTCGGCTTTTTCCTTGTTGGAAATCCCCGAGACCATCGGCCCGCCCGGGACGAAAATCGTCGGCAAGTGACCGAAACGCAGGGCGCCCATCATCAGGCCCGGCACGATCTTGTCGCAGATGCCGAGCATCAGCGCGCCGTCGAACATGTTGTGGGACAGCGCCACCGCCGTCGACATCGCGATCACTTCGCGGCTCGGCAGGCTCAGCTCCATCCCCGGCTCACCCTGGGTCACGCCGTCGCACATGGCAGGCGTGCCGCCGGCGAACTGGCCGACCGAGCCGATTTCGCGCAGGGCGTTCTTGATCTGTTCCGGGAAGACTTCGTACGGCTGATGCGCCGAGAGCATGTCGTTATATGACGAAACAATTGCGATGTTCGCCGAGTTCATCATCCGCAGGCTGTGCTTGTCTTCGCTGCCACACCCGGCCACGCCGTGGGCGAAGTTGGCGCATTGCAGCTTGCCGCGCATCGGCCCGTCGGTGGCGGCGCCGCGAATCAGTGCAAGGTAAGCCTGACGCGTGGCGCGGCTGCGGGCGATAAGCCGTTCGGTGACCTCAAGAACGCGGGGATGCATGTGTAGAACTCCAGGCTAACGGATGTGGCGACCTGATTGTCTATGCTGATCAAAAGCCCGTTCGCGTGGGATGACGAACGGTTTTCTTGATCATTCGGACCAGTTGATTCAGGTCACTCGTTGTAGATAAAACAAAATATTGCCACTAAAAAGGCTTGTTTTCTATTTTTATGCGAATAATCTTGTAATTCCAACAACAAAACGACGGCGGCGCTGTTCAATGACTCTTCGAATCGCAATCAATGGTTTTGGCCGCATCGGCCGTAATGTCCTGCGCGCACTGTATACCCAAGGCTATCGTCAGGATTTGCAGATCGTCGCCATCAACGATCTGGGCGACAGCGCGATCAATGCGCATCTGCTCAAGTACGACACCGTTCATGGCACATTCGACGCCGAAGTGGCTCATGACAACGAGAGCCTGACCGTCAACGGCGACCGCATTTCGGTCAGCGCCATCCGCAACCCGGCCGACCTGCCCTGGGCCGCGGAAAAGATTGATGTGGTGTTCGAATGCACCGGTCTGTTCACCGACCGGGCCAAAGCCGCTGCGCATATTACCGCCGGCGCACGCAAAGTGATTATCTCGGCCCCGGCCAAAGGTGCCGATGCCACCGTCGTTTATGGCGTGAACCACGACATTCTGCGCCAGTCGCACCAAATCATTTCCAACGCCTCATGCACCACCAACTGCCTGGCCCCGGTGGCCCAGGTGCTGCACCGCGAACTGGGCATCGAAAGCGGCCTGATGACCACGATTCACGCCTACACCAACGACCAGAACCTGACCGACGTTTATCACACCGACCCGTACCGCGCCCGCTCCGCCACCCAGAACATGATCCCGAGCAAGACCGGCGCTGCTGAAGCCGTGGGCCTGGTGCTGCCGGAACTGGCCGGCAAACTGACCGGCATGGCCGTGCGCGTGCCGGTAATCAACGTGTCGCTGGTTGACCTGACTGTACAGTTGAAGCGCGAAGCCTCGGCCGATGAAGTCAACGCATTGATGAAAGCGGCGAGCCAGCATTCGAAGATCCTCGGCTACAACACCCTGCCGCTGGTATCGAGCGATTTCAACCACAACCCCCTGTCGTCGATCTTCGACGCCAACCACACCAAATCCACCGGTAAACTGCTGAAAGTGCTGGCCTGGTATGACAACGAGTGGGGCTTCTCCAACCGGATGCTCGATAACTGCCTGGCGCTGTGCAACGCGGAATAAAACGCCTAACCCCTGTGGGAGCGGGCTTGCTCGCGAATGCGGTGGGTCAGTCGACATATTTATTGCCTGACACGACGCTTTCGCGAGCAAGCCCGCTCCCACAGGGTTGATTTCAATCTGAAATCAACACTTGACCGCTCGGGCGGATGATAAGCATTATCATTCGCTCGAAATGGATCAGGTCCTCCCGTGAGTCAATCACACTTCAATCACGTCTTCCTCGCCCAGCGCACATCGCTGCTGCGGACCCTGGAACGGATGGTCAACAACCACAGCACCGCCGAAGACCTGTTGCAGGAAACCTACCTGCGCGTCACCCGGGCGCTGAGCGAACGGGCCATCGATCACCTTGAACCCTTTGTCTTCCAGACCGCGCGCAACCTGGCGCTGGATCATCTGCGTGCGCGCAAGATTCATTCGCGCACCATGGTCGACGACGTGCCGCAAGACGTGGTGCACAGCGTCGCCGCCCCCGCCAGCAGTGCCGAAGACGCCGCTCACGCCGAACAATTGCTGGAGCGCCTGAACGTGAGCCTCGGTGAACTCAGCCCCCGCCAACAGCAAATCTTCATCCTCAGCCGCCTGCACGGGCACAGCTATCAGGAAATCGCCGCAGAACTGAACGTGTCCCTCAGCACGGTGCAGAAAGAACTCAAACTGATCATGACCATCTGCATCGGTGTCGCCGAACGCTTGAACAACGACTGATGCCGTAGGGCTTTTCTGTAAACCTCAGGATCGACTGCACTGATCATCGGGCTTTGTTACCCTTGCCCGACTTTTACGCTTCACTAAAAAAACAGCCGTGCACAGACACTGCCGAGGAAACACCGTGACGGACACCCACCGCTCCCCTTCGCCTTCATCGGCGCAGGACGCCGCCAGCGCAATGGACCAGGCTCTGGACTGGCTCATCGTGCTCGGCAGTCCGGACGAGGAGCAGACCCGGCAATTCCATGCCTGGCTGGCGGCCGATCCGTTGAATGCCGAGGCGTTCGCCAAGGCCCAGGCAATCTGGGACGGCCCGCAGATCGCCCAGTGCGCACAGAACCTCGCGGCCAAACCGAAGAAAGTCACCGTCCTCACTCGTTTGCGCCCGCACTGGAAGCCGCTGGCCACCGCCGCCGCTCTGCTGCTCGGGCTGTTCAGTTTCAGCAACCTGCCGATGCGTCTGCAGGCCGATCACCTGACCGTGGTCGGCGAGCGTCAGCGCCTGCAGCTTGAGGACGGTTCGAAAGTCCTGCTCAACACCAATTCCGCGTTCTCCAGCACGATCAACGATCAGCAGCGAGTCGCGCGGCTGTATCAGGGCGAAGCGTTTTTCGAGATCCCGGCCAGCCGCAGCCAGCCGCTGGAAATCGACGCCGGCCCGGTGAAAGCCAGCGTACGCGACACCGCGTTTGCCGTGCGTTATCTGGACGGCGTGGCGCAGGTGCGGGTGCAGCGCGGCGATGTCGATCTGCGCGCGACCCGTGACGATGCCCGTGTGCGGCTGTCCGCCGGGGAAAGCATCCGCATCGGCCCGAACGGTTTCGACCGCCCGGCCAAGGTCGACGCCGCCACCGATCTGGCGTGGGTGCAGGGTCGGCTGATCTTCGAAAACTGCCCGCTGAACCAGGTGCTGGCCGAACTGCGCCGCTACTACCCGGGCTTCATCATCAACACCAACGAGCAGTTGGCCGACGTCGCCGTCACTGGCAATTACCGTCTCGACCAGCCGCTGGATGTGGTGCGTTCGCTCGCTCATATCACCTCGGCCAGGCTTCGGGAATTCCCGGCGCTGGTGATCCTGAACTAAATGAGAATTATTTTTACTCGATAGCCAAAGCTCGTTCGTCTCGTTATAGCCAATGCAATTGATTCGCATCTCGCGAGATCAATCAGCACCTATAAAGATTCGTGCGACACGGAGCGCTATCGATGTCCTCACGCCTTACCCGCCAGACTTCTTCCCCTTCCCGCGTGCTGTCGCTGCTGACCGCCGCCATCCTGATGGCCGGCACCGCGCCGCTGATGGCCGCCACCGAACAGCCGACGCGCAACATGGGCGACTACTCGTTCGCCATCGGCCAGCAGCCGCTGGTGTCTGCGCTCAATGCGTTCACCGCCGTCACGGGCTGGCAGGTCGGTTTGCCGGCGCAACTGGGTCAGGACGTGTCGTCGCCGGGCGTGCGCGGTTCGCTGCCACCGGAAAAAGCCTTGGAGCGCCTGTTGATGGGGACCAACCTGAGCTTCCGTAAACTGAGCAACAACAACGTTGTGCTGGAAAAACGCGCCAGCGGCGGCGCACTCAACCTCGATCAGGTGACCATCAGTGCCACCCGTCAGGAACAGTCGGTGAGCAGCGTGCCTGCCACCGTCAGCGTGCAGACCCGCGAGGATCTGGATCGCAACAACGTCAACACCATCAAGGATCTGGTGCGCTACGAGCCGGGCGTGTCCGTCGGCGGCGCTGGCCAGCGCGGCGGGATCAGCAGCTACAACATTCGCGGTATCGACGGCGACCGGATTCTGACTCAGGTCGACGGCGTCGAAGTGCCGGACGGTTTCTTCAACGGCCCGTACGCCAAGACCCAGCGCAATTACGTTGACCCGGAAATCGTCAAACGCGTCGAAATCCTCCGTGGCCCGGCCTCGGTGCTGTACGGCAGCAACGCCATCGGCGGCGCCGTCAGCTACTACACCCTCGACCCGGACGACATCATCAAGCCCGGCAAAGATGTCGGTGCCCGCCTGAAAACCGGCTACAGCTCCGCCGACGAGAGCTGGCTGAAATCCGCCACCATCGCCGGTCGCGCCGATCAGTTCGACGGCTTGCTGCACTACAGCCAGCGCGACGGTCATGAAACCGATTCCTACGGCAGCAACAACGGCACGGGCCTGGAGCGCACCGCCGCCAACCCGGAAGACGTGAAAGCCACCAATGTGCTGGCCAAGATCGGCTGGAACTACAACGAAGGTTCGCGCCTGGGCCTGACCTACGAAAAGTACAAGGATGATCGCGACACCGATCAGAAAAGTGCTTACGGCGGCCCGTACTTCAACGGTGCCCCGACGATCCCGGACAGCGTGCTGCCCGGCGGCATGTACCAGTGGCGCACCGGCAACGACACCATCACCCGCGAGCGTTTCGGCCTGGAGCACAGCTTCGAGTTGAACAGCCTGCTGGCGGACAACGTGAAGTGGAGCCTCAACCACCAGACCGCCAAGACCGATCAGAGCACCGACGAGTTCTACTACCCGATCACCCGCAAAGTGCTGCGTACCCGCGACACGATTTACGAAGAGAAACAGTGGGTCTTCGACGCGCAACTGGACAAGGCATTCGCCATCGGTGACACCGATCATGTGCTGACTTACGGCACCACCATCAAGCAGCAGAAAGTCACCGGATCGCGCAGCGGCGACGGCAAGTGCCTGGCGGTCGGTCGCGGCTGCACCGCCATCGGCGCGACCAGCGCAGCGGATGTGCTGAAGAAGTCCAGCGACTTCCCGGACCCGACCATCAACACCTACAGCCTGTTCGCCCAGGATCAGATCAGCTGGAACAACTGGACCTTCCTGCCGGGCCTGCGCTACGACTACACCCAGCTCAAGCCGCACATCACCCAGGAATTCCTCAACACCGTGGCCGCCGACGGCCAGGGCACGGTCAGCGATTCGAACAAGACCTGGCACAAAGTCTCGCCGAAATTCGGCCTGACCTACGCCCTGACCGAGAACTACACCTGGTACGGCCAGTACGCCGAAGGCTTCCGCACACCGACCGCGAAAGCGCTGTACGGCCGCTTCGAGAACAGCACCACCGGCTACAACGTGGCGCCGAACCCGGACCTGGAACCGGAAAAAAGCAAAAGCTATGAAACCGGCCTGCGCGGCAACTTCGAGCAAGGCTCGTTCGACGTGGCGGTGTTCTATAACAAGTACCGCGACTTCATCAACGAAGACGCTGTCACCCCTGGCTACGACGAGTTGACCTTCCAGTCGAGCAACATCAAGCACGCCACCATCAAGGGTGCCGAAGTCAAAGGTCGCCTGAATCTCGATTCCTTCGGCGCGCCGCAAGGCCTGTACACCCAAGGCTCGATTGCCTACGCCTACGGACGCAACAACGACAACGGCGAGCCGTTGAACAGCGTCAACCCGCTGACCGGCGTGTTCGGCCTCGGTTACGACCAGGACAACTACGGCGGCCTGCTGAGCTGGACCGTGGTCAAGAAGAAGGATCGCGTCGACGACAGCAACTTCAAGTCGCCGGACGGTGTGAGCAGTCAATTCAAGTCGCCGGGCTTCGGCATTCTCGATCTGGCCGGTTATTACAAGGTCACCGACGACGTCACCGTCAGCGGCGGCATCTACAACCTGACCGACAAGAAGTACTGGCTGTGGGATGACGTGCGCGGTTACGACAGCGTCGGCGAAGCTTCGGTGACACAACCGGCCAACCTTGATCGCCTGACCCAGCCGGGTCGCAATTTCGCGATCAACCTGGTCTGGGATATCTGATCCGGATGACCTCACGGCGCGCATGCATTGCCGCGCCGTGAGGTTTTTTTACTCTCCGGCGCTTGCCCGTACGTCTCGTTATCAAGCGCCTCTTCTTTTCAAGGACATCTCATGAGCACCCCGGAAAAAGCCCTGCGTTCGCAACGCCTGAACCAGATCACCCACGAGCCGCACAGCAAGCTCGATGCGCTGGTCAAGGCGCACGCACCGTTCGAGGCCCGCGCCAATTTCGCCCGTTTCGTGGTCGCGCAGTACCTGTTCCAGTCGGAACTGGTGTCGCTGTACAACGATGCCGAACTGACCGCCATCGTCCCTGACCTGCCGGCCCGCTGCCGCGCCGAAGCTGCCAGGGCCGACCTCGCCGACCTCGACACCGAAGTGCCTGCGCCAGTCGCCGGCGCCGTGAAAAACCCGAGCAAGGCCCGCGCCCTGGGCTGGATCTTCGTCTCCGAGGGCTCCAAGCTCGGCGCCGCGTTCCTGATCAAACGCGCTGTCGCGCTGGACCTGAGCGAAACCTTCGGCGCCCGTCACCTGGGCGAGCCTGAAGGTGGTCGCGCTGAAGGCTGGAAGCGCTTTGTGCGCACCCTCGATTCGCTGCAATTCAGTGCTGAAGAAGAAGCGGAAGTGGAGCAAGGCGCGATTGATGCGTTCAACCGCTTCACCGTGCTGCTGGAACAGGCTTACGCCACAGAAGCCGAGCCGGCCTGAGCCACATCGACTGCCCATTGTGGGAGCTAGCCTGCTAGCGATTGCGGCCTGACATTCAATTCAGATGTCGACTGATATACCGCCATCGCGAGCAGGCTCGCTCCCACATGGGAACCGAGCAAGTCTGTAGAATCCCCGTTTCGCCTCACGCACTTCGAGCCCATGCCCCAACCCGCCGCCTCCCGACTCGCCCGCCTGCTGTTCGGCCTGCTCGCCTATGTCAGCCTCGGCATCGGTCTGATCGCCATCGTCGTGCCCGGCCTGCCGACCACCGAGTTCATCCTGCTCGCCGCCTGGGCCGCGACCCGCAGTTCGCCGCGCCTGAGTGCCTGGCTGGAAAACCATCGACTGTTCGGGCCGATCCTGAGCAACTGGCGCAACGGCAAGATCATCGCCCGCAAGGCCAAGGTCAGCGCCACGGTCAGCATGCTGCTGTGCGCCACGCTGATGTTAATGATGCTCGATCACGGCTGGCCAACCTATCTGGCCATTGCGGGGATGACCCTGGGCAACCTGTGGATCTGGTCGCGACCGGAAGCGTTGCCGAAGATTTCCTGATTTTTCCCTTGTTTTCAGGGTATTTACCCGCGCAAACGTTTAGCCGTGACCACTCGTCGGCTGGTAATTCATGCCTCTGCGCCTCGCGCCGATGAGCATTGAATGGCGCTGAATGGATTTGGCGAACCGGGCACCTTCCTGCCCCTCAGCCAACAGCTCATCCATTCGCGAGAACGTCCCATGTTCGACTCCCTGTCCATCCGCCTGAAAATCGTCCTGCTCTCCGGCCTGTGCCTGCTCGGTGTGGTGGCGCTGATCGTTGGCATCAACATTTACCAGACCAACCAGAACGACGAACTGGTCAGTGCTTCCAGCAGCAAGATGCTCACCGCCAGCGTGCAGGACCTGCTGCAGGCCAAGGCCGCCGAGCAAGCGGTGCGGGTGCAGAAAACCTTCGGCGAGAGCCTGTTGGTGATCACCGCCCTGGCGGACCAGATCAAGGACATGCGAGTGATGGCCGCCAAGCGTTCGCTGGACGCCGGCGCCCTGCGTGAAGAGTTGAACCTGAGCCTGAAAACCGCCTTCGAGCGCAACAGCAAGGTGCTTGGCATCTGGCTGGCGTTCGAACCCAACGGACTGGACGGCAAGGACAGCGAATTCGCCAACGATGCCGCGCATCAGTCCAATGAAGCGGGACGTTTCGCCAGTTACTGGAGCCGTGCTGCGGGTCCGTCGTTGAACACGATCATGGTCGAAGACGACATGAACAAGACCACCCTCAGCGTCAGCGGCACGCCTTACAACAGCTGGTACACCTGCCCTCGCGACAACAAACGTACCTGTCTGCTTGATCCTTACGCTGACACCGTGGGCGGCAAGGAAATGCTCATGACCACCATTTCCGTGCCCCTGCTGGTGGACGGCAAGGCCATCGGCGTGGTCGGTGTCGACATTGCCCTCGACGCCCTGCAAGCGGCGGCCGTGGACTCTCAGCGTGACCTGTTCAACAGCGCCGGGCACATGCTGATCGTCTCCGGCAGCGGCGTGCTCGGTGCCTACAGCGCCGATGCCGGCAAGGTCGGCAAGAGCATCGGCGACACCCTCGGCGCCGAGGGCAAGGACGTGCTGCAACTGCTGAGTGCCGGCACACCGAAGATTCTCGAACGGGGCGACCTGATCCGCGCCGTGTATCCGGTCAACCCGATTGCCGACTCCAAGGCCTGGGGTGTGGTCATCGACCTGCCGAAACAAGTGCTGCTGGCCGACTCGGTCAAGCTCCAGGCAGTGCTCGACGACGCGCAGCAAACCGGCACCATTACCGCCCTCGCAGTTGCAGTGATCGCCGGCCTGATCGGCCTGCTGCTGATCTGGCTCACCGCCTCCGGCGTGACCCGTCCGATCAACAGCGTCGCCGAGATGCTGAAGAACATCGCCAGCGGCGAAGGCGACCTGACTCAGCGTCTGAACTACACCAAGCAGGATGAACTGGGCGAACTGGTGAACTGGTTCAACCGCTTCCTCGACAAGCTGCAACCGACCATCGCCCAGATCAAACAGAGCATCACCGAGGCTCGCGGCACCGCCGATCAATCGTCGGAAATCGCCCGCCAGACCAGCGAAGGCATGCAGGTGCAGTTCCGCGAGATCGATCAGGTAGCGACCGCCTCCAACGAAATGAGCGCCACCGCCCACGACGTCGCCAACAGCGCCTCGAACGCTGCCAACGCCGCGAAAGGCGCCGACCAGTCGGCCAAGGACGGCATGTCGATCATCGAGCGCAGCACCCGTGACATCAATCAGCTGGCCGACGAAGTCAGCAAAGCGGTGACCGAGGTCGAAGAGCTGGCGGTGAACAGCGAGCAGATCGGTTCGGTGCTGGAGGTGATCCGCAGCATTGCCGAGCAGACCAACCTGCTGGCGCTGAACGCCGCGATCGAAGCGGCCCGTGCCGGCGAAAGCGGTCGTGGTTTTGCCGTGGTGGCCGACGAAGTCCGTAACCTCGCCAAGCGCACCCAGGATTCGGTGGAAGAAATCCGCGTGGTGATCGAACGCATCCAGACCGGCACCCGTGGCGTGGTCGCGACCATGCATTCGAGCCAGACCCAGGCTCACAACAACGCCGGGCAGATCCGCCAGGCCGTGGATGCCCTCGGCAAGATCAGCGACGCGGTCACCGTGATCAGCGACATGAACCTGCAAATCGCCAGCGCCGCCGAACAGCAAAGCGCCGTGGCCGAAGAGGTCAACCGCAACGTCTCGGCGATCCGCACCGTCACTGAAACCCTGACCGAACAGGCCACCGAATCGGCGGCGATCAGCAGCCAGCTCAATGCATTGGCCAGCCAGCAGATGAAATTGATGGATCAGTTCCGCGTCTGAAAATCACCACTGCCCGCTCCCACAGGGGCCAGTGCTTGTACCAGAGCTTTCATCTGCCCAAACTTTGTTTTGCACTATCATCGCCCTCTCGTCCCGGAGGGCCTTCGATGACTGATCTGCTCACGTCCATTCAAGCCGCGCTCGGCTTGTCCCGCATGCCGATTCCGTTCACCGGCGAGGGCGCACTGCCCTCGGCGTTTGCCGTCACCGACCTTGCCTGCGCAAGCATTGCTGCTGCCGGGCAAGCGGTCGCCGAACTTCTTCAGCAGCAAACCGGGCGTTTGCCCGCCATTGAAGTCGACCGCCGCCTCGCCTCTTTCTGGTTCGCCACCTCGCTGCGGCCGATCGGCTGGGAAGCGCCGCCGCTGTGGGATCCGGTCGCCGGCGACTACGCAACCCGAGACGGCTGGATCCGCCTGCACACCAACGCCCCGCATCACCGCACCGCCGCTGAAAGTGTACTCGGCACCTGTGTCGACCGCGCGGCCATGGCAGCAAAAGTCGCGCAATGGGCCAGTGCCGATCTGGAGCAAGCGGTGGTCGAGGCCAAGGGCTGCGCCGCCGAAATGCGCAGTTGGGAACAGTGGCAGCAACATCCGCAAGGGTTGGCGGTGAATGCCGAACCCTTGGTGCATTTCAGTGATGGAGAAGAACAAGACAGTCAGCCATGGCAAGGCTCGGTGGCGCGGCCATTGGCGGGGCTCAAGGTGCTTGATCTGACCCGCGTACTGGCCGGCCCAACCGCCAGCCGCTTCCTCGCGGGGCTGGGCGCCAACGTGCTGCGCATCGATCCGCCGACCTGGAACGAACCCGGTGTGGTGCCGGAAGTGACCCTCGGCAAACGCTGTGCGCGACTGGATCTGCATGCTCCGGCAGATCGCGCAGTGTTCGAAAGTCTGCTCAAGGATGCCGACATTCTGTTGCACGGCTATCGCGCCGACGCCCTTGAACATCTCGGCTTCGGCGTCGACCGCCGCCGGCAACTGGCACCGGGGCTGATCGACGTCTGCCTGAACGCCTACGGCTGGAGCGGCCCGTGGCAGAATCGGCGCGGCTTCGACAGTCTGGTGCAGATGAGCAGCGGGATTGCCGAGGCCGGGCAACGCTGGAAGCAGGCTGACAAACCGACGCCGTTGCCAGTGCAGGCGCTGGACCATGCGACGGGGTATCTGATGGCGGCGAGTGTGATTCGGTTGCTGGCTGAACGGTTACGCAGTGGTCGAGGTGGATCGGCGCGGTTGTCGCTGGCGCGGACGGCGAAGTTGTTGGTTGAGCATGGGGCTGGGACGGACGAAGTGTTGCGTCCGGAAAATCCACAAGATCAAAGCTCGCTGGTGGAGCAGACACCGTGGGGACCGGCGCATCGGCTTCAAGCGCCGCTTCGTATCGCTGGAACGCCGTTGCAGTGGACTTTGCCGGCGACCGAGTTGGGCTCACATCCAGCGCAATGGTTTTGAAGGCATGCGGATATCAATCCGCACGACTCAAAGACGCCCACAACACCTGCGCCGCATACCCCCGAAACGGCCGCCAGGCCTCTGCCCGAACAGACAACTCCCGCGCCGTCATCCGCACGCCTTCCAGCACTTCCAGCGCCCGCAGCAACCCCACATCCCCGGTCGGAAACCCGTCCATGTCCCGCAACTGCCGCAGGGCAATGTACTGCGCCGTCCAGTCGCTAATCCCTTGCAGCGCCAGCAACCGCGCCGTCCCGGAGGCAAACAGCAGCGGATCCTCCAGCGACGCCTGCGCCACCCCGGACAAGGTGCGCCCGCGACTTTTCGGCATGCCCAGCGCCGCCAGATCAGCGTTCGCCAAAACCTTTGCCTGAGGAAAGACGTGAGTCAGGCCGGGCACTGAAGAACGCAAAGGCTCGCCATACTGCGCCACCAGTTTTCCCGCAAGCCGAATCGCCGCGACCACGGTGATCTGTTGCCCCAGTACCGCCCGAAACGCCAGTTCCAGACCATCCCACGCCCCCGGCACCCGCAACCCCGGCCGCTCGGCGATCAGCCGCGCCAACAGTGGATCTGCCGCCAGATGCCGCTGCATCGTGGGTAGATCCGCATCCAGATCAAACATCCGTCGCAAGCGCGCAACAATCTCGGGCAGCGCCGACGGATCCGGGAAATCCAGCTCCACCTCCAGCGCATCAGCGTCACCGGGCCAGACCGAAACCGTGCCGTGAAACCCGTTCAACCCGATGCTGCGCGAATACACGCCATCGACCACCGTCTCCATTCCCGCCACCGCGCGCGCTGCAAGAAATCCAAGCATCGCCGGCCAGTCGCAGGATCCCTGATAGTCGAGCCGTAACCTCACAACGACAGCACACCGCTATACAACCCGTAAGCCGCGAGCCCGGCCCCGGCGATCACGCAGGTGAAAATCCCCTTCTCGAGCGTGGTGAACAACGGCTCGCCCTGCTCATGCTTGGCCTTGGCGAACAGGATCACCCCCGGCGCATATAGCAGCGCCGACAGCAGCAGGTACTTCACCCCGCCGGCATACAACAGCCACACCGCGTAACACAGCGCGATGCCGCCGATCAGCAGATCCTTGGTGCGTTCGGCAGAGGCATGTTCATAGGTTTCTCCCCGCCCGCTCAACAGCACCGCATAGGCTGCCGACCACAGGTACGGCACCAGAATCATCGACGAGGCGAGGTAAATCAGACTGGTATAGGTGCCGGCGGAAAACAGCGTGATCAGCAGGAAAATCTGGATCATCACGTTGGTCAGCCACAACGCGTTGACCGGCACATGGTTGGCGTTTTCCTTTTTCAGGAACGCCGGCATCGTATTGTCCTTGGCGGTGGCGAACAGGATCTCCGCGCACAACAGCGCCCACGACAGCAACGCACCGAGCAACGAAATGGCCAGGCCCACGCTGATCAGCAACGCGCCCCATGGCCCGACGATGTGTTCCAGCACCGCGGCCAGTGACGGGTTCTGCAAGGTCGCCAGTTCCGGCTGACTCATGATCCCCAGCGACAACACATTGACCAGCACCAGCAACGCCAGCACACCGATAAAACCAATCACTGTGGCGCGGCCCACATCCGTGCGCTTCTCCGCCCGGGCCGAGTAAACGCTGGCGCCTTCGATACCAATGAACACGAACACGGTGACCAGCATCATGTTGCGCACCTGATCCATCACCCCGCCGAAATTCGGGTTGCTGCGGCCCCAGATGTCGCGGGTAAAAATCTCGGCCTTGAACGCCACGGCGGCAATGACCACGAACATGATCAACGGAATGATCTTGGCCACGGTGGTCAACTGATTGATCAGCGCCGCCTCCTTGATCCCGCGCATCACCAGAAAATGCACGGCCCACAGCAACACCGAGGCGCAACCGATGGCGATCGGCGTATTGCCTTGGCCGAACACCGGAAAGAAGTAGCCGAGGGTGCTGAACAGCAACACGAAATACCCGACGTTGCCCAGCCAGGCACTGATCCAGTAACCCCACGCCGAAGAAAAGCCCATGTAGTCGCCGAACCCGGCCTTGGCGTAGGCATACACGCCGGAGTCCAGTTCCGGTTTGCGATTGGCCAGGGTCTGGAACACGAAGGCCAGGGTGAGCATGCCGATCGCCGTGATGCCCCAGCCGATCAGGATGGCGCCGGCATCGGCACGAGCTGCCATGTTCTGCGGCAGGGAAAAAATCCCCCCGCCAATCATCGAACCCACCACCAGGGCGATCAGTGCGCCAAGGCGCAGCTTTTGCGTCGGTTGCGACATTCCAGCGTCTCCAGGTTCCCGAGGTCGGCATTGGCCGCCCATGGTCATGTAACCGGTATTAACCAAACGGTTAGAGCGTAAGTACGTTTATTGAATAACGCCAATTAACGTCTTTTTATATATAGCGGATGGCACTAATGCGTAGCACGGATAGGCAGTTTTGTGTGCGAATCCTGATAATTCGATTCTGTACTGAAAACAGAGGCGAAAAATTTGCCAAACCTTGAAAACGGACTAGCGTGATAACTCGAAAGTAATAGGAAAAGTTCCCAACTAAATATGCCAAAAGCCTCTGGGACAGGCCTTACAGGCAGAAGCCTTATGCCATCAGACGTTTCATAAGTCATTCATTAACAATGGAATGTGACCATGCACTGATCTAAGTCAGCTGTTTGAATAGCTAACAGAACTACGCTGTGAACTCTTCTCTCCTGCAATGGAGTCATGCAATGTCTGAAGCTCCCGGAAAACTGCGACTAGGTGCACTGGTTGCATTGGTAGTCGGCTCAATGATCGGTGGCGGGATATTCTCTTTGCCACAAAACATGGCCGCCAGTGCCGACGTCGGCGCGGTACTGATCGGCTGGGCCATCACCGCTGTCGGCATGCTCACCCTCGCTTTCGTCTTTCAAACCCTCGCCAATCGCAAGCCTGACCTGGACGGCGGTGTCTACGCCTACGCCAAGGCCGGTTTCGGCGATTACATGGGTTTCTCCTCGGCCTGGGGTTACTGGATCAGTGCCTGGCTGGGCAACGTCGGTTACTTCGTTCTGCTGTTCAGCACCCTCGGGTATTTCTTTCCGGTTTTTGGGGAAGGCAACACCGTTGCTGCTGTGATCGGCGCCTCTGTGCTGTTGTGGGGCGTGCACTTTCTGGTGCTGCGCGGGATCAAGGAGGCGGCGTTCATCAACCTGGTGACCACCGTCGCCAAGGTCGTGCCGCTGCTGCTGTTCGTGCTGATCGCGATCTTCGCCTTCAAACTGGACATCTTCACCGCTGACATCTGGGGCGTGAAAAACCCGGATCTGGGCAGCGTGATGAACCAGGTGCGCAACATGATGCTGGTCACCGTGTGGGTGTTCATCGGCATCGAAGGCGCGAGCATCTTCTCGGCCCGGGCGGAAAAACGTTCGGACGTCGGCAAGGCGACCGTGATCGGTTTCATCACCGTGCTGCTGTTCCTGGTGCTGGTGAACGTGTTGTCGCTGGGCATCATGACCCAGCCGGAACTGGCCAAACTGCAGAACCCGTCGATGGCCGCGGTGCTGGAGCATGTGGTCGGTCACTGGGGCGCGGTGCTGATCAGCGTCGGTCTGATCATCTCGCTGCTGGGGGCGCTGCTGTCGTGGGTGCTGCTGTGTGCGGAGATCATGTTCGCCGCCGCCAAGGACCACACCATGCCGGAGTTCCTGCGCAAGGAGAACGCCAACCACGTGCCGGTCAACGCCCTGTGGCTGACCAACGCGATGGTGCAGCTGTTCCTGATCATCACTCTGTTTTCGGCCAGCACTTACCTGTCGCTGATCTACCTCGCCACTTCGATGATTCTGGTGCCGTACCTGTGGTCGGCGGCCTACGCCCTGCTGCTGGCGGTGCGCGGCGAAAGCTACGAAGGCTTCGCGGCCGAACGGCGCAAGGACCTGATCATCGGCGGCATAGCCCTGATCTATGCGGTGTGGCTGCTCTACGCCGGTGGCGTGAAGTACCTGCTGCTGTCGGCCCTGCTCTATGCCCCCGGCGCGATCCTGTTCGCCAAGGCCAAGCTCGAACTCAAACAACCGGTTTTCACCAACGTCGAGAAGCTGATTTTCGCCGCAGTGGTCGTGGGCGCCCTCGTGGCCGCCTACGGACTGTATGACGGCTTCCTGACTCTGTAATTGCCCAACGTTTTCACTCTGGAGGATCACTGAAATGACCACGGAAAAAGTCAAGTACGGCGTCCATTCCGAAGCCGGCAAACTGCGCAAAGTCATGGTTTGCTCCCCAGGTCTGGCCCATCAGCGGCTGACCCCGAACAACTGCGATGAACTGCTGTTCGACGACGTGCTGTGGGTCGCCCAGGCCAAGCGCGACCACTTCGACTTCGTGACCAAGATGCGTGAGCGCGGGATCGACGTGCTGGAAATGCACAACCTGCTGACCGACATCGTCGCCATCCCTGAAGCGCTGGACTGGATCCTCGAACGCAAGGTCACCGCCGATTCGGTGGGCCTGGGCCTGATCAACGAAGTCAAATCCTGGCTGAAAAGCCTGGAGCCGCGACACATCGCCGAATTCCTGATTGGCGGTGTGTCCGCCGATGACCTGCCGGACAGCTTCGGTGGCAAGACCATCCAGATGTTCCGCGACTTCCTCGGCCACTCCAGTTTCATTCTGCCGCCGCTGCCGAACACTCAGTTCACCCGCGACACCACCTGCTGGATCTACGGTGGCGTGACGCTGAACCCGATGTACTGGCCGGCGCGTCGTCAGGAAACCCTGCTGACCACCGCCATCTACAAATTCCATCCGCAATTCACCAACGCCGATTTCGAAATCTGGTACGGCGATCCGGACAAGGATCACGGCAGCTCGACCCTCGAAGGCGGCGACGTGATGCCGATCGGCAACGGCGTGGTGCTGATCGGTATGGGCGAGCGCTCGTCGCGTCAGGCCATCGGCCAACTGGCGCTGAACCTGTTCAAGAACAAAGCCGTGGAAAAAGTCATCGTTGCCGGCCTGCCGAAGTCCCGCGCCGCGATGCACCTGGATACCGTGTTCAGCTTCTGCGACCGCGACCTCGTCACGATCTTCCCGGAAGTGGTCAACCAGATCGTCGCCTTCACCCTGCGCCCTGACGAAAGCAAACAGGGCGGCATCGACATCCGTCGCGAAGAAGGCACGTTCCTCGACGTCGTGGCCAAAGCCCTCAACCTGCCGAAACTGCGCGTCGTCGAAACCGGCGGCAACAGCTTCGCCGCCGAACGCGAGCAATGGGACGACGGCAACAACGTGGTGGCCGTGGAGCCGGGCGTGGTCATCGGCTACGACCGCAACACCTACACCAACACCCTGCTGCGCAAGGCGGGCGTGGAGGTCATCACCATCAGCGCCGGCGAACTCGGTCGTGGCCGCGGCGGCGGCCACTGCATGACTTGCCCGATCATCCGCGACCCTATCGATTACTAAACGACCATCTCCCCGGCCGCACCTATCCCGTAGTGGCCGGGCCGATTACCGAATCCAAGGAGAATCATCATGGCGTTCAACATTCACAACCGTAACCTGCTCAGCCTGGAACACCACACCCCACGCGAGCTGCGTTACCTGCTAGACCTGTCCCGCGACCTCAAGCGCGCCAAATACACCGGCACCGAGCAGCAACACCTGAAGGGCAACAACATCGCCCTGATCTTCGAAAAAACCTCGACCCGCACCCGTTGCGCGTTCGAAGTCGCCGCTTATGACCAGGGCGCCAACGTCACCTACATCGATCCGAATTCCTCGCAGATCGGCCACAAGGAAAGCATGAAGGACACCGCCCGCGTGCTGGGTCGCATGTACGACGCCATCGAGTACCGTGGCTTCAAGCAGGAAATCGTCGAAGAACTGGCCAAGTTCGCCGGCGTGCCGGTGTTCAACGGCCTGACCGATGAATATCACCCGACCCAGATGATCGCCGACGTGCTGACCATGCGTGAGCACGCCGACAAGCCGATCCACGAGATCAGCTACGCCTACCTGGGCGACGCGCGTAACAACATGGGCAATTCGCTGCTGCTGGTGGGCTCCAAACTCGGCATGGACGTGCGCATCTGCGCGCCGAAGGCCCTGTGGCCGCACGACGACCTGGTGGATCGCTGCAAAAAATACGCAGAGGAAAGCGGCGCCCGCATCACCCTCACCGAAGATCCGAAAGCGGCGGTCAAAGGCGTCGACTTCATCCACACCGACGTCTGGGTATCGATGGGCGAGCCGGTGGAAGCCTGGGCCGAGCGTATCCAGCAACTGCTGCCGTATCAGGTCAACGCCGAGCTGATGAAAGCCACCGGCAACCCGCGCACCAAGTTCATGCACTGCCTGCCGGCGTTCCACAACAGCGATACCAAGGTCGGCAAACAGATCGCCGAACAGTATCCGCACCTGAAAAACGGCATCGAAGTGACCGACGACGTGTTCGAGTCGCCAGCCTGCATCGCCTTCGAGCAAGCGGAAAACCGCATGCACACCATCAAGGCGATTCTGGTGTCGACTTTGGCTGATCTGTAACCCACTGAGGGAACCGCCTCCCCATGTGGGAGCGGGCTTGCTCGCGAAAGCGGAGTGTCATTCAACAGTGATGTCTACTGATCTGACGCCTTCGCGAGCAAGCCCGCTCCCACAAAGGATCCTGGTTTCAACATGGACACGAGTCGTTTGCCATTCCTCTGTACAAGAAGGACATGCACCATGCGTATCGTCGTAGCCCTGGGCGGTAACGCCCTGCTCCGCCGTGGCGAGCCGATGACCGCTGACAACCAGCGCGCCAACATCCGCATCGCCACCGAGCAAATCGCCAAGATCCATCCCGGCAATCAACTGGTCATCGCCCACGGCAATGGTCCGCAAGTCGGCCTGCTGTCGTTGCAGGCAGCGGCCTACACCTCCGTCACCCCTTACCCGCTGGACGTGCTCGGTGCCGAAACCGAAGGCATGATCGGCTACATCATCGAACAGGAACTGGGCAACCTGCTGGACTTCGAAGTCCCGTTCGCGACCCTGCTCACCCAGGTCGAAGTCGACGCCAACGACCCGGCCTTCAAGAACCCGACCAAACCGATCGGCCCGGTCTACGAGAAGGCCGAAGCAGAAAAACTCGCCGCTGAAAAAGGCTGGGCCATCGCCCCGGACGGCGACAAGTTCCGCCGCGTGGTGGCCAGCCCACGGCCCAAACGCATCTTCGAAATCCGCCCGATCAAGTGGCTGCTGGACAAGGGCAGCATCGTGATCTGCGCCGGCGGTGGCGGGATTCCGACCATGTACGACGAGAAGCGCAATCTCAAAGGCATTGAAGCGGTGATCGACAAGGATCTGTGCTCGGCACTGCTGGCCGAACAGCTGGAGGCGGATTTGCTGGTGATCGCCACGGACGTCAACGCCGCGTATATCGACTTCAAGAAACCCACCGAGAAAGCCATCGCCCAGGCCCACCCGGACGAACTCGAACGCCTGGGCTTCGCCGCCGGCTCCATGGGGCCGAAGGTGCAGGCAGCCTGTGAATTCGCGCGCCATACTGGCAAGGTCGCGGTGATCGGTTCGCTCTCGGACATCGAAGCCATCGTCCAGGGCACCGCCGGTACGCGGGTCAGCACAGCAGCGCCGGGCATCACCTACCGATAAAAAGAAACTCCGGGGGCAGACCTCAGGTCTGCCCTTCTCCCATGCCTTGAAAGGAGAAACCCATGGCCCAGTTCGAACCCGGTCATTTGCATATCGAGCGGCACGCGTTGACTGACGACGACGTCAATTACAACGTGCACCTCGACTATGAAGTGTTCACCGACCCTCAGAAAGGCAAAGGGATACAGTTCACCCTGCATGGCAGCATGCAGGGCAAAGAGGTCAACGAACCGTTCTTTCTGCCCAAGGAGGAAGCCTACAACTTCGCTCGCAACGTGACGCAGATTGCCGAAAAGTACGGCATTCCCAAGAGCCACAGCCAGATCGGCTCGGTGCACAAGCATTACGACCTGATGTTTGAGGACATCCGCAAGCAGCTGAATATGCAGTCCGGGGATCCGGTCAATCCGGAGCATTTCGAGTAACCCCTTTCTACTGATCGTTCCCACGTCGAGGCGTCGAACCGTCCGCGTGGGAACGATCAGCGCAGGACGCGGATTTCACCATTTCCCCGCCCCAAGGCATACTTGCCCCCCTCCGCACTCCAGAACCCAGAACCGCCCCATGCGTATCCACGTCAGCTTCATCGACCGCGTCGGCATCACCCAGGAAGTCCTGGCTATCCTCGGCGGGCGCAATCTCAATCTGGATGCAGTGGAGATGATCCCGCCCAACGTCTACATCGACGCCCCGACCCTGAGCCCGCAAGTGCTCGAAGAACTGAAAGATGCGCTGTTTCGCGTGCGTGGTGTAGAAGCAGTGACCGTGGTCGACATCCTCCCCGGCCAGCGCCGGCACTTGCAGCTCGACGCATTGCTCGCGGCAATGACCGATCCGGTACTGGCGCTGGACAGCGCCGGCAAGGTGCTGCTGGCCAACCCGGCACTGATCGCCCTGTACGGCCGTGAGCCGGCGGGTGAAAGCGTTTCGGAACTGTTCAACGATCCGGGCCTGCTCGAAACCCTGCTCGAACAAGGCTTCCGTCTGCCGCTGCGGGAAATCACCGTCAACGGCCAGACGCTGTTGCTGGATGCCACGCCAATCACCGACGCCGGCGCCCTGCTCACGCTGTATCAACCCAACCGCATCGGCGAACAACTGTCGGCGCTGCATCACGACCATGCCGAAGGTTTCGATGCGCTGCTCGGTGAATCGCCGCCAATCCGCACCCTCAAGGCCCGCGCCCAACGGGTAGCGGCCCTCGATGCGCCGCTGTTGATCCAGGGTGAAACCGGCACCGGCAAGGAACTGGTGGCCCGCGCCTGTCACGCCATCAGCGCCCGACACAACGCGCCCTTCCTCGCACTGAACTGCGCGGCCCTGCCGGAGAACCTCGCCGAGAGCGAGCTATTCGGCTACGCCCCCGGCGCCTTCACCGGCGCACAACGCGGCGGCAAACCGGGGCTGATGGAGCTGGCCAACCAGGGCACGGTGTTCCTCGACGAGATAGGCGAGATGTCACCGTACTTGCAGGCCAAGCTGCTGCGTTTTCTCAATGACGGCAGCTTCCGTCGGGTCGGCGGCGATCGTGAGGTAAAGGTCAACGTGCGGATTCTCAGCGCGACCCACCGCGACCTGGAGAAAATGGTCAGCGAAGGCCTGTTCCGCGAAGACCTGTTCTACCGCCTCAACGTGCTCAACGTCGAAGTGCCGCCACTGCGCGAACGCGGTCAGGACATTCTGTTGCTGGCGCGCTATTTCATGCAGCAGGCCTGCGCGCAGATCCAGCGCCCGGTCTGCCGCCTCGCCCCGGGCACTTACCCGGCGCTGCTCGGCAACCGCTGGCCGGGCAACGTGCGGCAATTGCAGAACGTGATCTTCCGCGCCGCCGCGATCTGCGAAAGCAGCCTGGTGGACATCGGCGACCTCGACATCGCCGGCACCTCCGTGGCACGCCAGACCGACACCGACGTCGACAGCCTCGAAGAAGCCGTTGAAGCCTTCGAGAAATCGCTGCTGGAAAAGCTCTACGTCAGCTACCCCTCGACCCGCCAACTGGCCAGCCGCCTGCAGACCTCGCACACCGCAATCGCGCATCGGCTGCGCAAGTACGGCATCCCCAACAAACCCTGAACCGGACTCGGTCAAAAATGTGGGAGCGGGCTTGCTCGCGAATGCGGTGTGTCATTCAACATTGATGTCGACTGATCTAACGCCTTCGCGAGCAAGCCCGCTCCCACAGGGGGTCATGTGGTGAATTAAAAATCCGTTCAAAAGCGACCTCCATCTGTACTGAAAGCGCTACACCGGAACGATATCGATACACACTCCTCCGATCACCGCTGTGCAAGGCTTTGATCCGCTTCAGCTTTTTTCTTCGCCCCAAGCTGTAGCGATTTCGCTACACACCTTCCCCTCAAAGCCTAGCAAATAAATATCAACTAATTGATTTATAACGATATTTTTACGTTGGCCGCGTTCTTGCTAAGCAACCGTTCATAAAATCAGGGCATTGCCGCCCGAGTATTCCACCGCGTCCACCAGACGAGTCTGGCCCCTAGGAGATTCCATGAGCGAGTTGCGTTTTACTGAAGATCACGAATGGCTGCGCGCCGAAGCCGATGGTTCTGTCACCGTTGGCATCACCGCTTTCGCGCAGAACGCCCTGGGCGACGTGGTGTTCGTGCAACTGCCTGAATTGCAGGCGTACGACAAAGGCGCCGAAGCCGCCACCGTGGAATCGGTAAAAGCCGCCAGCGGCGTTTACATGCCGCTGGACGGTGAAGTCCTGGCCACCAACCCGGCCCTGGAAGACAGCCCTGAGCTGGTCAACGAAGATCCGCTGGGCGAAGGCTGGTTCTTCCGCTTCAAGCCGGCCGACGCTTCGGCCGTCGCCAAGCTGCTGGATCAGGACGCCTACGACCGTCTGATCAAAGCCCAAGCCGAAGCCTGAGGAACCTGACATGACCCAAGTAAATCTCGGCACCGCCAACGAATTCATCGCCCGTCACATCGGCCCGCGCGCCGGTGACGAGCAAGCCATGCTCAACAGCCTCGGCTTCGACTCGCTCGAAGCCCTGAGCGCCAGCGTCATCCCGGAAAGCATCAAGGGCACCAGCGTGCTCGGCCTCGACGACGGCCTGAGCGAAGCCGATGCCCTGGCAATGATCAAAGGCATCGCCGGCAAGAACCAACTGTTCAAGACCTACATCGGCCAGGGTTACTACAACTGCCACACGCCATCGCCGATCCTGCGCAACCTGCTGGAAAACCCGGCCTGGTACACCGCCTACACCCCGTACCAGCCGGAAATCTCTCAGGGCCGTCTCGAAGCGCTGCTGAATTTCCAGACCCTGATCAGCGACCTTACCGGCCTGCCGATCGCCAACGCCTCCCTGCTCGACGAAGCCACCGCCGCTGCCGAAGCCATGACCTTCTGCAAACGCCTGAGCAAGAACAAGGGCAGCCACCAGTTCTTCGCCTCGATCCACAGCCACCCGCAAACCCTCGACGTGCTGCGCACCCGTGCCGAGCCACTGGGCATCGACGTGGTCGTGGGCGATGAGCGTGAGCTGACCGACGTGACGCCGTTCTTCGGCGCACTGCTGCAATACCCGGCCAGCAACGGTGATGTGTTCGACTACCGCGAACTGACCGAACGCTTCCACGCTGCCAACGCCCTGGTGGCCGTAGCCGCTGACCTGCTGGCCCTGACACTGCTGACCCCGCCGGGCGAATTCGGCGCCGACGTGGCCATCGGCAGCGCGCAACGCTTCGGTGTGCCGCTGGGCTTCGGTGGCCCACACGCGGCTTACTTCTCCACCAAAGATGCGTTCAAGCGCGACATGCCCGGCCGTCTGGTCGGTGTCTCGGTTGACCGCTTCGGCAAACCGGCCCTGCGTCTGGCGATGCAGACCCGCGAGCAACACATCCGCCGCGAGAAAGCCACGTCGAACATCTGCACCGCACAAGTGCTGCTGGCCAACATCGCCAGCATGTACGCCGTCTACCACGGCCCGAAAGGCCTGACCCAGATCGCCAACCGTGTGCATCACCTGACCGCGATTCTGGCCAAGGGCCTGAGCGCACTGGGCGTGACCGTCGAGCAAACCAGCTTCTTCGACACCCTGACCCTGGCCACCGGCGCACAAACCGCCGCGCTGCATGACAAGGCTCGCGCTCAACAGATCAACCTGCGTGTGATCGATGCCCAGCGTCTGGGCCTGTCGGTCGACGAAACCACCACCCAGGCCGACATCGAAACCCTGTGGGGCCTGTTCGCCGACGGCAAGACCCTGCCGGATTTCGCTGCTCTGGCCGCTGCCGCGCAAAGCACCATTCCAGCCGCACTGGTGCGTCAGTCGCCGATCCTCAGCCACCCGGTGTTCAACCGCTATCACTCGGAAACCGAGCTGATGCGCTACCTGCGCAAACTGGCGGACAAGGACCTGGCACTGGATCGCACCATGATTCCGCTGGGCTCGTGCACCATGAAACTCAACGCCGCCAGCGAAATGATCCCGGTGACCTGGGCCGAATTCGGCGCCCTGCACCCGTTCGCCCCGGCCGAGCAAAGCGTTGGTTACCAGCAACTGACCGACGAACTGGAAGCGATGCTCTGCGCCGCCACCGGTTACGACTCGATCTCGCTGCAACCGAATGCTGGTTCCCAGGGTGAGTACGCAGGTCTGCTGGCGATTCGCGCCTATCACCAGAGCCGTGGCGAAGACCGTCGCGACATCTGCCTGATCCCGTCGTCCGCCCACGGCACCAACCCGGCGACCGCCAACATGGCCGGCATGCGTGTGGTCGTGACCGCGTGCGACGCCCGTGGCAACGTGGACATCGAAGACCTGCGCGCCAAGGCCATCGAGCACCGCGAACACCTCGCGGCGCTGATGATCACTTACCCGTCGACCCACGGCGTGTTCGAAGAAGGCATCCGCGAAATCTGCGGCATCATTCATGACAACGCCGGCCAGGTGTACATCGACGGCGCCAACATGAACGCGATGGTCGGCCTCTGTGCACCGGGCAAGTTCGGCGGCGACGTCTCGCACCTGAACCTGCACAAGACTTTCTGCATCCCGCACGGCGGTGGTGGTCCGGGCGTCGGCCCGATCGGCGTGAAATCGCACCTGACTCCGTTCCTGCCGGGCCATGGCCACATGGAACGCAAGGAAGGCGCGGTCTGCGCAGCACCGTTCGGCAGCGCGAGCATTCTGCCGATCACCTGGATGTACATTCGCATGATGGGTGGCGCCGGTCTGAAGCGCGCTTCGCAGCTGGCAATCCTCAATGCCAACTACATTTCCCGTCGCCTGGAAGAGCACTACCCAGTGCTGTACACCGGCAGCAACGGTCTGGTGGCGCACGAGTGCATCCTGGATCTGCGCCCGCTGAAAGACAGCAGCGGCATCAGCGTCGATGACGTCGCCAAGCGTCTGATCGACTTCGGCTTCCACGCCCCGACCATGTCGTTCCCGGTGGCCGGCACGCTGATGATCGAGCCGACCGAAAGCGAATCCAAGGAAGAACTGGACCGCTTCTGCGACGCCATGATCCGCATCCGCGAAGAAATCCGCGCGGTGGAAAACGGCACGCTCGACAAGGACGACAACCCACTGAAGAACGCTCCGCACACCGCAGCGGAACTGGTTGGCGAGTGGACTCACCCGTACAGCCGCGAACAAGCGGTGTACCCGGTGGCGTCGTTGATCGAAGGCAAGTACTGGCCGCCGGTCGGTCGCGTCGACAACGTGTTCGGCGACCGCAACCTGGTCTGCGCCTGCCCGTCGATCGAAAGCTACGCTTAAACGAATAGGGGGGCAGGTTTACCTGCCCCGATTTCAGCATCACCACAGATCCCCCTGTGGGAGCGGGCTTGCTCGCGAATGCGGTGTGTCAGGCAACATTGATGGCGACTGATTCACCGCATTCGCGAGCAAGCCCGCTCCCACAAGGAAATGCATCAAGCCTGATATTCCGCCAATTCCTATAACAAGAAACCGGAGAACAACTCATGTCGTTAAGCGTGTTCGACCTGTTCAAGATTGGCATCGGCCCCTCCAGCTCCCACACCGTCGGCCCGATGCGCGCAGCTGCGCGCTTCGTCGAAGGCCTGCGCCGGGAAAACCTGTTGTCGGCCACCACCAGCGTCAGGGTCGAGTTGTACGGATCCCTCGGCGCCACCGGCAAGGGCCACGGCAGCGACAAGGCCGTGCTGCTGGGCCTGGAAGGTGAACACCCGGACACCGTGGATACCGAAACCGTCGCCGCCCGTCTCTCGGAGATTCGTGGCAACGGGCGTTTGAACCTGCTCGGTGAACACAGCATTGCGTTCAACGAGAAAGAACACCTGGCAATGATCCGCAAACCGTTGGCCTATCACCCCAACGGCATGATCTTCCGTGCCTTCGATGCGGCGGGATTGCAGATCCGCAGCCGCGAGTACTACTCGGTCGGCGGTGGTTTCGTGGTCGACGAAGATGCGGCTGGCGCCGACCGTATCGTCGAAGACGCCACCCCGCTGACCTTCCCGTTCAAGAGTGCCAAGGACTTGCTCGGTCACTGCGCCACCTATGGTCTGCCGATCAGCCAGGTGATGCTGACCAACGAAAGCGCCTGGCGCCCGGAAGCGGAAACCCGCGCCGGTCTGCTGAAAATCTGGCAAGTGATGCAGGACTGCGTGGCCGCCGGCTGTCGCAACGAAGGCATCCTGCCAGGTGGTCTGAAGGTCAAGCGGCGGGCGGCGGCGCTGCACCGGCAACTGTGCAAGAACCCGGAGTCGTCGCTGCGCGATCCGCTGTCGGTGCTGGACTGGGTCAATCTCTACGCCCTCGCCGTCAACGAAGAAAACGCCAACGGCGGGCGCGTAGTCACGGCACCGACCAATGGCGCAGCGGGGATCATTCCTGCGGTGCTGCATTACTACATGCGCTTTATTCCCGGCGCGAACGATGACGGCGTGGTGCGTTTTCTGCTGACCGCGGCGGCCATCGGCATTCTGTACAAAGAAAATGCCTCGATTTCCGGCGCAGAAGTCGGCTGTCAGGGCGAAGTCGGCGTGGCCTGCTCGATGGCGGCCGGCGCGCTGTGCGAAGTCCTCGGCGGCAGCGTGCAGCAAGTGGAAAACGCCGCTGAAATCGGCATGGAACACAACCTCGGCCTGACCTGCGATCCGATCGGCGGGCTGGTGCAGGTGCCGTGCATCGAGCGCAACGCCATGGGCTCGGTCAAGGCGATCAACGCCGTGCGCATGGCCATGCGCGGAGACGGGCAGCACTTCGTCTCCCTCGACAAGGTCATCCGCACCATGCGCCAGACCGGCGCCGACATGAAAAGCAAATACAAGGAGACCGCCCGTGGCGGTCTGGCGGTCAACATTATCGAGTGCTGATCGCGCCATAAACTCGCTCTCCCTTTAGGAGAGAACACAAAACTGGCCCCCTCTCCCTCCGGGAGAGGGTTGGTGTGAATCAAGGAGTCACGCATGTCCACCGAACAACTGTCGAAAACCCCGCTGCACGCTCTGCACCTCGAACTCGGCGCCCGCATGGTGCCGTTCGCCGGCTACGACATGCCGGTGCAATACCCGCTGGGCGTGATGAAGGAACACCAGCACACCCGTGAGCAGGCCGGGCTGTTCGATGTCTCGCACATGGGCCAGATCCGCCTGACCGGCGCCAATGCCGCCAAAGCCCTGGAAACCCTGGTGCCGGTGGACATCATCGACCTGCCGGTGGGCATGCAGCGCTACGCGATGTTCACCAACGAAACCGGCGGTATCCTCGATGACCTGATGGTCGCCAACCTCGGCAATGACGAGCTGTTCCTGGTGGTCAACGCCGCATGCAAGGACCAGGACCTGGCCCATCTGCAAAAACACATCGGCGATCAATGCAAGATTGAACAACTGTTCGAAGAACGCGCCCTGCTCGCCCTGCAAGGCCCGGCTGCCGTGACCGTGCTGGCACGCCTGGCGCCGGAAGTGGCGAAAATGACTTTCATGCAATTCACCCGCGTGAAGCTGCTGGGCGTTGACTGCTTTGTCAGCCGTTCGGGCTACACCGGTGAAGACGGTTTCGAAATCTCGGTTCCGGCAGCCGACGCGGAAAAACTCGCCCGCGCCCTGCTGGCCGAACCGGAAGTCGCCGCCATCGGCCTTGGCGCCCGTGACTCGCTGCGCCTGGAAGCCGGCCTGTGCCTGTACGGCCACGACATGAACACCGAGACCACGCCGATCGAAGCCAGCCTGCTGTGGGCAATCTCCAAACCTCGGCGTGCCGACGGTGCGCGTGCCGGTGGTTTCCCGGGTGCAGAACAGGTCTTCGCTCAGCAGCAGAACGGCGTTCAGCGCAAACGCGTCGGCCTGCTGCCGCAAGAGCGTACGCCGGTCCGTGAAGGTGCAGAGATCGTCAACGAAGCGGGCGAGATCATCGGCAGCGTGTGCAGCGGCGGGTTCGGCCCGACCCTGGGCGGCCCGTTGGCCATGGGTTACCTGGACAGCGCCTACGTCGCACTCGATACGCCCGTTTGGGCAATTGTTCGTGGGAAAAAGGTGCCATTGCTTGTAAGCAAAATGCCATTTGTTCCACAACGCTACTATCGTGGTTGATCGACTGTTTCTATAAGTAACGCGATTGCGTTATGCGTGCACTAATGTGTAACGCAATCGCCATAAAACAGTGCACTCGACTTACATACGATTCGAATTTGAACTTGGCTTATAACGTTCGAAAACAATTGAACAAGCTAATCGTATAAGCCGTACTAGTGAATCGACTAAGTGCCAGCAAGCGCAGGAAAACCGGGGCCTTCGCGGGGCTTGTTTTTTCTCCCGTAGTTGGCGTAGAGTTTGTCCACTGTGTTTGCATGGGTCAGCTTGGAATCGTGACCTGGGCAGTAGCCTACAAGTTAGCTACATCCCGTTCGACGTCTTCTTACTCTCCTGCAACCAGCCCCAGTACTCTTTCATGAGAAGGAGACTGTCATCAATTTTTGCGTCAAAGGAAATAAGAAATGTCCACACGTCAGAGCGGTACCGTCAAGTGGTTTAACGACGAGAAAGGTTTTGGTTTTATCACTCCAGAAAGCGGTCCGGATCTGTTCGTGCATTTCCGCGCCATTCAGGGCAACGGCTTCAAGAGCCTGAAAGAAGGCCAGAAAGTGACCTTCGTTGCTGTGCAGGGCCAGAAAGGCATGCAGGCTGACGAAGTACAAGCCGAAGGCTGATCTTCTGTTACGAAAAAGCCCCTGATATTGATATCAGGGGCTTTTTTGTGGGCGCAAATCCGTAAAATGGCGCTTCACTTTCCGTCCAGAGGCTGCCATGTCGAAACACCTGCTCACCCCCCAGGGCGATTTCCCCGCCGTCGGCCTGGGTCGTCGTCTGGCAGCGATGTTCTATGACTTTTTGCTGTGCACCGCTCTGCTGATCGTGACCGGTTTTGTTTACAAGCTGATCCAGGCGGCAATCATCGGCGAAGAGCGCCTGCGCGTCATGACCGACGCCGGGCAGCTGGATGGCGATCCGCTGTACTCCACGGTGTTGCTGTTGGTGCTGTTTGGCTTCTTTGCCAAATTCTGGACCCACGCCGGGCAGACCCTGGGCATGCAGGTCTGGGGCATTCGCGTGCAGAACGCCGATGGCACTGCGATCAGCCTGTGGCAGGCGTTGCTGCGGTTCATGGTGTCGATGGCGTCGTGGCTGTGCCTGGGCCTGGGTTTCTTCTGGTCGCTGCTCGATAAGCAGAAGCGCGCCTGGCATGACATCTACTCCGACACGCAGCTCGTGCGAATTCCGAAGAAAACCAAATAATCCTCCAGATGCAAAAACGCCCCGATCCAATCGGGGCGTTTTTGTTTGCGTCGCAAGGTCAGGCGTTGCCGGCCAGCTTCATCCGCGCGGCCTGAGTGAAATCGAGCATGCGCTTGAGCGGGCGGATCGCCTGAGGAATGAGAGCCGGGTCGACAAAGATCTCGTTCGAGCCGTCCTTCAGGCACTTCAGCGTGCGCTCAAGGGTGTTCATGGCCATCCACGGGCAATGTGCGCAACTGCGGCATGCCGCGCCGTTACCGGCGGTTGGTGCCTCGATGAAGACCTTGTCCGGGCACAGCTGCTGCATCTTGTAGAAGATACCGCGATCGGTGGCGACGATCAGGGTCTTGTTCGGCAGCGATTGAGCGGCGGCAATCAGCTGACTGGTAGAACCGACGGCGTCCGCCAACTCGATCACCGAGGTCGGCGACTCCGGATGCACCAGAATGGCGGCGTCCGGGTACAGCGCTTTCATGTCTTCCAGCTGCTTGGACTTGAACTCCTCATGGACGATGCATGCACCATCCCAGAGCAGCATGTCGGCGCCGGTCTGACGCTGGATGTAGGTGCCCAGGTGCTTGTCCGGACCCCAGATAATGGTTTCGCCGTTGTCCATCAGGCTTTCGACGATTTCCAGCGCGCAGCTGGAGGTCACGACCCAGTCAGCCCGGGCTTTGACGGCGGCCGAGGTGTTGGCATACACCACCACGGTGCGTTCAGGATGCTGATCGCAGAACGCCGAGAACTCATCCACCGGGCAACCCAGATCCAGCGAGCAGGTGGCTTCCAGGGTCGGCATCAACACACGTTTTTCAGGGTTGAGAATCTTCGCGGTCTCGCCCATGAATTTCACGCCGGCAACCACCACCGTCTTGGCCGGATGGGCATTGCCGAAGCGGGCCATTTCCAGGGAGTCGGAAACACAACCGCCGGTTTCTTCGGCGAGGGCCTGGATGATCGGATCGCAATAAAAGTGGGCAACCAGCACCGCGTCCTGAGCCTTGAGCTCGGCGGCGATGGCGGAACGGTAATAAGCCTCCTCCTCGGCTGTCAGCGGCTTGGGCTGCTTGGCGTCGAGATGGGCTTGTACCAGAAGGCGTTCGGAAATCTGCGTCATGTTCGCAAGACCTGCAGGCGCATTCGCGCGAAAGTCGAGTATACACCCGGCTCCGGACCGCTTGAGGGTACCGCCGGGAAAGTGAGTATTATCAGGCACGGACAGCAATGAAGCTGCGCAAGGCTACAGAATATCCCGTTGATACAAAAGATGATTCTGACCTGTGTCACGGAGGGAAGAAACGAAGGGAGGAATGCCCGAATCGCAGGCAAAAAAAAATCCGGAAATCCTCACTTTCGTGGGCCTTCCAGACTTTTAAAACAGCAAAAATGGTGGGTCGTGTGGGATTCGAACCTACGACCAATTGGTTAAAAGCCAACTGCTCTACCAACTGAGCTAACGACCCGCTGTGTGGTGGCGCGTATAATACTGATTTTTAAGGACTATTCAACACCTAATTTAAAAAAATCAAAAATAAGGTGTCGGGTCGCTGATTCCGGCCGCCGCGAAGCCTTCTGCACGCAGTCGGCAGCTGTCGCATTTGCCGCAAGCGCGGCCATCATCGTCCGCCTGATAGCAGGAAACGGTCAGCCCGTAATCTACTCCAAGCTTCACGCCTGCCTGGACGATCTGCGCCTTGCTCAGGTTCTGCAGCGGTGCCTGGATGCGGAAACCATTGCCTTCCACACCGGCCTTGGTTGCCAGATTGGCCATGCGCTCGAACGACTCGATGAACTCGGGACGGCAATCCGGGTAACCGGAATAGTCCACTGCGTTGACGCCGATAAAGATGTCGCGGGCGCCGAGCACTTCAGCCCAGCCCAAGGCCAGCGACAGGAAAACCGTGTTGCGCGCCGGCACATAAGTCACCGGAATGCCTTCGCCCAGCTCTTCCGGGATATCGATGCTAGTGTCGGTCAGGGCCGAACCACCCATGCCGTTCAGGTTCAGGCCGATCACCTTGTGCTCGACAACGCCCAGGTCGCGGGCAACGCGAGCAGCAGCATGCAGCTCGGCGTGGGAACGCTGACCATAATCGAAACTCATGGTGTAGCAGGCGTAACCTTCAGCGCGGGCCATGGCCACGACCGTGGCCGAGTCCAGACCACCCGACAGCAGGATTACCGCACGTTTTTGGCTAGTGTTCAGTTGTTCAGTCATCTCAGCGCCCCGGCTCATCATTCCATAGATATTTATGCAGCTGCAGTTGCAGGCGCACTGGCAGGTTATCCGCCACCACCCAGTCCGCCAGATCCCGAGCGTTCAGGTCATGGTGGCTTGGGGAAAACAGCACTTCACCTGCACGTCTCTCAAGACCGTACTGAATCAGCTTCGATACTGCCCAGTCATAGTCCTCACGCGAGCAGATGACAAACTTCACCTGATCGTTGGGCGTCAGCAGTTCGATGTTCTCGTAACGGTTGCGATGGGCTTCTTTGGAGTCTGGCGTTTTCAGATCGACAACCCGACTGACCCGCGGATCGACCGCCGAGATGTCGAGGGCGCCGCTGGTTTCCAGCGAGACTTCGTAGCCGGCATCGCACAACTGTTTGAGCAAAGGGATGGCATTGGGCTGTGCCAGCGGCTCACCGCCCGTGACACAGACGTAGCGCGGGCGAAAGCCGGCCACTTGCTCGAGGATGTCGTCGAGGGTACGGATCGTGCCACCGCTGAACGCGTAGGCGCTGTCGCAGTATTGGCAACGCAATGGGCAACCGGTCAGGCGCACAAAAATAGTGGGCAGCCCGGCAGTCCGCGTTTCCCCCTGCAATGAGTAGAAAACTTCGGTGATTCTCAATGTGTCTTGCATAGTCGCCACGGGCGTAACAGCTAAACAGGCTGTCCGCCTCCGTCAGGCACTTCAGGCAACCCCGCCAACGCGTAGATCACCAGAAGCGTGTTTCATAAAAGGGCGTGAATTCTAACGAAGAAACCCGCGACAAGCGCGGGTTTCTTCCAAACGGGTCAAAGCTGTTACATGCGTTGCAGATCGCGCTGGGCCAACTGCGCGGCGGACGTGCCCGGATACTGGGCCACCACCTGCTGCAGAATGCCTTTGACCTTGTCGGTATGACCGAGGCGGCGCTCTACGTCAGCCAGCTTGTACAGCGAATCCGGCACTTTGGCGTGCTTGGGATACAACTGCGAAACCTTGGCGAAAGCCTGACCTGCACCTTGCAGATCGCCTTTGGCCAGGTTCACTTCACCCAGCCAGTACTGGGCGTTGCCCGCGTATTGGCTGTTCGGGTATTTACGCAGGAAAGCGGCAAACGCCTGGCTGGCCTTGTCGAAATCCTTGGCTTTGATCAGGTCGAAAGCTGCATCGTAATACAGCTTTTCCTTGGCCGGATCAGCCGGCTCGCCACCCGCGGCAGGTGCCTGGGCGGCCGCAGCGGCCCCGGCTCCAGCGGCGGCACCGGCAGCAGCACTTGCATCGCCACCGGCAGAAGAATTCTCGGGAGTCGCGGCTGGTGCAACGCCGGATCCTATGCGCCGATCAAGATCCTGGTATCGCTCCAGGGATTCCTGCTTCATGCGCGCAACCTGATTCTGCAGTTCTTCGATCACGCCTTGCTGGCGAGATATCTGATCCTGCATTTGTTGCAGTTGGTTGAACAGCATGCCTTGTGCCGAGGCAGGGGCCGAAGCCGCTCCCCCGGCATAGGCGCCGTTCGTACCGTAACCCGCAGGCGGATAACTGCTCCCGCTATTGTTATAACCGGAGTTGTCATCGACCACAGGAACCGCAGCCCACGCCGCAAGCGGCGCGAGGCTGAGAGCCAGAACAGTTACAGCACGACGGCACGTTCGCATATCGAATTACTTACGCAGTTCGACGCGACGGTTTTGAGCCCAGGACTGCTCGTCGTTGCCGGTAGCAACTGGACGCTCTTCGCCGTAGGAAACCAGTTCCAGCTGAGCTGGGGAAACACCTTGCAGTACCAGGTAGCGCTGAACGGCTTTCGCACGACGCTCGCCCAGTGCCATGTTGTACTCACGAGTACCACGTTCGTCGGTGTTGCCTTCCAGAACAACGCGAGCGCCGTTTGCTTTCAGGTCTTTGGCGTGAACGTCCAGAGCGCGCATGGCTTCTGGCTTCAGGTCCGAGCTGTCGTATTCGAAGTAGAAGGTGGTGATTGCGCGCAGAGCAGCTTCTTCGCTCAGGGAACCGTCAACTGCACCAGTATTTGCGCCGTAACCAGCGTTTGGATCAACAGCGCCTTCACCGGCGTTGTCGCCGCCTTTGGACGAGCAACCTACAGCTACAGCCATGGCCAGAGCCAGCGCAGCAAATTTACCAAACTTCAGCATTTCCATCGTGAAACTCCTAATGAACCCCAGTGTGTTAAGTAAAACGTAAAGCGCCGCGTCAGTTCAGGTAAGGGGACCAGGACGGTTCTCTGACTTCGCCTTGAGCGGTAGGAAGCGGGAGCCTCACGCGTCCATTAATGGACACGAGCATCAAGACTCCCCGGCCCTGCTGGCGGGTGGCGTAGATTACCATGGTGCCGTTGGGCGCAACAGTAGGCGACTCGTCCAGAGTGCTATCAGTGAGGATTTTTACACTTCCGCGCTGCAAATCCTGAGCCGCCACTTTGAAATTGGTGAAACCGTCCTGACGATGGATCATCACCAGGGTCTTTTCATCCGCCGAAAGCTTGGGGTTGGCGTTGTAGTTGCCCACGAACGTCACACGCTCGGCACCGCCACCGCCAGCACTGGTCTTGTAGATCTGCGGTTTGCCGCCACGGTCGGAGGTGAAGTAGATGGTCGAACCATCCTTGCCCCAGTACGGTTCGGTATTGATGCCAGGGCCTGCGGTTACGCGGGTGATCTGACGCGAACCGAGGTTCATCACGTAGATGTCCGGGTTACCGTCTTTCGACAGCACGAACGCCAGGCGATTGCCATCCGGCGACCAGGCTGGCGCGCCATTCAGGCCTTCGAAGTTGGTGATCTGCTCGCGGCGACCGGTGTCGATGTTCTGCATGAAGATGCGCGGACGCTTCTGCTCGAACGACACGTACGCGATACGTTTGCCGTCCGGTGCAAAACGCGGCGACAGGATCGGCTCGCGCGATTGCAGCAGGGTCACGGCGCGGGCGCCGTCATAGTCAGAGCGCTGCAGGGTGTAGCGGGTGTTCTTCTCGGAGAAACGCTCGGCCGTGACGTACAGCAGGCGAGTCGAGAATGCACCTTTGATACCGGTCAGTTTTTCGAACGACTGATCGGAGATGTAGTGCGCCATGTCGCGCAGCTGTTCGGTGGTACCGGACACGCTGCCGTCAGCCACTTTCTGCTCGGTGGCGACGTTGAACAGAGCCCACTGCACCTGCAGACGGCCACCGGCCGGCACGATGCTGCCGACCATCATGTATTGCGCGCCCACCGCCTTCCAGTCACGGAAGATGATTTCGCTCGGCTGGCTTGGCTGGCTGATCATGTTTTGCTTTGGAATCGGCGAGTAATAGCCCGAGTTGCGCAAATCGTTACCAATGATTTCAGCCATGTCATCCGGCAGGACGGCACCGCCCTGGAAACCGAACGGTACGACGGCGATCGGAGTTGCCCGATCGCTGCCGCTGGTGACCAGAATGTTCTTTTCATCCGCCATCGCGATCCCTGCCATGCAGCAGATCACGACCAGCATTCCTCGAAGAAGGTTTCTCACAAGGCTAGATCCTCAGGTGTGAATGTCATCTTGAATGAACGATACGGAGCGAAATCGCTCGGCTTCATTCCCTGCATTTCCGTCAAACGTCCAATATTCTTGACCGCTGCCACTGCCGACGCATCGAACGGACCGTCGCCACTGGACTTGGCCACGCTGACCGAAGTCACCGTACCGTCCGGCAACATGCCGATCTGCAGCACAACCGTCATGCCTTTGCGTGCCGAAGGTGGACGTGCCCAGCCTTCCGCTGCCCGCGCACGAATCAGGTCATCGAAACTGCCCGCGACTTCATCGCCCTGCTCATCGGCCAAGGCCTGCTGGCGCTGCGGCGTGTCGGAAAGCAAATCTGCCAGGGCCTGAGCCTTTTTGTCTTCGGCGGATTTACGTGCCGCTTCCTGCGCTTTCTTCTTCGCAGCATCGGCAGCAGCTTTCTTCTTCGCGTCTTCGGCGACTTTCTTCTTCGCCTCTTCAGCTTCAGCTTTCTTCTTGGCGTCTTCGGCGGCTTTCTTTTTCGCGTCTTCGACGATCTTCTTCTTGGCTTCTTCAGCGGCGGCTTTCTTGGCCTCTTCTTCAGCAGCCTTTTTGGCTTCTTCTTCGGCTTTCTTCTTGGCTATATCAGCCAATTGTTTCTCTTCTGCCTTCTTGGCTTCGGCGGCTTTCTTGGCGTCGTCGGCTTTCTTGGCTTCATCAGCCTTCTTCGCCTCGTCCGCTTTCTTCGCCTCATCGGCCTTCTTGGCTTCCTCGGCCTTTTGAGCCGCTTCTTCTTTCTTTTGTTCCGCAGCCTTCACCGCTTCCTGCTCGACCTTTTTCTGCTCCATCTGCTCGACTTCGGTCTGGCGCGCGGCGGATTTCTTCGCCTCACCCGCAATCTTCTGATTGGTCTGGGTCGTTGCCTGACTTTTCGATTTCAGCTGGTACAGGGTCGCCTGAACAATCGGCTTGGCTGGCGGCAGCTCCGGGGTCAGGGCGAAACTGACAAACAGCATGCCGAACACCAGCACGTGCAAGCCAATCGCCCAGACACTAGGCCAGAAGTAGCTTTCCGAGGCGGACGGCTCTCGCTGTTGCTGCATCAGGGCGCCTCGGTGATCAAGCCAACGTTACCGACCCCGGCTTTCTGCAACCCGCCCATGGCGCCCATGACGGAGCCATAATCGACGGACTTGTCGCCACGGATGAAGACCTGGGTACGCTTGCCGCCTTCAGTGCCGGCGCGAATGATCTTGGTCACCGCGTCGGTCATCTGTGGCAGGGTCATGGCCCGGTCCTGCTGCTTCTCGGTGTCGACTTCGCTGCCAAGGTTCCAGTAGTAGGTCTTGTCCGACTTGATCGAAATGGTCAGCACCTGGGTGTTGTTGTCCTGCGGCAAGGCTTCGCTGGAAACCTTGGGCAGATCCACTTTCACGCCCTGATTGAGCATCGGCGCAGTCACCATGAAGATGACCAGCAGCACCAGCATCACGTCGATGTAAGGCACTACGTTCATCTCGGCGACCGGCTTGCGCTTGTGTCGGGCTCGAGTGATTAAAGCCATCGGGAAATACCTGCTTATTCTTCGCTGGTGTGCACTTTGCGGTGCAGGATCGCCTGGAACTCATCGGCGAAGGTGTAGTAGCGGCTCAGCAAGGTTTCGCTGCGGGCAGAGAAACGGTTGTAAGCGATAACGGCCGGGATCGCGGCGAACAGACCGATCGCGGTGGCGATCAGGGCTTCGGCGATGCCGGGTGCCACGGTGGCCAGAGTGGCCTGCTGGGCGCTGGCCAGACCACGGAAGGAGTTCATGATCCCCCACACGGTACCGAACAGACCGATGTACGGGCTGACGGAACCGACGGTGGCGAGGAACGGCAGGCTCTGCTCGAGCTTTTCTTCTTCGCGGGAGATGGCGACGCGCATGGCACGGGCCACACCTTCCATCACCGCTTCAGGATCGACGCCTGGCTGCTGACGCAGACGGGAGAACTCCTTGAAGCCGGCACGGAAGATCTGCTCGACACCCGAATCCGGATCCGGGTTGCTGCCGGCCTGACGGTAGAGTTTGGACAGGTCGATACCCGACCAGAAGCGCTCCTCGAAGCTCTCGAGGGCACGTCGACCGGCGCGTATCAGATTGCTGCGCTGAAAGATCATGATCCATGAGGTCACCGATGCGGCCACCAGAGTCAACATTACCAACTGCACCACGATGCTGGCATTGCTGACCAGGCTCCACATGGAGGAATGGTCGACGACGTTAGCTTCCACGCTTTATCTCCTGCTTTGAGTGTGTACCCGTGCCGACCGCGTCGGCAAAGGCCGCACGCAGGTCTTCGGGAAGGGCCCGGGGTTTCAAACTGTTAGTGCGCACACAGGCCACCAGAAACTGCCCTTCGCAGAGCAGCACATTATCCGTTGCCCGCCTGACCTGCTGTCGGAAGCGCAGGCTGGCACGGTTCAATTCGATTACATCAGCGCTTACCAGAAGCTCGTCGTCCAGTCGCGCCGGCGCGTGATAACGCGCTTCGCTGGAATGCACGACGAACAACAGGTCCTCCCCGGCCAGCGCCGACTGAGCAAAGCCCAGCTCCCGGAGCCGTTCGGTTCGAGCCCGTTCCATAAACTTGAGGTAATTAACGTAATACACGATGCCGCCCGCATCGGTGTCCTCGTAATAAACGCGACAACGATGTGCGAACGGCTCAAGCCCGTTTTGCGCGCGCATACTCTAGTGCTTACTCCTCGGGTTGCCAATCCAGCCAGGCAACTGTTTTTCATTGTTGGAAGGCTTTATCGCAAAAGTACCGTCCTGTGACAGTACAAACGCTGAATAAATCGACAATAAATGTGTATCAATCGTCCACGGCATCGAGAAACTCGTCTGCCACGGGCATTTCGCCCATTCGTGTCGGAATGTTTAAACCAAAATGCAGGTACGCGTGGCGGGTCACCACCCTGCCCCGCGGCGTACGCATGATGTAGCCCTGCTGAATCAGGTACGGCTCGAGCACGTCTTCGATGGTGTGGCGCTCTTCGCTGATCGCCGCCGCCAGACTGTCGATGCCCACCGGACCGCCGTCAAACTTCTCGATCATGGTCAACAGCAGACGCCGGTCCTGATGATCGAAACCATGCTCGTCGACGTCCAGCAGGTTCAGCGCCAGATCTGCGACGGACTTGGTGATGTGGCCCTTGGCCCGGACTTCGGCGAAATCCCGCACCCGGCGCAGCAGACGGTTGGCGATCCGCGGCGTGCCACGGGCGCGGCGGGCAATCTCGAAAGATCCTTCCGGATCCAGCGGCAAACCGAGGATATTCGCCGAACGGCTGACAATCGTCGCCAGGTCAGCGGTGCTGTAGAACTCGAGGCGCTGGACGATACCGAAACGGTCACGCAAAGGGTTGGTCAGCATGCCCGCCCGCGTGGTTGCACCGACCAGGGTGAACGGTGGCAGATCGAGTTTGATCGAACGCGCCGCCGGCCCTTCACCGATCATGATGTCGAGCTGGAAATCTTCCATCGCCGGGTACAGTACTTCTTCGACGATCGGCGACAGACGATGGATTTCATCGATGAACAGCACGTCGTGCGGCTCAAGATTGGTCAACAGCGCCGCCAGATCCCCCGGACGCTCCAGCACCGGACCGGAAGTGCTCTTGATCGACACGCCCATCTCCTGGGCAATGATGTTGGCCAGCGTGGTTTTACCCAGCCCCGGCGGACCGAAGATCAGGGTGTGGTCGAGGGATTCGCTACGGCCACGGGCGGCCTGGATAAACAGTTCCATCTGCTCGCGAACGGTCGGCTGGCCGATGTATTCGGCCAGGCTGACGGGACGTATCGCCCGATCCTGGACTTCTTCGCGCTCACGCGGACTGTGCGTGGCCGCGATCAGACGATCAGCTTCAATCACTTAAATCATTCCCTTCAGGGCGCGTCGAATCATGTCTTCGCTGCTCAGGCCTTTCTCTTTGATCGCGGAAATCGCCTTGCTCGCTTCCTGCGGCTTGTAGCCCAGGGAAATCAGCGCGCTGACCGCATCGTTCTCGGCGGTGTTGACCGGCGCCGGGCCGTCCGGCTGGTTCGGCACCAGGGCGAACATGGCCGGCGAGGTTTCCCAGGCCTTGAAGCGATCCTTCAGTTCGACCAGCAGACGCTCGGCGGTTTTCTTGCCCACGCCCGGCACCTTGGTCAGCGCCGAAGTGTCCTGTGATTGCACGCAGCGGATCAGTTCGTCGACTTCCAGACTCGACATCAAGGCCAGGGCCAGTTTCGGTCCAACACCATTGAGACGGATCAACTCGCGAAAAAAGTCTCGCTCACGCTTGCCGGCAAAACCATAGAGTAACTGCGCGTCTTCGCGTACGACCAAATGGGTGTGCAAGGTCAGCGGTTCACCGACCGACGGCAGACGATAAAGGGTGGTCATGGGCACTTCCAGCTCATACCCGAGGCCGTTTACATCCAGAATCAGGTGCGGCGGCTGTTTCTCAGCCAGAGTGCCGCGCAAGCGTCCAATCACGTTTCAGATCCTTGAGCGTTGGCCAGCCGTGGGCTGGCGACCGACAGAGCATGGATTCACGGCCGACAACCCAGGCACGAAATCCACATTCCGTAAAAATGACTGCTGATGCTATCAGAGACGCAGGCGCCCGCCACGACTGCGTGCCGTTCCCAAGCCGTGCGGCAACAGACTGGAGCGCGTGTGAGCGTGACAAATGGCAATCGCCAGGGCATCCGATGCATCGATTTGCGGTTTGCTGGTCAGCTTGAGCATGTGCATGACCATCATCTGCACCTGCTCTTTATTAGCGGCACCCGTGCCGACCACGGCCTGCTTGACCTGGGTGGCCGTGTACTCGGCGATTTCCAGGCATTCTTCGGCGCCGGCAACGATAGCGGCCCCCCGGGCCTGCCCGAGCTTCAGCGCCGAATCGGCGTTTTTCGCCATGAACACCTTTTCGATGCCCATGGTGACCGGACCGTAGGTCTGGATGATTTCGCGCACGCCGCGATAAACGATCTGCAGACGTTCATGCAACTCGCCAGCGCCGGTACGAATGCAGCCCGATGCCACGTAGATGCAGCCGCCGCGTCCGGTATCGCGAACAATCCCGTAACCGGTGATACGCGAGCCGGGGTCGATACCAAGAATTAAAGTCATAACGCCTGCGGGTTCGGTAAAAACACAAAAATCAAAACATCAAATAACCAATGCGGGAGCGGGCTTGCTCGCGAAGGCGGCGTATCAGCAAGCATCAATGCTGGAGACACCCCGCCTTCGCGAGCAAGCCCGCTCCCACCGTGAAGCCTAGCCGCTCTTAGCCTAACTGAGCGGCCACGTCTTCCGGAATGTCCGCATTGGAATAGACGTTTTGCACGTCATCCAGATCCTCAAGCATATCGATGAGCTTGAGCACCTTCTCGGCGCCCTCCAGGTCCAGTTCGGCGCTGGTGGTCGGCTGCATGACGATTTCCGCGTCATCACCCTTGAAGCCAGCAGCTTCCAGGGCATTGCGCACTGCGTAGAAACTGGTGAACGAGGTGAACACGTCGATCGAGCCGTCTTCGTGGCTGACCACGTCGTCGGCATCGGCTTCAAGTGCCGCTTCTGTCAGTGCGTCTTCGTCGACACCCGGTGCAAAGCTGATCTGGCCCTTGCGTTCGAACAGATACGCCACCGAACCGTCGGTACCGAGGTTGCCGCCACACTTGCTGAACGCGTGGCGCACTGCCGCTGCGGTACGGTTGCGGTTGTCGGTCATGCACTCGACCATCACCGCCACGCCACCCGGGCCGTAACCTTCGTAGGTCAGTTCTTCAACGTTGTCGGCCTCGGTCGCGCCGGCGCCACGGGCCACGGCACGGTCGATGATGTCCCGGCTCATGTTGGCGCCCAGCGCCTTGTCCAGCGCCAGACGCAGACGCGGGTTGGAGCCCGGATCGCCGCCGCCCTGACGGGCCGCCACGGTCAGTTCGCGGATCCACTTGGTGAAGATCTTGCCTCTCTTGGCATCCTGGCGTTCTTTGCGGTGCTTGATGTTCGCCCACTTGGAATGACCTGCCATAACTCGCTCCGAATTCTCTTGGACCAATGCCCGCCATGCATTCGCATCGGCCAGCAAAAAAATCTTGTTTTCAATCACTGCAGAAAGAAAAAAGGCGCATCCGACGATGCGCCTTCAGGCCCGTCTTACTCGGCCTTTGGCGTTTCGCGCAAACGAATGTGCAATTCGCGCAATGCCTTGGCATCCACTACACCCGGCGCCTGCGTCATCACGTCGGCAGCACTCTGGGTTTTCGGGAAGGCGATCACTTCACGGATCGACTGGGCGCCGGTCATCAGCATCACCAGACGGTCCAGACCGAAGGCCAGACCACCGTGCGGCGGCGCACCGTATTTCAGGGCGTCGAGCAGGAAGCCGAACTTCTCTTCCTGTTCCGCTTCGTTGATGCCCAGCAGACGGAACACCGCCTGTTGCATCTCCTTGCGATGGATACGGATCGAACCGCCACCCAGCTCGGTGCCGTTCAGCACCATGTCGTAGGCACGGGACAGAGCGCCCGCCGGGTTGGCTTCCAGCTCTTCCGGCGAGCACTTCGGCGCGGTGAACGGGTGGTGCAGCGCCGAGAAGCTGCCGTCATCGTTCTCTTCGAACATCGGGAAGTCGACGACCCACATCGGTGCCCACTCGCAGGTCAGCAACTTGAGGTCGTGACCGAGCTTGATACGCAGCGCGCCCAGGGCTTCGCTGACGATCTTGGCCTTGTCGGCGCCGAAGAACACGATATCGCCGTCGACTGCACCGACGCGATCGAGGATCACGTTCAAGTTGGCTTCCGGGATGTTTTTCACGATCGGCGATTGCAGACCATCAACACCGGCCGCACGCTCGTTGACCTTGATGTACGCCAGGCCCTTCGCACCATAGATGCCGACGAACTTGGTGTAGTCGTCGATCTGCTTGCGCGGCATGCTCGCCCCGCCTGGAACGCGCAGTGCGGCGATACGGCATTTCGGATCGTTGGCAGGGCCGCTGAAGACCTTGAAATCCACTTCTTTCAGCTGATCGGCCACGTCGACCAGCTCCAGCGGGTTACGCAGGTCCGGCTTGTCGGAACCGTAACGGCGCATGGCTTCTTCGAACGTCATGTGCGGGAATTCGCCGAATTCCAGACCCAGCACTTCCTTGAACAGGTTGCGGATCATGCCTTCGGTCAGGCCCATGATGTCTTTTTCGTCGAGGAAGCTGGTTTCGATGTCGATCTGAGTGAACTCAGGCTGACGGTCGGCACGCAGGTCTTCGTCGCGGAAGCACTTGGCGATCTGGTAGTAGCGGTCGAAGCCGGCGACCATCAGCAGTTGCTTGAACAGCTGTGGCGATTGCGGCAACGCGAAGAACGAACCGGCGTGGGTACGGCTCGGCACGAGGTAGTCGCGCGCGCCTTCTGGCGTGGCACGGGTCAGGATCGGTGTTTCGACGTCGAGGAAGCCGTTTTCGTCGAGGTAGCGACGGATGCTGGTGGTCATGCGCGAACGCAGACGCAGCTTCTCGGCCATTTCCGGACGACGCAGGTCCAGGAAGCGATAGCGCAGGCGGGTTTCTTCGCCGACGTCGGAGAACTCGTTCAGCGGGAACGGCGGGGTTTCCGACTCGTTCAGCACTTCCAGCTCGTAGCCCAGCACTTCGATCATGCCCGACGCCATGTTGGCGTTAGTGGCACCGGCCGGACGCAGACGCACCTTGCCGGTGATCTTCACCACGTATTCGCTGCGCACGCGATCGGCGGCGGCGAAGCTCTCGGCGCGATCCGGATCGAACACTACCTGGGCCAGACCGTCACGATCACGGATATCGAGGAAAATCACCCCGCCGTGGTCGCGACGACGGTGAACCCATCCGCAAAGGGTAATTTCCTGGCCTTCCAGGCTTTCGTTCAGTTGGCCGCAATAATGGCTGCGCATCATGGTAGTGGTTCGCTTCTCGTAATTCGAAATTCGGTGGAGATCCCGCTGCACTCAAGCACTGTGCAACTTGTGGAAACTCGCGCGTGTCGTTCGACCTGGGTCTGAACCCTAGTCAGATTTGTCGCCACCGGCCAGGTTCTTCTTCGCGCCGGTCTTGAAATCGGTTTCGTACCAGCCACTGCCGCTGAGGCGAAAGCCCGGCATGGACAGCTGCTTCTTGAGTTCCGGCGCCTGGCAGGCAGGGCAATCGACCAGTGGTGCGTCGCTGATCTTTTGAATGGCTTCCAACTGATGACCACAGGAAGCACATTGGTAATCGTACATCGGCATGGGGTTGTCTCGGCAATCAGATTGCCAGCACGCGCAGGGCTGTGCGGCGAAAGGGCGGGATTATAGCCATTAAATGCGGCCTGTGCAGCCGGAAGACTGCACAGGCCGTCTCGTCAGTGACACCCCCCGTTATTGATCCCGGGAGAATCCCGCAGGCCGTGCACCACACACACCACCCGCACCAGACCGCTGAAGTTTTTCACCCCGCCATGGCGCAGGTGCACTTCACGGTCAACGCGGGACAACAGCGTGCCGACCGAACAGCAATTGTCCTCGGCCATCCGGCCCAGAATGTTCCAGTAAACCTGCTCCAGCCGCATGCAGGTCGCGAACCCGTTCAAACGTACCGATCGGGACGACGGCCGGATCAACTCCATGTCGAATCCGCCGAGAAAGGGCTCCACGATTTTCTCTTGCTGCGAACCGCCAGCGATCTCTATTCGCCTGTCTCCACCTTCCATATCGTTGACACTCCTTTGCCATTTCTGCGCTTGTTTTCAAGGCAACATCCTGTGACCTCATTAAAAGCGCAGGCGCAAAGGCAGATCCAGATGACTTTTTGACCATCCGCGTAGGATAAGCCAACGCGATACGGAGGATCATGGAGCGGTGGGGCGTCTTCCTTGCTTCCTACATTCGCGAATGACTTTTCCGGGCAAAAAAGAGAACAGCGCACGAATGAAGTGAGTCCGTGCGCCTTCCGCCGTCAGGCCTCGAGCAGTGCGCGCAACATCCACGCGGTTTTCTCGTGAACCTGCATACGCTGAGTCAGCAGGTCGGCGGTCGGCTCATCGCTGACTTTATCCAGCAGGGGGAATATCCCCCGCGCCGTGCGAGTGACTGCCTCCTGACCCTCGACCAATTGTTTGATCATGTCCTCGGCACTCGGCACCCCCTCTTCCTCTTTAATGGAAGACAGCCGCGCATAGGTCGCGTACGCGCCCGGGGCGGGAAAACCCAGGGCCCTGATACGTTCGGCAATCGAATCCACCGCCAGGGCCAGTTCGTTGTATTGCTCCTCGAACATCAGATGCAGGGTCCGGAACATCGGCCCGGTGACGTTCCAGTGGAAGTTGTGGGTCTTCAGATACAGCACGTAGGTGTCCGACAGAAGGCGCGAGAGCCCTTCGACGATGGATTTGCGGTCTTCTTCACTGATACCGATATCGATTGCCATGTTTACCCCCTAAAGGCGATTGAATTCATCCAACAGGTGTCGCTGCACTGTAGCAAGGCCATCCCCGCCCCGCAGCCCCCGCATGACCCCGATAGACGCGACAAATCGTCCGACGCCTGCCGCTGGCCGGCGTAATTTGAGTACCCGCAGGCTTTGCTGTTAAATAGGCAGTGTGTCGCTACGCCCCGTTTTCCGGGCCTGCGCATAGGCTGATGCCGGGTACGTGTCCAACGCCTCTTTATTGTTCCGAAGCGAACCGTGCGCCTTCAGCTCTTCCTTGTGAGCCGTCATAACGTGAGTCAATAAAAATGTTGAAAATCGTCCACCTGCTAATGGGCGCAGCAGCCTTGCTGCTGTCCTTCATACCTAGCCTGAAGTCCGAAGCGGTACCTTACCTGCAACAACCCGATGCACTTTACCTGGCCTTTTTCGGCCTGTTGAACCTGATCCTTGCGCCAGTCATCCCTTACTGGAACAAAGGTCCGCGCCAGCATCTGCAAAACCTGGTCAGCGCCTTGCTGGTCCTGACCGTCGTCCTGCAAACCCTGACCCTGATCGCGCCGATGCCTGTCATCGCCGGCCAGCCAGCCGTACTGTTCAGCCTGGTGATTGCACTGATTGCCGTGGTCCTGCACCTGGCCGTCAGCTTTTATAAATCCTCACCGGCCGCCGCTACGCAAAGCTACGACATGAGCAACCGCGATACCGGCACCGTCAAGTGGTTCAACACCTCCAAGGGCTTCGGCTTTATCTCCCGGGATTCCGGCGATGATATTTTCGTGCACTTTCGCGCCATCCGTGGCGAAGGCCACCGCGTTCTGGTCGAAGGCCAGCGCGTGGAGTTCTCGGTGATGAACCGTGACAAGGGCCTGCAGGCCGAAGACGTGATCGCCGCCCTGCCGCGTCGCTGATTCACGCCTCCCGGCAATAAAAAACCGCGAACAGCCTGGCTGTTCGCGGTTTTTTAATGCGCGCTTTTTTCACGGGAGCATGCCCGAACGCCTCTCAATAGTGTGGCGGCGGCGCGTCTTCCTCAAAGGATCCGATCTGGCCGACCATCTCTTCCTGACGCTTGAGTACAGCTGCCATCTGCAATTGCAGACGCTCAACCACCCGCTGCTGCTCCACCAGCACATCGTTCAATGCCTGAATGGTGTCGTCCTGAAACGCCAGGCGACTTTCCAGCTCGGTAACACGTTGTTCGAGGCTCATGACTCAGCCCTCCAGAAAGGTGAAATCTTCGTCCAGCACCAGACGCAGGCGCTCGCGGATCGCGGCCACTTGCTCGGCACTGTAAGGCTTGGCGGGGTGCTTGCCCCAGACCGGCGCCGGCCAGGCGGCATCGTCCCGTTTACGCACGATGACATGCATATGCAGTTGGCTGACAACATTACCCAGGGTCGCGACATTCATCTTGTCGGCATCGAAGGAGTCCTTGAGCACTTCGGCCAGGGCCGTGGTTTCCTGCCACAAGCGCTGCTGGTCGGCGACATCCAACTGAAACAACTCGCTGATATCGTCGCGGCGTGGCACCAGGATGAACCACGGGTAGTTGGCATCGTTGGACAACAGCAGTCGGCAGAGCGGGAAATCGCCGATGGTCAGGGTGTCCTGTTGAAGTCGTGAATCTAAAGCAAACACTGCGCGCACTCCCGGCGGTTGACCTGTTTTCAGCTTAGCGCCCCACTGCGAAAGCAGCGCGCCAAACGACTGGACGGCAGCATACCTGCGATTGTGGAGTCCTTCACGGCGAATGCGCTACTGCAAGGATTTCCAGCGCCCCGGAATGAGCCATTTGCAGCATGAGCGCACCAGTACGGAACCTGCCAATGAACACGGCGCAAGGACCGGGTCATATCGTGGCGTTTACGGCCCTTCAACCGCTCAACTGTATGAATTCAGTACAGCCATTGAAATTTTTTGCACCAAAACCGCACAGCACGTCTACGCTCAGTGCGTCGGGCATCCGCCGAATACTCACTGACGGGGTGAACCGGTAACGTTTTTGGTTGTCGCGCTGCGACTTTCAGGGAGCAACACCATGCGAAGGATGGCGTCAAGCCTGTTCGAAAGACCCTCGAACCCCCCGGTTTTATGAGGTTTTTACAGCATCAGACGAGCACCTTGAAAAAAACCGGAACAATTCAGCGGTTTGTGCACGCTTGTTGCATTCATACCCATATGGACTATAAGCGCACCACAAGAAGTGGATGCCTTGAGCCCCATAAAAACAGTGGCAGGGTTGCCCGATGGAGATTCAAGCGTTTTGCCAAGGGACTCTTTTTTACCGATGCTCAAGCTCTGTAAAACAGCGCTGAAGTTGTCAGTCCCATTGCATTTGGACTGTAAATTTGCGACATCTACCAAGCCGTTTGCGACACGCTCGTAAAGAAGCTGAAAGGTTGGATTCGCAAGTATCGCCAACATGGTCGGCGTGATATAAGTTTGCGCCGACACAAAAAGAAAGAGCCGCCCAGATAATAAAACAGGTGGGACGGCAGTACTCTTCTAAAACCAAAGGAGCAAATCACGATGCGCGTGATGAAGTGGAGCATGATCGCACTGGCAGTTGCTGCAGCAGCCAGTACTCAAATGGCTACGGCCGCCCCGTTTGTAAGTGACCAGGCTGAAGCGAAAGGCTTCGTTGAAGACGCGAAAGCTGACTTGCTGATTCGCAACTATTACTTCAACCGTGACAACAAAGACGGTGCCCGTGACGTTAAAGACTGGACCCAGGGTATCTGGGGCAACTTCAGCTCCGGTTACACCCAAGGTACTGTTGGCGTCGGCGTTGATGCGTTCGGCTACCTGGCCATCAAACTGGACGGCGGCGCCGGCACCAGCGGCTCCGGCAACATGAGCCGCAGCAACGAATTCAATGCAAACGGTTCCCGCGACCCTGACGACAGCCAAGGCAAAGCCGGCGCTGCCATCAAGTTCCGCGTATCGAAAACCGAGCTGAAAATCGGTGACATGCAGCCTAGCACCGCTCCGGTGTTCGCTGTCGGCGGCTCCCGTATCCTTCCGCAAACTGCCAGCGGTTTCCAACTGCAGAGCAGCGAGATCAAAGACCTTGACCTCGAAGCCGGTCACTTCTACTCGGCAACCAGCCAGGACCGCAACTCCCGTGAAGGCGGTCTGTACGCGACCTACGCCGGCGTTGAAGCCAACACCATCGACTACTTCGGTGGCAAGTACGGCATCACCGAAAACCTGAGCGCATCGCTCTACGGCGCCAAACTGGAAGACATCTGGAACCAGTACTACGCCAACGTGAACCTCACCACTCCGTTCGGTGGTGACACCTCGCTGAACACCGACTTCAACATCTATCGCACCACCGACACCGGTAGCGCGAAAGCCGGTGACATCAGCAACACCGCGTTCTCCCTGGCCACCGCTCTCTCGTTCCTGAAAGCGCACACCATCACCCTGGCCTTCCAGAAGGTCAACGGCGACACTCCGTTCGACTACATCGGCGTGGGCAAGAACAACCGTGGCGGCGACTCGATCTTCCTCGCCAACTCCATCCAGTACTCTGACTTCAACGCCCCGGGCGAGAAGTCTGCCCAGATCCGTTACGACATCAAGATGGCCGAGTACGGCGTTCCAGGTCTGAGCTTCATGACCCGCTACGTTAAAGGCTGGGACATCGACGGCACCCACACTCCAGCAGGCAGCGCCTACGCTGGTCTGTATGGCGAAGATGGCAAACACAACGAAACCAACTTCGAAGCCAAATACGTAGTTCAGTCTGGCCCGGCCAAAGACCTGTCCTTCCGTATTCGTCAAGCCTGGCACTTCGCTAACGCCGACGAAGGCGAAGGCGATACCAAAGAGTTCCGTCTGATCGTCGACTACCCGCTGTCGCTTTTGTAATCGCACCGAGTTAGTTGCGGTAACAAAACAAAAAGGCCCATCTTCGGATGGGCCTTTTTTATTGCCTGTCACTTGTAATAGATGCCTGACCAATAAGTCAGGCAATTAATTAGCAACCTATCATTACACTGCCGATTCCTGAACCACACGAATCACTCGTTGTGGAAAAGGAATATCAATGCCTGCAGTCTTTAAACGATCACGCGACTGTTCGTTAAACATGAACATCACATCCCAGTAATCCGCAGTTTTAACCCATACCCGCAGGGAAACAGTGATCGAACTGTCACCCAGTGTCGAAATAACGGCCTGAGGTGCCGGATCCTGCAGAACGCGCTCATCCTTGGCCAGATCCAGCAGCACCTGACGGGCCTTTTGCAGATCGGCTTCGTAATCCACACCTACATCAAACACAACCTTGCGCGTTGGCTGACGGTTGGTGTTGGTGATGATGCCGTTCGACAGGTTGCCGTTCGGGACAATGATGGTCTTGTTGTCGCCAGTGCGCAGCACGGTGTGGAAAATCTGAATGCTGTCGACGGTACCCGCCACACCCTGAGCTTCGATCCAGTCACCGATGCGGAACGGACGGAACAGCAGAATCAGCACGCCGCCGGCGAAGTTCGCCAGGCTGCCCTGCAACGCCAGACCGATGGCCAGGCCGGCCGCACCGATTGCCGCGACGAACGAGGTAGTCTCGACGCCGATCATCGACGCCACGCTGACGATCAGCAGCACCTTGAGAATGATGTTGGCCAGGCTGCTGATGAAACCTTGCAGCGCCAGGTCGGCATTGCGCAGGGCCAGCAGGCCGCCGAGCTTTTGCGTGACCTTGTTGATCAGCCACCAGCCGATGGCCAGGGTAATCACCGCCAGCAACACACGGCTGCCGTATTCCATGATCATCGGAATCCACGCCTGGGACGCCTTGACCAGGTTGTCCACCTCAGCATTCAAATCCATCTTTTATCTCCTGATTGCCGGCTTCCCGGGCTGTAAAAAACCAGCGGCAGAAAGACCGAACCGAACAGGGCTCAATCGTTTCTGCCGTCGCTTGGGCCTCGGACGCATTAAACGCCGAGAGGTTCCCGACCGAAAAGCTTAGTCGCGGAAGTTGTTGAACTGCAGTGGCATGCCAAATTCCTTGGCACGCAGGGCCGCGATGGCTTCCTGCAGGTCGTCACGCTTCTTGCCGGTCACACGTACCTGCTCGCCCTGAATGGCGGCCTGCACCTTGAGCTTGGCTTCCTTGATGTGGCCGACGATTTTCTTCGCCAGTTCCTTGTCGATGCCTTCCTTGAGGACGGCGTCCTGCTTCATCAGCTTGCCCGAGGCGAAGGAGTCTTTGACTTCGAGGCACTGCACGTCGATCTTGCGCTTGACCAGGGCCAGCTTGAGGATCTCGATCATCGCTTCCAGCTGGAAATCGGCTTCAGCGGTCAGGTGGACGGTCAGGTCCTTTTCCTTGTATTCGAAGCTGCCCTTGCCTTTCAGGTCATAACGACGATCGAGTTCCTTCACGGCGTTCTCGACCGCGTTGGTGAGTTCGTGTTTGTCCAGTTCGGATACCACGTCGAACGACGGCATGTAAGTTCTCCAATAAAAAGGCGCGCTCGTACGGGACGCGGCGCGCTTGGCTTGCGGTTAAAATCGGGCTCATTATAACGGGTCTTTTCCCACCGACACGGCGAGCCTTGCATGCCAGTACCTTACCGAGTGAAAAACTGATGTCCACCCCCTGGCACGTCCTCGGCGCCGGAAGTCTCGGCACGCTCTGGGCCACACGCCTGGCCCGGGCCGGCCTGCCGGTTCGGTTGATCCTGCGCGACATTGACCGCTTGCACGACTATGCGACGGCGGGCGGCCTGACCCTCGTCGAGCAAGGCGTGGCCAGCAGCTACGCCATCCCTGGCGAAACCCCGGACAGCCCCGAACCGATCCGCCGCCTGCTGGTGGCCTGCAAGGCCTACGACGCCGATACGGCCGTAGCCGGGCTTGCCCATCGCCTGGCACCGGACGCCGAACTGATCCTTTTGCAGAACGGCCTCGGCAGCCAGGAAGCGGTCGCCGCGCGAGTCCCGCAGGCCCGCTGTATCAGCGCCTCCAGCACCGAAGGCGCTTTTCGCGACGGCGACTGGCGCGTGGTGTTCGCAGGCCATGGCTACACCTGGCTAGGGGACGCCGGTCATCCGGTAGCACCGATCTGGCTGGACGATCTCGAGGCGGCGAAAATCCCCCATGAATGGAGCGCCGACATCCTCACCCGTCTGTGGCGCAAGCTGGCACTCAACTGTGCAATCAATCCGCTGACGGTGCTGCACGACTGCCGCAACGGCGGCTTGCAGCAACATAACTGCGAGGTCGCCACCCTGTGCGGCGAACTGACCGAACTGCTCGAACGCTGCGGGCAACCGGCCGCGGCGGACAACCTGCAACAGGAAGTCGAACGGGTGATCCAGGCCACGGCGGCGAATTTCTCGTCCATGTACCAGGACGTGGCCAGTAAACGCCGCACCGAGATCAGTTATCTGCTCGGCCACGCCTGCAAGGTTGCAGAGCGTCATCAGTTGAACCTGCCTCATCTCAAGCAATTGCAGGAGCGCCTGAGCGCTCATCTGCACAGTCTCGGATTGCCCGTCGACTGAGCAGCGGCTACGCTGGCCACTTGTTCCTTTGCTGCGATAAACCTGATGCCATTGCGCCAGCGTCTTGAAAACCTGCCGGTCGGCCAGAAATTGTTGGCCGCCCTGCTGGTGCTGTTGACCACTGTGTTGCTGGTCGCCAACCTGACCTTTATCAGCGCCGCCTATTACATCTCCCAGGAAAGTATGGCCCCCCAGGCGTTGCAGACCATCGGCCGGCTGGTGTCGAACCCGAGCCTGGTGGCCGACGCCTTGCAGTCGCCACAAAGCGCCGAGCGTTTGCTCAAGGAGCTCGACAGCTATTCCCCGCTGCGTGCCGCCGCGCTGTATGACGGCAAGGGCGAACGCTTGGCGCAGTTGCAGCACGGCGACAAACTCAACCTGCCGGAACGCTACCGGCACATCGAAGCCTGGCAACTGACCGAGTTCCGCAGCAACCAGTTGATCACCCTGCCCCGCCCCGGCACCGCACCGGGCCACCTGTTGCTGGTGGCCAGCAGTGAACTGCCGGTGGCGTTCTACACCGGCACGCTCACCGCCAGTCTGGGGATTCTGATTTTCAGTGTGCTGCTGTGGCTGGTCATCGCCCGGCAGATCAAGCGCCTGATCACCCGGCCGATCCATCAGCTCGAAGAACTGTCCCGCCAGGTCACCCGCGAAGAGAACTACGCCCTGCGCGCCTCCCGGGGCAACCATGACGAAATCGGCAGTCTGGCCGAAGCGTTCAACACCATGCTCTCGCGCATCGAGGCCCGGGAGCAGCAACTCAAGCGCGCCCGCGATGACTCGCAAGCCGCCTACGATCAGGCCCAGGGTCTGGCTGAAGAAACCCGCCACACCAACCGCAAGCTGGAACTGGAAGTCCAGGTGCGCAGCAAGATCGAAAAAAAACTCACCGGGTTCCAGAACTACCTCAACAGCATCATCGACTCCATGCCCTCGGCGCTGATCGCCCTCGACGAACAGCTCTACGTCACCCAATGGAACCAGGAGGCCAGCGCCCTTTCCGGTACCCGGCTGGACGAAGCGCTCAACCAGCCGATCTTCCTCGCGTTCGAGCCGCTCAAGCCGTTCCTGCCGCAACTCAAGCAGACCGTCGAACAGCACACGGTGGCGAAAATCGAGCGGGTGACATGGTTCAAGGACGACGAGCCCAAGCACTACGCCCTGACCTTCTATCCGTTGATGGGCGGTGCCGGACGCGGCGTGGTGATCCGCATCGACGACATCACCCAGCGTCTGTCGCTGGAAGAAATGATGGTGCAGTCGGAGAAAATGCTGTCGGTCGGTGGCCTCGCCGCCGGCATGGCCCACGAAATCAACAATCCGCTGGGGGCGATCCTGCACAACGTGCAGAACATTCGCCGACGTCTGTCGCCAGACCTGCCGAAGAACCTCGAGCAGGCCGAGCAACTGGGCATCGAACTCGATACCGTGAACCGCTACCTGCAAGGCCGGGAAGTCCCGCAACTGCTCGACGGCATCCAGCAGGCCGGTGCGCGGGCGGCGAAAATCGTCACCCACATGCTCAGTTTCAGTCGCCGCAGCAACCGCCAGATGGCGCCGTGCGACCTGCCGGCGCTGATCGATCAAGCCGTGGAGATCGCCGGCAACGACTTTGACCTGGCCATCGGCTTCGACTTCAAGGGTCAGGCTATCATTCGCCAGTTCGACCCGGCGCTGGGCCCGGTGCCCGGCACTGCCAACGAACTCGAACAGGTGCTGCTGAACCTGCTGAAAAACGCCGCGCAGGCGATCCACCAGCGCGAAGATGACAGCGAGCCAGGGCGAATCACCCTGCGCACCCGTCTCAATCCACCATGGGCCGAGATTCAGGTCGAGGACAACGGCATCGGCATGAGCGAGAACGTGCGCAAGCGCACCTTCGAACCGTTCTTCACCACCAAGGAAATCGGCCAGGGCACGGGGCTCGGGCTGTCGGTGTCGTACTTCATCATCACCAACAACCACAAAGGGCAGATGGAAGTGCAGTCGGCGCCAGGGCAAGGCACCTGCTTCACCCTGCGCCTGCCACTGGCGCAACCGGCGCCCATCGCCGCCGAAACCAATCTACTACCGAGGTAAACCATGGGCTTTCGCTTGTCGAAGATCTACACCCGCACCGGCGACAAGGGCGAAACCGGACTGGGCGACGGCCGCCGGGTACCCAAGGATCACCCGCGCATCGAGGCCATTGGCGAGGTCGATACGCTGAACAGTCAGGTGGGCGTGCTGCTGGCCGGGTTGATCGCCGAGCGCGAAGCCTGCCCGGGGCTGAATGAGTTGATCGATGTGTTGGCGCCCTGCCAGCACCGTTTGTTCGACCTTGGCGGTGAACTGGCGATGCCGGAGTATCAGGCATTGAACACAGCAGAAATCGAACGGCTGGAAGCCGCTATTGATGTCTGGAATGAAGAATTGGGGCCGCTGGAGAATTTCATTCTGCCGGGCGGTTCGATGCTGATTGCCCAGGCCCATGTCTGTCGCAGCCTGGCGCGCAGTGCCGAGCGGCGTTGTCAGCATTTGAATGCGATCGAACCGTTGGCCGGGGTTGGCCTGGCGTATATCAATCGCTTGTCGGATCTGTTGTTTGTGGCGGCGAGGTTGATTGCGCGGCGCCAGGGTATCGTCGAGATTCTGTGGCAACCGGCGGCGAAACCTTCAGAGGTGTAGCGCCGATCAGGACGCCTTCGTCGGAACGCCGCCCGGAGCAAGCCCGCTCCCACAGTTGATCGAGTTCCTCCTGCGGCAATGCAATCAACCGTGGGAGCGGGCTTGCTCGCGAAGGGACATCAGCCTCAATAAAGAATCAGGCCTCAGGCCAGAACGCTCGAATCCCCGCCACACCCTGAGCCCCGGCATTCCACGCTTGTTCACGCTCCGCCGGTCCGACTCCGCCCAGCAGAAACACCGGCTTGCTGAAACCTTCGATCAGCGTCGACGCCTGCTCCCAGCCCAACGGCTGCGCATCCGGGTGAGTCAGGGTCGGTTGCACCGGCGACAGGGTCACGAAATCCACACCCATCTGCTCGGCCAGTGCCAGTTCTTCAGCGTTGTGGCAGGACGCCGCCAGCCAGCGCTCCGCCGGCAGCGGACGCCCCGCAGCCGCATACTTGCGCAACTGTGCCGAGGTGATGTGCCAGCCGGCGGCCGGGAAATCGCCCAGCCACTCGAACGGGCCCTTGATCATCAACTGCGCCTTGCCGGCGCACAGGCCGACCGCATCCACCGCCAGATCGCGGTACTTCGGGTCATAACCATTGGGCGCACGCAGCTGGATCAGCTTGATACCGCCGGCAATCGCCTTCTGGATACCGCGCAGCAAGGCCGGGGTTTCCAGGTCTTCCGGGGTGATCAGGTATTCAGCGGGCAGACGCGCCGCCGCGACGATCGGCTGGTTGGCCGCCGGGAATTCGTAATCCGTCAGCGCTCTGGCAGAAACCCAGGCCAAAGGCTGGCCTTCGGCGCCATGAGGTTCGCCGGTGAAGCTCGACACTTCCCAGACATCCAGCAACACCTGCTTGTCCGGATAATCGTGGCGCACTTTGATCAGCGGCCGGGCAGCGCCGACAACGATGCCCAACTCTTCGTGCAGCTCGCGGGCCAGGGCGGTCTGCACCGACTCGTCGGCTTCGACCTTGCCACCGGGAAATTCCCAGAGGCCGCCCTGATGCTGGGTATCGGCACGGCGGGCGATCAGAATTTTGCCGCTGCCATCACGAATGACGGCGGCGGCGACGTGTACGCGTTTCACGACTGCAATTCCTCCAGTCCGGCCTTTTGCCAGGCCTTTAAGGCTGGCCATTGGTAGACGGTTTCAACATAGGCTTGATCATCAGCCGGCAGCTTCACCTGATAGGTGCGCAGACGCACGGCAATCGGGGCGAAGAACGCATCGGCCAGCGACACCCGACCAAACAGGTAAGGCCCCGGTTCGGTCGCGACAGCACGGCATTCGGCCCACAGCGCGAGCATGCGCTCGACATCGACCTTCACTTCCGGCGGCACCGGATTGAGCGGCGCGTCGTGGCTCAGATTGAACGGCATGTGGTTGCGCATGGCGAAAAAGCCGCTGTGCATCTGCGCGCAGGCGGATCGCGCTTGGGCTCGGGCGAAGATATCGGTCGGCCAGAGTTGCTCGGAAGGAAACTGTTCGGCCAGGTATTCGGCAATCGCCAGAGAGTCGGCGACGGTGCCACGGGCGGTTTTCAACAGTGGCACCTTGGCGGTCGGCGAATGCGCCAGCAGCCGCTCACGGGTGTCGGGCTTGCCGAGTTTGACCAGTTCTTCGGTGTAGGGCGCGCCGGTCAGTTCAAGCGCCAGCGCCGCGCGCAGGGACCAGGAGGAAAGCAGTTTGTCGCCGATGATCAGGTGAAGGCTCATGTTCGGGTCCTTTCATGGGACAGAAGAAAAGGAGGTCCGCAGACCTCCTTCTTCGGCAGGGATCAGGTGCGGTATTCGGCGTTGATCTTCACGTACTCGTGGGACAGGTCGGTGGTCCAGATGGTTTCGCTGCAATCGCCGCGACCCAGTTCGATACGGATGGTGATTTCTTCCTGCTGCATCACTGCCGAGCCCTGGGCTTCGGTGTAAGTCGCGGCGCGGGCGCCACGGCTGGCGATGCACACCTCGCCAAGGAACACGTCGATCTTGCTCACGTCCAGATCCGGCACGCCGGCACGACCAACGGCAGCGAGGATTCGGCCCCAGTTCGGGTCGGACGCAAACAGTGCCGTCTTGATCAGCGGCGAGTGGGCCACGGTGTAGCCGACGTCCAGGCATTCCTGGTGATTGCCGCCGCCGTTGACTTCAACGGTCACGAACTTGGTCGCGCCTTCGCCGTCACGCACGATGGCCTGGGCCACGTCCATGCATACTTCGAACACAGCCTGCTTCAGCTTGGTGAACAGCTCGCCTTCGGCACGGGTGATTTCCGGCAGCGCAGCCTTGCCGGTAGCAATCAGCATGCAGCAGTCGTTGGTCGAGGTGTCGCCGTCGATGGTGATGCGGTTGAACGACTTGTTGGCGCCGTCCAGGATCAGGTTGTGCAGCACGTCGCGAGAGACTTTGGCGTCAGTGGCGATGTAACCGAGCATGGTCGCCATGTTCGGACGGATCATGCCCGCGCCCTTGCTGATGCCGGTGACGGTGATGGTCACGCCGTCATGCTGGAACTGGCGGCTGGCGCCTTTTGGCAGCGTGTCGGTGGTCATGATGCCGGTGGCGGCAGCTTCCCAGTTGTTTTCCGACAGGTCGTCCAGCGCGGCCTGCAGGGCGCCTTCGATCTTCTCGACCGGCAGCGGCTCGCCGATCACGCCAGTGGAATACGGCAGGATCTGGCTGGCATCCACGCCGGTCAGTTCAGCCAGTTTGGCGGTGGTGCGCTCGGCAGCAGCCAGGCCCGGTTCGCCGGTGCCGGCGTTGGCATTGCCGGTGTTGGTCAACAGGTAGCGCACAGCGTTCTGCACGCGTTTCTTGGCCAGGATCACCGGCGCTGCACAGAAAGCGTTCAACGTGAACACGCCCGCCACGGTGGAACCTTCGGCGCAACGCATCACGACGACATCCTTGCGCCCCGGGCGCTTGATGCCGGCCGAAGCGATACCGAGTTCAAAACCGGCAACCGGGTGCAACGTTGGCAAAGGACCAAGACCAACAGCCATGAATGCGCTCCTTACTCAATGATGTCAGCACCGCCAAGCGTAGTGACGGTGGTGTAAATGGCAAAACGCCGCGACGGCTGGTGCCGGTCGCGGCGCGGGTATTTCAGCGATTGAAACGGGTTTTACTGGATCTGCCCGTGGCAATGCTTGAATTTCTTGCCCGAACCGCAGTAGCACAGTTCGTTGCGGCCCAGCTTCTGCTCGTTGCGCACCGGGGCGGTGGCGAGTGCCACGTCGACCTCTTCACCGACCAGTGCTTCCGGTTGATCCAGACCTGGCGCTTCAGCGTGTTCGAACTGCATGCGGGCGGCCAGTGCTTCGGCTTCCTGACGCAGGCGTTGCTCTTCCTCGGCCGGATCTTCGCGGCGAACCTGAACGTGCGACAGCACACGGATCGAGTCGCGCTTGATCGAATCCAGCAGCTCGGAGAACAGCGTGAAGGACTCGCGCTTGTATTCCTGTTTGGGGTTTTTCTGCGCATAACCACGCAGGTGGATACCGTGACGCAGGTGATCCATGGTCGACAGGTGGTCTTTCCACAGGTCATCCAGAACGCGCAGCACGATCTGCTTCTCGAACGAGCGCAGGGCTTCGGCGCCAGCCTGGTCTTCTTTTTCGTTGTACGCGGCGATCAGCTCGTTCATCAGCTTTTCGCGCAGGGTTTCTTCGTACAGGTGATCGTCTTCGTCGAGCCATTGCTGGATCGGCAGCTTCACGCCGAAGTCGCTGGCGATCGACGCTTCCAGACCGGCCACGTCCCACTGTTCTGGCAGCGATTGCGGTGGAATGTGTGCGCTGACGGTGGCGTTCAGAACGTCCTGGCGGAAGTCAGCGATGGTTTCGCCGATGTTGTCCGCAGCCAGCAACGTGTTACGCATGTGATAGATCACTTTACGCTGTTCGTTGTTGACGTCGTCGAACTCGAGCAGTTGCTTGCGAATGTCGAAGTTGCGGCCTTCAACCTTGCGCTGTGCCTTCTCGATGGCGTTGGACACCATGCGGTGTTCGATCGCTTCGCCAGGCTGCATGCCCAGGGCTTTCATGAAGTTCTTCACCCGGTCGGAGGCGAAGATACGCATCAGGCTGTCTTCCAGCGACAGGTAGAAGCGGCTGGAACCGGCGTCACCCTGACGGCCGGCACGGCCACGCAGCTGGTTGTCGATACGACGGGATTCGTGACGCTCGGACGCGATTACCTGCAGACCGCCGGACTCCAGCACTTGCTGGTGACGCTTCTGCCAGTCGGCCTTGATCTGGGCGATCTGCTCAGGGGTCGGGTTTTCCAGCGACGCGACTTCAACTTCCCAGTTGCCGCCCAACAGGATGTCGGTACCACGACCGGCCATGTTGGTAGCGATGGTCAGTGCGCCCGGACGACCGGCCTGTGCGATGATTTCAGCTTCTTTTTCGTGGAACTTGGCGTTCAGAACCTTGTGTTCGATGCCTTCCTTCTCGAGCAATGCGGACATGTGCTCGGAGGTTTCGATGGTCGCAGTACCCACCAGCACCGGACGGCCGGCGGCCATGCTTTCCTTGATGTCATTGACGATCGCCGCGTATTTCTCTTCGGCGGTCAGGAACACCAGGTCGTTGTAATCCTTACGGGCCAACGGCTTGTTGGTCGGGATCACGATGACCTGCAGGCCATAGATCTGATGGAATTCGAACGCTTCGGTGTCGGCGGTACCGGTCATGCCGGACAGCTTTTCGTAGAGGCGGAAGTAGTTCTGGAACGTGGTCGATGCCAGGGTCTGGCTCTCGGCCTGGATGTTCAGGCCTTCCTTGGCTTCGATAGCCTGGTGCAGGCCCTCGGACAGACGACGACCCGGCATGGTACGACCGGTGTGTTCGTCGACCAGCACGACCTGACCGTCCTGCACGATGTATTCGACGTTGCGATGGAACAGCTTGTGCGCACGCAGACCGGCATAAACGTGAGTCAGCAGGCTCAGGTTATGCGCCGAGTACAGGCTCTCGCCTTCGGCCAGCAGACCGATGCTGGTCAGTTGGTCTTCGATGAACTGGTGACCGGCTTCGTTGAGTTCGACCTGACGGGTCTTCTCGTCGACGGTGTAATGGCCTTCCTGGGTGACTTCGCCTTCGACTTCTTCGACGTGCAGCTTGAGTTTCGGGATCAGCTTGTTGATCTCGATATACAGCTTGGAGCTGTCCTCGGCCTGACCGGAAATGATCAGCGGAGTACGCGCTTCGTCGATGAGGATGGAGTCGACTTCGTCGATCACGGCAAAGTTGAGTTCGCGCTGGAATTTCTCTTCCATGCTGAACGCCATGTTGTCGCGCAGGTAGTCGAACCCGAATTCGTTGTTGGTACCGTAGGTGATGTCGGCAGCGTAGGCGGCGCGCTTCTCTTCCGGCGGCTGGAACGGCGTCACGATACCGACGCTCAGACCGAGGAATTCATACAGCGGACGCATCCAGTTGGCGTCGCGGCGGGCCAGGTAATCGTTCACGGTCACAACGTGCACGCCCTTGCCGGACAGCGCGTTGAGGTAAACGCCCAGGGTACCCACCAGGGTCTTGCCTTCACCGGTGCGCATTTCGGCAATCTTGCCTTCGTGCAGGGTCATGCCGCCGATCAGCTGGACGTCGAAGTGGCGCATGCCCATGACACGCTTGCCGGCTTCGCGGGCGACCGCAAAGGCTTCCGGCAACAGCTTGTCGAGGGTCTCCCCCTTGGCAATGCGGTCCTTGAACTCTGCGGTCTTGGCGCGCAGTTGATCGTCCGAGAGGGCGACCATCTTCTCTTCGAAGGCATTGACGAGCTGCACCGTCTTGAGCATGCGTTTGACTTCACGCTCGTTCTTGCTTCCAAAAAGTTTCTTTAACAAAGGCGCAAACATATCGGCAGGATCTTCCACACTAAAGGGATGGAGGGCGGCCCCGTGAGTCGCCCGTGCAGCCCTCATGGCCGCATGCGAACGAGCATTCTACCCGGAAACGGTGGTGAGGAAAGTGGGGATATTCCACGATGCTGGCACTGCGCTTTGACGGGGCTCACTTAAAATAGGGGCGTTTTGCTCAACTTCAAGCCGTACAGGGAAGAAGTTAGTCGTTGATTTAATGGGCAAAGCAGGGACAAAAGCAATGGGCGAGTGAAATGGGTGCCATCTGCTACCATGGCGCCTCTGTCACTTCAGGTCCTAGATCATGGCATTTCGCCCTCTCACAGCCAGAGCGCCCGCCGTTCTGCTACGCGAAGCCAGGCCGTTGAAAGCCATCCTCGGTCATGCCCAGCGTCTGGCCCATCTGCAACGTCTGCTCGAAAGCCAGCTGCAACCTGCCGCCCGCGCGCACTGCCACGTGGCCAAGTGGCGCGAAGGCGAGCTGCTGCTGATCGTCACCGACGGCCATTGGGCTACGCGCCTGCGCTATCAGCAGAAACGCCTGCAACGGCAACTGCAGATGTTCGATGAGTTCGCCAATCTGACACGGATCAAATTCGCCGTGCGGCCACCGACCCTCCAGCGCGAGGCGAACGGGCCGACGATCGACCTGTCGACGGATGCGGCGGCGACCATCCAGGCCACCGCCGACGGGATCAGCGATCCGAATCTGCGAGCGGCACTGGAACGACTGGCCGCCCACGCCAAACCTAAACCCTGAGCCTTGGTTGATCAGCGGCGTTTGCTGCCCCCGAGCAATGACCCCATCAGACCGCGCACCAACTGTTTACCCAGCGAATTCGCCGCCTGGCGCATCGCAGACTTGAGCGCCTGCCCCGCGGCCGTACCAAGGAACTCCCCAGCCTTGTCCGCCAGGCTCGGCTCCTCAATCGCCGGTTTGCCCGGCGCCGCTTCCGCCTCCGGTCCCAGCCCCTTGCGGCCCATCAGAATTTCATAGGCCGACTCCCGGTCGATCGGCTTGTCATAACGCCCCTTGAACGGCGAACCGGCAATCAACACCGTGCGTTCGGTCTCGGTCAACGGTCCGATCCGCGATTGCGGCGGTGCCACCAGCACCCGCTGCACCATTTCCGGCGTGCCCTTCTCTTGCAGCGTGCCGACCAAAGCCTCGCCGATCCCGAGTTCGGTGAGCACCGTTAACGTGTCGAACGCCGGATTCGGCCGGAAGCCATCCGCCACCGCCCGCAGGGATTTCTGTTCCTTGGCGGTAAATGCGCGCAACCCATGCTGAATCCGCAGCCCCAGTTGCGCCAGCACGTCGTCCGGCAGGTCGCCCGGCGACTGGGTGACGAAATACACGCCCACGCCTTTCGAGCGAATCAGCCGCACAACTTGTTCCAGGCGCTCCTGCAAGGCCTTGGGCGTGTCGCCGAACAACAAATGCGCCTCATCAAAAAACAATGCCAGTAGCGGTTTGTCGGCATCGCCGCGTTCCGGCAATTGCTCGAACAGCTCGGCCAGCAGCCACAACAGGAAGGTCGCGTAGACCTTCGGCGCCTCATGCACCAGACGACTGGCGTCGAGCAGATGAATGCGGCCGCGACCATCGGCGGTCGGCTGCAGAATGTCCTCCAGTTGCAGCGCCGGCTCGCCGAACAACGCCTCGGCGCCCTGCTGCTCCAGCGTGGCCAGACGCCGCAACAGCGCCTGGCTGGAGCCGGTGGTGAACAGCGCCGCGTCTTCGCCCAACAGCTGCGGATTGTCCTTGAGGTGATTGAGCAGCGCTTTCAGGTCTTTGAGATCCAGCAGCAACAGGCCTTCGCGATCCGCCACCTTGAAAGCGGCGTACAGCGCCGATTGCTGGCTGTCGGTCAGCTCCAGCAGGGCGCCGATCAGCAGCGGGCCCATTTCGCTCAGCGTGGTGCGCAACGGATGACCGGACTGACCGTGAATGTCCCACAAGGTCACGGGATACGCTTGAGGCTTGTGATTGAGCCACGGCATGCCGGCGATGCGCTCGGCAATCTTGCCCTGGGGATTGCCGGCAGCACCGAGGCCGCACAGGTCGCCCTTGACGTCGGCGGCGAACACCGCGACGCCGGCGTCGCTGAACGCCTCGGCCAGACGCTGCAAGGTGACGGTCTTGCCGGTACCGGTGGCCCCGGCCACCAGCCCGTGACGGTTGGCCAGGCGCATGGCCTGGGCGATGGGTTGCCCGGCGAGGTCGGCGCCGATTACGAGTTGCAAGGAGTCAGGCATTTGGTCACCCAATGGTTAATCTTTGTCGAGCATGGCCGATAGCTAAAGGTGACAGATGCGACTGACATCCGCATCGGAGATTTCCCTAAGGAGAAGCGGAAATACCTGCTTGTACTCATCAAGCCCACCTAGCGAGCATCTATAGAAGCACGCCCTGAATAATAAGACCTTAGCGGAACCCCAAGCCATGAACAAAAATCTGCGTTTCAGCCATAAAATTTTGCTTGCCGCCGCCCTCATCGTCATTGCCGCCTTCGCCTCGTTCACGCTGTACAACGACTGGTTGCAACGCAATGCGATCCGCGAGGACCTGGACAATTACCTCAACGAGATGGGCGAGGTCACAGCCGACAACATCCAGACCTGGCTCAGCGGGCGCATCCTGCTGATCGAGAACGCTGCCCAGAACATCGCCATCAATCCCGAGCCTGCCGCCGTCGCCAGCCTGCTGGAACAGAAAGCTCTGACCTCGACCTTCATGGCGTCCTACCTCGGCGATGCCACCGGGCACTTCACCATCCGCCCGGATGCGAAGATGCCGGACGGTTTCGATCCGCGCGTTCGCCCCTGGTATAAAGGTGCGGAAAGCAGCAGCACCTCGACCCTGACCGAACCGTACATCGACGCCGCCACCGGCCAGACCATCATTTCCATCGCCACTGCCGCGAAAAAGGCCGGCCAGAGCGTGGGCGTGGTGGGCGGCGATCTGAGCCTGCAAACCCTGATCAACACCCTCAGCGCCCGGGACTTCTCCGGCATGGGCTACGCGTTCCTGGTCAGCGCCGACGGCAAGATCCTGGTGCACCCGGACAAGGCCCTGGTGATGAAATCACTGAAGGAAGCCTATCCGCAGGACACCCCGCGCATCAGCAGTGACTTCACTGAAGTCACCGTCGACGGCAAGACCCGCATCGTCAACTTCACCCCGATCAAAGGCCTGCCGTCGGTGAACTGGTACATCGGCCTGTCGGTGGACAAAGACAAAGCCTTCTCGATGCTCAGCGAATTCCGCACCTCGGCCGTGATCGCGACCGTGATTGCAGTGGCGATCATCATTGCCCTGCTCGGCATGCTGATCCGCATCCTGATCCAGCCGCTGCATGTCATGACCCGCGCCATGGAAGACATCGCCGACGGCGAAGGCGACCTGACCAAGCGCCTGACCATTCAGAACCAGGACGAATTCGGCGTGCTCGGCACGGCGTTCAACCGTTTCGTCGAACGTATCCACGGCTCGATCCGCGAAGTGTCGTCGGCCACCGGCCAGGTCAACGAAGTCGCCCTGCGGGTAGTCGCGGCCTCGAACTCGTCGATGTACAACTCCGACCAGCAAGCCTCGCGCACCAACAGCGTGGCGGCGGCGATCAACCAGCTCGGCGCCGCCGCCCAGGAAATCGCTCGCAACGCCGCACAAGCCTCGACCCAGGCCAGCGACGCCCGTGGCCTGGCTGAAGACGGCCAGCAAGTGGTGGAGCGCAGCATCAAGGCAATGAATCAACTGTCGAGCATGCTCAGCGCATCCAGCAGCAATATCGAATCGCTGAACAGCAAAACCGTGAACATCGGCCAGATTCTGGAAGTGATCACCAGCATTTCCCAGCAGACCAACCTGCTGGCGCTCAACGCGGCCATCGAGGCAGCACGTGCCGGTGAAGCCGGGCGCGGATTTGCGGTGGTGGCGGACGAGGTGCGCAACCTCGCCCACCGCACCCAGGAATCGGCGCAACAGGTGCAGACCATGATCGAGGAACTGCAAGTCGGCGCCCGCGAATCCGTCAGCACCATGAGCGACAGCCAGCGACACAGCCAGGACAGCGTGGACATCGCCAACCTCGCCGGCGAGCGCCTGAACAGCGTGACCCAGCGCATTGGTGAAATCGACGGGATGAACCAGTCGGTGGCGACCGCGACCGAGGAACAGACTGCCGTGGTCGAGTCGATCAACGTGGATATTACCGAGATCAATACGCTGAACCAGGAAGGTGTCGAGAACTTGCAGGCGACGTTGCGTGCCTGCTCGGATCTGGAGCAGCAGGCTTCGCGCTTGAAGCAACTGGTTGGCAGCTTCCGCATTTAAAGCCGTTCTGCCGGTCGTCTTCGTCGGTTCATTGCCATCCGACGAAGACGACCGGCAATCCCTCCGAAACCGACCTTGCGCCCCACCGCGAAACCCCGACCGAACATCTATTCTTGATAAAGGTCAACCAAGGGAGATCACTGCGGAGGGACGTTCACCGTGCATATCGCTGACATCACCATGTTCTACGCCCCGGCCAGCGGCGGCGTGCGCACCTATCTGGATGCCAAGCACCGTCGGCTGGGGGTCAAGCCCGGCATCCGCCACAGCCTGCTGATCCCCGGGGCGGATTTTGGTGAGTCTGATGGCGTTTATACGGTTCCCGCCCCTGCCCTGCCCTTCGGCAAGGGCTATCGCTTTCCCCTGCGCCTGGCCCCTTGGCGAAACGTTCTGCAGGATCTGCAACCCGATCTGATCGAAGTCGGCGACCCGTACCTCACCGCCTGGGCCGCGCTCGATGCACGGCGACAACTGGATGTGCCGGTGATCGGTTTCTACCACTCGGACCTGCCGCTGCTGGTGGGCAACCGCATGGGCCATTGGGTCACGCCAAATGTCGATGCGTATGTGCGCAAGTTGTACGGCAATTTCGACCGGGTGCTGGCGCCCAGCCAGGTCATGGCCGACAAGCTCAGCAGGCTGGGGGTACGCAACGTATATGTGCAGCCCCTGGGCGTTGACCTTCAGACCTTCCACCCGGATGCCCGCGACGCTGGATTACGCGCCGAGCTGGGGATCGCCGAGGACACGCGCCTGCTGATCTTTGCCGGTCGCGGTTCCAAAGAGAAAAACCTGCCGGTGCTGCTCGATTGCATGAAACGCCTGGGGCCGCGTTATCACCTGCTGCTGGTCGGCTCGTCGATGCCGGCGTCCGTCCCGGACAATGTCAGCGTGATCGATCGGTTCTGCCCGGCCGCCCAGGTCGCGCGGTTGATGGCCAGCGCCGACGCGCTGATCCATGCCGGCGATCAGGAAACCTTCGGTTTGGTGATCTTGGAGGCCATGGCTTGTGGCATTCCGGTGGTGGCGGTGGCGGCAGGAGCGTTCGAGGAAATCGTCAGCGAATCCTGCGGCCTGCTCTGCGCGCCGAACAATGCGCAAGCCATGGCCAATGCCGTGCGCGAACTGTTCAGTCGCGGGACTGACGTACTCGGTCGACAGGCACGCCAACATGTCGAACGGTATTACGCCTGGGACACGGTGGTCGACAGCCTGCTGAGCCATTACCACGCGGTACTCGGCGATTCGGTTCCTCGGGTGGCCAATGGCTGAATTTCACGAACGTCCGGCGGTAATGCTGGTGCTGCATGACGTAGCACCCTCCACATGGGCCGATTATCGAGCCTTCGTCGAAGCCGTTGACCGGTTGGGCAATGTCCCGATGACGTGGCTGGTGGTCCCGGACTTCCATCGCCACGATGCCCTTGAGGTCCACCCCGAGTTCTGTCGAATGCTCGACCAGCGCGTCGCACGCGGCGATGAACTGGCCCTGCACGGCCACTTTCATGAGGACACCGAGCCCGGCCCGCGTACTGCTCGCGACTGGTTCATGCGCCGGGTCTACACCCATGAAGGCGAGTTCTATCAGTTGTCCCGTGAAGCCGCCCTCGCCCGCCTGCGCCCGGGCATCGATCTGTTTCGACGCCACGGCTGGCCGCTGCACGGTTTCGTGGCCCCGGCCTGGTTGATGAGCGCCGGCACCCGTCAGGCACTGCGCGAATTGCCGCTGCGCTACACCAGCGATCCACAGCATCTTTATCACTTGCCGGATTTCGCGGCGGTCGAGGCCCCCGGACTGGTGTGGAGCGCGCGCAGTGCCTGGCGTCGCGGGGTGTCGAAGATTGTCAGCGAACAGCGAGAGCAGCGCTGGCGTCAGGCGCCGGTGATTCGTCTAGGCTTGCACCCGGTGGACATGCGTCACCGCTTTTCCCGGGATTACTGGTGGCGCACCCTTGAACGACTGCTGGCGGACGGACGCGTGCCCATGACCAAAATCGACTGGCTGACACGCCAGCGCACTCAAGCCGAGCGTGCCGCTTGAGCCGCGGCATTCTGCTGATGATCGGCCTGTTGGTGGCCGTGGCGGTGCCCGTCCTGCTCGGCGGCGGTGAGACCTGGGAGCGCTTGCAGGCTTTTCCGCTGAATTGGCTGTTGATCATGTTCGCCATGGTGCTGCTGTGCTGGGGCATCAACACCTTGCGCCTGCGGCTGCTGCTCGGCGATCAGCGTGACAGGGTCACGCCCGTGAAAAGCCTCGGGGTGGTGATGGCGGCCGAATTCGCCTGGTGCGCCACGCCCGGCGGCAGCGGAGGGCCGTTGACGATCATGGCGCTGCTGGCGCGCAGCGGCGTGCGCCCGGCCCGGGGCAGCGCCGTGTTTGCGATGGATCAGTTGAGCGATCTGCTGTTTTTTCTCTGCGCCCTGAGCGGAATTCTGATCTACGCGCTGTTCCAGCATCTGAGTGATCGTATGGAATGGCTGCTGATTGTCAGCGCCGTGTCATTGTCCGGGGGCTTACTGAGCTGCATATTGGTCGCGCGCTATCACCGCCGTTTGATCCGCTTGAGCGGACGACTGCTGGCCGGGATGAACATCGAACCGCGAACTCGACGGCGCTGGGCGCGGCAGTTACTGCACTTTCTGGCAGCTTTCACCGATGCGCTGAAGTTGCCCTGGGCGACATTGATCAAGGTGTTCGTCCTGACCTGCGTGCATTGGTCGCTGCGATACAGCGTGCTGTATCTGGCGTTGCGCGGGCTGGGGACGGATGTGCAGTGGGCCTGGACTTTTCTGATCCAGATGCTTTCGCTGGGAGCGGGGCAATTCAGCCTGTTGCCGGGCGGTGCCGGTGCAGCGGAATTGACCTCGGCGGCGCTGCTGGCGCCGATGGTCGGCAAGTCCACCGCGGCGGCGGCGATCCTGATCTGGCGGGTGGTGACGTATTACTTCTATCTGCTGGTGGGTGGCCCGGTGTTTCTATTGATGCTGGGCCGGCCGTTGCTGAAAAAGCTGCTGAGCGTCAGACAGGCTTCTTGAGGTCATCCTCTTCGTCCTTGAGCTGTTCCCACAGTTCGGCAGCACCGGGAAACTCCGTGCCGTCCTCCGGGCTCAGGTCATCCGGGTCATAACGACTCAGGCAGCCTTCGCCCAGGGTGGCGGGTGCCTTGGAAGTGGCTTTGTCCAGTGGATCGCTCATCGGTCATTCCTCACGGTCCATGGATCGCTCCCACGCTCTGCGTGGGAGCGAACCTGAATCAGAACACCACGGTCTTGTTGCCGTGCACCAGCACGCGGTCTTCCAGGTGATAGCGCAGGCCACGGGCCAGCACCATCTTCTCGACGTCACGGCCGAAACGCACCATGTCTTCAATACTGTCGCTGTGGCTGACACGCACCACGTCCTGCTCGATGATCGGGCCGGCATCCAGCTCTTCGGTCACGTAGTGGCAGGTCGCACCGATCAGCTTCACGCCGCGCATCGAAGCCTGATGGTACGGCTTGGCACCGACGAACGACGGCAGGAAGCTGTGGTGAATGTTGATGACCTTGTGCGCGTATTCGCGGCACATGTCCGGCGGCAGGATCTGCATGTAGCGCGCCAGCACCACCACTTCGGCGTCGTGCTGCTTGACCAGACGCGACACTTCGTCGAAGGCCGGTTGCTTGTCCTGCGGATTGACCGGCACGTGGTAATAAGGAATGCCGTGCCACTCGACCATGCTGCGCAGGTCGTCGTGGTTGGAAATCACGCAGGATATCTCGCAATCCAGCTCGTCGCTGTGCCAGCGGTGCAGCAGATCAGCCAGGCAGTGGGATTCGCGGCTGGCCATCAGCACCACGCGTTTTTTCTGCTCGGTGTCGGTGATGCGCCAGTCCATCGAGAACTCTTCGGCGATCGGTGCAAACTTCTCGCGCAACACCTCGATACCGAAAGGCAGGGAATCGGCACGGATTTCGTGACGCATGAAGAACCAGCCGACCTGGTTATCCGAGTGGTGGCTCGCTTCAGTGATCCAGCCATTGTGGGCCGCCAGAAAGTTACTGACTTTGGCAACGATGCCAACGCGGTCCGGGCAAGAAATCACCAACCGAAAAGTGCGCATGAGGGGGAAACTCCAGAACTTCGCAAAGGCCGCCATTCTAGCGACTGCGCGGGAAAACTGCAGTATTGATGACCCACGGAGCCTCACCGCAGCCCGTCGCAGCTTTTTTGACGCGTGTAAACGCCAGAATGATGGCGTTGCAATAGCCATGCTTGAACAGAGCTGTGTGAATATCTGTGAAGACTCCATCACAATATTTAACTGAACATTCAATTCAGGGCTTTTCAACGTAACTAATTCAAATAAAAACCCCGGTTAAATGTTTACTTGATGAAACAGCCTGACTATTATTGCCGCACTGTCCCCTGCCATCGCGCACTCCCACATAAGGTAGTAATCATGTCCTTGATCAACGAATATCGTGCCACCGAAGAAGCTATCAAAGAGCTGCAAGCCCGTTTGAAGAACCTGTCGCAAGACGACAAACTGCAAGCCGAGCTGGAATTCGAAGGCAAACTGCGCACACTGATGGGCGAATATTCCAAATCCCTGCGCGACATCATCGCGCTGCTGGATCCAGAGTCCAAAACCAAGGCTCCACGTGGCGGCGCAGCCAAAACTACCGGCACCAAGCGTGCTCGCAAAGTTAAGCAATACAAGAACCCGCACAACGGCGAAGTCATCGAAACCAAAGGTGGCAACCACAAAACTCTGAAAGAGTGGAAAGCCAAGTGGGGCGGTGACGTGGTTGAAGGCTGGGCTACCCTGCTGGGCTAAGCCGCAACCCTTGTCGCAGAGCGCTTCTGTGATACAAAAAACGCCAGCGAACGCTGGCGTTTTTTTATGCCCGACATTCAAGCGCCGGACATGTTCGATTTCAAAGATTCAAACGTTTGCGCAATGCCTGGACATAGTTCTGCCATTCAACCAGCACCTCGGCCTGCATCGGCGCAGCACTAACCCGCCATTGCTCCATGGCCTCGGCAAAAGATTGCAAGGTATTAGGCGCCCCCCACTCCGGCTCGGACAGGCGTTGCCGACGAAAGATTTTCCAGCGCTCTTGCTCTTCGAAATTCAACGTATCGGGAAAGTTACGTGCTCGATATCGAAACAACAATTCAGGCAAACGTTCGTCATCGAACGGCCATTGCTCTCGCGCCAATTGAGCAGGATCGGTCGCCCTCACTTGCTCACATAAACGACGATCGCGATCACCGATAAATCCGTCGTACAACTGTTGTTCGGGATCTTCACTCGAGGTGAAATCTTCGCTGGCATAAATCGCCGAGACTTTATCTTTCCAAACTTGTTGTGCGTCACTTAGTCGCAAGGCACGTGCCTGATACAACGCCATGTCCAGACCCAGACGCTGTTGATCTTCAGCACGCAGCACCGCCAACGGCGCCACCACCGGGCACTTGTTGATGTGAATAAGTTTGAGCGGCACCGGCAACTCGTCTTCGGCCAGCTCGTCACGCCGGGTATACAGGCGCTGACGCAAAGTTTCGGCATCCAGGTCGAGCAGCCCCTGCGGATCCAGGTGCAGATCACAAACGATCAACGCGTTCTTGTTGCGTGGGTGCCAGGCCAGCGGCAGCACCACGCCGATATAACTGCGCGCGGCCGAGAAGCGGCCGGAAATGTGCACCATCGGCTGCAACAGGCGAATCTGGTCCATGACCTTCTGTTTGCTGCGCAACTGGAACAGCCAGTCATACAGCCTCGGCTGCTTCTGGCGGATCAACCGGGCCAGGGCAATCGTGGCGCGAACATCCGACAATGCTTCGTGAGCATTGCCGTGATCGATGCCATTGGCGGCGGTCAGGCGTTCGAGCTTGAGCGTCACCCGGCCTTCATCATCGGTCGGCCAGACCAGACCATCGGGGCGCAATGCGTAGGCGGCGCGCACCACATCGATCAAGTCCCAGCGACTGTTACCGCCCTGCCATTCACGGGCGTAGGGATCGAAAAAGTTGCGGTACAGGCTGTAGCGGGTCATCTCGTCGTCGAAACGCAGGGTGTTGTACCCGGCGCCGCAGGTGCCGGGAGCCGCGAGCTGGGCGTGGACCCGGGTCATGAAGTCGGCTTCGCTCAAGCCTTGCTCGGCGAGACGACTCGGCGTGATGCCGGTGATCGCGCACGCCGCCGGGTGCGGCAGGATGTCTTCGCTGGGCTGGCAGTAGAGATTGACCGGCGCATCGATTTCGTTGAGTTCATGGTCGGTGCGGATCCCGGCCACCTGCAACGGGCGGTCGCATCGGGGATTGATGCCGGTGGTTTCGTAGTCGTACCAGAAGATGGAAGTCACGGGCGGTTCCTGAACTGAAGATCGGCAAAGTCTAGGCGTTCGACCGCCGTCGCGGCCAGCACCGCATCATTCAGTCACCTTTGGTTGAAGGATGTGTATGACATAGTTATGTCGTTTCCCCCCGAGAGGCTGCTAGCATCGGACGCACTTGCATCCCGATCCGGCAACATCAGGTAGCCCATGCTCGAGACCACAGCACCGCCAAGGAAAGCACCGCTGGCCCCGCCACTGGACACGCGGCACCAGGTCGAAACGCCGGAAGGCATCGACCTGCCGCTGCGTCCCGCCGGCCTGATGGTGCGCGCCGTGGCGTTCACCATTGATCTGGGGTTGCGCGGGCTGATCCTGGGCCTGCTGCTCATGTTGCTGGCGCTGCTCGGCAAGCTTGGCATCGGCCTGGGCTCACTGCTGCTGTTCGTGGTGAGCTGGTGGTACATGGTGTTGTTCGAAGTACTGCGTCAAGGCCGTTCGCCGGGCAAGCAATGGATGGGCTTGCGAGTGGTGCACGACGATGGCACGCCGGTCGGCTGGTCGGCTTCGCTGCTGCGCAACCTGCTGCGTTTTGTCGACCTGATGCCGTTCGGCTATTTCCTCGGTGCGATCAGTTGCCTGCAACACCCGACCTTCAAACGCCTCGGCGACATCGCGGCCGGCACGCTGGTGATCTACAGCGAACGCCCTCTCAAGCGTCCGCACTTGCCCGATGCCGAACCCCGTCGTTCGCCGATCCCGCTGACCCTGACTGAACAACGCGCCCTGCTCGCCTTCGCCGAGCGCCAGGCCGAACTGTCGACGGCGCGGGTCAACGAACTCGCTGCCTTGCTGGCCCAGCCGCTGCACATCAGTGCGCCGAAAGCAGTCGGTGAACTCAACGGCATCGCTCGCGGCCTGTTGGGGCCGACATGAAGCAAAGCCTTTTCGAATCCCGCCACAAGGCCGAATGGGAGCGTTTCAGCCTCGCCCTCGAACGTCTGGAACGGGGCAAGGACACCTCGCAGGTCGCGGAATTTCCCAAGGCTTATCGCCGACTCTGCCAGCATCTGGCCCTGGCGCAGGACCGTGGCTACAGCAGTTTTCTCGTCGACTCCCTGCAACAGCAAGTACTGCGCGGCCATCAACAGCTCTACCGTCATCGCAGCCAGCTCGGCGCTAACGTGCTGGGTTTCATCCTGGCCGGTTTTCCACGATTAGTCCGCGCAGAATGGCGCTTCGTGCTGGCCGCCGCCCTGCTGTTCTTCGGCAGCCTGATCGGTTTCGGGATGCTGGTGTATCTGAGTCCCGAATTGATCTACAACCTGATTCCCGCCGATCAGGTGCGCGAGATGCAGAGCATGTACGACCCCGCCGCTGGCCATCTCGGGCGTTCGGCCGAACGCGCGGCGAGCGAAGACTGGGTGATGTTCGGCTACTACATCATGCACAACATCGGCATCGCCTTTCAGACCTTCGCCAGCGGTTTGCTGCTGGGAGTGGGCAGTGCGTTTTTCCTGTTCTACAACGGGTTGATCATCGGCGCGGTGGCCGGACACTTGAGCGAGATTGGCTTCGGCCAGACCTTCTGGTCATTCGTGATCGGACACGGTGCGTTCGAACTCAGCGCCATCGCCCTGGCCGGTGCGGCAGGACTGAAACTGGGTTGGGCGTTGATCGCGCCGGGACGCCTGACACGAATCGAAGCCCTGCAGATTGCGGCGCGCCAGAGCATCCTGCTGATCTGCGGCGTGATGCTGTTTCTGTTGATCGCGGCGTTTATCGAAGCCTATTGGTCATCGCGCACCGGGGTTTCGCCGCAGACCAAATACCTGGTCGGCGCCGGGCTCTGGCTGTGCGTGGCGCTCTATCTGCTGTTCGCCGGAAGGTCCCGCCATGCGCCTGAGTGACGCAACCGTGGCGATCCGTCCGCGTACCACCTGGGAGGCGATGGACCTGGGCGTGCTCATGAGTCAGCAGCACCGGCGTCTGCTGATGACCAGTTGGGCGATCGTCACCCTGCCGCTGTTCGCGGTGCTCAGCCTGTTGCTGTGGGATTCACCGTCACTTGCCGTGTTCATCTTCTGGTGGCTGAAACCGGCGTACGAGCGTTTGCCGCTGTACATCCTGTCCAAGGCACTGTTCGGCGAAACACCCACCTTGAAACAGACCTTGCGCCAATGGCCGCGCCTGCTCAAGCCGCAACTGCTCGCCAGCCTGACCTGGCGTCGCTTCAGCCTGAGCCGCAGCTTCCTGCTGCCCGTGCTGCAACTCGAAGGCCTCGACGGCACCGCTCGCCAACAGCGTTTACAGGTGCTGCTGCAACGCAATGCCGGCGCCGCGCAATGGCTGACGATCATCGGCGTGCATCTGGAAACGGCGCTGTGGATCGGCCTGATGGTGTTGTTCTATCTGCTGCTGCCGCAACAGGTCGAAACCGATTGGGACTGGCAAAGCCTGATCTTCGCGGCCGACTACGAATGGCGCTGGCTGGAGCATCTGACCAATGCGTTCTATGCGTTGATCCTGGTGATCTGGGGACCGGTGTATGTCGCCTGCGGGTTCAGCCTGTATCTGAACCGCCGCACCGTCCTCGAAGCGTGGGACATCGAACTGGTGTTCCGCCGCTTGCGCCAGCGTTTGAACAGCAGCGCAATCGGCTTGCTGCTGGCGGTGTGTCTGCTGTTGCCGGGGTTGCCATCAGCCTGGGCTGCCGAGCCTGCCAAAGCTCCGGATGCACCGCGTCTGTTGAACCAGCCACTGACCAGCGAGGCATCACGCGACAGCATCAAGGCCTTGCTCGAACAACCGCCGTTCAAGAACAAGGAAACCGTCACCCGTTATCGCTTCGGCGAAGATCCCGCTGCTGCCGAAAAAACCAGGGAAGGCGAGGCACCGCAATGGTTGAAAACCCTGCTTGGCTGGCTGGACGGCCGACACCTCGACGGCCTGGCCAAGGCGATCGAAGTCGTGCTGTGGGGCGCGGTGATCGCCGGACTCGGTTGGCTGGTCTGGCGTTATCGGGATCTTCTGCAAACGTTCGTCGGCCGTCGTCCGCGCTTGCCCGAACCGAACAAAAGACCCTTGCCGCAACAGGCCTTCGGTCTGGACCTGCAAAAGGAAAGCCTGCCAGATGACATCGCCAGCCACGCGGAACAACTCTGGAAAACCGAGCCGCGCGCGGCACTGGGTCTGCTGTACCGGGCATTGCTCAGTCATCTATTGCACGACTTCAACCTGAGCTTGAAACCCGCCGACACCGAAAGCGAAGTGCTGGCCCGGATCGAACAGTTGCAGCGCCCGGATCTGCTCACTTATAGCCGTCACCTCACCGCTCACTGGCAGAACATGGCCTACGGGCACCGCGTACCGGCGGCACATCTGCAACAGGAATTGTGTGATGGCTGGCGGTCCCTGTTCGGCCACGGAGTTGCCCGTTGAACCGGCGCGCACTCTGGCTTTTGGGCGGCGCGTTGATCGTCGCCCTGCTCGGTGCGCTGGGCATTTATCTGTACCTCAAGGCCACGCCGTACCAGGCCGAAGTCGATCACGGCCCGTCCCCCGCCGCACAAGCCAATCCTTATCTGGCGGCGGAGATGTTTCTGCGCGAGCGCGGGATCGACGTCAGTCATGCCGAAAGCCTCGCCGTATTGCCCGGCATCGATCCCCGCCAGCACACGCTGCTGATGTTCAACGACCGCTCGAAAATGACTCCACGTCAGGTCGACCAGGTTCTGAACTGGGCCCGGGCCGGCGGAAGGCTGGTGTTTGTCGCCGAGTCGATCTGGGATGAAAAGACCGGCCAGAGCAACGACCTGCTGCTCGACCGCGTGCAACTGCATCAACTCTTCAGCAAGGATCTCAAGGATCCGCCGCCGGATAACGCCGAAGACCCCTTCCCGAATCTGACCAAACTCTATCTGGAAGACGAGGACGCACCCGCCTACGCCGGATTCGACACCGCCTTCCATCTCGAGGACCCGAAAAACCTCGCCCAGGCCTGGGCCAACAGCGCGAAAGCCACGCACATGATGCAACTGGCTTTCGGCCTCGGCACGATCACCGTGGTCACCGATGCCGATCTGTGGAAAACCCCGGCCATTGCGCAACACGACAATGCCTGGCTGCTCTGGTATTTGAGCGCCGACACGGCCGTGACCTTGTTGTACAACACTGAACACGACAGTCTGCTGACCCTGCTCTGGCGTTATTTCCCGCAAGCCATCGTCGCCCTGCTGGCGTTGATCGGTCTGTGGCTGTGGCATGTCGGCGTGCGTCACGGCCCGGTGCAGGCGCCGTCTCCGAGTGGTCGTCGTCAGTTGATGGAACACCTGCGCGCCAGTGCCGATTTCATCCTGCGTCACAACGGCCAGCAGACCTTGCTGCAAGCGTTGCAGCAGGACGTTCTGCGCCGCGCCCGTCATCGACATCCCGGTTTCGACCAACTGAATGTCGCCGAACAATGGCTGGTGCTGTCGCGCCTGACCCGCCAACCGACCCGTGCCATCAGCCAGGCCCTGAGCCCGGCACCGAAGCGGCGCCTGTCCAGCGCCGAATTCTGCCGTCAGGTCGCCCACCTGCAAGCCTTGAGGAACACGCTATGACCGAACACATCGAACCCGGCTCGCCCAGCCACGTGGCCCAGCAACGCCAGCGCGCCAGCCAGTTGGCCCAGGCCGTGCGCGGCGAATTGCAAAAAGCGCTGATCGGCCAGAACCCGGTGATCGACGATGTGCTGACCGCGCTGATCGCCGGCGGCCATGTGCTGCTCGAAGGCGTTCCTGGCCTCGGCAAAACCCTGTTGGTACGCGCCCTGGCGAAGTGCTTCGGCGGCGAGTTCGCGCGCATTCAGTTCACCCCGGACCTGATGCCCAGCGACGTCACCGGCCACGCGGTCTACGACCTGCAAACCGAGCAGTTCAAACTGCGCAAGGGCCCGCTGTTCACCAACCTGCTGCTGGCCGACGAGATCAACCGCGCCCCGGCCAAGACCCAAGCCGCCCTGCTCGAAGCGATGCAGGAACGTCAGGTCACCCTCGAAGGCCGGGCCCTGCCGATTGCCCAGCCATTCATGGTGCTCGCCACGCAGAACCCGATCGAACAGGAAGGCACCTATCCGCTGCCGGAAGCCGAGCTTGATCGCTTCATGCTCAAGGTGCGCATGGATTACCCCGACGCCGATCAGGAGCTGGACATGGTGCGGCAGGTCAGCCGCTCGACCCGTGCCGACATGCTCGATGTGCAACCGCTGCGCACCGTGTTGCAGGCCAAGGACGTGCAAGCCCTGCAACGCATCGCCAGCGATTTGCCGCTGGACGATCAGGTGCTCGATTACGCCGTGCGTCTGGCGCGCAGCACCCGCACCTGGCCGGGGCTGAGCCTAGGCGCCGGGCCACGCGCCTCCATTGCACTGGTGCGCTGTGCCCGCGCCCGGGCCTTGCTGCGCGGTGGTGAATTCGTGATTCCCGACGACATCAAGGGCTGCGCACTGGCGGTGTTGCGCCACCGCGTACGCCTCGCGCCAGAGCTGGACATCGAAGGCCTGCAAGTCGATCAAGTCCTTCAGCAACTGCTTGACCAGATCCCGGCGCCGCGCCTGTGAAACCCTCGCGCCTGCTGTTGGTCTGGCTGGCGATCCTGCTGGCCATCGGCATTGTGCTGGGCGCGTTGCAGGCGCTGGATGTGGAAGTGCCATCGAGCCTGTTGTCGATCAACTGGGGTTTGTTGCTGGCGCTGTTTGCGCTGAGCCTGCTGGACGCGCTGCGTCTCAAGCGTCTGCCCTCGCCCCGCGTGCAACGACAGGTGCCCGGCAGCCTGGCCCTCGGTCGCTGGAGCGATATCCGGCTGGAAGTCGAACACGAGCTCGACCAGCCACTGGCCATTCAAATCTTCGACCACGTACCCGACAGCCTCGGCTACGAAAACCTGCCGCTCTCCACCGAGCTGCAACCCGGCCAGCGCAGCCTGATCGGCTATCGCCTGCGCCCGCTCAAACGCGGCCACTACACCTTCGAAACCTGCGAACTCAACCTGCCGAGCCCCTTCGGCCTGTGGTCCGGCAAACGCCTGCTGACCATCACCGACCACACCCGCGTCTACCCCGACTTCGCCCGCCTCTACGGCGGCCAGTTGCTGGCGGTCGACAACTGGCTCAGCCAGCTCGGCGTGCGTCAGCGCCAGCGTCGTGGCCTGGGAATGGAATTCCATCAGCTCAGGGAATTTCGCGAAGGCGACAGCCTGCGTCAGATCGACTGGAAAGCCACCGCCCGCCACCGCACACCGATTGCCCGGGAGTACGAAGACGAGCGCGATCAACAGATCATTTTCATGCTCGATTGCGGGCGACAGATGCGCAGTCAGGATGGGGAGCTGTCGCACTTCGACCATGCACTGAATGCGTGTCTGCTGTTGAGTTATGTGGCCTTGCGACAGGGGGATGCGGTGGGCTTGTCCACCTTCGCCAGCGATCAGCCGCGGTTCATTGCACCGGTCAAAGGTGCGGGGCAGCTCAAGGTGTTGCTCAACGGTGTTTATGACCTGGATAGCACGCGGCGTTCGGCGGATTATCCGGCGGCGGTAAATCAGTTGCTGGCGAGGCAGAAGCGTCGGGCGCTGGTGGTGTTGGTGACGAATGTGCGGGATAAGGATGATGAGGAATTGCTGAACGCCGTCAGACAATTAAGCCAACAGCATCAAGTACTCGTGGCCAGCCTGCGTGAAAGCACGCTTGAAGATAGACGGCATTCGCAGGTGCAAACGATTGAGCAAGCGCTTGAATACTGCGCAACAGTGGATTACCTGAACGCCCGATCGGTGCTCCATGAAAAATTGAGTGCCCAAGGAGTGCAAGTGATAGATGCCCCCCCAAGTGAATTGAGTACAGACGTAATTTCGCGGTATCTGAGCTGGAAAAAATCTGGAGCACTCTGCTAACACATTGTGAAATTCACACGGGAAGGCCAGATTAAAACTACGAAAAATCAAAAGCTCTAAACAATAAGCTGGCTCAGTTCACCCGAGGAGCATCACAAGCTGATGCATCTCACCAGTCGAGTAGAAATCGCTAGCCAACTAACACTCGCAGATGCCACTGCTATGCTTGTTTTTTTGCAAAAAGGAGCCTAAGAATGGCCGTTCAATACTCTCTATCAGACGTGTTGGAAAGGATGTATCAGAATCAACTCGGCTTGGAAGCCGCTCTAATGGAATTAGTACTCCTGGTCGAAGCACAGGGAATGGTGGATACCGGAAACAACGTCCGAGAAGCACTTTTTACAATCGGAGAAAACGCTGGCTTCATCAATCAAGGTTTGGCCAAGCTGAAAGGAAAACGTCCCAGCTAAAGCTTTCGGACTTTCGCCTATGTCTCCAAGATCTTTCGATGTATTTCTTCTACGGTTCGTGTCCTCTAGAACCAATAATTAACTGGGGGTTTTCTTACAGCTCGGTTCTCAAGAAAACTCCCTTTGCCTACGACTACACTAGCTCTGCCCCACGTGCAAAAACCTTCAAAAGAGATGCAAAACTGTTGTTCTCTCACTTTTTGTGGACAACAAAAAAACGGTGGAATTGAGGCTACAACACGTGACGCTTTTGCCTACATGTAAGCGCGAATCCGCCGGCTTGTGCACCTTGGCGTTGCCCCGTAACTTGATCCCCGTCGCTGCCAATCAGCGGCCGGGTTTAGTCGCCCGAGGTAAGATAGGTTTGCAAACGCATCGTCCAGTCGGGTATTCCCTATCCCTGCACTCGATGGTGGCTGTGAGCAGGGTGCCCCCGGGCACGCCGGAAAAGCCTACTTCCCCGGTCGACTAACCTGCTTACAGCTGCCACCCCCTCGTTTAGTCGCGAAGCGGTAACAGCCCAACTTATTAGGAAGTTAGGTATGTTCAAAGCTACACCAAATCCGCCTTCGGATATCGATCCAACTGACAAGACTGATCAAACCGATCCGGTCTCCCCCTACGCCTCCGTCGATTCAAAAAAACTCCACGACGCGGCCCATCGGGCCCTCGACTTTTACCTCAACCCCAAAGCTGAAAAATCACGCAACTCCGTGGATCGTGGCATGCAGATGTTCAAAGTCGATCCGGACATCAACCCGGAAGCCATCGCCATCCAGACCTACGAAACCTTTTCCTCGGTCAGCATTCTGTTGCTGGATCTGGCCGACAGCCTGGACGACAAGCCGCGGCATCTGGCGATGGCGATCTATCAGTTGAGTGAATTGGGGTTGTTGCTGGTGGAGAAGACACTGGATAACGAACGGGCGATTGCGATAAACGAGTAAGAAAAAGGGCCACAACCTTCGGCAGGTTGTGGCCCTTTTGGTTTTCAAGCCGAGGCCGGCAACGGCTGAAAGCTGAAGTACTGCTTCAACGCCTCGACCAGTTGCCCATACTCGGGCGGCGTCCGGTACAGGCTGAAGCCGGCGTCGTAGTGTCGGGGGGTCGCGTCTTCGTGGCACCACAGGCAGCACGCGGTGAGGTCGATGACCTGCTGACAGCCCTCGCCCAAGGGAATTTTCAGGCGCAGGTTGAACTCGGCACCGATCATCATCGGCAACTGGCTGATGAGCATCAAACCGTCTTCGGACACGTTGCCCAGAAAGCCGATGGGTTTGTCGGTGACGCTGTTGAATACTCGCAGAAAATACGGCAGCTGATGCCGTTCGATTCGACGGTCGGTAAACATAAGCAATTCGCCATGCAAGGCTCCATTACAGAGCCGCACTCTCGCTTCGGAACGGACCTGTGCGTCAGGTTCGCTCTCCCCGCACCCGGTGTGGCGCTCGCTACGCGCATCTCATGCCAGTCGCAGGTGTTGCGCCGGTACAGATATCGATCTGCACCGGTGTCATTCGACTATAGCTCACCCTATACAAGCAGCCAGCTTTTGTATGGCAACCGCCATCAGAACCGGGTTGGACGTACCACGGCGGCAGCGCTGCGCGTCGGGTAGTGACCCAAGCTCTGCAGGGTTTCCAGACGCGCGCGGGCGCGGTAGGCGTATTCGCTGTTGGGGTACGAGGCGATGATGAACTGATAGGTCTGCGCCGCATCGACGAACATTTTCTGCCGTTCGAGGCACTGGCCGCGCATCATCGACACTTCCGGCCACACATAAGGGCGGGCGCGGCTGGCGCGTTCGACCTTGGACAGTTCAAGCATCACCTGCTCGCAATTGCCCCGGTCATAGGCGCTGTAGGCGTTGTTCAAATGATGGTTCATCGACCAACGGGTGCAGCCCGAAGCGGCGAGGACGCTGAGGGCAAGGGCGGCAATGGGCACGAATCGCATGGGGGTTCTCCTGTCTTGTGCTCTGTATCGACCCCTGGTCGGAAATCTTCAGGCGCGTTTGTCCCAAAGTTGCCGTGTTCAATAAAGAAAGTATTAAGTAGTGCAAACGAACAATGACTACACCCTTCGAGCATAGTAGCCTTCGCTGGCGCTTGAACCTGAGGAGTCTTTGCATGTCCGTCCGTCGTACCAAAATCGTCGCTACCCTTGGCCCGGCCAGTAACTCGCCGGAAGTTCTCGAACAGCTGATTCTGGCTGGCCTGGACGTCGCCCGTCTGAACTTCTCCCACGGCACCCCCGACGAGCACAAGGCTCGCGCGAAGCTGGTGCGTGACCTCGCGGCCAAGCACGGTCGCTTCGTCGCCCTGCTGGGTGACCTGCAAGGCCCGAAAATCCGTATCGCCAAATTCGCCAACAAGCGCATCGAGCTGAAGATCGGTGACCAGTTCACCTTCTCCACCAGCCATCCGCTGACCGAAGGCAACCAGCAAGTGGTCGGCATCGACTACCCGGACCTGGTCAAGGACTGCGGCGTGGGCGACGAGCTGCTGCTCGACGACGGCCGCGTGGTGATGCGCGTTGAAACCGCCACCGCGACCGAGCTTAACTGCGTCGTGACCATCGGCGGCCCGCTGTCCGACCACAAAGGCATCAACCGTCGCGGTGGCGGCCTGACCGCGCCGGCCCTGACTGAAAAAGACAAGGCCGACATCAAGCTCGCCGCTGAAATGGAAGTCGACTACCTCGCCGTGTCCTTCCCGCGTGACGCCGCCGACATGAACTACGCCCGTCAACTGCGCGACGAAGCCGGCGGCACCGCCTGGCTGGTGGCGAAGATCGAACGCGCCGAAGCCGTGGCCGACGACGAAACCCTCGACGGTCTGATCAAGGCTTCCGACGCAGTGATGGTTGCCCGTGGTGACCTCGGTGTGGAAATCGGCGACGCCGAGCTGGTGGGCATCCAGAAGAAAATCATTCTGCACGCACGCCGCCACAACAAGGCGGTGATCGTGGCGACCCAGATGATGGAGTCGATGATCCAGAACCCGATGCCGACCCGCGCCGAAGTGTCCGACGTGGCCAACGCCGTGCTCGACTACACCGACGCCGTGATGCTGTCTGCCGAGTCCGCTGCCGGCGCTTATCCGCTGGAAGCCGTGCAGGCGATGGCGCGCATCTGTGTCGGCGCTGAAAAGCACCCGACCAGCAAGACCTCCAGCCACCGTATCGGCAAGGAATTCGAGCGCTGCGACGAAAGCATCGCGCTGGCGACCATGTACACCGCCAACCACTTCCCGGGCGTCAAGGCGATCATCGCACTGACCGAAAGCGGCTACACCCCGCTGATCATGTCGCGTATCCGCTCCTCGGTGCCGATCTACTGCTTCACCCCGCACCGAGAAGCCCAGGCTCGCGCGGCAATGTTCCGTGGCGTGTACACCGTACCGTTCGACCCGGCTTCGCTGGCACCGAACGAAGTCAGCCAGAAAGCCATCGACGAACTGGTCAAGCGCGGCGTAGTGGAGAAAGGCGACTGGGTCATCCTGACCAAGGGCGACAGCTACCACACCACCGGCGGCACCAACGGCATGAAGATCCTGCATGTGGGCGATCCGCAGGTCTGAGTGACCGGCTGCTGAAAACGAAAAGCCCCGCCATTTGAATGGCGGGGCTTTTTCATTTCAGGAGTGTTGATCGTTACTACGTTGATCGTTCCCACGCTCTGCGTGGGAATGCCTCAATGGACGCTCCGCGTCCGCTTCGGCATGGGACGTGGAGCGTCCCGGGCTGCATTCCCACGCGGAGCGTGGGAACGATCGGTGCGCGGAGTGCGGCGGCGGTCCGTGCGCGCAGTGTGGCCGCGGTCGATGCGCGGAGTGCGGGGGCGATCGATGCGCGGAGCGGTCGGCGGATATCTCAATGCCGTTTGATGAACCCGGTCAACGCCGCCAACGCCTCCGGCGAGCGCAGTTGCTGGGTGAACAGTGCGCCCTCCTCCTCGATCACTTTGCGAATCAACTCGCGATCCGGCGCGCGCATCAATTGCTTGCTGATGCGCACCGCCTCGGCCGGCAGCTCGTCAAACCGCAACGCCATCTCCCGCGCCTTGGCCAACGCGGCTTCGCCACTGCCCAGCGCCTCGGTTGCGATGCCCCATTGCGCCGCTTGCTCACCCGTAAAGCTCTCACCGAGCAGCAGCAACTCCGAGGCTTTGGCCTGCCCGAGCAAGCGCGGCAGGATCAGGCTGGAGCCAAACTCGGGGCACAACCCTAGATTGACGAACGGCATGCGCAACCGCGCATCCCGCGCCACATACACCAGATCACAATGCAGCAACAGCGTCGTGCCGATCCCCACCGCCGCCCCGGCCACGGCAGCGATCACCGGTTTACGGCATTCAAGCAAGTTGAGCATGAAGTGAAACACCGGGCTATCGAGGTCGCTCGGTGGTTGCTGGATGAAGTCGGCGATGTCGTTGCCGGCGGTGAAGCACTCGGCGCTGCCGGTGATCAGCACGGCGTTGATTTCGGGATCGTGATTGGCTTGCTTGAGCGCTTCGGCCAACTGGCTGTACATGGCCCGGGTCAGGGCGTTTTTCTTGTCCGGGCGGTTGAGGCGCAGGGTCAGCAAACCGCGTTCGCGGTGCAGCAGGATGGCGTCGGTCATGGTGTGTCTCGCGTCTGAAGAATCAGCGCTCAACCACGGCTCAGGAAGACATCGGCCAGCAGTTGATTGCGCGGCAGTCCGGCCAGGAACAGACGCTTGGCAAACGCGTCGACGCTGGCCGTCGAGCCGCAGACTAAGGCCAGGGTTTGCCGGGAAACAAGGCGCAGTTGCGCCAAAGCGCCCGGCAACTCGGCCGCCGTCCACAGCTCGACGCTGAGGTTTTCCCGCTGCGCGGCCAGTGCCTCAAGGGGTTTGGCCAGGTAATGCCCGGCGGCATCATGGGCCAGGTGAATGACGCGGATGGCGCCCCGATGATCGTGACGCAAGGCCTCACGCAACACGCCGAACAACGGGCCGAGCCCGGTGCCGGCGGCCAGCAGCCACAGCGGCCGGTCGTGCCAGTCCGGGTCGTAATGCAGCGCGCCGCCACGCAGTTCGCCGAGGCGGATCGGATCACCGATCTGCATGCGCCGCGCGGCATCGCTGAATTCACCGGGCTGGCGGCAATCGAGATGGAATTCAAGAAAACGGTCTTCTTCCGGCAGGCTCGCCAGCGAATACGGCCGCGCAATGTGGCCTGCCCACAGCACCAGATGCTGTCCGGCGCTGTAGCGCAACGGCCGCTGGGTTATCAGGCGCAAACGCAACACGCTGTCGCCGAGCCAGTCCAGCGCCTCGACCGTGGCCGGGCGACCATCAGTGACGGGATCGAAGGTGTGCACCTGCAAATCCTCGATCACCTGGCACTGACAGGCCAGCCGCCAACCCTGATCACGCTGCTCGGCGCTCAGGGCATCGGGGCGACTGTCGGCGGGCAAACCCTGCACGCATTGCACCAGACACGCATGGCAACTGCCGGCGCGACAGCTATAAGGCACCGCCACGCCGTTCTGATTGAGGGCATCAAGCAGGTTGCTGCCCGCCGCCACCGACCACTGTTGTTCACCGACCCGCAGTTCAGGCATCAATGTTCTCCCACGCGGCGGCGCAACGGTTACGCCCGTCACGCTTGGCCCGGTACAGCGCCTGATCGGCGCGCTGCAAGGCGTCGTCCAGATCATCGCCCAGTTCCAGCAGGGTCATGCCGGCGGACAGGCTCAGGTTTTTCACATTCAGGCCCACCAGTTCAACGTCCGTGAAGGCGATGCGCAGGCGTTCGCAACAGGCAGTCAGACTTTCAGCGTTGCAATCGGGCAGCAGCACCACGAATTCTTCACCACCATAACGCGCCAGCACGTCGCCGTCGCGCAGGCAGGCCCCGGCGACTCCGGCGAAGGCTTGCAACACCTGATCGCCAGCGGCGTGGCCGTGAATGTCGTTGATGCGTTTGAAGTGGTCGAGGTCGATCAGTGCCAGACCGTGCACCACGTCGGGCTCCATCGCATTCAACTCGCGGGTGGCCAGACGCAGGAAATGCCGGCGATTGAACAGCCCGGTCAGCTCGTCGGTGGCAACAAGGTCTTCGAGTTGGCGCATCATCCCGCGCAGGGTGTCCTGATGCGCCTGCAGGGCGAACCGGCGCTGACGCATGCGTTGGCGCGAGGTCTGGACGAAACGCGCATAGATCACCAGCCAGGCCAGCACGATCAGCAGGATGCAGGCCTGCAACGCGGAAAGCGCCGGATCGTGCAGACGGAAGTGGTAACCGTCCCACAGCGTGATGGCACAAAAACTGAAGAACACCAGCATCGCGCAGCGTACGAACGCCCGCTGTGACAGATGGAACAGGCCGAACAGCAGGACCAGCACATAGAAAACCAGAAACTCGCCCCGGGCCTCCTCCAGATGAGCAATCAGCCACGTCTGCCAGCCAAGGCCCAGCAGCACTTGGGCTTCGGTCAGGCTAGGGTCGGAAAAGCGCAGGTTGCAGCCGGAAAAGAACAGGGCGAACAGGACCGCCTGACTGATCACCACCAGGGCACTGCCGACGGCGACGCCGGCCAGTGAATCGTTGTAGTGACCGGTGAAATACGCCAGCCACAGCAGCAGCAAAGCCAATCCGTAGGTGGCTGCAGCGAGGGCGAAGCGTTTGAGCAAAAGACGTTGAATGGCGTTATGGGTCAATCGTTGACTCACCGTGCGATAAGAGGCTGACCGAGTGTCCTACCCTACAGACCGGCTGCCACTTTAGTGGCGCAGGCGATAAATGACCATTGATTTTCGGGCCGGGTATTTGGCGTCAAAAACCTGCAGCCATGCGACCAACGAATGACTCCCGGCAGATGTGCCCGCCCCCGAGGCGCGGTATACTGCCGCGCCTTTTTAGCGTCGCGCCAGCAGCCCCGGCGTGCCTTGAAAGGTGTCTGCGACCGACCGATGCACCCAAGCCGCAGGCACCTTATTGAATGTTCCCGTCTTTTAGAGGAGCGCGACTCATGACCGTGATCAAGCAAGACGACCTGATTCAGAGCGTTGCCGACGCCCTGCAGTTCATTTCCTATTACCACCCCGTGGACTTCATCCAGGCGATGCACGAAGCCTACCTGCGCGAAGAATCGCCAGCGGCCCGTGACTCGATGGCGCAGATCCTGATCAACTCGCGCATGTGCGCCACCGGCCACCGGCCGATCTGCCAGGACACCGGCATCGTGACCGTGTTCGTGCGGGTGGGCATGGACGTGCGTTGGGATGGCGCGACCATGAGCCTGGACGACATGATCAACGAAGGCGTGCGCCGCGCCTACAACCTGCCGGAAAACGTCCTGCGTGCCTCGATCCTGGCCGACCCGGCCGGTGCGCGTAAAAACACCAAGGACAACACCCCGGCAGTCATCCACTACTCCATCGTTCCGGGTAACACCGTGGAAGTGGACGTGGCGGCCAAGGGTGGCGGTTCCGAGAACAAGTCGAAAATGGCCATGCTCAACCCGTCCGACTCGATCGTCGACTGGGTACTCAAGACCGTTCCGACCATGGGCGCCGGCTGGTGCCCACCGGGCATGCTGGGCATCGGCATCGGCGGTACCGCCGAGAAAGCCGCCGTCATGGCAAAAGAAGTGTTGATGGAATCCATCGACATTCACGAGCTCAAGGCCCGTGGCCCACAGAACCGCATCGAAGAAATGCGTCTGGAGCTGTTCGAGAAGGTCAACCAGCTGGGCATCGGCGCCCAGGGCCTCGGTGGCCTGACCACCGTGCTCGACGTGAAGATCATGGACTACCCGACTCACGCCGCTTCCTTGCCGGTGTGCATGATCCCGAACTGCGCCGCCACCCGTCACGCGCACTTCGTGCTCGACGGTTCCGGCCCTGCTTCGCTGGAGGCGCCACCGCTGGACGCCTACCCGGAAATCGTCTGGGAAGCCGGCCCTTCGGCCCGTCGCGTCAACCTCGACACTCTGACCCCGGAAGACGTGCAGAGCTGGAAGCCGGGCGAAACCGTCCTGCTCAACGGCAAGATGCTCACCGGTCGCGACGCCGCGCACAAGCGCATGGTCGAGATGCTGAACAAGGGCGAAACCCTGCCGGTGGACCTCAAGGGTCGCTTCATCTACTACGTCGGCCCGGTTGACCCGGTCGGTGACGAAGTGGTGGGCCCGGCGGGTCCGACCACCGCCACGCGGATGGACAAGTTCACCCGTCAGATCCTTGAGCAAACCGGTCTGCTGGGTATGATCGGCAAGTCCGAGCGCGGCCCGACCGCGATCGACGCGATCAAGGACAACAAGGCCGTGTACCTGATGGCCGTCGGCGGTGCCGCTTACCTGGTGGCGCAAGCGATCAAGAAGTCCAAGGTCCTGGCGTTCGCCGAGCTGGGCATGGAAGCGATCTACGAGTTCGAGGTCAAGGACATGCCGGTCACCGTTGCGGTGGACAGCAAAGGTGAGTCGGTACACATCACCGGTCCTGCGATCTGGCAACAGAAGATCAGCGAAAGCCTGGCGGTAGAAGTGCAGTAAGCGCTTCATCGGCTTCGGAAAAAACGGGCGGTCAGCAATGACCGCCCGTTTTTTTTGCCTGCCGTCAGTCGGCACCTGTCAGATCTGACAGGTGTCACGCCCGATGCCCTCTGTTAGCGTGGAACCTCGACGTTTACAGGTTGCGCTGCCATGGTCCCTGATGCAGATGCGCTCGTCACTCCTCCCTCCATCGCCAGGACTGCGTCCATTGCCACCAACGGACGCAGTTGGGGGGAGATCGGTGTCACCGGGCAACGGTCTTACACGCTGCCGTTGCCGACCCTGGACGCGCGCAGCCTCAATCCCGAGTTGCAACTGGTCTACGACGGCAATGCGGGCAACGGGACGTGCGGCCTCGGCTGGGATCTGCCGCTGGCGGCCATCTCGCGCAAGACCAGCAAAGGCGTACCGAAATATGAAGACGCCGACATCATGCAGGCCGACGGCACGGATCTGCGACCCGAACTGACGGCTGACGACAAGATCCTGTCGACCCGACGCACCCTCGGTATTGGGAGGCGGGCCAGAGAGTTTTCGGTGGTTCGCTACATTCCTCGCCTGCAAAGTACGTTCGACCTCTACCACTTCTGTACACCTGACGATGGCAACCCCTTCTGGATAATCGCGCGTGCCGACGGCTCGCAACAGTGCTATGGCATCACGCCGGATTCGTGCATCTACGATCCTGAAATCCCGGGCCACATCGCCGCGTGGCTGCTGGTGGAAATCCGCAATGCGGTGGGAGAAAACATCTTTTTCGAGTACAAGCGCGACGACAACGAAGTTGACCCACGCTTTGATTATCGGGCCCAGCGCTACCTGCGGCAGGTCTGCTACTGCAACAAGACCGCCAGTGCCGACCTGCTGTGCCTGGACCACGCGCAACCGCAGGATCTGGAGTGGCTGTTCCGGCTGATCGTGGACTACGGAGAACGTGACACCGGGCTCGATGCGGTTCCGCCGTTCAAGGCACCGGACGAACACGCCTGGCCACTGCGCTCAGACCCTTTTCGCATGCATCGCTATGGCTTCGAGGTCGGTAGCCGACGGTTGTGCAGGCAGTTCCTGTTGTTCAACAACACGGGCCCGGAGAAGGTGCTGGTCAATCGCCTGCTGCTGGAGCATCAGGCCACGGCGTTGCTCTATAACCATCTGAGCGCCGCGCACTACATGAATTACGACGCGCAGGGGCATATCAAACACTTTCCCCCGCTGGAGTACTTCTATGAACTGTTCAAGCCCAATCCATTTCCCCAGGCCTTTCTGGCACTCGACACGATGCCAGGCCTCAATGACGGTCAGCCTTACCATTGCGTCGATCTTTACGGCGAAGGCCTGCCCGGTTTTCTCTGCCGGTACGACGGTGGCTGGTACTACCGCGAACCCTTGCGCGGCATGCCCGGCACAGACGAAATCGTCTACGGCCCCTGGACCCTGCTGCCGCTGATCCCGAATGCCGACAGCAGCAAACAGGTGGTGCAGATTCTTACCGATCTCACCGGTGACGGCCGTCTGGACTGGATCGTTGCCCAGCCCGGTGGCAGTGGGTATTACACGCTCGACCCGGATGGCAGCTGGTCATTGTTCAAACCGTTCAGCCAGTTCCCCGTGGAATATTTCCATCAACTGGCCCAGATGGGCGACTTGAGCGGCGCCGGTCTGGACGACATTGCGCTGATCGGCCCGAACAGCGTACGGGTGTACGCCAATGTGCGGGAAAAAGGATTCGCGCCCGGCAAGGATGTACCGCATACCCCGACCCCGGATTGCTTGCCGCTGTTCGGCCCAGCCCTCACCGAACTGGTGATGTTCGCCAACCTGCACGCCAGCGACCGCTCGGGACTGTGCAGGGTTCGCCACGACAAGATCGAAGCGTGGGCCAATCTGGGTCATGGCAGATTCGGCAAGGGTGTCGAGATCAGCGCTCTGCCTTTCGAATACAAGCACTTCAATGCCGATCACATTCGTTTCGCCGATCTCGACGGTTCCGGCGCGCCTGCGTTGATCAAGCTCTGTTCCGATCACTTCGAGATCTACTGGAATTACGGTGGCAACGCCTTTGCGCAAGTCCCGGAAGTCGTCCAGTGGCCCAGGGGCGTGCGCTACGACAACCTCTGCCAGGTGACCTTCGCCGATCTGCAAGGCATTGGCTGCGCCAGCCTGCTGTTTACCAAGCCGCACATGAAACCGCAGCACTGGGTGTATCACTTCGTCAATGCAAGGCCATACCTGCTCACCGGTTGCAACAACAACATGGGCTACAGCGCTACGCTGCAACATCGCAGCAGTGCGCAATTCTGGCTGGACGAGAAACGCCTGGAGTTGATGGCGCTCAGACGTCCGGTGTGCCGGTTGCCGTTTCCGCAGACGGTGCTCCGCTGCTTGCAACAACTGGACGAAATCACCGGCAATCAGCTGAGTCAGCAATTCGAGTATTTCGAGGGTAACTACGACGGTAGGGAACGTGAATTTCGCGGCTTCGGCCGGGTCTGTCAGATCGACAGCGAGCTGGAACCGGGCACGGCCGAAAGCGGCCATACGGCGCCGATGCGCGTAACGCAGTGGTTTCATACCGGCCAATACATCGATCTGCCCCTCAAGAACATCTGTGAGCTGGATCCGCAAACCACTCCCTTGGGTGCCACCGTGTATTCGCGTTTCGACGCCGTCGAAGGCACTGAGGTGACCCGCAAGCCCTACCCGGTCGACGAAAATGAAGTTGCCTATGCCCTCAGCGGCCGACTACTGCGCAGCGAAGTGTCCCAGGCTGACGACCCCGAGCCCACGCGGTTGTTTTCCCTGACCGAACATCGCTATCGGGTCCGGCAAGTCCTGGACAAACCTTCCAGCCTGCTGGTGCTGGAACAGGAAACCCGCAGCCATCAATACGAGCGCGTCATGGACGACCCGCTCTGCCAGCATGTGGTCAATATGGAGTGGGACGAGTACGGCCAGTTGACTCACGGTTTTACTGTCGCCTGCGCGCGTCGCCGCACCGAAACCGACGAACCGCCCTTCGACCAGGAGGATCAACGGCAAGCCTGGATGGATAGCCACGATGAGCAACAGCGGTGTTTCTATCTGACGGAAACCCGTGCCGGGTTCAAGCATTTGACTGAAGACGGCCATCGCCTGCTCGGCTTGCCCTGGCGCCAGCGCAGCAACGCGCTGAAGCTGCCCAAGGGTACGCTGCCGGGCGGACTGCGCCCGGAGGACATCAGTTTTGAAAGCTTCACGCGACATATGGACAGCGCCCAGTGGACAGCCGCCCGTGAACTGACTTCGCTCTCGCAGCAAACGTATCTGGAGGCCGGCGGCAAGTTCCATTTCCCGCCGCTGGCCGGGCCGACGGAACAGGCCGTATTCGACAAGAAGGCATTGTCGGCATACGACAACATCCCGCCGCCATTTGCCATTCGCACAGAATTGCAGACGATCGGATACAGGCCCATGAATGTGTTTTTTCCCGATGACCCGGTGGAGGACGGCCGGAAAAACCTGTGGTCAGCCGACCGCGGATTTTTCACCTACACCGGCGCCAACGGTTTTTACCACGTCACCGATGTGCAACAGACCGCCAGCCATGCCGTGACGCACATCACCCGGGACGAAAACCACCTGCTGACCATTGCCATTACCCTGCCGGATGGCTGCACGACGACAATCAGTCATGACCTTCACACGCTCCAGCCCCTGAGCATCACGGACGCCAACGACAACATTCATGAAGTGCTTTACGAGCCAGGTGGCCAGCCCATGGCGCACAGTTTTCATGGTACGGAAGACGGCAAACCGGCCGGCTTCCAACCATTGGCGGAGTACCCCGAGCAGACAGATCTGAGCGTCGAGTACGCCCTCGCCCATCCAAAAGAAGTGCTGGCATCCGCCGCCAGTGTGGTGCGTACAGAACTGCACAGCTGGATGCCATTGCTACCGCCCGGAACGCTGCCGCTCAAAAGAAACGAATGGATCGCCAAAGGGCTGATCCTGCCCGACGGCCATATTCGCGCCTCGGCCCTGCGCTGGCTGAACCAGCGGGAAAAGTGCACAGCCAGCGAACAGACACTGTTCGAGATCATCCGCACGGCCAAGCGGCAACCGGTGCACAGTCTCAATCTGGTTGCCGACCGCTACCACACCGACCCGCTGCAATTGATTCAGATGGTCATCGCTTACATCGACGGCTTCGGCCGCGAATTGCAAAGCAAACAACTCGTCCCGCCGGGCGATGCCTTCGTGGCCACGCATGAGGACAACCTCGAGACGGGCGCCGATGGCAGGCCGCTCGAAATGCCGGCCGTTCAACGCTGGCGCGTACAAGGTCGTGTGGAATACAACCACAAAGGCGAAACCATCCGCGTTTACCGCCCCTATTTCCTCAACACCCATCGCTACATCAATGACAGCGCGATGCGTGAGCACGGCTACCACGACCGGATGTTCTACGACGCCCTGGGGCGGCCGATCAAGACCATCAATGCCCTCGGCCATCTGGCGTTCGATATCCTGCACCCATGGTTCAAGCTCAGCTATGACTTCAACGACACCGACGACACACCGGCGAAGAAGGTCAAGCCATGAACGCCAGTGTGCATTGGCACACGCCATCGCTGGCCGTCATCGGCCCGCGCGGCGAGGCCGTCAGACAGGTCGACTACCTGCGCAGGGTGGCCGGCGAGGATGTGCAGGCGCTCATTGCCCGACAGCAATATGACGTTGCCGGCCGACTGGTTGCGCTGCGCGATCCGCGTCTGCCCACGCCCAATAGCACCATGGTTCACAGGCTGGACGGCATGGCGGTCAAAACTCATAACGTCGACGCTGGCAACGACACTGTGCTGCCAGGTCCCGGCGGTCAACTTCTGCACCATTGGGATGCCAACGACAATCACCGGGAAATGACCTACGACCCACTACTGCGTCTGCTGGCCGTCACAGAAAACGGTGCAGCGAACTTTGAAACCTTTCGCTACCTCGACGCATCGGCCGACCCGACGCTCAATCTGCGCGGGCAAATGACGGCACTGAGCGATCCATCGGGCACCCTCGCCCTCAACAGCTTCGGCATGCACGGACAGACGCTGGAAGAAACCCGCACCTTCAAGGACGGCAAAACCTTTACCAGCCGTCATGTCTTGAGTGCCGTCGGTGCACTGTTGCAAACCACTGACGCTGGCGGGCACCTGCAACAGTCGACCTATGACATCGCCGGGCAACTCGTCCAGGTGCAACTGCAACTCAACGGACAAACCTTCCAGCCGGTTTTGAAAGGTACGGATTACAACGCCGCCGGCCAGATCATCGAACAACAGCTCGGCAACGACGTGACCAACCACTGGCACTACAGAGAGGCCGACGGACGCCTGCTTCGACAGTACGCGCAAAAAGCTTCAGAGCCGGCGATTCAGAATTTCGGGTATGAATACGATTTGGTCGGCAACGTTACGCGCATTGTTGACCACACCTACACACCGACGTTTTTCCGCAACCAGCGGGTCGACGGCCAGCGCACGTTTGGCTATGACTCGACTTATGAGCTGATCCGCGCCACCGGATACAGCGACGCCCCGCCCAGAGACAACCCGGGCCGGCCTCAGCCAACCGACCCACGGGACCGGCGCAACCATGTCGAGACTTTCGAATACGACAAAGGCAAAAACCTGACCAGACTCACCCATGTCCGCGACGGCAGTTCCCATACCGCCGAAATGTTCATCGACCCGGACAACAACCGCGGTGTGCGCTGGAAAACGGGCGACCCGGCTCCCGTCTTTCCCGAATGGTTCGACCGCGCCGGCAATCAGCTAGCCCTGCAGCGGGGTCAACCCATGCAGTGGAACAGCCGCAATCAATTGGAGTCACTGACCCTGGTGGAACATGCCAGCGGTCCACCTGACCAGGAGCTGTACCAATACAGCCAGAAGGTCAGAGTCTACAAACGCCTCGAAACCCACACCCGCAAGGTCAGCCATGTCGAGCAAGTGCACTACGTGGGCAATCTGCAAATCCGCAGTAAAAGCTCGGGTGAAGAGCTGCACCGGATCACCGTAGCCATCGGCGTCGGCGAAGTGACATGCCTGCATTGGGTCGCTGGCAAACCGCCCGGCATCGACGACGATCAGATGCGTTATTGCCTGACGGATCTTCTGGGTTCAAGCGTGACCGAGCTCGATCAACTGGCACGGCTGATCAGCCAGGAAGGTTATTTCGCCTACGGCGCAACCGCATGGATGGTCGCAGAAAAACGCGTGGAAGCGGATTACAAGTTCATCCGCTACTCGGGCAAGGAAATGGATGTCACCGGCCTTTATTACTATGGCGCCCGGTATTACGCGCCGTGGCTGTGTCGCTGGATCAGCTGCGATCCTGCGGGAGATAACGACGGGCTGAACCGGTATGCGTTTGTCGGGAACAATCCGATCACTTATTTCGATAACGGTGGCACCCAAAGAAAACCCTCAGAGCAACGTCAGATGATCAATGACCAAGTAGCTTATTTATCCACTGCGCAACAGAGCCTGGACGAGGTAAACCAACAGTTTGGCGATCTGACTTCGCCGGCAAAGTTTCGATTGAAGGTACTCAAAAATTTCATTTATCTCGCTGGCCGGGCTACCGTTGGTTTCTTCTCTGGCTGGGCAGTAACCGGTCATGCGTTCAAAGAAAGTACAACTCCTGGCGAACTGCAAGGGCTGTCATTGGGAAACTTCACGGCTGACAGCGCCGTCGGGGCTTACGAAAAAATAATGGCCCCACTCAAGATGAACGCACCGATTTTGCCAAGGCATGCGAATCTGGAACCTGGCTCTATCCGGGATCAAAGCAGCGGAACGTCTCCCGGACCACTTGATGGATTCACAGTCAATCCGGAAACGTGGGAAGAACGGTCGGAGAATATCAGGACTTTGTTCAGCATCGTTCGAGACTCCGGAGGCGGTGCGATATTGCCTGGGGTATCAGAAATTTTCGAACTCATGCGCGTAGCCAAGGACGCAACCAAGGCCGAACAGCAATTGACCGCGATAGAGTTGGATGCCTATGACTCGTTACTCGACAACCTCGAAAAATCGATTGTTCAAGCGGCAGACATCGCCGAGGCCATATTTAACGAAATGGGCGTCGGGCAATTTTATGCGAACGGTCTGGATTACTTGATTGATATCGGTCTCGGCAAAGTGGGGGCAACCGATAGCAGAGCGGTCAGTCGATCCGATATAAAAAAATATCGGGAAAAGGCACTGAACAGCCTTCACGAAACCCGTACTACCGTCAAACGGTACCGCCAGTATGCGAGTATAAATTTATCCCATCGCGCTCCAAGCAACAAAGTAGTCCACTGGTGGAACAATGGCGGCAGATAGCTCAATCCACCGAAACACCCCTTCGCTCACCGTGAATGACGGACGAGGCCTGCCCGTGCGCCAGGTCGCCTATCTGCGCACGGTCGCCGACGTCCCCGTGGAAACGCTCATCACCCGCCTGCGCCACGACAACGCCGGGCGCCTGATCGAACAGCAGGACCCGCGATTGTCGGTACCCAACCTCGTGAATGTATTCGGCTTGAGTGAGCAGCCTCTCAAGGTCGACAGCGTCGATGCCGGCCCGAGCCTGACCCTGCCAGGGCTTGCCGGGGAAGAGCTGAGGCGCTGGGATGCGCGGGGCAATCTCTGGTGCACAACCTTCGATGATCAATTGCGGGCGGTGAGGCTCGATGTAAACGCGATGGCCGGCGTAGAAAAGATGACTTACGCCGATGCCACGCAGGATCCCGGTCACAACCTGCGCGGACAGATGATCGAGCTGGAGGACTCATCGGGCTCGGTGAAGTTTCACAGCTTCGCACTGACCGGCCCGGCACTGCGAGAAACCCGCACCTTTCACGATGGCAAAGCGTTTGTCAGCCGTCACAGTTACAGCCCGCTGGGCGCGGAATTGATGCAGACCGATGCCGGCGAACATCAGCGACTGTCGACATACGACGTGACCGGCCAACTCAATCGGGTGCAGTTGCAAATCAACGGACAGACCACCTGGCAAACCGTGTTGCAGGATGCGCAGTACAGCGCCTCCGGGCAGATCATCGAACAACAGGCCGGCAACGGTGTGACCAGCCACTGGCATTACCACGCCGCCGACGGGCGCCTGCATCGCCACTGCGCGCAGAAGGGCTCGGGACCGGTGTTTCTGGATTTCGAGTATGAATACGATCCGATGGGCAATATCGTCCGCATTCTCGATCACGCCTACACGCCGACCTACTTCAGCAATCAACGGGTCGATGGTCATCAGGAATTCGACTACGACACGCTGTACCGACTGATTCGCGCCACCGGCTACAGCGACGCCCCGCCCTCGGACAACATCGGACCGCCACAACCGACCGACCCCGCCGACCGGCGCAATTACGTCGAGCACTACAAATACGACCACGGCGACAATCTCGTCAAAACCACCCACGTGCGCGACGGCACCAGCCACACCTTCGAGATGTTCATCGACCCCGTCAGCAACCGCGGCGTGCGCTGGAAACCCGGCGATCCGCCGCCGGATTTCAGCCTACTGTTCGACCGTGCCGGCAATCTGCAGGCCCTGCAACCCGGCGTGCCGATGCACTGGAACGCCCGCGGCGAACTGGACAAGGTGACGCTCGTCGATCGCAATGGCGGCAGCGCAAACGACGAAGAGTATTACCGCTACAGCCAGGGCCAGCGGGTCTACAAACGCCACGACACCCACACAACGAAAGTCAGTCACTTTCATGAAGTGCGCTATTTGCCGGGGCTGGAGATCCGCACCAAGCACAACGGCGAGGAGTTGCACGTCATCACGCTCGACATCGGACCTGGCGGAGCGCGCTGCCTGCACTGGAAGAAAGATCCGGCAAACATCGGCGCCGACCAGCTGCGATTCACGCTACCGGACCACCTGGGTTCGGCTGTCAGGGAACTCGATGCACAGGCGCGACTGATTACCGACGAGCGCTACCTGCCCTTCGGCGGCACCGCTGTTTATATCCGGCAATCCGCCGTGGAGGTCGATTACAAGACCGTCCGTTACTCGGGCAAGGAAATGGATGTCACCCGGCTGTATTACTACGGCTCCCGCTACTACGCCGACTGGCTGGGGCGCTGGGTCAGTGCCGATCCGGCGGGCACTGTCGACGGACTGAATCTCTATGCGTTCGTGGGGAACAATCCGATTATCCATGTCGACAAAACGGGCAATGCGAAGGCGTTGTTTGACGTGGCGAAAGGCTTTATCGGCGTGCTCGACAAAGCGGCAACCGCAGCAAGTCAGTTGGACAACCTTGCGAGAGAATTCGACGGCCTTGTTCCCGAAGACGCCGACATCAATGAACTGCGCGAAAGCATCACTTTTGGCACATTCATGAAGTCCCGGCACGGGATCAAATCTGCCCTCTACGGCGCGATAAAAGGTGCAGGTGTCGGCGGGCTTCTGGGCACCGCTGCACCGGGTATTGGCAACCTGATCGGCACAGCCGTGGGCATGCTCGTCGGGGCCATCGCTTTTCCGCTGTTGCGTTACCACTTTTTCAAAAAAAGCCTGAAGGCCGTGGAAACCCTGCGCACACGGGAAATCGCCGCGGGAGTGACAGCTGTCGCCGATACCGCAGCCAATGTTGTGGAAGGGACGAAGAACCTGATCAACGGTGCAGGTGAACTCCAGCAGAGGATCAAGGCTGCAGCTGACAATCTCGGTTCTTATCCGCAACGGCTTCAGGAAATGTTCTATCGTCAGCTGGATGACCTGATGGGCGATCAACAACGCGAAGTCATGAAACTGCTCAAAACCGGGCTCGATCCGTTTGACGCCATTGATCAGGTATTGAGTACCGCGCACCAGCTTGTCGACTCCCCGAGCGAAGCAGACGGGGTAACGGCACGCCTGGCCGAACTTGCCCAATCGGCACAGCAAGTCAGTCATCAGCCACTGAAAAAGCCGATCCCCAAACCCAGGACAAAAATGCAGCCGCAAGTGCAACGCAGGATGAGCGAAACGTACGTCTGAGTCGCTTCGACAATACGCCGTACCGGGCGGGCACATGCTATCGTGCCCGCCCGTCCTGCCACCCCTTTGACCCAGCATGCTGCCGACTTCCCGTACCCTGCGTCTGTCGTTGTATACCCTGCTGATCATCGCTGGCGCCGCCTTCGCCGCGACGCTTGCGATCCGCCACGCCGAGCGCCAGGCACTGGAAGAAGACGCGACCCGGGCCAATCAGCAACTGGCGCTGTACGCCAACTCGTTGCATACCCTGATCGACCGCTATCGCGCCTTGCCCGCCGTGCTCGCACTGGACCCGCAATTACGGGCGGCGCTGGCCGGTCCCGTGAGCGCCGAACAGCAAACGGCGCTCAACCTGAAGCTGGAAAAGATCAACGGTGCCGCCCAATCCTCGACCCTTGAACTGCTCGACCGCACCGGCCTCGCGGTAGCCGCCAGCAACTGGCGCCTGCCCAGCAGTTACGTCGGTCACAACTACGGCTTTCGCCCCTATTTCAGTCAGACCCGCACCCAGGGCACCGGGCGTTTCTACGCGGTCGGCGTGACCAGCGGGATTCCCGGTTACTTCCTGTCCAGCGCGGTACTCGGCGACAACGGCGATTTTCTCGGGGCGATGGTGGTCAAGCTCGAATTCCCCGAACTCGAACGCGAATGGAGCCAGGGCAGCGACACCCTGCTGGTCAGCGATGCGCGCGGGATCATCTTCATCGCCAACCAGCCCGGCTGGCGCTATCGCCTGCTGCACCCGCTGAGCCCGGCCGATTACCGCGAGATCAAGGCCACCCGCCAATACGACAAACAGTCGCTGGTGCCGCTGACGCACCTGGCGCTGCGCAGTTTCGACGACAACAGTGATCTGCGCCGCGTCGAAGGCCCGCAGGGCACGGCGGATTACCTGTGGGAATCGCTGCCGCTGACCGCCGAAGGCTGGACCTTGCACCTGCTGCGCCGCCCGCAATTGTCCTTTGAAGACCAGCGCAATGCCGGGCTCGCCGCTGCCGGGGTATGGCTGGCACTGGTGTTCCTGTTGCTGTTCCTCAACCAGCGCTGGCGTCTGGCGAAGATGCGCCAGCGTAGCCGCGAAGAGCTTGAGCAACTGGTCGAGGAACGCACCCGGGATTTGCGCACCGCCCAGGACGGTCTGGTGCAGTCGGCAAAACTCGCCGCACTGGGGCAGATGTCCGCCGCGCTGGCCCACGAAATCAATCAGCCGCTGACCGCCCAGCGCATGCAGCTTGCAACTCTGAGACTGCTGCTCGATCACGGTCGGGTCGATGACGCCTACAAGGCGCTCAAACCGGTGGATGAAATGCTCACGCGCATGGCCGCCCTCACCGGCCACCTGAAAACCTTCGCCCGCAAGAGCCCCAGCGGCTTGCGCGAACGGCTGGACCTGGCGACGGTGGTTGATCAGGCCCTGCAACTGCTCGATGCGCGCCTGCGCGATGAACAGGTCAGTCTGGTGCTGCACCTGACTCGGCCGGCCTGGGTGCGCGGCGATGCGATCCGTCTGGAACAGGTGCTGATCAACCTGCTGCGCAATGCCCTCGATGCCATGCAGGGCAAGCCCTGCAAGCGTCTGGAGATCCGCCTGGAAACCGACGAGCAACTGTGGCGCCTGAGCGTCATCGACAACGGCGGCGGCATCGCCGAAGAACATCTGGGTCAGGTGTTCGATCCGTTCTTCACCACTAAACCTGTGGGTGACGGGCTGGGTCTGGGGCTGGCAGTATCGTTCGCCATCGTCCATGAATCCGGCGGGCGCCTGTGCGCCGAGAATGGCGACAACGGCGCGGTGTTCAGCCTGACTTTGCCAATCGATCTGGAGGCGCACATCTGATGCTCAACGCGGTGATGGTGGTCGATGACGAAAGCAGCATTCGCAATGCCGTCGAACAATGGCTGAGCCTGTCCGGGTTCGAGGTGCAGCTGTTCAGCCGTGCCGAGGAATGTCTGGCGGCGCTGCCCAAGCACTTTGCCGGGGTGATCCTCAGCGATGTGCGCATGCCGGGCCTCAGCGGTCTTGAGCTGCTGGCCGAAGTGCAGCGCCGGGATCCCGATCTGCCGGTGATTCTGCTGACCGGCCACGGCGATGTGCCGATGGCGGTCGAAGCCATGCGCGACGGCGCTTACGATTTCCTGGAAAAACCCTTCAGCCCCGAGACCCTGCTCGGCAGCCTGCGCCGGGCGCTGGACAAGCGTCGGCTGGTGCTGGAAAACCGCGCCCTGCACGAGCAGGCCGACAACCGCGCCAAACTCGATGCAACGCTATTGGGCGTGTCCCGTGGTTTGCAGACCTTGCGCCGACAGGTGCTGGACCTGGCGACGCTGCCGGTCAACGTGCTGATCCGTGGCGAGACCGGCAGCGGCAAGGAACTGGTTGCCCGTTGCCTGCACGACTTCGGCCCGCGTGCCGACAAGCCGTTTGTGGCGCTGAACTGCGCGGCGATCCCCGAGCAACTGTTCGAAGCCGAGTTGTTCGGGCATGAGAGCGGCGCGTTCACCGGCGCCTCCGGCAAGCGTATCGGCAAGCTGGAATACGCCGATGGCGGCACGCTGTTTCTCGATGAAATCGAAAGCATGCCGCTGGCCCAGCAGGTGAAACTGCTGCGGGTGTTGCAGGAACAGAAACTGGAACGGCTGGGGTCAAACCAGAGCATTCGCGTGGACTTGCGGATCGTCGCCGCGACCAAACCCGATTTGCTCGACGAAGCGCGGGCCGGGCGTTTTCGCGAGGATCTGGCGTATCGCCTGAACGTCGCCGAATTGCGCCTGCCGCCATTGCGTGATCGTCGTGAAGACATCCCGCTGTTGTTCGAATCCTTCGCCCAGAGCGCCGCCCAGCGTTTGGGCCGGACTTTTCCGCCGCTCAGTGGCGCACAGTTGAGCCACCTGCTCAGCCATGACTGGCCGGGTAATGTGCGCGAGTTGGCGAACGTCGCCGAACGTCAGGTGCTGGGGCTGGATGAACCGATGCAGGGGATTGATCCGGGCCAGTCGCTGGCGGCGCAGCAGGAGGCGTTTGAGGCGCAGTGTCTGCGGGCCGCTTTGACACGGCACAAGGGCGATGTGAAAGCCGTGCTTGAGGAACTGCAACTGCCGCGTCGCACGTTTAATGAAAAGATGCAACGGCATGGTTTGACCCGGGAAATGTTCGTACCCGACTGATCGTTTGATGATTGATCGTTCCCACGCTCCGCGTGGGAATGCCTCAATGGACGCTCTGCGCCCGCTTTGGGACGCAGAGCGTCCCCGGCTGCATTCCCACGCAGAGCGTGGGAACGATCACGCTGAATGAGCGGAAATCCGCTCATTCATTCCGGATCATCGGCAAAATCCCGCTCAACCCATTTCCCCAACCCTTCTAAACCGGCCCTCCCCCCGTTGGCACAGCTCCTGCTATAGCCCTCGCAGGCTGCGTTCCAACGCGCTCCACAAAAACAATTAAACGAAGGATCCTTCAATGGATAACTCCAACGCCCTGCCCCTTGGGTCGGCTGCCGTGCCGGCCAAAGAACGAACCACCGCCAGTCGCATCAAGTCGATCTTCAGCGGTTCCGTCGGCAACATGGTCGAGTGGTACGACTGGTACGTCTATGCCGCCTTCTCGCTGTACTTCGCCAAAGCCTTCTTCCCCAAAGGCGACACCACCGCCCAACTGCTCAACACCGCCGCGATCTTCGCCGTGGGCTTCCTGATGCGCCCGATCGGTGGCTGGCTGATGGGCCTGTACGCCGACAAGGTCGGACGCAAAAAAGCCCTGATGGCCTCGGTTTACCTGATGTGCTTCGGCTCGCTGATCATCGCCCTGAGCCCGGGCTATGAAACCATCGGTGTCGGCGCGCCGATCCTGCTGGTGTTCGCCCGCCTGCTGCAAGGCCTGTCGGTCGGTGGCGAATACGGCACCTCGGCGACCTACCTGTCGGAGATGGCGACCAGGGATCGTCGCGGCTTCTTCTCCAGCTTCCAGTACGTGACTTTGATTTCCGGCCAGCTCATCGCGCTGGGCGTGCTGATCGTGCTGCAACAGTTCCTGACCACCGAAGAGCTGTACGCCTGGGGCTGGCGTATTCCGTTCGCCATCGGCGCGCTGTGTGCAATCGTCGCGCTGTACCTGCGTCGCGGCATGGAAGAAACCGAGTCGTTCACCAAGAAGGAGAAGTCCAAGGAAAGCGCCATGCGCACCTTGCTGCGTCATCCGAAGGAACTGCTCACCGTGGTCGGCCTGACCATGGGCGGTACGCTGGCGTTCTACACCTACACCACCTACATGCAGAAATACCTGGTGAATACCGTCGGCATGAGCATCTCCGACTCCACCACCATTTCGGCGGCCACGCTGTTCCTGTTCATGTGCCTGCAACCGATCATCGGCGGCCTGTCCGATAAAATCGGTCGTCGCCCGATCCTGATCGCCTTCGGCGTGCTCGGGACGATCTTCACCGTGCCGATCCTGATGACCCTGCACACCATCCAGACCTGGTGGGGCGCGTTCTTCCTGATCATGGCGGCGCTGATCATCGTCAGCGGCTACACCTCGATCAACGCCGTGGTGAAAGCCGAGCTGTTCCCGACCGAAATCCGCGCCCTGGGCGTCGGCCTGCCGTACGCGCTGACCGTGTCGATCTTCGGCGGCACAGCCGAATATATCGCGCTGTGGTTCAAGAGCATCGGCATGGAAACCGGTTATTACTGGTACGTGACCGCGTGCATCGCGGTGTCCCTGCTGGTGTACATCACCATGAAAGACACCCAGAAACACTCGCGCATCGTCACTGACTGATCGGGTTTATGCAGCCACTGCAATGGTGGCTGTTCTGGCCTCATCGCGAGCAGGCTCGCTCCCACAGGATCAGATTTACGCCGATCCGATGTGGGAGCGAGCCTGCTCGCGATTGGAGTCACCTCGGTCTCATGCTGACTCGGCAATCGCCGGTTTTCCATAACGTTTCTGCGCAAAAGACGCGCCGACAATCATCACCAGCAGAATCCCCGCCAGCACCGCCGACGAACCGATGGTGCCAAAGTCCAGCCCACCCTTCTCATGGGACTTGGTCATCAAGTCGCCCAAGGTCGCGCCGAAGGGCCGGGTCAGCACGAACGCCACCCAGAACAGCGCCACCGTCGAAATCTTCGTGAAGTACTTGAGCAGCACGACTACGCCAATCGCCGAGCCGATCAACAGCGCGCCACCGGCAAAGCCCAGACCCGAGTCGTCCGCCAGGTAATCGCCGAGCGCGGTGCCCAGGGTGTTGGAGAACAGAATCGCCATCCAGTAGAACATCTCGCCGCGAAAGCTCTGCACCTTGGTGACGTTGAGCGAGTCGCCACTCAGGCGCCACACCGCGAAAATCGCCAGCAGGATCGCGATCAGGATCATGGAACCTGTGGCGTAACCCAGTTCCAGCGTACGGTCCATGAAGTCCGACATAGTGGTGCCGGCGGTGCTGGTCGACAGGATCACGATCCAGTACAGCAGCGGTTTGTAGGTCTTGGACATCAGTTGCGCGATCAGAGTCAGGACAAACACGCTGATCAGGATCAGCGAGCTGATGGCGTAACCGACATTGAGGGTCATCGACAGCAAATCCCCCGCGGTTTCCCCCAGGGTCGTCGCGCAGATTTTCATGACCCAGAAGGCCAGGGTGATTTGAGGCAGTTTGTTCATCGCAGGCAACGCTCCAGTGGGTGACGGCCGGTTTTTGGCTTTATGGCCGTGGGCAGACTGGCGTTGCGCGGGTGAAAAACCGGTCGGGAATCCATGAAAAATCTGTCACACAAACGAAAAGCGGCGATTAATCACCGGTTAATGCCCCCGCCGCATCCTGCACCTACCTGATCGATTAACTGCGCGACGCTCGCTGCGACGACGAAAGCGAATTGAATGCGTCGCCCTTAATATCAATTTAATCGATTGTTTTTAGCATTATTTTGCGCTTTTTAATCAATTTAGTTGGCGTAGCATGAACCCCATGCGAAAAACATCGCCAACGAACCCGGAGACAACGACCATGAAAACCAAACTGATCCTCGCCCTGACCCTGTCCGTACTGGCCGCCAACACCTTCGCCGCCGATGGCTCGGACAAAACCAAATCCGCCGACTTCATTTCCGGCGCCAGCGCTGCCATCGAAACCAGCCACACCGGTACCTACGCTGCTGACGGCTTCGACAAGACCAACGTCGGCAAAGCCGTTGCTGCGGATGGTTTCGACAAGACCGGCACTGCCAACGCTATCGCCGCAGACGGTTTCGATAAAACCGGTACTGCCAACGCCATCGCTGCCGACGGTTTCGATAAAACCGGCACTGCCGCAGCCATCAGCTGATCATCAAATACACACACCACAGCCCGGCTTCGGCCGGGCTTAGTCATGTCTGGAGGGCTGGAAATCAGCCGCCCGTCCTTGCACTATGGCCGCTCTCTGACAGCCGTTTCCAGGACCACCCGCCATGCCCGATGACATCCATTTCTACGAACCGGCCAACGGCCACGGCCTGCCCCACGATCCGTTCAACGCCATCGTCGGCCCGCGGCCCATCGGCTGGATTTCTTCGCAGGATGCCGAAGGCCGGCTGAACCTGGCGCCCTACAGTTTTTTCAACGCGTTCAACTACATTCCGCCGATCATCGGGTTCTCCAGCGTCGGGCGCAAAGACAGCCTGAACAACATCGAGCAGACCGGCGAATTCGTCTGGAACCTCGCCACCCGCCCGCTGGCCGAGCAGATGAACCAGAGCTGCGCGATGGTCGGGCCGCAGGTCAATGAGTTCGAACTGGCGGGGCTGACACCGGTGGCGTCAAAGGTGATTGCCGTGCCACGCGTAGGCGAAAGCCCGGTGTCCTTCGAATGCAAGGTCACCCAGATCATTCAGCTGCAGCGCGCCGACGGCGAGACCGTGCCGAGCTGGCTGGTGCTCGGCGAAGTGGTCGCCGTGCACATTGCCAAGTGGCTGTTGAAGGACGGGATCTACGACACCGCCGCCGCCGAACCGATACTGCGGGGCGGCGGGCCGGCGGACTACTTCCAGCTGGGGCCGGAGGCATTGTTCAAGATGTGGCGCCCGGGGGCGACGAAGTAAGCGTTTACCAGATCAGCTCGGCGTCGTCGGTGACGCCCTTGAGCTTGTCCAGTTCATTGATCGCGGCTTCATCGGCCGCGATGGCGCCGGGGAAAACCTGATCGTTCAGCAGTTTGTGAAAGCGCGGCGCGCCGCCGTCGACCAGGGCCTTGACGGCGATCGCCGCGTGATAACCCTTGTTGCCGCCCAACTCGACGGGGACTACAGCGGAAACCGCTTCGAAGTGTTCGAACTCTTTACGTGCCATATCGCAGGTCCTGGCTCAGTCGGATAAGCCGGACATTAAACATTCAACCGGCAAGTTTGTGTACCGGCGCAGTGCATTGCCCTACGGCCTGTGCGGCCGAGACTTCCTTGAACGTGTGGAAATCCAGGCTGTTGACCACCAGGTCCTGCACCAGCTCGGCAAAGACTTCCATCGACGGGCTGCTGAAGTACGCGGTCATCGACTGCTGGTTGCTCCAGAAACCGGAGACCAGCCACAATTCGGGATCACACTGCGAATGCTGCAAGGCAAAGCTCAGGCAGCCGGGGGCGGCGCGGGACGGTTCGATCAGGGCGCTCAGGCGCATGCCGAGTTCCGCCGAACGTCCGGCACGCGCTCGAACGAAGGCCATATGACTGACGGGAATCTGCTTGGACATGTTCAACCCTCCCAGGGAGTCGCGTGGCAGCCGGGGACGGGCTGCGACAGGATTCAAGGTTAAGGGCCGCTCCCCGTTCGCCGTTAGTCGATTCCTGCCGTCGCGTTGCACAATCCTGCGAGACTGTCTTGCAGACCTGTAACAAGTCGTAAATTCCTGTCACCGTCCTGTCACACCGATTTCGGGCAACTCTGACCACCTGCGTCCTGCTATGGCTGGATGGGCCAACAACCCAATGCAGGATCAGGCAAGCATTTCGCAGGATGTGTCTACCGCCCTGACTTGCACAAACTTATGCTCTGCTCCACTCCACCGACTTTGCCGAGGATGCCGCACGTGACGTCATTCGATCGTTTTCAAGCGCCACCCGATGCCGACATGGAAAAGCAGCGCGCGGAACTGGCGGCGATCATCCGCCGCAACACGTCCGAAGATGGCAGTTATGCCACTGCCGTCGGTTCGCTGTTCATGTCGCGCCACACCCAGTCCCATGACTTCGCCCCGGTGCTTGCGCAACCGGCGCTGTGCATCATGGCCCAGGGGCGCAAAGAGGTACGGCTGGCGGATGAGTTCTTCAATTACGACCCGCTCAATTATCTGGTGGTGTCGGTCTCGATGCCGTTGAGTGGACGGGTGGTGAATGTCTCGCCGGAGGAGCCGATCCTCGCCGTGCGCCTGGACATTGATCCTGCGGAAATCACCGCGCTGATCGCCGACGCCGGTCCGATGGGCGTACCGACCCGGCCGACCGGGCGTGGTCTGTATGTGGAGAAAATCGACAGCGCGATGCTTGATGCGGTGCTGCGTCTGGCGCGTCTGCTCGACGCACCGAAAGACATCGCCATGCTCGCGCCGCTGATCCGCCGGGAAATTCTCTATCGCCTGCTGCGCAGCCCGCAGGGGCATCGGCTGTACGAAATCGCCATTGCCAACAGCCAGAGCCACCGCATCAGCCAGGCGATCAAATGGCTCAACGGCAACTTCGAACAGCCGCTGCGCATTGATGACCTGGCGAAGGAAGTGAACCTCAGCGTCTCGACCCTGCATCATCGCTTCAAGGCGATGACGGCGATGAGCCCGTTGCAGTATCAGAAGCAACTGCGCCTGCAAGAGGCGCGGCGCCTGATGCTGGCTGAGGGGCTGGAGGCGTCGGCGGCCGGGTATCGGGTGGGGTATGAAAGCCCTTCGCAGTTCAGTCGCGAGTACAGCCGGCTGTTTGGGGCGCCGCCGCTAAGGGATCTGGCGCGGTTGCGGCTGACGGTCTGATCTGGATTATTGCGTCGCGGCTACTGGCCTCTTCGTCGGATCGCCGCCCGGACCAAGCCCGCTCCCACATGTTCTGTGTCGTACACAGGTTTTGCAGTCGACACCAGCCACTGTGGGAGCGGGCTTTCCCGCGAAGAGGTCGGCAGAGCCAGCATCAATTCTGGATCAGGCGCCGAGCACCCGACATGCCTCACTCGGCAACGTCACCGACACCGGATGCCCGATCCCCAATCCAAAGCCCTGACACGGCGTACTCAGCGCCGTGAAGGTCACCCCGGAACATTCCACCGTAGTCTCGATGGTCGCGCCGATATCCCGCACAAACGTCACCTTGCCCAGCAAGCGATTGCCCGCAGTGGCTTGGGGCGCCGACAGTTGCAGGTCTTCAGGGCGGATCAGCATTTTCACTTTCTGCCCGATCACGATGCTGCTGCAGATCGGCACTTGCAGGGCATCGCCGCCCGGCAGCACGACCTTGCCATCGCCCAGCGCGGTGGCCGGGAAAATATTCCCCGAGCCGATAAAGTCCGCGACGAATTCGTTGGCCGGATGCCGGTAGATTTCAATCGGCGTACCCACCTGCTGCACCCGATGCTCACCCAACACCACCACGATATCGGCCATGGTCATGGCCTCGCGCTGATCGTGAGTGACCATGATGGTGGTGATGTTCAGGCGTTGTTGCAGCTGACGGATTTCCACCTGCATCGACTCGCGCAACTTGGCGTCGAGCGCCGACAGCGGTTCGTCGAGCAACAGGATTTTCGGGTGCGAGGCAATCGCCCGGGCAATCGCCACCCGCTGACGCTGGCCACCGGAGAGCTTGGCCACCGGGCGATCGATCATCGGTTGCAGCTGGATCAACTCCAGCAACTCCACCACTCGCGCCTGTTGATCGGCCTTGCTGACGCCGCGCAGTTTCAGCGGATAGGCGATGTTTTCGCCCACGGTCATGTGCGGGAACAGCGCCAGCGACTGAAACACCATGCCGAAGTTGCGCAGGTGCGCCGGGGTGTGGCCGATATCCTCGCCGTCCAGGCGGATCTCGCCGCCGGTGAGGGTTTCCAGCCCGGCGATCATCCGCAGCAACGTGGTCTTGCCGCAACCCGACGGACCGAGGAAGCACACCAGTTTGCCCTCGGGCAAATGCAGGTTGACGTCTTTTACCGCGCAGGCCGAGCCGTAGTGTTTCTCGACGTTTTCCAGAATCAGACCAGACATAAATCACCTCAAGAAATCAAAAGGAAACGCCGCCTTCACCGACCAGCTTCTCCAGCGCCCAGATCAGGACGAAGTCGATCAGCACGATCAGCACGGCAAACGAGAACACGGTAGGGTCGAGCGATGACACGGTGCGGCTGTACATCCAGATCGGCACGGTCATGACGTCGATGGTGTAGAGGAAATAGGTCACGGTGAATTCGTTGAACGAGACGATGAACGCCAGCAGCATCCCCGCCAGAATCCCCGACTTCATCAACGGCACCACCACATCGACGATGGCCCTCAATGGTGAGGCGCCAAGCATCTGCGCGGCTTCTTCGACTTCGCTGCCGATGGAGAGCATGGCCGCCGTGCAGTTCTTCACCACGAACGGCAGGGCCAGAATCACGTGGGCAATCACCAGCCGCGAGGTGGTCATGTGGAACGGCAGGCTGTCGAACACCAGCAGCAACGCCAGCCCCAGCACCACCATCGGGAACACCAGCGGCAGCGACATCAATTGCAGCGCCACACCCTTGCCACGGAACTCGCAACGGGTCAGCGCGTAGGCCGCCGGCACCGCGATCAGCGTGGCGAAAATCATCGTCAGGCACGACACCAGCAAACTGGTGCCCATCGCTTGACCGAGGCTCAGCACATCGCTGGCGTCCGGTGACACAAACGTGTGCCACGCCGCCTTGTACCACTGCAGGCTGTAGCTGCTCGGCGGGAAGTCGAGGTTCGACGCGCCGCTGAACGACATCACGATCATGGTCAGGATCGGCAACACGGCCAGGAACAAAATGATCCCGGAGAGGATGCCGGCAAACTTGCCGGTGTCGCCCGGCAACAGCGACTGACGCTTCTTGATCAGGGCACTCATTGCGAAGCCTCCAGCAGACGGCGACGGCGGCCGGTGATGTATTCGGACAGGGTCATGATGGCGAGCGTGGTGACGATCAGCACCACCCCGGCGGCGGACGCGGCAGGCCAGTTCATCAGCGGGGCGATCTGGTCATGCACCATCACCGCGAGCATTGGCACTCGCCGACCGCCGAGCAACAGCGGCACCACGAAGCTGCTGGCGTTGTAGGCGAACACCAGGGTCGCGCCGGTGATGATCCCCGGCAGACTCATCGGCAACACCACCTGACGGAATACCTGAAAACGACTGGCGCCCAGCGTCGCGGCAGCCTCTTCGTAGCTGCGGGCGACGCCGCGCATGGCGCTGGCAATCGGCAGCACGGCCAGCGGAAACGCGGTCTGCACCAGGCCCATCAACACGCCATTCTGGTTGTACAGCAACATGATCGGCCGCTTGATCAGACCCAGGCCCATCAGGGTCTGGTTGAGCATGCCACCGGGGCCGAGGATCACCAGCCAGCCGTAGCTTTGCAGCAGCAGGTTGACCAGCAGCGGCAACAGCACCGCCGCCAGAAAGATCCGCCGCACGAACGGCGAGGTCAGGCGAGACATGGTGTACGCCACCGGGATCGCCAGCACCACCGCGATCACCGCGCTGATCAGCGCCAGACGCAAGGTCAGCAGCAACGATTTGAGGTAGTAGGGTTCGAGCAACTGGGCGTAACTGGCCAGGCTGAAGCCGGACCACTCCGCGCCCTTGGTGCCGACGCTCATGCGCAACACCAGCAGGCTGGCGGCAATCAGCACGCCGAGAAACAGCATCGACGGCGTGAGGAAAAACCACGCCCGCGCGGTCGGCGAAACACCGCGCGCCGGGCGCACGTTACCCGTGCCGACCGGTTGGGTCAGGGATTGATGTTCCATAGCAATGATCTCGTCAATGGAGAACGAATCTCCCAAACACCACTCTCCCCTGTGGGAGCGACGGTTCGCCGCTTCGACTTGCTCGCGAAAGCGGCGGGTCAGTCAACCCATGAAGCGACTGACAGATTGCATTCGCGAGCAAGCCCGCTCCCACAAGGTTTCTGTGGTGTCTGGAAGTACGGCGTCAGGAAGAAAAGATTTCCGTGTAGCGACGAATCCACTGGTCATGCACGGTCGCCAGGAAGGCGTTGTCGTGCATGATCGCCTTCTCCGCGATCTGCTCCGGCGTGAGGATGAAGGGGCTCTTGCGCGCTTCGGCGGAGATGATCGCCTTGGCGTTGACCGGGCCGTTGAAGATGTCTTCGGCCATCTTGCCCTGCACCAGCGGGTCGAGGGAGTGATCGATGAAGGCGTAGGCCAGGTCGGTGTCGCCCGGACGGTTCTTCGGCATCACCGAGAGCATCAGGTCGGTGTAGAAACCTTCCTTCATGCCGAACGTGGCACCGAGGCCATAGTTCGGATCACGGATCTGCTTGGGGAAAAACGCCGGGGCGTAGAGGCCGCCCATGTCCAGGGAACCGGTGCGGAACAGCTCGGCAATCTGGTTGGGGTTTTCACCCAGAGTCACCACGCGGTCTTTCAGCTCCGCGAGCTTCTTGAAGCCCGGTTCGATGTTGTGTTCGTCGCCACCGGCCAGTTTCGCGGCGATGATGATCAGGTCCATCGCTTCGGTCCAGTTCGGCGGCGGCAGGAAAATGTTCGGCGCCAGATCGGCGTCCCACAGCGCGGCATAGCTGTCCGGCGCGGTGCTCTGGGTGCGGGTGCTGTAGACCAGACTGTTGCACCACAGCAGGTAGCCGATGCCGTGACCGTTGGCCCCGGTGCGGTATTTTTCCGGGACGTCGACCAGGTTGGGAATGCGGTTGAGATCGGGTTTTTCCAGCAGTCCGGCAGCGGCCAGACCTTCGGCGCCAACGCCAGCCAGAGTGATGATGTCGTACTGCGGACGGTCACCGCCGGCCTTGAGTTTGGCGACCATTTCCGAGGTGCTGCCGGTGCGGTCGGCAATCACTTTGGCGCCAGTCTTGGCTTCGAACGTTGCAGCGATGTTGCGCAGCGCGGCCAGGCCCGTGTCATCGGACCAGGTCAACAGGCGCAGGGTCTTGCCGGCGAAGCGGGTGTCGCTGGCACTGGCCCGGATGAAGGGCATGCTCATGGCCGCCGCAGCCACCGAAGCCACGCCGACGGTTTTGATGAATTGACGCCTGTTCAGATCGTGCTCGCCCATTTGGGACTCCCATTATTCTTGTAAGTATGAGATTGATCGCAACCCTTGCATCTGCTTGACCGATATTGCTCAAGCGCCCGGTTTCAAAGGGCTTGAGCGTGGTCTGCGGGTTCATCCTGAGGTCGTGCAAAACACCTGACTATCGATAAAAACTCATTGGAGCCATGACGCCGGCGCATGCCTCGTTGCGAGGCATGCGCTGACCTTTTTCGGGCATTCAGAGCGCGCGGATCACGTGCTTGATTTCCTGAAATGCCGCCAGGCCCCACGGCCCCAATTCGCGGCCGAGGCTGCTCTGTTTGTAGCCGCCCCACGCGGTCTGCGGGAAGATCACCTGCGGCGCGTTGAGCCACACCAGCCCCGCCTGCAAGGCATTGGCGACCCGATCCGCGGTCTCGGCATTGCGCGTGACCACGCTGGCCACCAGACCGAACTGGCTGTCGTTGGCCAAGGCAATCGCCTCGGCTTGCGTAGCGAAACTGCGCACGCAGATCACCGGGCCGAAAATCTCTTCGCACCACAGCGCACTGTCGAGGGGCACTTCGGTGAAGATTGTCGGCTGCAAGAAATAGCCGCGCGGCAGATCGGCGGGACGATTACCGCCACAGATCAGCTTGGCCCCGGCGCTGAGGCCACGGTCAATATGACCGAGCACTCGCTGGTATTGCGCCTGATTGACCAGTGCGCCCATCTCGACGTCAGGATCGAACGGATCGGCGACACGGATTTTTTCCGCGCGGGCCTTCAGACGAATCAGGAATTCGTCGGCCAGTTCATCGGCGACCAGCACCCGGCTGGTGGCCGAGCACATCTGCCCGGCATTGAAGAAGCCGCCACCGCATGCAAGCTCCACCGCCAGATCCAGGTCGGCATCTTCCAGAATCAGCAGCGAGGACTTGCCGCCCAGTTCCAGGCTCACGCCCTTCACGGTTTCAGCGGCGCGCTGCATCACCTGCACACCGACGGCGTTGCTGCCGGTGAAGGAAATCTTGGCGATGCGCGGGTCCGCCGACAGCGGCGCGCCGACTGCCAGACCGGTGCCGCACACCAGGTTGAACACGCCTTTTGGCAAACCGGATTCGGCGATGATGGTCGCCAGTTCCAACTCCGGCAGCGGTGTGACTTCAGACGGTTTGAGCACCACGCAGCAACCGGCGGCCAGGGCCGGGGCGAGTTTCCACGCGGTGGTGACCATCGGGAAATTCCACGGCACGATCAGCCCGACCACGCCGCACGGCTCGCGGCGCAGACGTGCGCTGAAGTCGTCGCTGGGCAGCGGCACGTCGCTGTCGAGTTTGGCGTCGAGACCTTCGGCGAGTTCGGCGTAGTACTCGAAGGTGGCGATCACGTCATCGACATCGATGCTCGCTTCGAACTGCGGTTTGCCGTTGTTGCTCGACTGCAACTTCATCAGATGTTCGCGACCGTTGCGCACGCCATTGGCGATGTTGCGCAGGATCGCGCCGCGCTCGGCACCGGTGGTTTTCGACCAGCTTTTGAAGGCTTCGGTCGCCGCCGTTACCGCTTGATTGACGGCGCTTTCGTCACCGCCGTTGACCGTGGTCAGCAGTGCTTCGGTGGCCGGGTTGATCACGCGCAGGTGTTCGCGCCCGGCGGACCATTGGCCGTTGATGTACAGGCCGTCGAGTGTGGTCGGGAAATTCATCATTGGGCCACCGCCTTCATCCATTGGGTCTGGTCGATCTCGATCAGGGTCGGGCCCTGACGATCGGTGGCGGCGCGCAATGCACTGCGCAGGTGTTCGGCGGAGCTGATCGCCTCGGCCGCGCAACCCAGGGCCTTGGCCACACCGATGAAGTCCGGGGTGTAGATGTCCACGCCCACCGGCTCGATGGCACGGTTGACCATGTATTTCTTGATCTCTTCGTAACCCTGGTTATTCCACAGCAGGATGATCACCGGAGTGCGCGCTTCCACGGCGCTGGCCAGTTCCGGCAGGGTGAATTGCAGACCGCCGTCGCCGATCAGGCACACCACCGGCGGACGCGCGCCGTGTTCGAGGTTGCCGCCGAGCCATGCGCCAATCGCCGCCGGCAAGGCGTAACCGAGAGTGCCGTAACCGGTGGACGAGTTGAACCAGCGGCGCGGGCGCTCCGGGTTGAAGGTCAGGTTGCCGGTGTACACCGGTTGCGTGGAGTCGCCGACGAACACCGCGTTCGGCAATTCGTGCAGCACGGTTTCGAGGAAACGGGTCTGGGCCAGCATCGGGGCGTCCCAGGTCGCGGCCAGGTCTTCACGCAGACGGGCGGCGCGTACCTGGCCCCAATCGTTGCGGCGCTCGGCCAGCGGTTTGTGCGACAGCGCACTGAGCAGCGCCTGTGCGGCGTTGCGCGAGTCGGCCACCAGCGCCACGTGCGGCGGGTAATTGCGCACGGTCTGGTCGGGATCGATATCGACGCGCAGCAGCTTGCCGGGGATTTCGAAACCGCCGGCAAAGGTGACGTCGTAGTCGGTTTCCGCCAGTTCGGTGCCGATCGCCAGCACCACGTCGGCATCGGCCACCAGAGCGCGAGTCGCCACCAGACTCTGGGTCGAACCGATCAACAGCGGATGGCTCGACGGCAGCATGCCTTTGGCGTTGATGGTCAGGGCCACCGGCGCATCGAGCAGTTCGGCCAGTTCGGTGAGTTCGACAGCCGCATCGATGGCGCCGCCCCCAGCGAGGATCAGCGGACGCTGGGCGCCGGCCAGCAGTTCAGTCATGCGGCTCACGGCGGCCGGCGCAGCACCGGCGCGGTCGATGTTGACCGGCACGCTGGTCAGCAGTTCGTCGGCTTCTTCGACCAGCACGTCCAGCGGAATTTCGATGTGCACCGGACGCGGACGCCCGGCCTGGAACAGCGCGAAAGCACGGGCCAGCACGCCCGGCAATTCGGACGCCGACATCAGGGTGTGGGAGAACGCCGCCACGCCGCCGACCAGTGCGCTCTGATTCGGCAGTTCATGCAGCTTGCCGCGACCGCCGCCCAATTGGCTGCGCGACTGCACGCTGGAGATCACCAGCATCGGGATCGAATCGGCATAGGCCTGGCCCATGGCGGTGGTGATATTGGTCATGCCCGGGCCGGTGATGATGAAGCACACACCCGGTTTGCCGCTGGTGCGGGCGTAGCCGTCGGCCATGAAGCCGGCGCCCTGTTCATGGCGCGGGGTGACGTGGTTGATGCTCGAACGGGCCAGCCCGCGATACAGCTCCACGGTATGCACCCCGGGAATGCCGAACACCTGCTCGACCCCATAATCTTCGAGTAACTTGACCAGTACTTCGCCACACGTCGCCATGTCTTTGCCCTTCTTGTTCATTGAGGCACCGGGCTTTAAGGAACCGGTGATTGGCCTCATTGAAACGGGCGACCCGTAGCCGCAACAATCGATAAAAGCTCATACTAGCCATGTCCTCACGTCATACCTTGGATCCACATGAAACGACTGCCTCCCCTGCCCGCTCTGCACACGTTTCTGATCACCGCGCAGTGCTGCAACTTCACCCGGGCTGCCGAGCAGTTGCACATCACCCAGGGTGCGGTGAGCCGGCAGATCGCCGGGCTGGAGGAACATCTGGGTTATGAGCTGTTCATTCGTCTGGCCCGGGGCCTGGAGCTGACGGCCGAAGGTCGCGAATGGCTGCCACGGGTGCAGCAAGTGTTCAGCCTGATCGGCGACTCGGTGGAGCAGATCGGCGCCAAGCGCGAAACCCTGCAACTCAAAGCGCCGAGCTGCGTGATGCGCTGGCTGTTGCCGCGTCTGCTGCAATGGCAGCGCGAGCGCCCGGACGTGCCGGTGAAACTCACGGCGTCGTTGCAGCACGGGGTGGATTTTCATCGCGAGCAGTTCGACGCGGCGGTGATCTACGGCACCGCGCCCCACGACTCTCCTGCGACCCTGCATCTGTTCGATGAACAACTGACGCCAGTCTGCTCACCGACGCTGCTCAACGGCGGGCCGGCCCTGCACACACCGGCAGATCTGCAACAGCATCTGCTGCTGCACCCGACTCACACCGATGACGACTGGACACTCTGGCTTGAAGCCGCCGAACTGCACCTGAGCAATATCGCCAGCGGTCAGCATTTCGAGACGCTGGATCAGGCGATGTCGATGGCGTCCCATGGGACGGGGGTGGCGATCGGCGACTGGTCACTGATCGGCGACGACTTGAACGCCGGGCGACTGGTGATGCCGTTCGATCTGAAGGTGAAGACGGGATTGGGCTATTACATCGTCGCGCCGGCGTCGGAGCCGTCGGCGAAGTTACAGGAGTTGATGGGGTGGTTGGTGGAGCAGGCTCATACGCGGTGAGGCCCCCCCTCACCCCAGCCCTCTCCCGGAGGGAGAGGGAGCCGATCGTGGGATGCTCGAAAATTACGCCGACCTGAACGTGCTGTACCGAATCCATAATCGACTCGAACTTTCAGGTCGATGAATCACGTCAGACAACTCGGTCGGCTCCCTCTCCCTCCGGGAGACTGCTGGGCGGGCGGCGTTCCGATGAGGGCCAATTTTCGGATCAGACACAAACCCCGAAAACCACCCAAAACCCTCAATAACCGACGGTAAACCGCTGCCGCGAATGCTTCGGTGTTTCCACTTCGTCGATCAGCGCAATCGCGTAGTCGGCAAAGCTGATCGAACTCTGACCCTCAGCACTCACCAGCAAGTCATCCTTGCCGACCCGGAACTTACCGGTGCGCTCGCCTTCGACAAACAGCGCCGACGGCGACAGGAATGTCCAGTCCAGTTCCTTCTCCTGACGCAGTGCATCAAGGAACGCCGCACCGGCGCTGGCCTCAGCCTTGTACTCGGCCGGGAAACCGGCGCTGTCGATCACGCGGGTGCCGTCCGGCAGCAACAGCGAGCCGGCACCGCCCACAACCAGCAGACGTTTCACCCCGGCCTGTTTCACCGGACCGATCAGCGCGCTGGCCGGCACCGTGGCGAAATGCGCGGCGCTGATCACCACATCGTGACCGGCGACGGCGTCCTGCAACGCGGCGGCGTCCAGCACGTCGACATTCTTGCTGACCACACCGGCACGAGCGCCGATCTTCGAGGTATCCCGGGCGATAGCGGTGACGCTGTGGCCGCGACGCAGGGCTTCTTCCAGCAATTGGCTGCCGGCACGGCCGGTGGCACCAATGATTGCGATCTTGCTCATGACATTCTCCAGTTGGCTTGAGAGTGCTGCGTTTTTCAGAATCGGATTACCACTGCATTTCGCCCTTGGCGACTTTGGCGCTCAGCTCCAGCGAGCTTTCTTCGCCCAGTGTCGGGTAGCGTTTTTTCATCGCGGCGATCAGCGCGGCAGAGTCCTTGGCCTTGGTAGTTTCGGCATCGAACGCCTTAATGTAGTCGGCGGTGAATTTCACGGCCGCCAGCGACCGGGCGCTGTCACCCAGGTAGTGACCGGGCACCACGGTTTTCGGTTTCAGGGTTTCGATCGAGTGCAGGGTTTGCAGCCAGTCGGCATGGGATTGCGCGGTCTGGGTGTCGGCCATCCACACGTGGATGTTCTCGGCGACGACCACACCGCCGACCACCGCTTTCAACGAAGGAATCCACACGAAGCTGCGATCCGGCTGTTTGCCGTCAAGGCCGATCACCTGCAGTTTCTGCCCTTCGAGCATCAGGCTGTCGCCCTTGAGCACGCCCGGTACGATGGTTTTGCCCGGCATGTCGGCGCCCATTTTCGGGCCCCAGAAGGCGAGTTTGCCGTCGACGGTTTTTTTGATGTGATCAACGGTCGGTTGCGAGGCCAGCACCTTGGCATCCGGAAAGGCTTTGGTCAGGGTGTCGAGACCGAAGTAGTAATCCGGGTCACCGTGGCTGATGTAGATGGTGGTCAGTTGCTTGCCGCTGGCGCGGATCTTTTCCACCACTTGTTCGGCCTGGGATTTGCCGAACTGCGCGTCCACCAGAATCGCGTCCTTCTCGCCGCTGACCAGCACCGAGGTCACCGGGAAGATCGCATGGGTGCCCGGGTTGTAGACATCAAGAGTCAGGTTCGCGGCCGCTGCATGGGCAGCAAAGCCGAGGGTGGCGGTGGCCAGTAAAACGCGCTTGAGGGTGGTGAAGCCGATCATGGGTTGCTCCGCTGTTCGAATGCCGTGCTTGGCGATGGGGACAGAGCTTAGTTGCCAGACTCGTTACAAAAAATGCGATGCTTGAACATAGTTTGTTTCTGAAAGCGGGCAAATCATGGATCGTCTCCAAGCAATGCGGGTGTTTGTCACGGTGGTGGATCTGGGCAGCCAGTCGGCGGCGGCCGATCACCTGGATCTGTCGCGGCCGGTGGTGTCGCGATATCTGGCAGAACTGGAAGACTGGGTCGGGGCGCGTCTGATGCACCGCACCACGCGCAAACTGAGCCTGACCGCCGCCGGCAACGAAATCCTGCCGCGCTGCCGGCAGATGCTGGAGCTGTCCGGCGACATGCAGGCCGCCGTCAGCGAACCCGCCGATGCGCCTCGGGGTCTGCTGCGAATCAGTGTCAGTACCTCGTTCGGCCAGGCGCAACTGGCCGATGCCATGGCGGCGTTCGTCAAAGCGTATCCGGGAGTGAGCATCGACCTGCAAATGCTCGATCGCACGGTGAACCTGGTGGACGAACGCATCGACCTGGCGATCCGCACCAGCAATGACCTCGACCCCAACCTGATCGCCCGGCGCCTGACGGTCTGCCGTTCGGTGGTCTGCGCCGCACCCGCCTATCTGCGGGAACATCCGCAGCCGCAGCGGGTTGAAGATCTGAGCCGGCACAACTGCCTGACCCATTCCTATTTCGGCAAGAGCCTGTGGCATTTCGAGGAGGATGGCGAACCGGTCTCGTTGCCGGTGCAGGGCAACATCAGCGCCAACGAGGCCAGCACCCTGCTGCGCGCGACCCTGGCCGGCGCCGGCGTGGCGATGCTGCCGACCTATCAGGCCGGGGTGCATGTGCACAGCGGCGAACTGGTTCGCCTGCTGCCCCACGCCGAGCCCCGGCAGATGAACATCTACGCCGTGTACGCCTCGCGCAAGCACATGCCGGCAGCGTTGCGCTGCATGCTGGACTTTCTGGTGCAGCGTTTTCCCGAAAACCCGCAGTGGGATATCGGACTGTAAAGCCGTTCACAGAGCCGCTGGCAACTCCACGGCGCTGACCTATGCTGAAAGTAGTACCCAAGGGTATTCGTTCAGAGGTCAACGCCATGAACACCAGAACAAGAAGATACCTCGCGATTTTCATCACCTGCGCGGCCACGCTGGCGCTGTACGGCACCGCGGCATGGCGCGTGGAGCAGTTGCGGCAACTGCCCCGTGAATACGCGAGCTGCAACTTCGAGCGCTGCATCCCTCACAACGCCACCCTCAACGCCCTGCGCTGATAAGGGCTCAGGCGTCGTCGTTCTGCTCGGCCTTCAAGCGGTCGCGGAATGCCTTTGGCGAGATCCCCACCCGGCGCCGGAACAAGCGCGTGAAGTTGGTCGGATCGGAAAACCCCAACACCTCGGACATCTCGTAAATGGTCATGCTGGTGTACGTCAGCAGACGCTTGGCTTCCAGCAACTGACGCTCGTGCATGATCTGCAACGCCGGCTGCCCCGCCAGTTCACGGCAGGTGCCGTTGAGGTGCGAGACGGAAATCCCCAGCCGATGGGCCAGGTCTTCGACCTTGACGTGCTGGCGGTAGGTTTCTTCCACCAGTTGAATGAACCCGTTGAGGTATTCGCGCTGACGCTGCGGGCGTTGCGTGGCGTTGTGACGGCGGATCGCCTGACGGCTGACCCAGACCATGATCACACTGACCAGCGAATGCATGAGCATTTCCCGCGCCGGTTGATGGCCGTTGTACTCGGCCTGCAACGCGGCAAACAGACTGTTGAGGTAATCCGCGTCCTTGCCCGCCGGATAGCTTTCGGCCTGGGCCAGGGCCTGCACCGCGCTGCCCAGTTGCGCCTGCAAATGGTTGATCAACGGAGTGGCGAGGGTGACGACAAACCCTTCGACGTCCTCGGAAAAACGGAATCCATGCACCGATAACGGCGGCAGGATCTGGATCGCGGTTTCGTTCAGTTGCGTGCGTTGGCCTTCGATTTCAAGCTCTGCCTGACCTTTGAATACGAAGAGCAACTGGCACAAATCGGCGTGGCGGTGGGGTTTGATTTCCCATTGGTGTTCGCGGCTGCGTTTGGAAATGGTTTCACAGTGCAGCAAGTCAGGGGTCGGCCAGTCCAGGCTTTCACCGTAGAGCTTGAACACCGGAATCGAAGGCAGGTCAGGCTTGTTCATCACTTCAATCCAGGCCTCGAGGTTTGCGGGCGATAATCGCACCGATTGGCAGAATGTACAGGTATCGGCTCAGTTTTCACCTTCAATTGACAGACCCGCAAGGGAAAAATGCAAGCACTCGAATCCTGAAACTCATTCACCGGCCGTTGTCGCGTGAAGCTTGCGAGTCATAAAAACAATGAAAACGCTGAAAACCCAAGTCGCCATTATCGGCGCCGGTCCGTCCGGATTACTGCTCGGCCAACTGCTGCACAACGCCGGCATCGACACCCTGATTCTGGAGCGCCAGACACCTGACTACGTGCTCGGCCGAATCCGCGCCGGCGTGCTTGAACAAGGCATGGTAGAGCTGTTGCGCGAGGCTGGCGTGGGTCAGCGGATGGACGCCGAAGGGCTGGTGCACGGTGGGTTCGAACTGGCCCTCGACGGGCGCCGGATCCACATCGACCTGCAAGCGCTGACCGGTGGAAAAACCGTGATGGTCTACGGTCAGACCGAGGTCACCCGCGACCTGATGGCCGCTCGTCGGGAGACCGGAGGGCAGACCATCTACGAAGCCCGCCATGTCGTTCCCTGTGACATGAAAAGCGACGAAGCCTATGTCACCTTCGAAAAGGACGGCGAAACCTGGCGTGTCGATTGTGACTACATCGCCGGTTGCGACGGTTTCCACGGCGTGGCCCGGCAGTCGATTCCCGAGGATTGCCTGAAAGTCTTCGAACGGGTTTATCCGTTTGGCTGGCTGGGCATTCTCGCCGACACGCCACCGATTCACGAGGAACTGGTCTACGCCCGCCACGAGCGCGGCTTCGCCCTGTGCAGCATGCGCTCGGCGACCCGCACCCGTTATTACCTGCAAGTGCCGGCCGAGGAAAACGTCGACGACTGGTCGGATCAGCGTTTCTGGGATGAACTGCGCAAGCGTCTGCCGGAGGATCTGGCGCAGAAACTGGTGACCGGTCCGTCGATTGAAAAGAGCATCGCGCCGCTGCGCAGCTTTGTGGTCGAGCCGATGCAATACGGGCGGATGTTTCTCGTTGGGGACGCGGCGCACATCGTTCCGCCGACCGGCGCCAAGGGGCTGAATCTGGCGGCCAGCGATGTCAGCACCTTGTTCAGGATTCTGCTGAAGGTCTATCGCGAAGGTCGCACCGAGTTGCTGGAGAAATACTCGGAGATCTGCCTGCGTCGGGTGTGGAAAGCCGAACGGTTTTCCTGGTGGATGACTTCGATGCTGCACCGCTTCGACGAGCACGATGATTTCAGCCAGCGGATCTGCGCTTCGGAACTGGACTACTTTGTCAGCTCGGAGGCCGGTCAAAAAACCATTGCAGAAAATTACGTCGGGCTTCCTTATGAGGCTATCGAATAGCCTGCTACCGACTTACACTGGCGAGCATCCCCGCTCGCCTGGCGATCTGCGGGACACTCACTGCCCGCAGGTTTTGCCCGTGACCAATCTCAACCATCCCGAAACGCCCAAACCGGCCATTCGCAGCGTGCTGGTCGCGCTGATGATGGCGATCTTTCTCGGTGCGCTGGACCAGACCATCGTCGCCGTTTCCATGCCGGCCATCTCCGCCCAATTCAAGGACGTCAGCCTGCTGGCCTGGGTGATTTCCGGCTACATGGTGGCGATGACCGTGGCGGTGCCGATCTACGGCAAGCTCGGCGATCTGTACGGGCGGCGCAAACTAATGCTGTTCGGCATGGGCCTGTTCACCCTCGCCTCGCTGTTCTGCGGCATGGCCCAGAGCATGGAGCAACTGGTGCTGGCGCGGATTTTCCAGGGCATCGGCGCTGGCGGGATGATTTCGGTAAGCCAGGCGATCATCGGCGACATCGTGCCGCCTCGCGAACGCGGGCGTTATCAGGGCTATTTCTCCAGCATGTACGCGGTGGCCAGCGTTGCCGGCCCGGTGCTCGGCGGCTACATGACCGAGTACCTGTCGTGGCGCTGGGTGTTCCTGATCAACCTGCCGCTGGGCCTTGGCGCTTACTGGGTGGCCCGCCGCAACCTGATCGGTTTGCCGATTCCGCAGCGCAAACCGGTCATCGATTATCTCGGCACACTGTTGATGATCATCGGCCTGACCGCTCTGTTGCTGGCGATCACTCAGGTCGGCCAAGGCCATGCGTGGCGCAGCAGCGAAGTGCTCGGTCTCTTCGCTTGCGCGGTGGCGGTGCTGGCGGTGTTCGTCTGGCACGAGCGGCGCGCCCGGGAGCCGTTGTTGCCGATGCACCTGTTCACCAACCGCAGCGCCCTGCTGTGCTGGTGCACGATTTTCTTTTGCAGCTTCCAGGCGATTTCCCTGATCGTGCTGATGCCGCTGCGCTTCCAGAGCGTGACCGGCGCCGGGGCGGACAGCGCTGCATTGCACTTGCTGCCGCTGGCGATGGGATTACCGATCGGCGCGTATTTCGCCGGACGCCGCACTTCGATCACCGGACGCTACAAACCGCAGATTCTGAGCGGCGCGCTGCTGATGCCGATCTCGATCCTTGGCATGGCCTTCAGCCCGCCCGATGCCACGCTGCTCAGCAGCCTGTTCATGCTGCTCAGCGGGATCGCCGGCGGCATGCAGTTCCCGACTTCGCTGGTCGGTACGCAGAACTCGGTCGAGCAAAAGGACATTGGCGTCGCCACCAGTACCACCAACCTGTTCCGCTCTCTGGGCGGCGCGGTGGGCGTGGCGTTGATGTCGGCGCTGTTGCTGGCGTTGTTGCAGGACTCCAGTTTCGCCCACCTGGCCGGCAGCTCGCTGATGAGCGAAGGGCATTCCGGCAACGTGCTGCTCGACGGCCTGAACGCGGCGCCCGGCGATGCGCAGAATGCCTTGCGTGCCGAACTGCTGGTGACGTTCCGGCATTTGCTGATGGTCAGCGCGGCGGTGTCGCTGCTCGGGCTGGCGGCGGCGATTGCGATGCCGAACCGGTTGCTGCGGGGCCGTGAGCACGGCACCCGCTGATTGATGCCGATCGCTCCCACGCGCGGCATGGGAGCTTTCAGCAATCAAGCACTGTAATAACCGACCGCCACCAGCATGTTCCCGACCTTTTTCAGGTAGGCATGCTTGTTCTCGACCTTGCCGGTCACCGGATTTTTCCAGCGGTACTCGTACTCGCCCTCATCCTGCTTGCCGATCAGCGCCAGAATCGGTTCGCCCACCGGTTTGCCCTCCGGGTCGTCGACCTTTGCGAAGTCGGTGTTGATCAGCCGCAGGTTGGTGCCATGGGCAACGTAGCGGTGGTTGTCGAGATTGACCACGAACACATAGAGGTCGTCCTGCAGGTAACCGCCCCTGAGTGAGTTGATCGCGGACAGCGTGCCCTTCTCATCCCTGGTCAGGTCAGTGGCTGCCTTTTCGAGCAACGCTTTCGCCTGCTCCGCCGACGCGCGCGGAAGGTAATAACCCACCGCCAGAATCCGCTGACCGATGCGTTGATAGTAAACGTGCTTGCGCTCGACCTTGCCGTCGGACCAGTTCTGCCAGCGGTATTCGGCCTGCTGGATGCCGTTGCCTTCCGGCACTTTCAAGGCGTCCTTGAAGGACTTCTGCAAGTCCGGCCCGAGCACTTCACTCACGTCGCGACCGATCAATGCCGACGACGGCCCGCCGCTGGCGAGCATCACGCCCTTGGTATCGACCACGAACACATAGCGGTCCTTGTCGACGAATTCGCCCTGACGGCTGAACGCCGCAAACGCCTTGTCGCCGTTGTCGTGGTAATAGGCCAGAGCCTTTTCCAGCAAGGCGATGGCGGCCTTGCTGTCGTCTTTTTCCGTGGTGGCCGCGTTGGCCTGACCGAAACTCAACAGCAGCACCGCGCCGAGCCAGGCCAGCTTGTGCACAAACCCCATGACGCATCCCCCGTTCTTGTTGGTGTTTCAAGAGCGTAGACGGCCTGAAGGCATGTATGGATATTCAGAAGGCTTCTGAATGTTGCTGTGGCGAGGGTGTTCATTCCCTCGCCACACAAGAGGCTTACGGACGGGCGTTGAGTTGCTGTTGCAGGTTCTGGATCTGCGCTTGCAGGGTGTTGATGTTGCGGGTCATCTGCGCGCGGAACGCGTCGAACTCGGCAGTGTTGGTGCCACCCTGCGCAGCAGCCGGACGGTTGTCCTGCTCGCTCTTGAGGATGACGATTTCCTGCTCCAGACGGTCGATGGCGGCGTTTGAGCCACCCTGTTTTTTCAGAGCCGTGATGTCGGCACCGAGACTTTTGAACTGCGCATCGAAGCCCTTCACCTGTGCATCGAAGCTCTTGAGCTGGGCATCGAGCTTGCTGGTGTCGGCCGGCGTGCTTTTCAACGTTGCCAGTTCGGCGCTCAGGGCTTTGACCTGGGCTTGCAACTGGGTGTTGGCGTTCTGCTGTTCGGTGGTCTGGGCGGTCATCTGCGCCAGGCGCTTGTCCAGATCCGTCGCCTGCCCGGCCACGCCCTGCTGCTGTTTGCTCTGATCCTGAAGGGCGCTTTGCAGCTGTTTGATCTGCAGTTTCAGGGCTTCGCTGTCGGTGGTGACGTTGGTCTGGCTGGCCACGACCTTGCCGGAAATGTCCTGCAGACGCCCCGCCGCTTCCTCACTGATGCGCGCGAAACTTTCCTGGGTCGCCACCAGTTGCTGCTCCATCAGCGAAATCTGCTGGAAGCTCCACCAGGCCAGACCAATGAATGCGAAGAACAGCGCGCCAACCAGTGCCCATAACGGCCCGGTGCTGGCGGCCTTGACCTTGACCACGGGTGGCGTGCGCGAATGCACGGTGGTGCGGGCGGTGACCGGAAAATCGTCGTCATCGAGGGTATCGGCGCGCAGGCTCGGTACATCGTCGAAATCGTCGTGGGCATCGTTACGCATGGACATTGAGGCAACCTTTGTGAAACGCGGTGATGGCAGATTGGCGCGAAGTATAAACCCCGCGGCCGCTGGGGTTGACCCTCAAGCCGTGGCGCGGTTCAGTGCCGGCCGGCAGATTCGTATCAACGAATGTCCTGAGCCTTCCACCAGCCACAGAACTCATCGAGGGCCGTCCACAGACTGACTTTCGGATCGTAGTCCAGATAATGCCGGGCGCGACTGATGTCGAGGGTGAAATTTTTGTTCATCACCTGCATGCCCAGGCGCGACAGGGTCGGCTCGGGACGCCCGGGCCAGAGCTTGCACACACCTTCGTTGAGCGCCGCCACGCTGTAGGCCAGGCCGTAGGAACGATACTTGGTGACCTGTGGGACTTCCATCTTGCGCATCACGTAATTGACCACATCCCACAGCGGCACCGGAGCGCCGTTGCTGATGTTGTAGGCCTTGCCCAGCGCGGAGGCGTCGGCCAGCAGGCTGCTGAGCAACGCTTCGTTGAGGTTGTGCACGCTGGTGAAATCGACCTTGTTCAGACCGTTGCCGATGATTGCCAGACGGCCCTTGCGCTGCATGTTCAGCAAGCGCGGGAAGATGCTCATGTCGCCGGCGCCGGTGACGAAGCGCGGTCGCAGGGCGAGGGTTTCGAGGCCGAATTCCTGAGCGCCGAAGACCTTTTGCTCGGCCAGGTATTTGGTCGCCGCATAGTGATGCTTGAAGCGCTTGGGCACTTGCTCTTCGGTCAGCCCGAGGTGGTCGCGACCGTCAAAGTAGATCGAGGGCGACGACAGATGCACCAGCCGCCGAACCCGTTGCTTCAGGCAGGCCTCGACCACGTTTTCGGTGACTTGCACATTGCCCTGATGGAAGTCCTGATAGCGGCCCCACAGGCCAACCGCGCCGGCGCAATGCACCACGGCTTCGACGTCATTGCACAATTCCCGCACCAGATCCGGATCGCTCAGATCGCCTTGAACGAACTCGGCACCGCGACGCACCAGATGCTCGACACCCTCGGCCCGGCGACCGTTGACCCGCACGTCCAGGCCCTGCTCCAGGGCGAAACGCGCAAAGCGTCCGCCAATGAAGCCGCTTGCGCCGGTGACCAGAATTTTCATGTAGAGCTCCAACAAAACCAGCTGCAAGCTTCGAGCTTCGAGCTGCAAGGTAAAAACAGTACGCAAGCGCTTTACTTGGCGCTTGCAGCTTGACGCTCGTAGCTGCTTTCAGGCCACCAGCCATTGCGCCGACGAGCGCACCAATTGCTCGGTCAACAGCCCGAGCAACTGACCGCCATTGCGCCAATGATGCCAGTACAAGGGCACGTCGATCGGTTTATCTGGCAACAGTTCGCGCAGCACGCCGCGCTCCAGTTGCTCGCGGACCTGCAATTCCGGCACCAGGCCCCAGCCGAGCCCGGCTTCGGTCAGGCGGAGGAAACCTTCGGACGACGGGCACAGGTGATGTTCGAAACCGCCATCGACGCCGAGGGACGCGAGGTATCGATGCTGGAGAAAATCGTCAGGGCCGAACACCAGCGCCGGGGTGCGCGGTAATTGTTCGGCCCGCACGCCGTCGGGGAAATGCCGCTCGATGAACGCCGGGCTGGCCAGCGCTCGATAGCGCATCGCCCCGAGCAACACGCTGCGTGCCCCCGCCACCGGCCGCTCGCTGGCGCACAGGCAACCGGCCACTTCACCGGCGCGCATGCGTTTCAGGCCGACGGTCTGGTCTTCGACGATCAGATCGAGCAATAGATGTTGTTCGGCGCAGAAGTCGCCCACCGCCTCGGCCCACCAGGTGGCGAGACTGTCGGCATTCAGGGCGATACGCAGGCGCTCCGGCAGGCCCTCTTCGTCCAGCGCAGGCACCAGCGTCTGCAAATCCCGTTCGAGCAGGCGCACCTGCTGCACATGGTTGAGCAGGCGCCGGCCAATTTCGGTAGGCGACGGCGGCGTGCCACGCACCAGAACCGGCTGGCCGACCCGCGCTTCCAGCAATTTGATCCGCTGGGAGATCGCCGATTGCGAAAGGCCCAGCACCTGCGCCGCCCGTTCGAATCCGGCCTGCTCGACCACGGCGGCCAGAGCGGAAAGCAATTTGTAGTCGAACATCAGTTTTCCTAATGAGCGATCAGCACTATTGGTTTTTCTTATACAACGTCAACCGGGAGAATAGCCAGCAAGCACTCTTTATCAAGGATCACCCCCATGGCTGGCGAAACCTCGTTGACCACCCTGCTGCGCAGCATGAGCCCGCAGCTCAATGCCGGCGAATTCGTGTTCTGCACCTTGTCCGACGGCGAGTTGCCGAGCGGCCTGGAAGTCGTAGGCAGTTTCCGTGAACAGGAAGGCCTGACGGTGATTCTCGAACGCTCCCACGCCGAGCGCGCCGGGTTCAGCTTCGACTATGTCGCGGCGTGGATCACGCTGAACGTGCATTCGGCACTGGAAGCCGTCGGCCTGACCGCCGCCTTCGCCACCGCACTGGGCAAGGCCGGCATCAGCTGCAACGTGATTGCCGGCTATTACCACGATCATCTGTTCGTCGGTCAGGCCGACGCCGAACGTGCCATGCAAGTGCTGCGCGACCTCGCAGCCAACGCGGAGTAATCGTCATGTGGCAAAGCTATACCAACGGTTTGCTGGTGGCGTTCGGGCTGATCATGGCGATCGGCACGCAAAATGCCTTTGTCCTGGCCCAGAGCCTGCGGCGTGAGCATCACCTGCCGGTCGCCGCGCTGTGCGTCGCCTGTGATGCGCTGCTGGTGGCGGCGGGTGTGTTCGGTCTGGCCACGGTGCTGGCGCAGAACCCGACATTGCTGGCGGTCGCCCGCTGGGGCGGCGCGGTGTTCCTGATCTGGTACGGCAGCCAGGCGTTGCGCAGGGCGTTTTCGAAACAGAGCCTGCAACAGGGTGAAAACCAGACCGTGCGTTCGCTGCGCGCGGTGATGCTAAGCGCACTGGCGGTGACCCTGCTCAACCCGCACGTCTATCTCGACACCGTCTTGCTGATCGGTTCTCTCGGCGCACAACAGTCGGTGCCCGGCGCCTATGTCGTGGGCGCGGCGAGTGCTTCGCTGCTGTGGTTTTTCACCCTCGCCCTCGGTGCAGCATGGCTGGCACCGTGGCTGGCACGGCCGAGTACGTGGCGGATTCTCGATCTGTTGGTGGCGGTAATGATGTTCACCGTGGCAGGGCAATTGATATTGGCTTCATGATTTATTCCAAACAGCTCTGGAACCTCTATCCCACACAGTTGTTGCGTGGTTAAGCCGCCCCCCCGGTGCTATGATCCGAACCCTGCGCCGCAAAGAGTAAAAACTCGCCGGTGCATTTCTGGCCGCCCGTGATCGGCCTTGCGCTCACCGCAACAGACCTGATTAGGAGAATCATCATGGCTTTCGAATTGCCGCCGCTGCCTTACGCACACGATGCCCTGCAGCCGCACATTTCCAAGGAAACCCTGGAATTCCACCACGACAAGCACCACAACACCTACGTCGTGAACCTGAACAACCTGGTGCCAGGCACCGAGTTCGAAGGCAAGACCCTGGAAGAAATCGTCAAGACTTCCTCGGGCGGCATCTTCAACAACGCCGCTCAGGTCTGGAACCACACCTTCTACTGGAACTGCCTGGCGCCAAACGCTGGCGGTCAACCAACCGGCGCACTGGCTGAAGCCATCAACGCGGCTTTCGGTTCGTTCGACAAGTTCAAGGAAGAGTTCAGCAAAACCTCGATCGGCACCTTCGGTTCCGGCTGGGGCTGGCTGGTGAAAAAGGCTGACGGTTCCCTGGCCCTGGCCAGCACCATCGGCGCCGGCAACCCGCTGACCAGCGGCGACACCCCGCTGCTGACCTGCGACGTCTGGGAACACGCTTACTACATCGACTACCGTAACCTGCGTCCTAAGTACGTCGAGGCGTTCTGGAACCTGGTCAACTGGAAGTTCGTGGCCGAGCAGTTCGAAGGCAAGACCTTCACCGCTTAAGCTGCACGCCAGACAAAAACCCGGCTTTGCCGGGTTTTTTTATACCTGCGGAAATAATCGTGAGTGCGTTGCATCACAAACAAGGCTTTTTCCCACACCTGAAGCAGCCCTTCTCGCCTTGCTCCCAAGCCACGGCGAACTAACATCAAAAGAGGAAAAATTGTCCGACGTCCCTCAAGTTGGAGACCGAAACTACCGACACAGTACAACCAGGGCAAATACTCCAGACAGCAGCATATCGGCCAAGGCCACGGACAAATTTTCCGCGGCTCGATTGTCCCTTTGACTGCCAACACGGGATTGCCAATACTCATGGCAACTTGACGCTACCCGCACGGAACAAGGAATAACCCTTTGAAGCTGGAACTCAAGAACAGCTTGTCGGTGAAGTTGCTCCGGGTCGTGCTCCTGTCGGCATTGATCGTCGGCGTGGTCTTGAGCTGCGCGCAGATCGTGTTCGATGCCTATAAAACACGCCAGGCCGTCGCCGGCGATGCCGAACGCATCCTCGACATGTTCCGCGATCCCTCCACCCAGGCGGTCTACAGCCTGGACCGGGAGATGGGCATGCAGGTGATCGAAGGCCTGTTCCAGGACGACGCCGTGCGTCAGGCATCCATCGGCCATCCCAACGAAGCGATGCTCGCGCAAAAGTCGCGTGAGCTGCAGCAATCCAACAGCCGCTGGCTGACCGACCTGATCCTCGGCCAGGAACGCACGTTCACCACCCAACTGGTGGGGCGCGGGCCGTACAGCGAATATTACGGCGACCTGAGCATCACTCTCGACACGGCCACCTACGGTCAGGGTTTCATTGTCAGTTCGGTGATCATCTTCATTTCCGGCGTGTTGCGCGCCCTGGCCATGGGCCTGGTGCTGTATCTGGTCTATCACTGGCTGCTGACCAAACCGCTGTCGCGGATCATCGAGCACCTCACCGAGATCAACCCGGACCGCCCCAGCGAACACAAGATTCCGCAGCTCAAGGGTCACGAAAAAAACGAACTGGGGATCTGGATCAATACCGCCAACCAGCTACTCGAATCCATCGAACGCAATACCCACCTGCGCCATGAAGCGGAAAACAGCCTGCTGCGCATGGCCCAATACGATTTCCTCACCGGCCTGCCGAATCGCCAGCAATTGCAGCAGCAGCTGGACAAGATTCTAGTGGATGCCGGCAAGCTGCAACGGCGGGTCGCCGTCCTTTGCGTAGGTCTGGACGATTTCAAAGGCATCAACGAACAATTCAGCTACCAGACCGGTGACCAGTTGCTGCTGGCCCTGGCTGACCGGCTTCGTGCCCACAGCGGTCGCCTTGGCGCCCTCGCCCGTCTTGGCGGCGACCAGTTCGCGCTGGTGCAGGCCGATATCGAGCAACCCTACGAAGCGGCGGAACTGGCGCAAAGTATCCTTGATGACCTGGAAGCCCCGTTCGCCCTTGATCATCAGGAGATCCGCCTGCGCGCGACCATCGGCATCACCTTGTTCCCGGAAGACGGCGACAGCACCGAGAAGCTGCTGCAGAAAGCCGAGCAGACCATGACCCTGGCCAAGACCCGCTCGCGCAACCGCTATCAGTTCTACATCGCGAGCGTCGACAGCGAGATGCGCCGCCGTCGCGAACTGGAAAAAGACCTGCGCGACGCCTTGCTGCGCGATCAGTTCTACCTCGTCTATCAGCCGCAGATCAGCTACCGCGATCATCGCGTAGTCGGGGTCGAGGCATTGATCCGCTGGCAGCATCCGGAACACGGCCTGGTGCCGCCGGACCTGTTCATCCCGCTGGCGGAACAGAACGGCACCATCATCGCCATCGGCGAATGGGTGCTGGATCAGGCCTGCAAGCAACTGCGCGACTGGCACGATCAGGGCTTCGTCGACCTGCGCATGGCGGTCAACCTGTCCACCGTGCAACTGCACCACGCCGAGCTGCCACGGGTCGTCAACAACCTGCTGCAGATGTACCGCCTGCCGCCACGCAGCCTGGAGCTGGAAGTCACCGAAACCGGCCTGATGGAAGACATCAGCACCGCCGCCCAGCACCTGCTGAGCCTGCGCCGCTCCGGCGCACTGATCGCTATCGACGACTTCGGCACCGGCTATTCCTCGCTGAGTTATCTCAAGAGTCTGCCGCTGGACAAGATCAAGATTGACAAGAGCTTCGTCCAGGACCTGCTGGATGACGACGATGATGCGACAATCGTTCGCGCCATCATCCAACTGGGCAAGAGCCTGGGCATGCAGGTGATCGCCGAGGGCGTGGAAACCGCCGAACAGGAAACCTACATCATTTCCGAAGGCTGCCACGAAGGTCAGGGCTACCACTACAGCAAACCGCTGCCGGCGCGCGAGTTGGGCATTTATCTCAAGCAGGCCCAGCGCAGCAACGCGGCCATCCTCTGAAACGTGCCTGCCAGGCCCGACGCAACCCGGGTTCTGCCGGGCATCAACCTCGCTGTTGATCCAGCGCAGACCCCGCGCAAATAAGAAATATTTCCAGCTACAACCCTTTACACATAATGCGAAAGATTTGCATTATGTCGCAGTTTTGCGCACCCCGCGCCTGTCCACTCAATCACCGAAGCAGGATGTTCGCCATGATTCGTACGCCTCTGGCTACCGCCAGTCTGCTGGCCATCGCTATTTCCCTCGCCGGTTGCGGCGAAGGTAAAGACAAAGAAAAGGCCGCCGCTCCTGCGCCGACTCCGGCTGCGAGCACCGCTGCACCGGCTGCGCCTGCTGCTGCCGGTAAAGTCGACGAGGCCGCCGGCAAAGCCGTTGTCTCGCACTACGCCGACATGGTCTTCGCCGTTTACAGCGATGCCGAATCCACCGCGAAAACCCTGCAAACCGCCGTCGACGCGTTCCTCGCCAAGCCGAACGCCGACACCCTGAAAGCCGCCAAGGCTGCCTGGGTCGCTGCCCGCGTTCCTTACCTGCAGAGCGAAGTGTTCCGCTTCGGCAACACCATCATCGACGACTGGGAAGGTCAGGTGAACGCCTGGCCTCTGGACGAAGGCCTGATCGACTACGTCGACAAATCCTACGAACACGCACTGGGCAACCCGGGCGCCACCGCCAACATCATCGCCAACACCGAAGTACAGGTCGGCGAAGACAAGGTCGACGTCAAGGACATCACCCCGGAAAAACTCGCCAGCCTGAACGAGCTGGGCGGTTCCGAAGCCAACGTTGCCACCGGCTACCACGCCATCGAATTCCTGCTCTGGGGCCAGGACCTGAACGGCACCGGCCCTGGCGCCGGCAACCGTCCGGCCTCGGACTACCTGGAAGGCAAAGGCGCCACCGGCGGTCACAACGAGCGTCGTCGTGCCTACCTGAAAGCCGTGACCCAACTGCTGGTCAGCGACCTGGAAGAAATGGTCGGCAACTGGAAGCCGAACGTGGCCGACAACTACCGCGCCACCCTGGAAGCCGAACCGGCTGAAAGCGGCCTGCGCAAGATGCTGTTCGGCATGGGCAGCCTGTCCCTGGGCGAGCTGGCCGGCGAGCGCATGAAAGTGTCCCTGGAAGCGAACTCCCCGGAAGACGAACAGGATTGCTTCAGCGACAACACCCACAACTCGCACTTCTACGATGCCAAGGGCATTCGTAACGTTTACCTGGGCGAGTACACCCGCGTCGACGGCACCAAACTGACCGGCGCCAGCCTGTCGTCGCTGGTGGCCAAGGTCGACCCGGCTGCCGACACCGCGCTGAAAGCCGATCTGGCCGCCACCGAAGCCAAGATCCAGGTCATGGTCGATCACGCCAACAAGGGTGAGCACTACGACCAGTTGATCGCAGCCGGCAACACGGCTGGTAACCAGATTGTTCGCGACGCCATCGCTTCGCTGGTCAAGCAGACCGGTTCGATCGAGGCCGCAGCCGGCAAGCTCGGCATCAGCGACCTGAACCCGGACAACGCTGATCACGAGTTCTGATCACAGCGTCCGCGTTAAAAAAGGCGACCTTCGGGTCGCCTTTTTCGTTTCCGCCATATACAAAACCTGTGGGAGCGCGCTTGCTCGCGAAAGCGTCCTGTCAGGCAACGCATCAGTGGCTGAACCAGCGCTTTCGCGAGCAAGCTCGCTCCCACAAGATTTGCACCCAGCCTTAAGATTTCTGAAACCCCTACCCTGCATCAAGCAAACGATAATTCCTCTTATTCAAACCCACTCGCCCTGTTAGACTTTGCGCCTTTAAATTCGCCCCTCTTGCAGGAAGTCTGATGCCCTCGCTGCCTCTTCGCTTGTCCGCACTGTTTCTGGCCCTGGGCCTGAGTGCCTGCGATGACGCCCCGCGTTTCACCAAGGCCGAGCCGGGTGAAGCCCGTTCCGGCGGCGCGGCGACCGTGCGCAAGAGCGATCAGAACGCGTTCTCCCTGCCGTCGGCCAACCTGCCGCCCTCGCGGCGGGTGGACTTCAGCGTCGGCAACAGCTTCTTCCGCAGCCCGTGGGTGATCGCGCCGTCGACCACCACCGCCCGCGACGGCCTCGGCCCGCTGTTCAATACCAACGCCTGCCAGAACTGCCACATCAAGGACGGCCGCGGCCATCCGCCGACGCCGGATGCGGCCAACGCGGTGTCGATGCTGGTGCGTTTGTCGATTCCCGATGCGCCGGCCTATGCCAAGGTCATCGAACAGGTGGGCGTAGTGCCCGAGCCGGTCTACGGCGGCCAGTTCCAGGACATGGCCGTCCCCGGTGTCGCGCCGGAAGGCAAGGTGCGGGTCGATTACACGCCGGTGCCGGTACGCTTCAAGGACGGCACCGAAGTCGAGTTGCGCAAACCGGTCCTGCAGATAACCCAGCTCGGCTATGGCCCGATGCACCCGGACACACGTTTCTCGGCCCGCGTTGCACCGCCGATGATCGGCCTGGGCCTGCTCGAAGCGATCCCGGAAGAAGCGATCCTCGCCAACGCCGCCGCGCAGGCCAAAGAGAACAACGGCATCAACGGCCGGCCCAACCGGGTCTGGGATGATGAGCAGCAAAAGACCGTCATGGGGCGATTTGGCTGGAAAGCCGGCCAACCAAACCTCAATCAACAAAATGTTCACGCGTTTTCGGGTGATATGGGCCTGACCACCAGCCTGAGACCATTTGATGACTGCACCGACGCGCAAACCGCCTGCAAACAGGCGCCGAACGGCAACGGCCCGGACGGCGAGCCGGAAGTCAGCGACAACATCCTGCGCCTGGTGCTGTTCTACAGCCGCAACCTCGCCGTTCCCGCGCGCCGTGGGGTCAACGATGCGCAGGTGCTGGCCGGCAAGAACCTGTTCTTCCAGGCAGGCTGCCAGGCCTGTCACACGCCGAAATACACCACCGCCGCCAATGCCGCCGAACCTGAACTGGCCCATCAAGTGATTCGCCCGTACAGCGATCTGCTGCTGCACGACATGGGCGAAGGCCTGGCGGACAACCGTACTGAATTCCAGGCCTCCGGCCGCGACTGGCGCACCCCGCCGCTGTGGGGCATCGGCCTGACGCAAACGGTCAGCGGCCACACCCAGTTTCTGCATGACGGCCGCGCCCGCAATCTGCTCGAAGCCGTGCTCTGGCATGGCGGCGAAGCGAAAGCGGCGCAGCAACAGGTTTTGTCTTTCAACGCCGAGCAGCGTGCCGCGCTGCTGGCGTTCTTGAACTCACTTTAAACACTTGAACGAATCGGGAGCCCGACATGTTCCGTCCCAAGCTGTTGTTCACCAGCCTTGCCGCACTGGCCCTCGGCGCGTGCTCGCCGCAGGATCCGCAAGCCGTCACCTCGGCGGCCATCGCCAAATCGGTGATCCTGCCGACCTACACCCGCTGGGTCGAAGCCGACAAGCAACTGGCCGTCAGCGCCCTCGCCTACTGCCAGGGCAAAGAGTCGCTGGACACCGCCCGTGCCGACTTCCTGCATGCGCAGAAAGCCTGGGCCGAGTTGCAACCGCTGCTGATCGGCCCGCTGGCCGAGGGCAACCGCTCGTGGCAGGTGCAATTCTGGCCGGACAAGAAAAACCTGGTCGGCCGTCAGGTCGAGCAACTGGTCAGCGCCCAGCCACAGATCGACGCCGCCGCCCTGGCCAAGTCCAGCGTCGTGGTTCAAGGCCTGTCCGCTTACGAGTACATCCTGTTCGACGCCAAGCCTGACGTCGCCAACGACGCGCAGAAAGCCAAATACTGCCCACTGCTGGTGGCCATCGGCGAGCGTCAGAAACAACTGGCCGAAGAGATCCTCAGCAGCTGGAACAACACCGACGGCATGCTCGCGCAGATGAGCAAATTCCCCAACCAGCGCTACGCCGACTCCCACGAAGCGATTGCCGATCTGCTGCGGGTTCAGGTCACCGCCCTCGACACCCTGAAGAAAAAACTCGGCACGCCGATGGGCCGCCAGAGCAAAGGCGTGCCTCAGCCATTCCAGGCTGACGCATGGCGCAGCCAGTCGTCCATGGAGTCGCTGGAAGCCAGCCTCGCGGCGGCCAAAACCGTCTGGGAAGGCGTCGACAACAAAGGCCTGCGCGGCTTGTTGCCGGCTGAGCAAAAGCCGTTGGCGGACAAGATCGATGCAGCCTATGCGGCGTCGCTCAAACTGTTCGGCAGTACTCAGCGCTCGCTGACCGAAATGCTCAACGATGACGCCGGTCGCCAGCAGCTCAACGACATTTACGACAGCCTCAACGTCGTCCACCGCCTGCACGAAGGCGAGCTGGCCAAGGCGCTGGGCATCCAACTGGGCTTCAACGCCAACGACGGTGACTGATGAGGGCACGTGCCATGCTGCGACGCCAGGCTCTGACTTTAGGTAGTTTGCTGCTGGGAGCAGTGACGCTGGGCGGCTGGACGCTGTTCAAACGCAAGGACCAAAGCCCGCTGCTGTTGTCGGCGCGGGACGACACCGACGGCAAGCATTACGCCGTCGGTTATCGACTGGACGGCACCCAGGTGTTCGCCACCGAAGTCGGCCAGCGTTGCCACGACATCATCAATCACCCGACGCTGTCGATCGCGCTGTTCGTCGCCCGCCGGCCGGGCACCGAGAGCTACCTGATCGACCTGCGCAACGGTGCATTGCTGCAAACCGTGACCTCGCAGCCGAACCGGCATTTCTACGGCCACGCGGTGATCCACCACAGCGGTGACTACCTGTACGCCACCGAAAACGACACCACCGATCCGGGCCGTGGCCTGCTCGGGGTGTACAGATTCGAAGGCGAACGGCTGGTGCACAGCGGCGAGCTTTCCACCCACGGTCTCGGCCCGCATCAGGTGTCGTGGATGCCCGACGGTGAAACCCTGGTGGTGGCCAACGGCGGGATCCGCACCGAGGCCGAAAGCCGGGTCGACATGAACCTCGACGCCATGGAGCCGAGCCTGGTGCTGATGCAACGGGACGGCACCCTGCTGAGCAAGGAAACCCTCGCCCAGCAGATGAACAGCGTGCGCCACCTGGGGATTGCCAGCGATGGCACCATCGTTGCCGGCCAGCAATTCATGGGGCCTTCCCACGAGCGTTCGGAGCTGCTGGCGATCAAACGTCCCGGCCAGCCATTCGTGGCGTTCCCGGTGCCGGAGCATCAGTTGCAGTCGATGGGGCATTACACCGCCAGCGTCGCCGTGCACAGCGACCTGCGGCTGGTGGCACTGACCGCACCGCGTGGCAACCGTTTCTTCATCTGGGACCTGGACAGCGGCGAAGTGCGCCTCGACGCGCCATTACCCGACTGCGCCGGTGTCGGTGCGGTGAAGGACGGGTTTGTCGTGACCTCCGGTCAGGGACGTTGCCGCTACTACGATTGCCGCCAGGATGATCTGCTCGCCAAACCGCTGGATTTGCCCGCAGGGCTCTGGGACAACCATCTTCATCTGATGGCCTGAAATTCGCCGCCGACCGCTCGGTCGGCGGCCCCGCTTTTCTCCACCTTCCTCCCTTACACCCGGAAAAAACTGGCAGTTGGAATCCCTGCCGGACTCGGGGTAATGTGCCCGCCTGTCTCGCCTGATTTTCTCCAAGGAACTGGAAATATGCTGCGTCGCCGCATGCTGATCATGTTGGGTGTTGTACTGCTGATCGTTCTGCTTCTCGCCGGTTACAAGGCCTTCTCGATCTATACGATGATCCAGGGCTTTTCCAAACCGAAGCCGCCGATCAGCGTCGCCGTGGCCACGGCCGTCGAGCGCCCGTGGCAGATGCGCCTGCCCACCGTCGGCACGCTGAAGGCCTTGCAAGGTGTCGATCTGAGCCTGGAGAACGCCGGCACCGTCACCGAGCTGAAGTTCGAATCGGGGCAGAAGGTCAAGGCCGGCCAACCCTTGCTGCAACTGGACAGCGCGGTCGAAGCCGCCTTCCTCGAAACCGCCAAGGCCGATCTCGGCCTCGCGCAGCTGGATTACGGTCGCGGCAGCCAGCTCGTCGGCAGCAGCGCCATCTCCAAAGGCGAATTCGACCGGCTCTCGGCGCAGTTGCAAAAGAACAAGGCCACGGTCAATCAACTCAATGCGGCGCTGGCGAAAAAACGCATCGTCGCGCCCTTCAGCGGCACCATCGGCATCCGCCTCGTCGACATCGGCGACTACCTCGCCAGCGGCACCAAGATCGCCACTCTGCAGGATCTGAGCAGTCTCTACGCCGACTTCTACGTGCCCGAACAATCGGTGCCGAAACTGGCTATCGGTCAACCGGTACAGATCACGGTCGCGGCGTATCCCGGCCAGCATTTCACCGGCGCCATCAGCGCCATCAACCCGATCGTCGAAAGCACCACCCGTAACATCCTCGTGCGCGCCACACTGGCCAACCCCGATGGCAAGTTGCTGCCGGGCATGTTCACCAGCGTCGAGGTGCTGCTGCCGGATCCGCAGAAACACATCGTGGTCCCGGAAAGCGCGATCACCTACACCCTCTACGGCAACTCGACGTACGTGGTCACCCAGAAGAAAGCCGAAGACGGCACCGTCGAGAAAGACGACAAGGGCCAACCGGTACTGATCGCCGAGCGCAGGTTCGTCGAGACCGGCGAACGCCGTGATGGTCAGGTGATGATCAACAAGGGCGTGCAGAGCGGCGAACAGGTGGTGACGGCCGGCCAGATCAAACTGGACAACGGCGCCCACATTGCCATCAGCGACGACAAGACCCTCGGCGAGCAGAACAGTCCGCCCCGCGCCGACTGATCAAGGAAACCCCATGGCTTTTACTGATCCGTTCATCCGCCGCCCGGTGCTCGCCACCGTGGTCAGCCTGCTGATTGTGCTGCTGGGCTTCCAGGCCTGGAGCAAACTGCCGCTGCGCCAGTACCCACAAATGGAAAACGCCCTGATCACGGTGACCACCGCGTACCCCGGGGCCAACGCCGAAACCATCCAGGGCTACATCACCCAGCCGATGCAACAGAGCCTGGCCAGCGCCGAAGGCATCGACTACATGACCTCGGTCAGTCGCCAGAACTTCTCGGTGATTTCGATCTACGCACGCATCGGCTCCAACAGCGACCGTTTGTTCACCGAATTGCTGGCCAAGGCCAACGAGGTGAAGAACAAACTGCCCCAGGACGCCGAAGATCCGGTGCTGAGCAAGGAAGCCGCCGACGCCTCGGCACTGATGTACATCAGCTTCTTCAGCAAGGAGCTGAACAACCCGCAGATCACCGACTACCTGTCGCGGGTGATCCAGCCGAAACTGGCGACCCTGCCGGGCATGGCCGAAGCGGAGATTCTCGGCAACCAGGTGTTCGCCATGCGCCTGTGGATCGACCCGGTGAAACTCGCCGGCTTCGGCCTCAGTGCCAGCGACGTGACCAATGCGGTGCGCCAGTACAACTTCCTCTCCGCCGCCGGCGAAGTGAAAGGCGAGTACGTGGTCACCAGCATCAACGCCAACACCGAACTGAAGTCCGCCGAAGCCTTCGGCAAGATTCCGCTCAAGGTCAGCGGCGACAGCCGGGTGCTGCTCAGCGATGTGGCGCGGGTCGAGATGGGCGCGGAGAACTACAACTCGATCAGTTCATTCGGCGGTACGCCCTCGGTATACATCGGGATCAAGGCCACGCCCGGGGCCAACCCGCTGGAAGTGATCAAGGAAGTACGCAAGATCATGCCGGAGCTGGAAGCCCAGCTGCCGCCCAACCTCAAGAGCGAAATCGCCTACGACGCCACGCTGTTCATCCAGGCGTCCATCGACGAAGTGGTGAAAACCCTGTTCGAGGCGGTGCTGATCGTGATCGTGGTGGTGTTCCTGTTCCTCGGCGCCCTGCGTTCGGTAGTGATTCCGGTGGTGACCATTCCGCTATCGATGATCGGCGTGATGTTCTTCATGCAGATGATGGGCTACTCGATCAACCTGCTGACCCTGCTGGCAATGGTGCTGGCCATCGGGCTGGTGGTGGACGACGCGATTGTGGTGGTGGAAAACATTCACCGGCACATCGAGGAAGGCAAGACACCGCTGGACGCCGCGCTTGAAGGCGCCCGGGAAATCGCCATGCCGGTGGTGTCGATGACCATCACCCTCGCGGCGGTGTACGCACCAATCGGCTTCCTGACCGGACTGACCGGGGCGCTGTTCAAGGAGTTTGCGTTGACCCTGGCCGGGGCGGTGGTGATCTCCGGCGTCGTCGCGCTGACCCTGTCACCGATGATGTGCGCCATGCTGCTGCGCCACGATGAAAACCCCACGGGCCTGGCCCACCGCCTCGACCGGATTTTCGACAGCCTCAAGCGGCGCTATCAGAGCATGCTGCACGGCACGCTCAATACCCGGCCGGTGGTACTGGTGTTTGCGGTGATCGTGCTGTGCCTGATTCCGGTGCTGCTCAAGTTCACCAAGTCGGAACTGGCGCCGGACGAGGACCAGGGCATCATTTTCATGATGGCCAACGCCCCGCAGCCGACCAACCTCGATTACCTGAACACCTACACCGACGAGTTCATCAAGATCTTCAAGGAGTTCCCGGAGTACTACTCATCGTTCCAGATCAACGGTTATAACGGCGTGCAGAGCGGCATCGGCGGCTTCCTGCTCAAGCCCTGGAACGAGCGTAGCCGCACGCAAATGGAAATCCTCCCCGAGGTACAGAGCAAACTCGAGGGCATTCCGGGCCTGCAGATCTTCGGTTTCAACCTGCCATCCCTGCCCGGCACCGGTGAGGGCCTGCCGTTCGAGTTTGTGATCAACACCGCCAACGACTACGAGCTGTTGCTGCAAGTGGCCGACCGGATCAAGAAGCGCGCCATGGAGTCGGGCAAGTTCGCCTTCGTCGACCTTGATCTGGCTTTCGACAAACCCGAAGTGGTGGTCGACATCGACCGCGCGAAGGCTGCGCAGATGGGTGTGTCGATGCAGGATCTGGGCGGTACGCTGGCGACTTTGCTGGGCGAGGCGGAAATCAACCGGTTCACCATCGAAGGCCGCAGCTACAAGGTCATCGCCCAGGTCGAACGGGCCTACCGCGATAACCCGGACTGGCTGAACAATTACTACGTGAAAAACACCCAGGGCGAACTGCTGCCGCTGTCGACCCTGATCACCGTCACTGACCGCGCGCGACCGCGGCAACTCAACCAGTTCCAGCAACTCAACGCGGCCAAGCTGTCCGGGTTCCCGCTGGTGAGCATGGGGGAAGCCATCGACAGCGTGTTGCAGATCGCCCGGGAAGAAGCCCCGGCCGGTTTTGCTTTCGATTACGGCGGCGCATCGCGGCAGTTCGTCCAGGAAGGCAGCGCGCTGTGGGTGACCTTCGCGTTAGCGCTGGCGATCATTTTCCTGGTGCTGGCGGCGCAGTTCGAAAGCTTCCGCGATCCATTGGTGATTCTGGTGACCGTGCCGCTGTCGATCTGCGGGGCGCTGATTCCGCTGTTCCTCGGCTGGTCGAGCATGAACATCTACACCCAGGTCGGGCTGGTGACGCTGATCGGGCTGATCAGTAAGCACGGGATCCTGATCGTCGAGTTCGCCAACCAGCTGCGCAAGGAGAAGGGCCTGACACCCCGCGAGGCGGTGGAGGAAGCAGCGGCTATTCGTCTGCGCCCGGTGTTGATGACCACGGCGGCGATGGTGTTCGGCATGGTGCCGCTGATCGTGGCCACCGGCGCCGGTGCGGTCAGCCGCTTCGACATAGGGACGGTGATTGCAACCGGGATGTCGATCGGGACGCTGTTTACGCTGTTTGTCCTGCCGTGTGTTTACACCGTGCTGGCGAAACCCGATCCCAAGGCATGACGCAGTAAAACAAGCCATGACGCAATAAAAAAGGCCTCGCATTGGCGAGGCCTTTGGCTCTAATCGAACGATTCAACTCTGCGGCCTCATCCCTTGAGAAAGTCCGAACATGAACAGCAATAGATCATGATCGGGTTGTGTGGCCACGGCGGCTTTCGCCACCCGAGGCATCGGGCAATGCGGATCACTGGCCGATGCGCCAATGACCTGCATGCGTGGCTGTTCCCAGGCCGCCACCGCCAATGATGCAACTGCCAAGGCTCCTACCAGAAACAAACCTCGTGCAATTTCTAGTTTCATCGCTATAAACCTTTGATAGCGCTGCCAAACGCCGTCTCATAAAAGTAGACGAGTTTTTTCCAGTCCGTAGCGCTGAACGACGAGTGGCGACGCAGTTGCTTCATGTCATGGGCGGCCGCGCGATGAGCGGTCAGACGCTGACGGCATTTTTCCAGATCGATCAGAGCGACTTCGACCTTGGCCGATTCACCTGCGCCCGTCACCCGCACGAACACGTGCTTGATGTAGATGCAGCTGTGCTGCCAACGGCCCTTGTGCATGCGCGCCAGGTTTTCGGCGAGGTCCTTGAGCACGCGTTCATAGACGGCTTCGCCATATTGCTCACGACCGCCGGCGGCCTTCCATTGCTCAAACTCCTGAAAGCCATCGAGGGATTTGGTCACCAACAGCGCGCGCCAATTGAATTTCGGATCGGGCTGCGCACCACAGAACACGATTTCAGGAACACGAACCCCGAGACGGGAAACCCCGGTCAGCGCATCCAGTTCACGCAACACGGTAGGCCGCCCGAACGGGTGCCGCCAGCTGCGATAGATATGTCCGGTCTGGCGCTTGGCATACAGCAGTTGACCATCGCGCCCCACCACCCGCTGCACACCACTTTCGCCACCACGACGCACATTGGGTTCTTCCACCCACTCACCGCGCTGGTTCCAGTAGTAGTCGAAGCGATCCTCGGGAGCGACTTCCGCTTCTGCTGCAAATTGCACTGCCATCCTCTTACCTCTTGCGTAATACGTAGACTCGCCACATGGCATAGAGCGGAATAAAGTCCAGTTGTTCCTGGATCCGGAATCCTGCTTCTTCGAATTCCTTTTCAACCGTTGCGGCCGGTAACACAAATCGATTCTGGTAACCTTCCTGCCCACGCTTGCGCTCGGCGCGCTTGCGTTTCCAGGCCTTGAAATTGCCGTCCACCCACAGCGAAATGATTACGCTGTCCCGGGTGACACGCTCGAACTCGCGCAGAATCGCCCGGCGGTGCTCGGCTTCGCCGATGTGATGCAGCAGTCGCATGCAAAAAATGCTGTCGACGGCGTTATCAGGCAAGGCAATGTCGAACGCAGATGTGTGCAAGGGTTGTACCCGTTTCACCACATCCGCCGGTTGTGCCTGCATGGCGGTCTTGATCATCGACTCGGAGTTGTCCGCTCCGATGATCACCCGATTGGGTTTTTCCGCCAGCAGTGGCCAGAAACGTCCAGCACCGCATGGCAGGTCCAGCACCAGGCCCGGCTCGCCAACAAGGGTCAACGCCTTGCGGGCCAACTGCTGATCTCGCCAATTGGACAAACGACGCCCCAGACCGTCCTGATGTTTACGCAGGTACTTCTGCGCATGGTTGTCGTCGTATTTTTCGGAAAAATCGAGCTTGATCGGGCCGGCCATCACCAGGACTCCTGAAATTACTGATGACGTCACCTTAAGCAGCGGCGTGTCAGCGTCAGGTCATCCCTTTGTGAAAAAAACGTCATGTAAACCGGCAAACTATTTCAAGGTTATACAGGATTTAGACAGGTTGGAGGCACTCTCGTGTCAGATGCGCAGCTTTCAGCGCTTGCCCAGATCCACCTCGAAACGGCAGCCATTAGGCTCCATCGTGCTCAAAGTGACACTCCAGCCCTGGTTCTCGCAGATGCGTTGAACCAGTGACAGACCCAATCCCAGCCCTTCTCCGCGTTTTTCGTTGCCGCGCACAAAAGGCTGGAACATCGCCTCGCGCTTTTCCTCGGGAATGCCGACGCCCGAATCCTCGACCACAAAACCGTTGGCATTGAGGGTCAAGCGAATGAACCCCTGCTCGGTGTAGTGCAAGGCGTTGCGCAGCAAGTTGCCCATCACGGCATTGAGCAGTGTCGCGTTGTAACGGGTGTCGGGCGGATTGCCCGGTTCGAAAATCAGCTGCAAGCCCTTGGATTCGATGGGCTCTCGCCACAGGCACAGCAAACTGTCAGCCACTTGCGAGAGGCTTTGCTGGGGCGCTGCGCCGGCGTCTTCACGTTGGGCCCGTGCCAGCATCAGGAAGGTCTGCACCAGTTCGCGCATTTCCTCACTGGCGCGCGCGATGCGCTGAACCTGAGCCTTGCCGCGCTGATCGATACCCGGGTTTTCCAGCAGCAGTTCACAGGAGCTGGCCAGCACCATGAGCGGTGTACGCAACTCATGGCTGACGTCGCTGGTAAACAAGCGTTCCCGCGTCAGTGCCTGACGCAATCGCCCAAGTGTCGCGTCGAACGCCACCGCAAGCTCGCCCACCTCGTCCGCCGCGTAGTCGGGCGCCAGCGGAGGCGCCAGTCCGAGCAACTGATCGCGATGACGTACCTGGCGGGCCAGCCGCACCACCGGGGCCATCACCTTGCGGGCCAGCACCCAGCCGAGGAACACCGCCAGTGCCAGACTGAGCACGAAGCCCACCAGCACCACGGCGAACAATACGCGCTCGCGCTCTTCAAAATCGCTTTGATCCTGCAGCAGCACATAACGCCGACCATCAACGATCTCGACCATTGCGTGATACGACAGCTGCTCGCGAAAGACTTCATGGAAACCTGAATCCAGGTGTCGCAGGTCCTTGGGCAGCTCGAAATCCCCCGGCCCGCCACTGAAATAAAACAACTGATCCGGTTCTGGTCGATGGCTCCAGTCCGAGACGTTGTCCATCAACAGCAGGCGTTGCAGGTCGCCGCCCAGCCCGGCGGAAATCAGTTTTTCCTCGACCAGGTGCACGGTCGCGACGATGCCCATGGCAAACGCCCCGGCTACCAGCGCGCTCATCAGCGCAAAGGCGATGATGATCCGCTGGGCAAGGCTTTGCTTAAACTCCATCGCGGCCCTCGGCCAAGCGGTAACCCACGCCATGCACGGTGTGCAGCAATGGCTTGGAGAATGGTTTGTCGATCACCTGGCGCAATTGGTGAACATGGCTGCGCAGGCTGTCGCTGTCCGGGCAGTCATCGCCCCACAGCGCTTCTTCGAGAATTTCCCGACGCAGGACATGCGGGCTCTTTTGCATCAGCACCGCCAGCAGTTTCAGGCCGACCGGGTTGAGCTTGAGCAATTTGCCTTCGCGGGTCACTTCGAGGGTATCGAGGTCGTAGCTCAGATCGCCGACCTGCAGGGCACGACGGCCGCCGCCCTGGGTGCGGCGCATCACGGCTTCGACCCGGGCCGCCAGTTCCGACAGCGCGAACGGCTTGACCAGATAATCGTCGGCACCGGACTTGAAGCCCTGCAAGCGGTCATCGAGCTGATCGCGGGCGGTGAGCATGATCACCGGCGTATCACGACGGGCGTCTTCGCGCAGGCGCTTGCACAGGGTGTAGCCGTCGATCCCCGGCAGCATGATGTCGAGCACGATCAGGTCGTAATGCTCGGTGGCGGCCAGATGCAGCCCCGACAGACCGTCCTGGGCGCAATCGACGGTGTAGCCTTTGAGCCCCAGGTAATCGGCCAGATTGGCCAGGATATCGCGGTTGTCTTCGACCAATAGAATTCGCATGGGCACCTCCTCCGTACACGGTAGCGGCCGTCTTGGCCCGCGCAGCTTACGGCCATCGCCGACTCACGGCTAGGGCGGCAAGCAGCACAAATCCAGTCTTTCAACCAAATTCATTCGTTAACAAGTTTTTCACTATCGGTTCACAACCTGACTACAGTGACAACGCGAGACTCTCGCGCCATTAGATATAAGGAATGTAGACAATGGACTTCTTCAAGACAGCGCCTGTGCGCTTTCTGCTGCTGGTCACCGGCGCCTGGCTGGTGGTGTTTCTCCTGACCCGAACCGTGCTGTTGCTGACTCATCTGGATGAGGCCGGCGGCGTCGCGCTTTCCATGTTCGGCATCGGCTTGCTGTATGACCTGGGCTTTCTCACCTATGCCGCGCTGCCGATGGGCCTGTATTTACTGCTGTGTCCGCCGGCCTTGTGGCGCCGGCGCGGTCATCGCTGGTTCCTTCAGGGACTGTTGACCGTCAGTCTGTTCGCCATGCTGTTCACCTCCGTGGCCGAATGGCTGTTCTGGGACGAGTTCGGTGTGCGCTTCAACTTCATCGCCGTCGACTATCTGGTGTACTCCGATGAAGTCTTGAATAACGTGCTGGAGTCCTACCCGATCGGCACGTTGCTGAGCATTCTTGCGCTGCTCGCCGTCGCATTGAGTTTCGCGTTGCGCAAACCTTTCAACGCGGCGCTGGACGCCCCGTTGCCGCCACTGCGCGGTCGCCTGCTCAATGCCCTCGGTCTGTTGGTGGTGGCGGGACTGAGCCTGCAACTGCTCAGTCAGGACGCGCCGCGCGCTCAGGGCGGCAATGCCTATCAGAATGAACTGGCGAGCAATGGCCCGTATCAGTTCTTCGCCGCGTTCCGTAACAACGAACTGGACTATGGCCAGTTCTACAGCAGTCTGTCGCCGGAAAAAGTCGCCGGCCAGATACGTGCTGAATTGAGCGAACCCAACGCGCGCTTCATCGGCCAGGATCCACAGGACATCCGCCGAGTGATCGACAATCCTGGCACCGTGCGTAAACCGAACATCGTACTGGTCACCATCGAAAGCCTGAGTGCCAAGTACCTGGGCAGCAACGGCGATGAGCGCAACCTGACACCGAATCTGGATGCCTTGCGCAAGCAGAGTCTGTACTTCAACAATTTCTACGCCACCGGCACCCGCACTGATCGGGGCCTGGAAGCCATCACGCTGGCCATTCCGCCGACGCCCGGCCGTTCGATCGTCAAGCGCATCGGCCGCGAAAGCGGCTTCGCCAGCCTCGGCCAGCAGCTCAGCGCCGTCGGCTACGACAGCGTGTTCGTCTACGGCGGACGCGGTTATTTCGACAACATGAACGCGTTCTTCAGCGGCAACGGCTACCGCGTCGTCGATCAGAGCAGCGTCGATGAATCGGAAATTCACTTCAAGAATGCCTGGGGCATGGCCGACGAGGATCTGTACAAGCAGACCCTGAAGCTGGCCGATGCCGATTACGCCAGGCAGCAGCCTTTCCTGTTGCAACTGATGACCACCTCCAACCACCGCCCTTACACCTATCCGGACAATCGGATCGACATCAAGTCCGGCAACGGTCGCGATGGCGCGGTGAAATACACCGACTACGCCATCGGCCAGTTCCTGGAGCAGGCGCGACAGAAACCGTGGTTCGACAATACGATCTTCATCTTTGTAGCCGATCACACCGCCGGCAGCGCGGGCAAGGAAGACTTGCCGATCAGCAACTACCAGATCCCGCTGTTCATCTATGCACCGAAGCTGATCGAACCACGGGAAAACGCGCAACTGGCCAGCCAGATCGATCTAGCGCCAACCCTGCTGGGGTTGCTGAACCTGGATTACCAATCGACGTTCTTCGGTCGCAACCTGCTGCAGGACAACCCGCTGCCACCGCGAGTCGTGGTCGGCAACTATCAACATCTGGGACTGTTCGATGGGAAGGATCTGGCGATTCTCAGCCCGCGCCAGGGCCTGCGCCGGCATGACGATGCGCTGACCGAAAGTCGCGAGTCCAGGGCCGGCAGCGACGACCCGCTGATCAGCCGCGCCATCACCTATTACCAAACGGCCAGTTATGGCTTCAAGCAACAGCTGCTTGGCTGGAAAGCGCCCAGGGAGGGCGCCGAGCAAGTCAGCGAACGTTAATCGAAGCGCCCCGGGCTGATGCCCCGGGGCGTTTCCCGCTCTGGATATGTCATGTCATCAAGCGTTGTACGCCCTGCCCCTCGCCCACTGAATTTCTGGTTGTGCCTGGGGATTCCCGCCGTGGCGGCCGTCATTCTGGTGTTGCTGGAGCTGACCGATCTGGACATGGATCTGGCCCGGCTTTTCTATGACCCGGCGGCCGGTGACTTCATTGGCCGGCACAGTTATTTTCTCGAAGACATCCTCCACGACCGCGCCAAACAAGTGGTGATCGCCTTTTCGGTGTTTGCCATCCTCGGGTTCATCGGCGCGTTTTTCATCGAGCGGCTCAAACCGTTCAAGCGTGAGCTGGGCTGCCTGGTGTTGTCGCTGGGTCTGGCCACCTCTTTCGTCACGCCGGTGAAAGCGGTGACAGCGGTGCAATGCCCCTGGAGTCTCGAACAATTCGGCGGCCACGAAACCTACAGCAAACTGCTGGAGCATCGCCCGCCGACCGACAAGCCCGGTCGTTGCTGGCCGGGTGGTCATGCGGCTACGGGTTTCACCTTGTTTGCGCTGTTCTTCGTGCTGCGTGATCGTCGCCCACGGTTGGCACGCCAGGCATTCATCTTTGCCTTCGCGCTGGGTTCGGTGTTTTCGATCAGCCGGATGATGCAGGGCGCGCACTTCTTTTCTCATAACGTTTGGACGGCGATCTTCTGCTGGCTGATCTGTCTGGGCTCGTATTACTGGATTCTGTATCGCCCGGCAGCCAAGACCCCGGCCACGACTCGGGTACAACCGGCCAACGCCTGAACCCTGAAACGCGGGCAATAAAAAACCCCGTCTGCTCTCGCAGACGGGGTTTTTCGTTACAGGGGTAAGGCTGGCTTACATCATGCCGCCCATGCCACCCATGCCGCCCATGTCTGGCATACCGCCGCCAGCTGCACCTTCTTTCTTCGGTGCGTCAGCAACAGCTGCTTCGGTGGTCAGGATCAGACCGCCGATGGAGGCTGCAGCTTGCAGAGCCGAACGGGTCACCTTGGTTGGGTCCAGGATGCCCATTTCGATCATGTCGCCGTATTCGCCGGAAGCAGCGTTGTAACCGAAGTTACCTTTGCCGTTCTTGACTTCGTTGACGACTACGCTTGGCTCGTCACCGGAGTTGGCAGCGATCTGACGCAGCGGCGCTTCAACAGCGCGACGCAGCACAGCGATACCGACGTTCTGGTCAGCGTTGTCGCCGGTCAGTTCGGTCAGGGCTTCCAGAGCACGGATCAGCGCAACGCCACCGCCAGGTACCACGCCTTCTTCAACGGCTGCACGGGTTGCGTGCAGGGCGTCTTCAACGCGGGCTTTCTTCTCTTTCATTTCGACTTCGGAACCAGCGCCAACCTTGATCACTGCAACGCCGCCGGACAGCTTGGCCAGACGCTCTTGCAGTTTTTCACGGTCGTAGTCCGAGGAAGTTTCGGCAACCTGGGCACGGATCTGAGCGATGCGGGCTTCGATGTCGCCTTGAACGCCAGCACCGTCGACGATGATGGTGTTTTCCTTGGACAGGGTGACGCGCTTGGCGTTGCCCAGGTGTTCCAGGGTGGTGCTTTCCAGGCTCAGGCCGATCTCTTCGGAGATCACGGTACCGCCGGTCAGAACGGCGATATCCTGCAGCATGGCCTTGCGACGGTCGCCGAAGCCTGGAGCCTTGACGGCTGCGACTTTAACGATGCCACGCATGTTGTTCACAACCAGAGTCGCCAGGGCTTCGCCTTCAACGTCTTCGGCCACGATCAGCAGTGGACGGCCGGCTTTGGCTACGGCTTCCAGCACTGGCAGCATTTCGCGGATGTTCGAGATCTTCTTGTCGACCAGCAGGATCAGCGGGCCGTCGAGCTCGGCGACCATGGTGTCCGGCTTGTTGACGAAGTACGGGGACAGGTAACCACGGTCGAACTGCATGCCTTCTACAACCGACAGTTCGTTTTCCAGGCCCGAGCCTTCTTCAACGGTGATCACGCCTTCTTTACCGACTTTTTCCATGGCTTCGGCAATGATGTCGCCGATGGAGTTGTCGGAGTTGGCGGAGATGGTGCCGACCTGAGCGATGGCCTTGGTGTCAGCGCATGGCTTGGACAGGGCTTTCAGTTCTTTGACGATCGCGATGGTCGCTTTGTCGATACCGCGCTTCAGGTCCATCGGGTTCATGCCGGCAGCGACGGCTTTCAGGCCTTCGTTGACGATCGACTGAGCCAGAACGGTAGCGGTGGTAGTACCGTCACCGGCGTCATCGTTGGCACGGGAGGCAACGTCTTTGACCAGCTGCGCGCCCATGTTTTCGAAGCGATCTTCGAGTTCGATTTCTTTGGCGACGGAAACACCGTCCTTGGTGATGGTCGGAGCGCCGAAGCTCTTCTCGAGGATCACGTTACGGCCTTTCGGGCCCAGGGTCGCTTTTACCGCGTCAGCCAGAACGTTGACGCCTTTGAGCATCTTGGAGCGAGCGGCATCGCCGAACTTAACTTCTTTAGCAGCCATGATCGATATTCCTTAAATACTTTGTAGTAGCGGGAAAATGAGCGGGGTATCAGCCTTCCAGTACAGCGAGAATCTCGTTCTCAGCCATTACCAGCAGGTCTTCGCCGTCGACTTTCACAGTGTTGCTGCCGGAGTAAGGACCGAACACAACCTTGTCGCCGACTTTAACGGCCAGCGCACGCACTTCACCGTTTTCCAGAGTCTTGCCTGGACCTGCAGCGACGATCACACCGTGGTTGGCCTTTTCAGCAGCCGAACCTGGCAGGACGATACCGCCAGCGGTTTTCTTTTCTTCTTCGCTGCGACGGATGACGACGCGGTCATGCAGAGGACGAAGCTTCATTGTCGATCTCTCCTAATTGTGGTTTTCATCGGCCGGTGTAGTCCCGGCGGGTTTAACGAATCCGGCCTGCGCCGGTTGCGGCTCGTCGAGCGAGCCGCGAAAGTCTGTCCGACTCATATGCCGGAACCTTGCGGTGACCGATACATAAGGGCGCATAAGCTTATTACAAGGGCTGGAGACAAAAAATTTTCATGCGGCTGCATGAATTCGTGCCATAAACGAACACGGCACCCGAAGGTGCCGTGTCGATGCAGAATTTACTTGCTGTCGCGGTGTTCGAACTCGCCTTCGATCACGTCGCCTTCACGGCCAAGAGGCTGGCGCGGCGCGGGACCGCCGCGAGGTTGCAGGTCATCGGCGAACGCTCGCTGGCGCATGGCCTGTTCTTCGGCGCGCTGGCGCATCTTGTTGGCGACCAGCCGACGGCTGAACGGCAACAGCAGCACCAGACCGACCACGTCGCTGATGAAGCCCGGCAGGATCAACAGACCACCGGCCAGGGCCAGCATCAGGCCTTCGAGCATGGTCTGCGCAGGCAGTTCGCCGCGGTTCAGGCTTTCACGGGCACGCAGTGCGGTGGCCAACCCGGCGATGCGCAGCACGAACACGCCGAACATCGAGCCGAGAATGATCAGCAGCAGGGCCGGGAAAAACCCGATAGCCCCTGCCACTTTGACGAATACGAACAGCTCCAACACCGGGAACAGCAGAAAGAGCAACAAAAAAGGGCGCATCAAAGTTTCCTCAACGCAAGAAATGCCTTGCAGTAAGCCTTAGATGACGTCGCCCTTTCGTGAATTCAAGCGTCGGCCAGCGCATTTTTTGGCCAGACCTCGGCGTGAGCCAGAGAAACCAAGGCCTCGCGCACTTGTATCGGCGTATGACAGGGGGTTTGAAACGGTAGCCAGTACAACGCCTGTCCGATGCGCAGGTGCATGCCTTCAGTGTCGATCCCGGCCAGTTGCGCCGGTACGGTTTTCGGCAGACCGGCGAGGTCCACGTAATGCGCGATGGCCTTGGCGTGGTCGCTGTTCATGTGCTCGACCATGCTGATCTCGGCCTTGCCGGCGAACGGGTTGGCCAGTGTCAGTTGGTCGACCCAATGGATCGCGCCGAAGCCGCCTATATAGCGGTGGCGTACCGGCTTGAGCACCCAGAAGTCGAAATCGTGGGCCTTGTGGTAATTCTGCGAGTCGGGAAAGTAGCGGTAGTAACGCTCGGCGGCGGCTTCGATGGCGGCAGCGTCTTCGAGTTTTTCCGCCTCGGCCAGATAGGTCAGGCGACCAACGGCTTGCACATCGTCGGCCTCGCGCTCACCCACCAGCAGCGAACATTTCGGATCTTTCTGCAGGTTGTGGGTGTGCTGGGCGATACGGCTGATCAGGATCAGCGGCCGGCCCTGCTCGTCCAGGCAGTAGGGAACCACAGAGCCGAACGGAAAACCGGGCATCGATCTGGAGTGGGTCGACAGCACGCCACGGTATTCCTTGAGAAGCAATTCTCGGGCATTCTTAGCCGCTTCAACGCTCAATTTATGACTCCTTAAATAGAATCCGTCGACAAAACGGACAGGCGCATGGGTTTTGTCCCACTCGCCATCGGGCAGTTCTCATGTGCAACAGGCTGCTGGCCGGTGCAGATCGAGAGGCTACCTGTAAGGACCACTCTGACCTGCTCTCGGGGGCATGCGAATGCAACTCAACGACAAAGTAATCATTATCACTGGCGGTTGCCAAGGCTTGGGCCGCTCGATGGCCGAGTATTTCGCGGGCAAGGGCGCGAAGCTGGCGCTGGTCGACCTGAACCAGGAAAAACTCGATGACGCGGTCGCGGCCTGCAAGGCCAAGGGTGTCGAGGCGCGCAGCTACCTGTGCAACGTCGCCAACGAAGAGCAAGTGACGCATATGGTCGCCCAGGTCGCCGAAGACTTCGGCGCGATCCACGGTCTGATCAACAACGCCGGGATCCTGCGCGACGGCCTGCTGCTCAAGGTCAAGGACGGCGAGATGACCAAGATGAGCCTGGCCCAGTGGCAGGCGGTGATCGACGTCAACCTGACCGGCGTGTTCCTCTGCACCCGTGAAGTGGCGGCGAAAATGGTCGAGCTGAAGAACAGCGGCGCGATCATCAACATCTCGTCGATCTCCCGCGCGGGCAACGTCGGCCAGACCAACTACTCCGCCGCCAAGGCCGGCGTCGCTGCAGCGACCGTGACCTGGGCGAAGGAACTGGCGCGCTACGGCATTCGCGTGGCCGGGATTGCACCGGGCTTCATCGAAACCGAGATGACCCTGGGCATGAAACCTGAAGCGCTGGAGAAAATGACCTCGGGCATTCCGCTCAAGCGCATGGGCAAACCGGAAGAGATCGCCCATTCGGCGGCGTACATCTTCGAGAACGACTACTACACCGGCCGGATTCTGGAGATGGACGGCGGGTTGCGCATCTGACCTCTGTCGCGCAATGAAAAACGCCCCGGTGCACAGGCACCGGGGCGTTTTTGTTTAAACCACAGCCATCAATCGTCGCTGATGGTGATGTTCGGCATTGCCGGCGACGCCGCTTCCTGCAGCACGATCCGCGCGCCGACGTGGCGGGCCAGTTCCTGATAGACCATGGCGATCTGGCTGTCCGGCTCGGAAATCACCGTCGGTTTGCCGCCATCAGCCTGTTCGCGGATCAGCATCGACAGCGGCAACGAAGCCAGCAACTCGACGCCGAACTGGGTCGCCAGCTTCTCGCCACCGCCCTCACCGAACAGATGCTCGGCATGACCGCAGTTCGAGCAGATGTGCACGGCCATGTTTTCCACCACGCCCAGCACGGGGATGTTGACCTTGCGGAACATTTCCACGCCCTTGCGCGCGTCGAGCAGCGCCAGATCCTGCGGTGTGGTGACGATCACGGCGCCAGCCACCGGGACTTTCTGCGCCAGGGTCAGCTGGATATCGCCGGTGCCTGGCGGCATGTCGATCACCAGATAATCCAGGTCGCCCCACGCGGTTTGCGTGACCAGTTGCAGCAGCGCGCCGGAGACCATCGGCCCGCGCCAGACCATCGGCGTGTTGTCGTCGGTCAGAAACGCCATCGACATCACTTCCACGCCATGGGCCTGCAGCGGCACGAACCATTTCTGATCCTTGACCTGCGGGCGGGTGCCCTCGGGAATGCCGAACATGATGCCTTGGCTCGGGCCGTAGATATCGGCGTCGAGAATCCCGACCTTCGCGCCCTCACGGGCCAGCGCCAGTGCCAGGTTGGCGGCGGTGGTGGATTTGCCCACCCCGCCCTTGCCCGACGCAACGGCGACCACGTTCTTGACATTGGCCAGCCCGGGAATCTGCGCCTGGGCCTTGTGCGCGGCGATCACGCTGTTGACCTCGACCTTCGCAGTCACCACGCCGTCGAGGTTTTCGATGGCCAGTTGCAGCAATTGCGCCCAGCCGCTCTTGAACAGACCGGCGGCATAGCCGATTTCCAGCTGCACGCTGACGCGATCGCCGGTGATTTCGATGTTGCGCACGCAACCGGCGCTGACCGGATCCTGGTTCAGGTAAGGGTCGGTGTATTGGCTGAGGACGGCTTCCACCGCTGCGCGAGTGACGGCACTCATGGGCAACTCCGATAACAAGACTGGGAAAAGATGGCGGGTATCCTACCCCTTCTGTCCTCCGGACGGCATGCCCGGCAACGATTTGCAGAGGTGAAATATCTTTCCCGGCGCTTTATAGTGGCCGACCTCCGTTTCATCAAGTAGCGAAGCCCCACATGTCCGAACCACGCAAGATTCTCGTCACCAGCGCCCTGCCCTACGCCAACGGTTCGATCCACCTTGGCCATATGCTGGAATACATCCAGACCGATATGTGGGTGCGCTTCCAGAAGCATCGCGGCAATCAGTGCATTTATGTCTGCGCCGACGACGCCCACGGTTCGGCGATCATGCTGCGCGCGGAAAAGGAAGGCATCACCCCGGAACAACTGATCGCCAACGTCCAGGCCGAACACAGCGCCGACTTTGCCGAGTTCCTGGTGGACTTCGACAACTTCCACTCCACTCACGCCGAAGAGAACCGTGAGCTGTCGAGCCAGATCTACCTGAAGCTGCGTGACGCCGGGCACATCGCCCAACGTTCGATCACCCAGTATTTCGACCCGGAAAAGAAAATGTTCCTGGCCGACCGCTTCATCAAGGGCACCTGCCCGAAGTGCGGCACCGAAGACCAGTACGGCGACAACTGCGAAAAATGCGGTGCGACCTACGCACCGACCGACCTGAAGGATCCGAAGTCGGCCATCTCCGGCGCCACTCCGGTGCTCAAGGATTCCCAGCACTTCTTCTTCAAACTGCCGGATTTCCAGGAAATGCTCCAGGCCTGGACCCGCAGCGGCACCCTGCAGGACGCCGTGGCCAACAAGATCGCCGAATGGCTGGACGCCGGCCTGCAACAGTGGGACATCTCCCGCGATGCGCCGTACTTCGGTTTCGAGATCCCGGGCGAGCCGGGCAAGTACTTCTACGTGTGGCTGGATGCGCCGATCGGCTACATGGCCAGCTTCAAGAACCTCTGCAACCGCACGCCGGAGCTGGACTTCGACGCGTTCTGGGGCAAGGACTCCACCGCCGAGCTGTACCACTTCATCGGCAAGGACATCGTCAACTTCCACGCCCTGTTCTGGCCGGCGATGCTCGAAGGCGCGGGTTTGCGCAAGCCAACCGGGATCAACGTGCACGGCTACCTGACCGTCAACGGTCAGAAGATGTCGAAGTCCCGCGGCACCTTCATCAAGGCCCGTACCTACCTGGATCACCTGTCGCCGGAATACCTGCGCTACTACTACGCGGCCAAACTCGGCCGTGGCGTGGACGACCTCGACCTGAACCTCGAAGATTTCGTGCAGAAGGTCAACTCCGATCTGGTCGGCAAAGTCGTCAACATCGCCAGCCGTTGCGCCGGTTTCATCCAGAAGGGCAACGCCGGTCTGCTGGTGGACACCAACGCCGCACCGGAACTGACCGAAGCCTTCCTGGCTGCCGCGCCGAGCATCGCCGACGCCTATGAGGCCCGCGACTTCGCCCGTGCCATGCGCGAAACCATGGCGTTGGCCGACCGCGCCAACGCCTGGATCGCCGACAAGGCGCCATGGTCGCTGAACAAGCAGGAAGGCAAGCAGGATGAAGTCCAGGCAGTCTGCGCCACGGCGATCAACCTGTTCCGTCAGCTGGTGATCTTCATCAAACCGGTGCTGCCAGTGCTGGCCGCCGATGCCGAGGCGTTCCTCAACGTCGCGCCGCTGACCTGGAACGACCACACCACCCTGCTGGCCAACCACCAGTTGAACGAATTCAAACCGTTGATGACCCGCATCGACCCGGTAAAAGTGCAAGCCATGACCGACGCCTCGAAAGAAGACCTGACCGCCAGCCAGACCGACACCGGCGCCGCCGCGCCTGCCGGCAATGGCGAACTGGCCAGGGATCCGCTGTCGCCGGAAATCGACTTCGACACCTTCGCCGCCGTCGACCTGCGCGTGGCGCTGATCGTCAAGGCTGAACACGTTGAAGGTGCGGACAAGCTGCTGCGTCTGACCCTCGACATCGGTGACGAGCAACGCAACGTGTTCTCCGGGATCAAGAGCGCTTACCCGGATCCGTCGAAGCTCGACGGCCGCCTGACCATGATGATCGCCAACCTCAAGCCACGGAAAATGAAGTTCGGCATCTCCGAAGGCATGGTGATGGCAGCCGGCCCTGGTGGTGAAGAAATCTACCTGCTGAGCCCGGACAGCGGCGCCAAGCCGGGTCAGCGCATCAAGTAAGGTTCTGCCCTGACAGATCCCACAGGCGTGCTCCGTGCGCCTGTGGGATTTTTCATATCTGGCCCGCCCTCCACGGCTGCCGGATAATGCCTAACCTTAAGTGACACACGCCCCGTTCCTGCCGGCAGAACCATGACCGAACTCGTGCTTACGCTCTTCAGTGCTGCGCTGATCAACAACTTCGTGTTGCACTGGCCGCTGGGCGTCGATCCGCTGTTGGGCAGTGAGCGTCGACAAGTGCATGCGCTGGGGCTGGCGACGTTGTGTCTGATGCTGCTTGTCGGTGTGGCGGGTTACGTGCTCTGGCATTGGCTGCTAGTGCCGTTGCAACTGGAATTCCTGCGCCTGTTTGTGTTTATGCCGTTGAGCATCTTGCTGATCACGCCGTTGCTGAAGCTGTTGGCGTATTGGCTCCCCGCGCTGCCATTCGATGGTTTGTGGCCGCTGCTGCTGGGCAATGCCGGTGTGCTGGGGCTGACGCTGCTCAACGCGCAAGCGGACAAAGGCCTGTTGCATGCGACAGCGCTGAGCCTTGGCGCCGGCTTGGGTTTCTGGCTGGTGTTGAGCCTGTTCAACGATTTGCGCGAACGCACAGCCGACAACGATATTCCCCTGCCCTTTCGTGGCCTGCCGATCCTGTTGATCGGCGCCGGACTGATGGCCGTGGCTTTTCTCGGATTCAGTGGACTGATCAAAACATGAGTCTGATTCAACGCATCGATGCCCTGCTGCCGCAGACCCAATGCGGCAAGTGCGGCCATCCCGGATGCAAACCCTACGCTGAAGGCATTGCCGACGGCGAGCCGATCAACAAGTGCCCGCCGGGTGGCGACGAAACCATCGCGGCGCTGGCCGAACTGTTGAAAATCCCGGTGCTGGAGCTGGACACCAGTCGCGGTTCGGCGCCGCCGCAAGTGGCCTACATCCGCGAAGCCGAATGCATCGGCTGCACCAAATGCATTCAGGCCTGCCCGATCGACGCCATCGTCGGCGCAGCAAAGCTGATGCACACGGTGATCATCGATGAATGCACCGGTTGCGATCTGTGCGTGGCGCCTTGCCCGGTCGATTGCATCGAGATGCACCCGCTGCCTTTGGGCACGCTGCCGGTGGTGGGTGGCCTGGCCACCAGCCTTGAAGAACAGCAGGCCCGCGCGGCGAAACGCGATCACGCCCGGCAACGTTTCGAACGGCGCAACGCTCGCCTGCAACGCGAAGAACAGCAGAAGCAGGCCGAACGCGAAGCCCGGGCGCAGCGCGCGGCCCAGGTCGAAGTCGTCGCCACCACGCTCGATCCGGTGCAGGCGGCGCTGGAACGGGTCCGTGCACAAAAAGCCGCGACCGCCGATGCTGCGCTGAAAAAAGCCAAGATCGACGTGGCCATGAGTCGGGCGCAATTGAACAAGTCGCTCAAGGCCTTCGGTCATCCGCCGACCTTCGATCAGCAATCGCAACTGATCGTCCTGCAACAACAGTTCGAAGCGGCCGAACAGGCACTGGCGAAGCTGGAAAGCAACGCGGCACCTGCGCCAGTAGCAGCCGCCCCGGCGAAGGACGCCGATCTGAAACGGGCAAAAATCCAACTGGCGATGCGCCGTGCCGAACTGAAAAAAGCGCAAACCGCAGAGGCCCCGCCAGCCGAGATCGCCTTACTGGAGCAAGCGCTGCGTGACGCCGAACAGGCGCTGCACAACGCCGAAGCCGCCAGCGATCAACCGGCGCCGGAGCTTGTGCGTGTCGAGAAACGCCCGATCGACGACCAGCTGCGTCAGCTGAAAACCGAACTGGCCTACGCTCGCGCCGATCTGAACAAACTGCAACGGCGCGACGGCACGCCCGCCGACATCCTCGAAAAGGCCCGCGCCCGCCTGCAAGAAGCAGAGCGGCAGGTACAAGCCCATGTCATCCATTGAAGCCAGAGACGAGCGCCTGCAACAGGCAATGAAGCTGGTTTTGCTGGCGACATTGCCGGGATGGCTGGCGTTGTTCTGGTTTTACGGTTGGGGCGTGCTGATCAACCTGATCCTGTCCGTCGTCACGGCCTTGGGGGTTGAAGCTGTCGTGACTTATCTGCGCCGGCAACCGCTGCAGTCCACCTTGAGCGATGGCAGCGCGGTGGTCAGCGCCACGCTGCTGGCGATCGCGCTGCCGCCCTATTGCCCGTGGTGGCTGACGGTCACGGCGATCGCCTCGGGCCTGCTGCTGGGCAAACATCTGTACGGTGGCGTGGGCCGAAACCCTTTCAATCCGGCCATGCTCGGCTTTGCCTTGGCCATGGTGATGTTCCCTCAGCCGATGACCCACTGGCCGGCCCACGGCATGGAGCTGACGGCGGCTTTTGGCCAGGTGTTCAATCTGGGCGCGCAACCGGACGCCTGGGTTCAGGCCACCGCGCTGGACAGTCTGCGCATCAATAAAAGCCTGACCATGGATGAACTGTTTGCCGGCGATCCGGCGTTCGGTCGCGTTGGCGGGCACGGCGTCGAATGGGTGAACCTGGCGTTCCTCGGCGGTGGGTTGTTGCTGTTGCAGCGTCGGGTGTTTGGCTGGCACGCGCCGGTCGGCATGCTCGCCAGCCTGTTCGTGATCAGCCTGTTGTGCTGGAACGGTTCGGGATCGGACTCCCACGGCTCGCCACTGTTTCACCTGCTGAGCGGCGCGACCATGCTGGGGGCGTTTTTCATCGTCACTGAACCGGTGTCGGGGGCAAAAAGCCCGCTCGCCCGTCTGTTGTTCGGCGTCGGCGTGGGGTTGCTGACTTATGTGATTCGCACCTGGGGTGGTTACCCCGACGGCGTGGCGTTTGCAGTGCTGCTGATGAACCTGTGCGTGCCGGCGCTTGAGCGTTTCGCCATGGCCCGTCAGGCGCAGGTGGCACCATGAACCGCGCGAGCAGCCTGATCACACTGGTGTTGATCAGCGCGCTGGGAATCGGCGTGACATGGTTGATGCAACGCAGCAATGCGCCGCAGATCGCCGCCGAACAGCGTCTGCTTGAAAGTCGCAAGCTGCTGGACGTGCTGCCGGCCGACAGTTACGACAATCAGCCGCTTGAACAACCTCTGGCGCTGACCGACATCCACCTGAGCCACAGTCAGTTGCTGGGCGGTTATCGGGCGAGCAAAAGCGGCCAACCCGTGGCAGTGCTGTTACGCAGCCAGGCCCAAGGTTATGCCGGCAATATCGAGTTGCTGATTGCCATCGACGCCAACGGCCGATTGCTCGGTGTGAAAACCCTTGAGCAAAACGAAACGCCGTCGCTGGGCGGGCATATCGGTGACTGGCCAAACAGCTGGCTTCAGCGCTTTAGCGGAAAATCGAGCAGCCAGCCGACGGACAGCGGATGGGCTCTGAAAAAGGATCAGGGACAGTTCGACCAGATCGCGGGCGCCACCATTACGTCTCGTGCGGCGATCAATGCCATCCACGATGCCCTGCGTTACTTCGATGAACACCGGACGACCCTGCTCGGGAGCGCGCCATGAACACGCCAGCGACACTGTCGAATTCAATGATGCTGGTGCTGTTGATCGGAGCCACCGACTCCATTGCGGGTTCACTGGCGACGCTGTTGATGTTTACGGTTGTCGTGGGCGTTTACGGTTTGTGCATGGCACCGCTGCGCTCGCGCCTGAGCAGCGAGAGCCTGTTGCCGGTCAGCCTGGTGCTGGCCGCAACCCTGGCGGGCTGCGCCGATATTGTTCTGCAACGCGGTGCGCTGCAGTGGCATCAACTGATCAGTCTTTATGCCGGGTTGATTGGCTTGCAGTGCGTCGTGCTGGAGCACGATGGATTTTTTCGCCAGCCTGTACGTGAACGTCTGAAACAGTGCGGGCTGTTTGTCGCGCTGATGATTGTGCTTGCGATGTTGCGTGAGCTGATCGGTCAGGGCAGCATCGGCCATCATTTGTCGGAACACTGGCAAGGTTTGCTTCTGTTCGGCGACGGTCTTCATTTCGCGACGCTGGCTCCCGGCGCCTTCATATTGCTTGGACTGTTACTGGCCGCCCGTCAGGCCTGGACTCGCCCTGCCGACCTACCCGAGGAAACGCATCACCCATGAATGCCGCAAAACGTCTGGAGATCTTCCGCCGGTTTCACGAGGACAACCCCGAACCCAAGACCGAGCTGGCCTATTCTTCGCCTTTCGAACTGTTGATCGCAGTGATTCTGTCCGCGCAATCGACGGATGTCGGGGTGAACAAGGCAACGGCCAAGCTGTTCCCGGTGGCGAACACGCCGGCGGCCATTCACGCGCTAGGCGTTGAAGGTCTGTCCGAATACATCAAGACCATCGGCCTCTATAACAGCAAGGCCAAAAACGTGATCGAGACCTGTCGTCTCCTGGTCGAGCTGCACAATGGCGAAGTCCCGCAGACTCGCGAAGAACTGGAGGCCTTGCCGGGCGTTGGCCGCAAAACTGCCAATGTCGTGCTCAACACTGCGTTCCGACAGTTGACCATGGCCGTTGACACCCACATTTTCCGGGTCAGCAACCGCACCGGCATTGCACCGGGAAAAAATGTGGTCGAGGTGGAAAAGAAGCTGATGAAGTTCGTGCCAAAGGAATACCTGCTCGACTCGCACCACTGGCTCATTCTTCACGGACGCTATGTGTGTCTGGCACGCAAGCCCCGCTGTGGCAGCTGTCGGATCGAAGATTTGTGCGAGTACAAGCACAAGACTTCCGACGATTGAGCGGCTATTGGAGTTATTGATTTATCGATTGAAAAAATCTTTTTTACCATCTGCCGGAATATCGATATAAGGGGCGCCAAAGGCAGTCTTAGCCTGGAGTTGACCTTATGACTGACAGCAAAGAACAACTGGATGTAGACGACGATTTCATCGCTGCCGAAGCCGAAGACGCCGAACCGGTGGTTGAAGTTGCCAAGACCAATCTCAGCAAGCGCCGAACCATCGACAACCTGCTTGAGGAGCGCCGACTGCAGAAGCAATTGGCCGATTACAACTTTGATCTCTGATATTTGAAAGCCTCCCGAAACGGAGGCTTTTCTCTTTCTGGCATACGCTGATTCCGATCCGCCCATGATCCGTCAGCCACAGAAACTCTCAGACCAGGCCGTTCCGCTGCGCCAACTCAATCAGATCCACCAGCGACCGCGCATTGAGCTTTAAAAGCAATCGGGTCTTGTAGGTACTCACGGTCTTGTTACTGAGGAACATCCCGTCGGCGATTTCCTTGTTGGTCTTGCCGCGCGCCAGTTGCTGCAACACCATCATTTCACGCCCGGACAGGCGATCCACCATATCGGCCTCGCTGGCGTTTCCCAGGCTGGTCCTCACCGTATGCAACGCCTGATTCGGAAAATAGCTGTATCCGGACAGTACCGCCTTGATTGCACTCAGCAACTCCGTCAGATCCTGTTGCTTGCAAACATAACCCGCCGCCCCCGATTGCATGCAGCGCATGGAAAAGTGCCCAGGCGACTGGGATGTCAGCACGAGCACCTTCAACGGCATCGCACTTGTCGTAAGACGCGCAATGACTTCCAGTCCATCCAGTTTCGGTATGCCGATATCCAGTATTACGATATCCGGCATCTGATCACGGGCAAGTTGTAATGCATCCACTCCATTGTCGGTTTCTGCAATGACTTCGTAGCCATGACGTTCCATCAGCATACGCACCGCAAGACGAATGACGGGGTGATCATCCACGATCAGCACTTTATTCATGGGCAAGTCCAGTTTCGCTGTTCGAATTTTTAGAACCGGCACAATAACGCAGTCATTTCACTCATGGCATGGAGAAGTTCATTCATACCGGCATCAAGAGACAACTCCTACAGCCAATAAAGATTTTTCCTACAGAAAAGGACCACGAGAAAAATGACAGTCTTGAAGAACATAAAACCCGCCACCCAACCGTTCGAAACTCGACAATATTTTGACAAAGCCCCCCCCCAACAAAAAAACCAACCAAAAGAAATAAAAACCAGAAACAACATACCTATATTAATTCAACGACATTTCCGATAAACACCAACTAACCAGCGTCAGACCATCAATCTGACAGCCCGCTATACAAATCATTAGAAACCCCATAACGAGACCAACAACTTCATGAGCAGAGCACATGTTAAAAACCGACAGAAAGATCAACAACCCCATAAACATTATCGCCGTATTTGCATTGATAACCGAGACTTCCGCAGCGGTTTCCTTGCCCTTTCTGGATAACGAAGACCGGAAGATCTACATCTGGCTTCTAATCAGTTTTCCTTTTTTCCTGTCGTTCCTTTTCTTCATAACCCTTAATTTCAACTATCGGTCCCTTTATGCACCTTCGGATTTTGAAAACGACGACAGCTTTTTAAAGGCTTTTGAGGAAACTGCATCCCACTTGCATGAAACAGCGACTCAGCCCGATATAGAATTGCACACAGTAAAACTGCAAAAATCTTTCACTACGCTATATATCGTTGATATCAGGGGACGAAGTGTCGAATTTGACACAGACGCGCTATTGAAAAAAATCCCACCCTCTTCCAAGCACTCGCTCAGAATATTCCTGTTCCTGACCCGCTCGATATCGGACGTTTCATTAACAGAAAACGTCTTAAAATCGTTTAAACAAGCAAAGAAGGCTGCCGGAACTACCTACTGCATTGCTTACGACGTGGATTCAATGAGTATGATCCAGGTGGAAAAGGTTTGAACGCGCTGCAGAAGACGGGCACAGCAACCGCAACGAAAATACAGATCCGGATCAGTTTGAAGAACGGAGCGCCCAGAAACACAAAGGCCTTGTCTTACGACAAGGCCTTTGTTTCACATCCGAACCAAACGATTCAGAACAACTTGCGGCCCTTGTTGGCAGCGATGCGCATGCGCAGTGCGTTGAGCTTGATGAAGCCCGCCGCATCGGCCTGGTTGTAGGCGCCGCCGTCTTCTTCGAAGGTCGCGATGTTGGCGTCGAACAGCGAATCGTCGGACTTGCGGCCGGTCACGATCACGTTGCCCTTGTACAGTTTCAGGCGCACGACGCCATTCACGTTGACCTGGGAAGCGTCGATCATCTGTTGCAGCATCAGACGCTCAGGGCTCCACCAGTAGCCGGTGTAGATCAGGCTGGCGTATTTCGGCATCAGCTCGTCTTTGAGGTGAGCGACTTCGCGGTCCAGGGTGATCGATTCGATCGCGCGGTGAGCGCGCAGCATGATGGTGCCGCCCGGGGTTTCGTAGCAGCCACGGGACTTCATGCCGACGTAACGGTTCTCGACGATGTCGAGACGGCCGATGCCGTGCTCGCCACCGATCTTGTTCAGGGTCGCCAGTACGGTGGCCGGGGTCATTTCGACGCCGTCCAGCGCAACGATGTCGCCGTTGCGGTAGGTCAGTTCCAGGTATTGCGGGGTGTCGGGAGCCTTCTCCGGGGAGACGGTCCAGCGCCACATGTCTTCTTCGTGCTCGGTCCAGGTGTCTTCCAGCACGCCGCCTTCATAGGAGATGTGCAGCAGGTTGGCGTCCATCGAGTACGGAGATTTCTTCTTGCCGTGACGCTCGATCGGGATCGCGTGCTTCTCGGCGTAGTCCATCAGCTTCTCGCGGGACAGCAGGTCCCACTCGCGCCATGGAGCAATTACTTTCACGCCTGGCTTGAGTGCGTAGGCACCCAGTTCGAAACGCACCTGGTCGTTGCCTTTGCCGGTGGCGCCGTGGGAAATGGCGTCGGCGCCGGTTTCGTTGGCGATTTCGATCAGACGCTTGGCGATCAGCGGACGCGCGATGGAAGTACCCAGCAGGTACTCGCCTTCGTAAACGGTGTTGGCGCGGAACATCGGGAACACGAAGTCACGCACGAATTCTTCGCGCAGGTCGTCGATGTAGATTTCTTTGACGCCCATGGCCTGCGCCTTGGCGCGAGCCGGCTCGACCTCTTCGCCCTGACCCAGGTCAGCGGTGAAGGTCACGACTTCACAGTTATAAGTATCCTGCAGCCACTTGAGGATCACCGAAGTGTCCAGGCCGCCGGAATACGCCAGAACGACCTTGTTTACGTCCGCCATGCCATCACTCCACGGGGTTCTACGGAAAGCCGAGGAGTCTACCGCCCAAACGCGATAATTTACAGAGGCGCGACAGCTTAAGACGACAAAGCGACAGAATCTGTCGAGAGGGCGACGATGACCGGCAGGTCAGGAAGTCGCCGCCGTGTTGGCCGGAGTGCTGGCCTGAGGCGCCGGTGCGGTAGTCGGTGCCACCCGCGCCAGGTGCACGTTGACCCGGCGGTTCTTGGCCCGGTTGGCGGCATTGGTGTTCGGGACCAACGGGTAGCGTTCGCCATGGAAACGCACGGTGATCTGCGATTCCTGGATGCCGTTGGCCTTGAAGAAGTCGACCACGGCCAGCGCGCGGCGGCGCGACAGCTCGCGATTGGTCAGGCGATTGCCGCTGTTGTCGGAGTGGCCGTCGAGCTCAATGTGATTGACCGTCGGATCGGCCTTCATGTACTCGAGCATCACTTGCAGCTTGGCCTTGGCGGCGGCGTCCAGTTCGATGCCTTCGCCGGGGAAGCCGATCTGCGATTGTTTGACCTGATCGAAATTCTGCGGGAGCAGTTTCGCCACGCAGGTCTGATAGTCATTGAACGCCTTGCTGAACTTGACCGGCAACAGGCGCACTTCAGACACCCGACCATCGCCCGAGGCCCGGCGCACCACGGGGCTGCGACCATCCATCAAACCGCTGATCAGTTGCCCGGCCTGGGATTGAGAACTGTTGAACAGCACGTTGCCGCTGCCCAGTCGAACCGTGCCCAGATTGATGTCGCCACGCCCCGGCTGCCACGGCGCTGCCGCGGCCAGCAAGGTTGCCGAACCGCCGCCCAGCATGGCGTTGTAGGCGTTCAGGCGAAAGGTCGCCTGCTCACCGGCCTTGCGCACGAACTGCCCCGAGCCGAAGTCGGTGATCGGCTGCGTCAGACGGCACTCGAACTTGTCGCCCTCGACCGTCCACTCAATGTTCTCCAGACGGGTCTGGTAGGTCAGTGCCATCGCGGGAAGGCTGGCAAACACACTGAGCAAGGCTAAATATCGCTGGCGCACGGGAGGCTCCATTGGCTTCTACAACAAAAAAGACCGAGACATACATCTTTACGGCATACCTATGGGATATCGGACGCTCGTCGCAAAACTTGATAGCGAGTGCCTGCAAGAGTCTTTTCCGGTAGCATTCGCCTCAGTTTGACCCGCCTGGAATCCCCTCATGTCCGACCGCCTGACCCTGCTGCGTCCCGACGACTGGCACATTCATCTTCGCGATGGTGCCGTGTTGACCAACACCGTTGCGGATGTCGCGCGCACCTTTGGTCGCGCGATCATCATGCCCAACCTGGTACCTCCGGTGCGCAACGCCGCTGAAGCCGGCGGCTATCGCCAGCGGATTCTCGCTGCCCGCCCGGCCGGCAGTCGTTTCGAGCCGCTGATGGTGCTGTACCTCACCGACCGCACCCAGCCCGAAGAAATCCGTGAGGCCAAGGCCAGCGGTTTCGTGCACGCCGCCAAGCTGTACCCGGCCGGCGCCACCACCAACTCCGATTCCGGGGTCACCAGCATCGACAAGATTTTCCCGGCGCTGGAAGCCATGGCCGAAGTCGGCATGCCGCTGTTGATCCACGGTGAAGTCACCCGTGGCGACGTCGACGTGTTCGACCGCGAAAAAATCTTCATCGACGAGCACATGCGCCGCGTGGTCGAGCGTTTCCCGACGCTGAAAGTGGTGTTCGAACACATCACCACCGGCGATGCCGTGCAGTTCGTCAACGAGGCGTCCGCAAACGTCGGCGCAACGATCACCGCGCATCACCTGCTCTACAACCGCAACCACATGCTGGTGGGCGGGATCCGGCCGCACTTCTATTGCCTGCCGATCCTCAAGCGCAACACACACCAGGAAGCCCTGCTCGACGCCGCCACCAGCGGCAGCGCGAAGTTCTTCCTCGGCACCGACTCGGCGCCGCACGCCCAGCACGCCAAGGAAGCCGCCTGCGGCTGCGCCGGCTGCTACACCGCGTACGCCGCCATCGAGCTGTACGCCGAAGCCTTCGAACAGCGCAATGCCCTGGACAAGCTCGAAGCGTTCGCCAGTCTCAACGGCCCACGTTTTTACGGCCTGCCGGCAAACACCGATCGCATCACCCTGGTTCGTGACGAATGGACCGCCCCAACCAGCCTGCCTTTCGGCGAGCTGACCGTTATCCCGCTGCGCGCCGGTGAAAAACTGCGCTGGCGCCTGCTGGAGGAACACGCGTGAGTGAAGACCATTTCGACGACGAACTGGACGGTCAAAGTGGCGGCGGTTCGCGCCATCCAATGGCAGCACGCTTTCGCGGCTACCTGCCGGTTGTCGTCGACGTAGAAACCGGTGGCTTCAACTCGGCCACCGACGCTCTGCTGGAGATTGCCGCGACCACCATCGCCATGGATGAAAAGGGTTTTGTCTATCCGGATCACACCTACTTCTTCCGCGTCGAGCCGTTCGAAGGCGCCAACGTTGAAGCGGCGGCACTGGAGTTCACCGGGATCAAGCTCGATCACCCGTTGCGCATGGCCGTCAGCGAAGAGACGGCGCTGACCGACATCTTCCGTGGCGTGCGCAAGGCCTTGAAGGCCAACGGCTGCAAGCGGGCGATTCTGGTCGGCCACAACAGCAGCTTCGATCTGGGCTTCCTCAACGCGGCCGTCGCGCGGCTGGACATGAAGCGCAATCCGTTCCACCCGTTCTCCAGCTTCGACACCGCGACCCTCGCCGGTCTGGCTTACGGTCAAACCGTGTTGGCCAAGGCCTGTCAGGCAGCCGACATCGACTTCGATGGTCGTGAAGCGCATTCGGCGCGTTACGATACCGAGAAGACGGCCGAGCTGTTCTGCGGCATCGTCAACCGCTGGAAACAGATGGGCGGCTGGGAAGATTTCGACGACTGAGGGTCGCCGGGTTAAATCCCGCGCATGAAAAAACCGGCTCAAGAGCCGGTTTTTTTGTACCTCGACGATGCGCCTTACAGGGCAGCCGCGTTCTCGGTCAGGTAAGCCGCAACGCCTTCTGGCGAAGCGTTCATGCCTTTGTCGCCTTTTTTCCAGTTGGCAGGGCAGACTTCGCCGTGCTCTTCGTGGAATTGCAGAGCGTCGACCAGACGGATCAGCTCTTCCATGTTACGGCCCAGCGGCAGGTCGTTGACGATCTGCGAGCGGACAACGCCTTTGTCGTCGATCAGGAACGCGCCACGGAAAGCCACGCCGCCTTCGGACTCAACGTCGTAGGCCTTGGCGATGTCGTGCTTCATGTCGGCAGCCATGGTGTATTTCACCTGGCCGATGCCGCCATTGTTGACCGGGGTGTTGCGCCAGGCATTGTGGGTGAAGTGCGAGTCGATCGATACGGCGATCACTTCTACGTTGCGTGCCTTGAAGTCGGCCATGCGGTTGTCCAGGGCGATCAGCTCGGACGGGCAGACGAAGGTGAAGTCCAGCGGGTAGAAGAACACCAGGCCGTATTTGCCTTTGATGGCCGAGGACAGAGTGAAGCTGTCAACGATCTCGCCATTGCCGAGTACGGCCGGGACGGTGAAGTCAGGGGCTTGTTTGCCTACGAGTACGCTCATTGATATCTCCTGGTGTAGAAACTTGAAGTTCAGGGTCCGGGCCAGCCTGCCACCCTCAGGCGACAGCCCTGTGACACGAACCCCCTTCGCAAGGGCCGACCATCATACACTGCGTTTTTCGACTGGCCTTAACGGTTTTTCGCGAAATCCCGGCTGGCATTCAGCCATGCACCACCGTTCGTCAGTCACAGCCGTTGGCGATGAAAACCCTTCGGAAAGCACTTTGACAATCATTCTCGTTAACATTAAGATCCATCGCAATTGAGTCACAACCAGCGACGGTTCTCACTTATGTATGTTTGCCTCTGCACTGGCGTCACCGACGGACAAATCCGCGAAGCGATCTATGAAGGTTGCTGCAGCTATAAAGAAGTCCGTCAGGCCACCGGCGTCGCCAGCCAATGCGGCAAATGCGCGTGCCTGGCGAAGGAAGTGGTTCGCGAAACCCTGACCACGCTGCAAACCGCCCAGGCCGCGATCCCCTACCCGGCAGAATTTACAGCCGCGTAATTATCCCGATTTCGAAGAACCGGACTTAAGTCCGGTTTTTTTATGCCTGAAAATCAACTGCTTAGCGTCTAGACGCGGAACACAAACATTCTTATTCCGATTAATTTTCATTTATTATTCAATAACTTAGGTTTGACACTTATAAATACCAAGCTCAAACTCTGCCTTATATACCGCTACTTAGGGCAGGACTCCCATCATGAAAGGCGACGTAACAGTCATCCAGCATCTCAACAAGATCCTTGCCAATGAGCTGGTCGCGATCAATCAGTACTTCCTGCATGCGCGCATGTATGAAGATTGGGGCCTGAACAAGCTCGGCAAGCACGAGTACCACGAATCCATCGACGAGATGAAGCACGCGGACAAGCTGATCAAGCGCATCCTGTTCCTCGAAGGCCTGCCGAACGTGCAGGACCTGGGCAAGCTGCACATCGGCGAGCACACCCAGGAAATGCTGGAATGCGACCTGCGCATCGAGAAGACCGGCCATGCTGACCTGAAGGCCGCCATCGCCCACTGCGAGTCCGTCGGTGACTTTGGCAGCCGCGAACTGCTCGAAGACATTCTTGAATCCGAGGAAGAACATATCGACTGGCTGGAAACCCAACTGGGCCTGATCGATAAAGTCGGTCTTGAGAACTATCTGCAATCGCAGATGGGCGAAGACGAGTAATCAGCCAGCGCTAAACTCGAGACATTAAAAAGCCCCGCCCTCTTTCGAGAGGCGGGGCTTTTTATTGCCCGGACTTCAGCTCGCCGAAATCCGGGCAGAAGCCAATCAGGCTTCGGACTTGGCCGCAGCAGCCTTGGCGGATGCTTCCTTGACCAGGGTCTGCAGCTCACCGTTGGCGAACATTTCAGCCATGATGTCGCTGCCGCCGACCAGTTCACCGGCTACCCACAGCTGCGGGAAAGTCGGCCAGTTGGCGTACTTCGGCAGGTTGGCACGGATTTCCGGGTTCTGCAGGATGTCGACGTAGGCGAACTTCTCGCCACAGCCCATCACAGCCTGCGCAGCTTTCGCGGAGAAGCCACACTGCGGGGCATTCGGCGAGCCTTTCATGTAAAGCAGAATGGTGTTGTTGGCAATCTGCTCTTTAATCGTTTCGATGATATCCATGGAGCACCTCGGCTGAACTTTCCGACTCATGGGTCGGCACGGTGGCGCATTGTAACGGAATCCCGAGCGCGCTGCTCGGTCTCCCCGACAGACTTGCTCAAGCCGCCGCCACCGTCACCGGCACGCCATTGAGCGCCGCATTGCCTGACAGCTCGTCGAGCTGGCATTCATCGGTCAGGTCATTGGCGCTGGAGCCGGGTTGGCCGCTGGCAATCGCCAACTGCACACCCGGACGGGCGTGGCCCCATCCGTGCGGCAGGCTGACCACGCCTTTCATCATGTCCGCGCTGCCCAGCACCTCGACCTCGATCTGCCCGACCCGCGAACTGACCCGCACAAGCTGACCATCACTGAGCCCGCGACTGGCGAGATCGTCCGGGTTCATCAGCAGCTGATGACGCGGTTTGCCCTTCACCAGTCGATGGTAATTGTGCATCCACGAATTGTTGCTGCGCACATGACGGCGGCCGATCATCAACAGCTCATCGGCGGCCGGCGCCTGCAAAGCGGCGAAACGCGCCAAGTCAGCGAGGATTTCCGGCGGCGCTGCCTGAACTCGTTGATTGGCGCTCTTCAATCGCGATGTCAGGTTAGGTTTGAGCGCCCCAAGATCGACCCCGTGCGGATGATCGAACAGTGTTGCCAGCGACAATTTGTGTTCGGACGCATCGCCATAGGCGCCCATGCGCAACCCCATATCGATCATCTTCGCCGGCGGCATCGTCGGTTTCAGCTCCTTGCCGGTCTTCGCGGCAAAGGCCTTGGCCAGGCCGACGAAGATCTCCCAGTCGTGCAGTGCCCCCTCCGGTTTGGCGAGGATCGCCCGATTGAAACGGCTGACGTTGCGCACCGCGAACAGGTTGAAGGTGGTGTCGTAGTGATCGTTCTCCAGCGCCGAGGTCGACGGCAGGATCAGGTCGGCATAGCGCGTGGTTTCGTTGATGTACAGGTCGACGCTGACCATAAACTCCAGCCCGTCCAGCGCCTGCTCCAGTTGCCGGCCGTTGGGCGTGGACAACACCGGATTGCCAGCGACGGTAATCAGCGCGCGAATCTGGCCCTCGCCTTCGGTGAGCATTTCTTCGGCCAGCGCCGAGACCGGCAACTCGCCGCCGTATTCAGGACGCCCGGATACGCGGCTCTGCCATTTGTTGAAATGCCCGCCCGAAGTCGACGCCACCAGATCCACCGCAGGCTCGGTGCACAAGGCACCGCCGACGCGGTCCAGGTTGCCGGTCACCAGATTGATCAACTGCACGACCCAATGGCACAGCGTGCCGAAGGCCTGAGTGGAAACACCCATTCGGCCGTAGCAAACGGCACTTGGTGCAGCGGCGAAGTCCCGGGCCAGCTGGCGGATCTGCTCGGCGGGAACGGCGCACAACGGGCTCATGGCTTCGGCGGTGAAACCCGCTACCGCCGCGCGCACTTCGTCCAGACCGTCCACCGGCAGATGACTGTCCGAAGTCAGGCCCTCGGCGAAAAGAGTATTGAGCACACCAAACAGCAACGCCGCATCGCCGCCGGGGCGCACGAACAGATGCTGATCGGCCATCGCCGCCGTCTCGCTGCGCCGAGGATCGACCACCACCACTTTGCCGCCCCGGGCCTGAATCGCCTTCAGACGCTTCTCGACATCCGGCACGGTCATGATGCTGCCATTGGACGCCAGCGGATTGCCGCCCAGAATCAGCATGAAATCGGTGTGATCGATATCCGGGATCGGCAGCAGCAAGCCGTGGCCGTACATCAAGTAGCTGGTCAGGTGATGGGGCAGTTGATCGACCGACGTCGCCGAATAGCGGTTGCGGGTTTTCAACAGGCCGAGGAAGTAATTGCTGTGGGTCATCAGCCCATAGTTATGCACGCTGGGATTGCCCTGATACACGGCGACCGCGTTCTGCCCATGACGCTCCTGAATCGCCGAGAGTTTTTCGGCGACCAGTTCGAACGCTTCGTCCCACTCGATGGGTAGCCATTCGTTGCCGACCCGGCGCATGGGCTGGCGCAGGCGATCCGGATCGTTCTGGATGTCTTGCAGCGCCACGGCCTTGGGGCAGATGTGCCCACGACTGAACGTGTCCTGAGCATCGCCCTTGATCGAGGTGATTTGCACCTGACCGTCGGTTTCGGTGGTTTCGATGGTCAAACCGCAGATGGCTTCACACAGGTGGCAGGCACGGTGATGGAGAGTCTTGGTCATGGCCAGTCTCTGTCTTGTTCTGGGCAGGCAATCACGCCTGCGGGAACAAAACTATGGCCCGCAGCCCGATGCAGCGCCAGCGACGTTCGTCTTGTGAATCGGCGGCCATCAGGCCGGCCGATAGACTCGCGTCAGTTCGCCGGAAGCTGTGGCGGCGCGGCCAGCTGGATTTCCTGGATGGTCTCGATCTGCTCGTGGGCGACGTGGACGCCGGTGAGTTCGCCGATCAGTCGCCAATGCTCGTCGAGCCCGGCGCTGATGGTCGCCATCCGGTCGATCATCTGTCGACTGGCGGCCTTGACAACGTCGTCTTCGCTGCGCATCAGTTCGAAGGACATCGAGGTCATCGAGGCGGTGAGGTGGGTCAATGAGCGTGCCGTGTGGCCCAGCAGTTCCATTAACAGTTTTTCTTTCGATTCCATGCGGAGGCTTCCTGCGTCGCTCGTGATTTATTTATAACCCAGCACTTTGCTTTAGCAAATGTTTCAACCTGCGCATCCGACCAAGCGAACCGGTGGCTCACCGGTCGCAAACCGACCAGAGCGGTGCCATCCCCGCCGCGGCGGATTGCCAAGCCCGGTGGGGCCAGTGTACAAAGACCTCGCTGCCCTCTCGAAAACTGACCGGAAATCACAGTGTCCGCACTGCTGACACCCCGGCGCATTTCTGCAAAAACCGTAGCCTATTGGAAAAACGCGACATTTAGTGTCAATATCGCGCCTTCCCCTATTTCGTCGCCCCCGTGCGGCTTACGCCGCAGGTCTCGCCCGTTGTTCCGATAAACAAGGCTTTGAGCATCTGCGGTTTGTAGCAAAAAGGTAGTCAATGATGAGCGCAAGGCACTTTCTCTCCCTGATGGATTGCACGCCCGAAGAGCTGGTCAGCGTGATCCGTCGAGGCGTTGAGCTCAAGGACCTGCGTAACCGCGGCGTACTGTTCGAGCCTCTGAAAAACCGCGTCCTGGGGATGATCTTCGAGAAATCCTCGACCCGCACACGCATCTCCTTCGAAGCCGGCATGATCCAGCTCGGCGGCCAGGCGATCTTCCTGTCGCCGCGCGACACCCAGCTGGGCCGCGGCGAGCCGATCGGCGACTGCGCCATCGTCATGTCGAGCATGCTCGATGCGGTGATGATCCGTACCTTTGCCCACAGCACCCTGACCGAATTCGCCGCCAACTCACGCGTGCCGGTGATCAACGGCCTGTCCGATGACCTGCACCCGTGCCAGTTGCTGGCCGACATGCAGACCTTCCTCGAACACCGCGGCTCGATCCAGGGCAAGACCGTGGCCTGGATCGGCGACGGCAACAACATGTGCAACAGCTATATAGAAGCGGCGATCCAGTTCGACTTCCAGTTGCGCGTGGCCTGCCCCGAAGGCTACGAACCAAACCCTCATTTCGTGGCCAAGGCCGGTGACCGCGTGACCATCGTCCGCGACCCGCAAGACGCCGTGCGTGGCGCGCACCTGGTCAGCACCGATGTCTGGACCTCCATGGGCCAGGAAGAGGAGACCGCCAAGCGCCTGAAGCTGTTTGCGCCGTTTCAGGTCAACCGTGCCCTGCTCGACCTGGCAGCCGATGACGTGCTATTCATGCACTGCCTGCCCGCTCACCGCGGTGAGGAAATCAGCCTCGACCTGCTCGATGACCCGCGCTCCGTCGCCTGGGATCAGGCAGAAAACCGTCTCCACGCACAAAAGGCCCTGCTCGAGTTCCTTGTCGAACCGGCATATCACCACGCATGAGTCATGAATTACTGCTGAACCTGCGCAACCTCGCTTGCGGCTATCAAGATCAACGTGTGGTGCAGAACCTCAATCTGCACCTCAACGCCGGTGACATCGGCTGCCTGCTTGGCTCCTCCGGCTGCGGCAAGACCACCACCCTGCGTGCGATTGCCGGTTTCGAACCGGTGCACGAAGGGGAAATCTCTCTCGGCGGTGAAGTGATCTCCAGCGCCGGTTTCACCCTCGCCCCGGAAAAACGCCGGATCGGCATGGTGTTCCAGGACTACGCGCTGTTCCCGCACCTGAGTGTCGCGGACAACATCGCCTTCGGCATCCGCAAGCACCCGAACAAGGAGCGCGTGACCGAGGAGCTGCTGGAACTGGTCAACCTGAAGAACCTCGGCAAACGCTTCCCCCATGAGCTGTCCGGCGGCCAGCAACAACGTGTCGCCCTCGCCCGCGCCCTGGCGCCAGAGCCGCAGTTGTTGCTGCTCGACGAGCCGTTCTCCAACCTCGATGGCGAATTGCGCCGCAAGCTCAGCCATGAAGTGCGCGACATCCTCAAGACCCGTGGCACCAGTGCGATTCTGGTGACTCACGATCAGGAAGAAGCCTTCGCCGTCAGCGATCACGTCGGTGTGTTCAAGGAAGGCCGGCTGGAGCAGTGGGACACGCCGTACAACCTTTATCACGAACCGGCGACACCGTACGTGGCCAGTTTTATCGGTCAGGGTTACTTCATTCGCGGCCAATTGGGCACCCCGGAATCGGTGCAGACCGAACTCGGCGAACTGCGCGGCAATCGCGCCTACACCTGGCCGATCGGTGGCGCGGTGGATGTACTGCTGCGTCCGGACGACATCGTTTACGCGCCGGACAGCGGGTTGAAAGCGCGAATCGTCGGCAAGACCTTCCTCGGCGCTTCGACCCTGTATCGCCTGCAACTGCCGACCGGTGCACAACTGGAATCGATCTTCCCGAGCCACGCCGACCATCAGGTGGGTGCGGATGTCGGGATTCGGGTGGCGGCGGAACATCTGGTGCTGTTCCAGGCCTCCGGCAGCACCGCCGCGCAGATTCCGGCGGTGGAAAACGGCGTTCGCCGTTACAGCACCGCGCACTGATCTGCACACAAACAACGAGGGAGCCTGATGGCTCCCTTATTTTTTGCTCTCAGCCCAGCATCAATGTGCCGCTGGCCACCAGCGTCGCATTGCCGCCGATCTTCACCCGCTCGCCTTCCAGCCGACAAAACAGCTCGCCGCCCCGCGCCGAACGCTGGCATGCAGTCAGACTGGATTTGCCCAGACGTTTCGACCAGTACGGAATCAGGCTGCAATGGGTCGAACCGGTCACCGGGTCTTCATTGATGCCGATGGCCGGAGCGAAATAGCGCGAGACAAAATCATGCTGATTGCCCCGGGCCGTGACGATCGCACCCAACCACGGCAGCTTGGCGAGGGCGACCATGTCCGGCTGGCAATCGAGCACCGCCTGCTCCGACTCCAGCACCACAAACAGCTCGTTGGAACTCAGAACATCGACTGCCTGGACATTCAGCGCCCGCTCGATCTCCAGGGTGACGCCTTTCTCAACCGCTTCGATGGCCGGAAAATCCAGCCACAACCGGCCACCTTCGCGGCTGACACTCAACGGCCCGGACTTGCAGGTGAAGTCCAGACGCTCGGCGCTTTCCTTATAGATCTCGAACAGCACATAGGCGCTGGCCAGAGTCGCGTGACCGCACAGCGGCACCTCGGTGGTCGGCGTGAACCAGCGGATGTGCCACGCCTGCCCCTCGCGCACCAGAAACGCGGTTTCCGCCAGATTGTGCTCGGCGGCGATCTTTTGCATCAGCTCATCCGCAAGCCACGCGTCGAGCCGATAGACCATTGCCGGATTGCCACTGAACGGCCGATCACTGAACGCGTCGACCTGATGAAACTCGAGCTGCATAACCTTCTCCCTGTGTCAGTCGAACGAGCATGCAGCGCCGGCCGGATCAGCGCCAGTGACAGTGCCGGCCAATTTTCTTCATACAGACGTCAAGGGCGACCGATGTCGGCAAATTTCGCCTGGGTGTGTTCCGCCAATACCGCCGGCGCCAGTTCCACTTCCAGCCCGCGCCGACCGGCGCTGACATATATGGTCGCAAAAGGCTGGGCCGAATTATCGATGAAAGTACGCAGGCGTTTTTTCTGCCCCAGCGGACTGATGCCGCCCAACAGATAACCGGTGGAGCGCTGCGCGGCGGCCGGGTCGGCCATCTCGACTTTTTTCACGCCGGCGGCGTGGGCAAGCCCCTTGAGGTCGAGACTTCCGACGACCGGCACCACCGCCACCAGCAACTCACCCTTCTCACTGGCCGCCAGCAGCGTCTTGAACACCTGCGCCGGATCGAGCCCCAGTTTCTCCGCGGCCTCCAGACCATACGACGCGGCCTTCGGGTCATGTTCGTAACTGTGCACGCGATGTTCGGCACGAACTTTTTTCAACAAGTCCAACGCAGGGGTCATGGCAGCTCCGGGCTCGGCAGTGGCAAAAAATCCTGCGGCGGATTTTAGGCCATCGCTGGGCAAAAGGCTCTACCACGCGCCACGTTTCCCGGGGTTTGCAGGCCAGTAACAACCGCGCAGGCCGGGTGACCCGCAGGATCATTCACATGACTGATAGTTTATTTGTGACTGACGGTTCACTTTCGACCTTTGACAGGTTTGTTTCTTGTCTATATTTTTTCGAATCTGAATAATGTAAGAATTATCGTCATCGCAGCACCCAGCAGTAAACCGGGAACAGGATGGGGATCCTGCCTCGGCGAAAATAGCGCATTGCCCTGTCGGCAACGCGCCAGACAACAACAAAAACCGAGGTTTTCAATGACAACTGCGTTACAGCAACCATCGCTCTCGAGCCAGTGCCTGGCCGAGTTTCTGGGTACTGCACTCCTGATCTTTTTCGGTACGGGTTGTGTCGCCGCGCTCAAGGTCGCGGGCGCCAGCTTCGGCCTGTGGGAAATCAGCATCATCTGGGGCGTCGGCGTCAGCATGGCGATCTACCTCACCGCCGGCGTTTCCGGTGCGCACCTGAACCCCGCCGTCAGTATTGCCCTGAGCATTTTCGCCGACTTCGAAAAGCGCAAACTGCCGTTCTACATTCTGGCCCAGATCGCCGGTGCCTTCTGCGGCGCGCTGCTGGTCTACACGCTGTACAGCAACCTGTTCTTCGATTTCGAACAAACTCACCATATGGTCCGTGGCACTGAAGCCAGCCTGGAACTGGCGTCGGTGTTCTCCACCTTCCCGAACCCTGCGCTGTCGACCGCACAAGCATTTCTGGTCGAGATGATCATCACCGCGATCCTGATGGGCGTGATCATGTCCCTGACCGACGACAACAACGGCCTGCCGAAAGGCCCGCTGGCGCCGCTGCTGATCGGTCTGCTGATTGCCGTGATCGGCAGTTCGATGGGCCCGCTGACCGGTTTCGCGATGAACCCGGCCCGGGACTTCGGCCCGAAACTGATGACTTTCTTCGCCGGCTGGGGTGAAATTTCCTTCACTGGCGCACGTGAAATCCCGTACTTCCTGATTCCGATTTTTGCACCGATTGTCGGTGCCTGCCTCGGCGCTGCCGGGTATCGCGGGCTGATTGCCCGTCACCTGACCGGCGCCACACCTGCTACAAAGGATGCAGAACCGGCCATTGACGGCAAACCAAGAACTTCTTGAAACAGTCGGCGCGGGCTCCTGCCCTTATAGAGCCCGCGCCACGGCCCACTCTCCCTTATTTCGTCCAAGGCAATCGACATGACCGACATTCAGAACAAGAACTACATCATTGCCCTCGATCAGGGTACGACCAGCTCCCGCGCGATCATTTTCGACCGCGACGCGAACGTGGTCTGCACCGCACAACGCGAATTCGCTCAGCATTACCCGCAAGCCGGTTGGGTCGAACACGATCCGATGGAAATCTTCGCCACCCAGAGCGCAGTGATGGTCGAAGCCCTGGCCCAAGCCGGCCTGCATCACGATCAGGTCGCCGCCATCGGCATCACCAACCAGCGTGAAACCACCGTGGTCTGGGACAAGACCACCGGCCGCCCGGTGTACAACGCGATCGTCTGGCAATGCCGCCGCAGCACCGAGATCTGCCAACAGCTCAAGCGCGACGGTCATGAAGACTACATCCGCGACACCACCGGCCTGGTCACCGACCCGTACTTCTCCGGCACCAAGCTGAAGTGGATCCTCGACAACGTCGAAGGCAGCCGTGAGCGCGCGCGCAACGGCGAACTGCTGTTCGGCACCGTCGACAGCTGGCTGATCTGGAAATTCACCGGCGGCAAGGTCCACGTCACCGACTACACCAACGCCTCGCGCACCATGCTCTTCAACATCCACACGCTGGAGTGGGACGCGAAGATGCTGGAGATCCTCGACATCCCGCGCGAGATGCTGCCGGAAGTCAAAGCCTCTTCGGAAATCTACGGCCGCACCAAAAGCGGCATTGCCATCGGCGGTATCGCCGGCGACCAGCAGGCTGCGCTGTTCGGCCAGATGTGCGTCGAGCCGGGCCAGGCGAAAAACACCTACGGCACCGGTTGCTTCCTGCTGATGAACACCGGCGACAAAGCGGTGAAATCGCAACACGGCATGCTCACCACTATCGCTTGCGGCCCGCGCGGCGAAGTGGCTTACGCCCTGGAAGGCGCGGTGTTCAACGGCGGTTCGACCGTACAGTGGCTGCGCGATGAACTGAAAATCGTCAACGACGCCCACGACACCGAATACTTCGCCAATAAAGTGAAGGACAGCAACGGCGTGTATCTGGTGCCCGCCTTCACCGGCCTCGGCGCGCCCTACTGGGACCCGTATGCCCGTGGCGCCCTGTTCGGCCTGACCCGTGGCGTGCGCGTGGATCACATCATCCGCGCTGCGCTGGAATCGATTGCCTACCAGACCCGCGACGTCCTCGACGCCATGCAGCAGGACTCCGGCGAACGCCTCAAGGCCCTGCGCGTGGACGGCGGTGCAGTGGCGAACAACTTCCTCATGCAGTTCCAGGCCGACATCCTCGGCACCCAGGTCGAACGTCCGAAAATGCGCGAAACCACGGCGCTGGGCGCAGCTTATCTGGCCGGCCTGGCGTGCGGTTTCTGGGGCAGCCTGGAAGAACTGCGCGGCAAAGCGGTGATCGAGCGCGAGTTCGAACCGAGCCTGGACGAAGCAGCCAAAGAGAAGCTCTATAAAGGCTGGAAAAAAGCCGTCAGCCGTACCCGTGACTGGGAGCGTGAAGACGCTGAATAAGCCAGTCTGAGGACTGACTAAGGCTGGTCCAAACAGCGTGAAAGCGTAGCGAGCGAAGGCAAGACAAGGCAAAAACAGGCGAGGGCCGGCTGGGGTCGCACTCGACTTTACGGGTTTGTAAATGAGCAGTCCGAGCCTGTTTTTAACGCAGGATTGCTTGCGTAACGCCGAAGGCGCCCAGCACGAAGTAGCTTTCACGTTGTTTGGAAACTGGTAGGGAGCGGATTCCTGCGTCATCATGGGCAAATTTTGCACGGCAGCCCAAAGGAAGCCCCATGAATCTGCCTCCCCGTCAGCAGCAAATCCTCGAGCTGGTCCGCGAACGCGGCTATGTGAGCATCGAGGAAATGGCCACGCTGTTCGTTGTTACCCCGCAAACCATCCGCCGCGATATCAATCAACTGGCGGAAGCCAATCTGCTGCGTCGCTACCACGGCGGCGCCGCCTATGATTCCAGCGTTGAAAACACCGCCTACGCGATGCGCGCCGATCAGATGCGCGATGAAAAGCAACGCATCGGCGAAGCCATCGCCGCACAGATTCCCGATCACGCCTCGCTGTTCATCAATATCGGCACGACGACCGAATCGATTGCCCGCGCCCTGCTCAATCACAGCCACCTGAAGATCATCACCAACAACCTGCACGTCGCTTCGATGCTCAGCGCCAAGGATGATTTCGATGTGCTGCTGACCGGCGGCAACGTGCGTCGCGACGGCGGCGTGGTGGGTCAGGCGAGCGTGGACTTCATCAACCAGTTCAAGGTCGACTTTGCGCTGGTGGGCATCAGCGGTATCGACGAAGACGGCAGCCTGCTCGACTTCGATTACCAGGAAGTGCGGGTGTCCCAGGCGATCATCGCCAATGCCCGGCAGGTGATCCTGGCGGCGGACTCCAGCAAGTTCGGCCGTAACGCGATGATCCGCCTCGGCCCGATCAGCCTGATCGATTGCCTGGTCACCGATCAGCAACCGGTGCCGGCCCTGGCGCAACTGCTGAGCCAGCACAAGATTCGTCTGGAAGTCGTTTAACCCTCTCCGCATAACTCCCTCCCGGCGAATTCTCGTTCCCACGCTCTGCGTGGGAACGATCAGACACGCCCTGATCCGCGCTGACGCGCATTTCATGTTCGAATATTTTCCTTTTTCGGCCCTTCGATGAGTTTTTTCAATCGAAGTCGACTGGCTGCGCGCGTCTTTATGGGCTACCATTTTCGCAAATGAACATTCATGTTCGATTTCCAAGACAGAAAATCAAAAGAGCCCGAGGCCAGCCGATGTCCACATCTACCTTGCGTACGCCCCCTATCTCCGAGATCTACGACATCGCCGTCATCGGCGGCGGGATCAATGGCGTGGGGATCGCAGCGGATGCCGCCGGTCGCGGTCTTTCGGTGTTCCTTTGCGAAAAGGATGATCTGGCCAGCCACACCTCGTCGGCCAGCAGCAAGCTGATCCACGGTGGCCTGCGCTACCTCGAACATTACGAATTCCGTCTGGTGCGCGAAGCCCTGGCCGAACGCGAAGTGCTGCTGGCCAAGGCCCCGCACATCGTCAAGCCAATGCGTTTCGTGCTGCCGCACCGCCCGCACCTGCGTCCGGCGTGGATGATCCGCGCGGGCCTGTTCCTTTATGACCACCTCGGCAAGCGCGAAAAACTGGCGGGCTCGAAAAGCCTGAAGTTCGGCGCCGACAGCGCACTGAAAAGCGAAATCAGCAAAGGCTTCGAGTACTCCGACTGCTGGGTCGACGACGCCCGCCTCGTGGTTCTCAACGCCATGGCCGCCCGTGAAAAAGGCGCGCACATTCACACCCAGACCCGTTGCGTCAGCGCCCGCCGCGCCAAGGGCCTGTGGCACCTGAACCTGGAACGCGCCGACGGCAGCCTGTTTTCGATCACCGCCAAGGCATTGGTGAATGCCGCTGGCCCGTGGGTCGCCAAGTTCATCCGTGACGACCTGAAGATGGAATCGCCGTACGGCATCCGCCTGATCCAGGGCAGCCACATCATCGTGCCGAAACTGTACGAAGGCGATCACGCGCACATCCTGCAAAACGAAGATCAGCGCATCGTTTTCACCATTCCGTACCTGAACAACCTGACCCTGATCGGCACCACCGACCGCGAGTACACCGGCGATCCGGCCAAAGTGGCGATCACCGACGGCGAAACCGATTACCTGCTCAAAGTGGTCAACGCCCACTTCAAGAAGCAGATCAGCCGTGACGACATCCTGCACACCTACTCGGGCGTGCGTCCGCTGTGCAACGACGAATCCGATAACCCGTCGGCCGTGACCCGCGACTACACCCTGGCGTTGTCCGGCAGTACCGAAGAAGCGCCGCTGCTGTCGGTGTTCGGCGGCAAGCTGACCACCTACCGCAAGCTCGCCGAGTCGGCGATGACGCAGCTGATGCCGTTCTTCACCCAGATGCGCCCGAGCTGGACGGCCACCGCCACCCTGCCCGGCGGCGAGGACATGACCACGCCACAGGCCCTGAGCGCGCAGATCCGCGACAAGTTCGACTGGGTACCGACCGAAATTGCCCGTCGCTGGGCCACTACCTACGGCAGCCGCACCTGGCGCATGCTCGAAGGCGTCGACACTCTGGCCGACATGGGCGAACACATCGGCGGCGGGCTTTACACCCGTGAAGTCGACTACCTGTGCACCGAAGAATGGGCCACCACCGCGCATGACATTCTTTGGCGTCGCAGCAAACTGGGCCTGTTCACCACGGCGGCTGAGCAAGAGCGCCTGGCGGCGTACCTGAACAAGGTCGAGCAGAACCGCAGCAAGATCGAAGCGGCCTGATCCGTTCCTCGTTGAACAAAAAGCCCCTGAATCGAATGATTCAGGGGCTTTTTGCATTCAAGGCGAAACAAGGCGTGTCGCAGACGTTCGGTTTTCCGAACGCGACCTGACGGTCAATTCGGTTAACCGGATCAGATCCACGAAAAAACACCATCACAAAACTTTAATAACCTTATAAATCAATGCATTAGCGTGTAGCGACTGGTCTGGCACGACTCATGCTCTACACTCCTTCGACGAATGCCTGTTGCGCCAACACAACAGGAGCCGTCAGGCATTCGAAGCTCAAAAGGGCCCGCTCAACCGGCTCCATAAAAAAAACAATGTCGAGGAAAATTTGATGCGCATCGTTCCCCATATCCTGGGCGCAGCCATTGCTGCCGCTCTGATCAGCACACCAGTTTTCGCTGCCGAACTCACCGGCACCCTTAAGAAGATCAAAGAGTCCGGCGTCATCACCCTGGGCCACCGTGACGCTTCCATTCCTTTCTCCTACATCGCTGACGCTTCCGGCAAGCCGGTCGGCTACTCCCACGATATCCAGCTGGCCATCGTCGAAGCGATCAAGAAAGACCTCGACCTGCCAAACCTGCAGGTCAAATACAACCTCGTCACCTCGCAAACCCGTATCCCGCTGGTGCAGAACGGCACCGTGGACGTCGAGTGCGGCTCCACCACCAACAACGTCGAGCGTCAGCAACAGGTCGACTTCTCCGTCGGCATCTTCGAAATCGGTACCCGTCTGCTGTCCAAGGCTGACTCCAAGTACAAGGATTTCGACGATCTGAAAGGCAAGAACGTCGTGACCACCGCCGGCACCACTTCCGAGCGCATCCTCAAGGCGATGAACGCTGACAAGCAGATGGGCATGAACGTGATCTCCGCCAAGGACCACGGTGAATCCTTCCAGATGCTGGAATCGGGTCGTGCCGTTGCGTTCATGATGGACGACGCCCTGCTGGCCGGCGAAGCCGCCAAAGCCAAGAAAGCCTCCGACTGGGCCGTGACCGGTACTCCACAGTCGTACGAAATCTACGGCTGCATGATGCGCAAGGGCGACGCGCCGTTCAAAAAGGCTGTCGACGACGCCATCAAGGCGACCTACGCCTCGGGCGAGATCAACAAGATCTACGAAAAATGGTTCATGCAGCCGATTCCGCCAAAAGGCCTGAACCTGAACTTCCCGATGAGCGACGAGCTCAAGGCCCTGATCGCCAATCCGACCGACAAAGCGGCTGACGACAAGAAATCCTGATTTCTGACTAACCTTATCCCCTGAGGAGGCGCCTGCCTTTTCAGGGGATGGTCACTCCCTGCTGGCACTTATTGGAAACACTCGAACCGGTGGCTGTCGAGCCGATCGCGTGTGCCTGATTTTCACAATCAGGGCGGGAACGGAGCTTCCCCAGGCGGGCACTTGTACATCGATCGAATCGAGGGGAGACCCTAATGAATTACAACTGGGACTGGGGCGTGTTCTTCAAGTCCACCGGCGTGGGCAGCGAGACCTATCTCGACTGGTTCATTTCCGGTCTGGGCTGGACCATCGCCATCGCCATCGTCGCCTGGATCATCGCCCTGCTGCTCGGCTCGCTGCTGGGCATCATGCGCACCGTGCCGAACCGCATCGTGTCGGGCATCGCGACCTGCTACGTCGAACTGTTCCGTAACGTGCCGCTGCTGGTTCAGCTGTTCATCTGGTACTTCCTGGTGCCCGATCTGCTGCCGCCGGATCTGCAGGAGTGGTACAAGCAGGACCTGAACCCGACCACCTCGGCCTACCTGAGCGTTGTCGTTTGCCTGGGCCTGTTCACCGCCGCCCGGGTCTGCGAACAGGTTCGCACCGGTATCCAGGCGCTGCCACGGGGCCAGGAATCCGCCGCCCGCGCCATGGGTTTCAAGCTGCCGCAGATCTACTGGAACGTGCTGCTGCCCCAGGCCTACCGGATCATCATTCCGCCGCTCACCTCGGAATTCCTGAACGTGTTCAAGAACTCCTCCGTGGCGTCCCTGATCGGTCTGATGGAGCTGCTGGCGCAAACCAAACAGACCGCCGAATTCTCGGCCAACCTGTTTGAAGCCTTCACCCTGGCGACCCTGATCTACTTCACCCTCAACATGAGCCTGATGCTGCTGATGCGCATGGTCGAGAAGAAAGTCGCCGTGCCCGGCCTGATCTCCGTGGGGGGTAAATAATGGAATTCGATTTCAGTGGCATCGTTCCGGCCATTCCCGGCCTGTGGAACGGCATGCTGATGACCCTCAAGCTGATGGCGCTGGGCGTGGTCGGCGGGATCATCCTCGGCACCATCCTCGCGCTGATGCGCCTGTCCCACAGCAAACTGCTGTCGAGCATTGCCGGTGCGTACGTCAACTATTTCCGTTCGATCCCGCTGCTGCTGGTGATCACCTGGTTCTATCTGGCAGTGCCGTTCGTGCTGCGCTGGATCACCGGCGAAGACACCCCGATCGGCGCGTTCACCTCGTGCATCGTGGCGTTCATGATGTTCGAAGCGGCGTACTTCTGCGAAATCGTCCGGGCCGGCGTGCAGTCGATCCCCAAAGGTCAGATGGGCGCAGCGCAGGCACTGGGCATGACCTACGGCCAGATGATGCGCCTGATCATCCTGCCTCAGGCGTTCCGCAAGATGACCCCGCTGCTGCTGCAGCAGAGCATCATCCTGTTCCAGGACACCTCGCTGGTCTACACCGTGGGCCTGGTGGACTTCCTCAACGCCTCGCGCGCCAGTGGCGACATCATTGGCCGCTCGAATGAGTTCCTGATCTTCGCAGGTCTCGTGTACTTCACCATCAGCTTTGCCGCCTCGGTGCTGGTCAAGCGTCTGCAAAAAAGGTTCGCCGTATGATCTCTATCAAGAACATCAACAAGTGGTATGGGGACTTCCAGGTGCTGACCGATTGCAGCACCGAGGTCAAAAAGGGTGAAGTGATCGTGGTCTGCGGCCCGTCCGGTTCGGGCAAGTCGACCCTGATCAAGTGCGTCAACGCACTGGAGCCGTTCCAGAAAGGCGACATCGTGGTCGACGGCACATCGATTGCCGATCCGAAGACCAACCTGCCGAAGCTGCGTTCGCGCGTCGGTATGGTGTTCCAGCACTTCGAACTGTTTCCGCACCTGACCATCACCGAAAACCTGACCATCGCGCAGATCAAGGTGCTGGGCCGCAGCAAGGAAGAGGCGACCAAGAAAGGACTGCAACTGCTGGAGCGCGTCGGCCTGTCGGCTCACGCCCACAAGCATCCGGGGCAACTGTCCGGTGGTCAGCAACAGCGCGTGGCGATTGCCCGTGCGCTGGCGATGGACCCGATCGTCATGCTGTTCGACGAACCGACCTCGGCGCTGGACCCGGAAATGGTCAACGAAGTGCTCGACGTGATGGTGCAGCTGGCCCACGAAGGCATGACCATGATGTGCGTGACCCACGAAATGGGCTTCGCCCGTAAAGTGGCCGACCGCGTGATCTTCATGGACGCCGGCAAGATCATCGAAGACTGCAAGAAAGAAGAGTTCTTTGGCGACATCAGCCAACGCTCCGAACGCGCGCAGCATTTCCTCGAGAAAATCCTGCAGCACTAAAAACGGCTGCATTCCCCGACATCCACTGTCGGGGGAATGCAGGTGGTTGACCCAAGGCAACTGTGATGAAATGCGACCCCACTCTCTATCGCGCCACGCCGCCATCACTTGCCGTGAAACCCCGTCTGATCCGCCACCTGCTCCTGCCGCCGCTGGTCATCGCTCTGATGATCGGACTGGGTTACATCGGCTTCTGGACCAGCGAACATTTCGGCATCCGCAGCCTCGGCGAAAACGGCCAGCGCCAGCTGGAACTGCACGCCCGCGCGGTCGAAAGCGAGATCAGCAAATACACCTACCTGCCCAGCCTGCTGGAGCTCGAATCGAGCGTTTCGCAGCTGCTGGACGACCCGACCCCGGAACACCGGCAAACGGTCAACGATTACCTTGAAGGTCTGAACCGGCGCAGCCGCAGTCGGGCCATCTACGTCATGGACACCACCGGCCGGGTCATGGCCACCAGCAACTGGCGTGACGTCGACAGCTACCTCGGTGAAGACCTGTCGTTCCGCGCCTACTTCCAGAACGCCATCCGCGGCCAGCCCGGACGCTTCTACGGGATCGGCAGCACCAACGGCGAGCCCGGTTATTACCTGGCCCACGGCCTCGAAGAACACGGCAAGATCATCGGCGTCGCGGTGGTCAAGGTGCGCCTGGAAGCCATGGAAGAACGCTGGCAGCGGGCGCGCCTTGAAGCATTCGTCAGTGATGAAAACGGCATCATCATTCTGTCCAGCGATCCGGCCCGGCGCCTCAAATCAGTCATACCGCTGAGCGACGAGACCAAGGAAAAACTCGCCCGCAGCTTGCAGTACTACTGGTTCCCGCTGAACGAACTGCAACCGCTGGCCCGGGAAACCCTGTCCGAAGGCGTGGAAAAACTCACCTTCCCGGCCAACAGCGAAGTGCCGAGCCAACAGGATGGCGATGAAGAAAGCATCAGCTACCTGGCGCAAACCCGACCGTTGAGCGATACCCCGTGGAATTTCACCCTGCTCACGCCGTTGCAGGATCTGCGGCGCGAGGCAATCAATCAGGGGATTCTGGTGGCCGTGGCGTTTGCCCTGGTGGCGTTCCTGCTGATCGCCTGGAACGAACGGCGCAAGGTCATCGCCACCCGCCTCGCCGCTCGCGAAGCCTTGCAGGAAGCCAACAATCAACTGGAGCGTCGGATTACCGAACGCACCGCCGACCTGCGCGCCAGCAACGACCGGCTCAAGAGCCAGATCCGCGAACGGCGTCAGGCCGAAGAAACCTTGCGCCGCGCCCAGGACGAACTGGTGCAGGCCGGTAAACTCGCAGCCATTGGCCAGATGTCCACCAGCATCGCCCACGAACTGAACCAGCCGCTGGCGGCGATGCGCACGCTGTCGGGCAACACCATTCGCTTCCTTGAGCGCGGCCAGCTCGATGTCGCCAGCACCAACCTCAAGACCATCAACGACCTGATCGACCGCATGGGCCGGATCACCGCCAGCCTGCGCTCCTTCGCCCGACGCGGCGACGACAAAGGCCGCGCCAGCCTCGGCAAAGCGGTGGATGCCGCGCTGCAAGTACTCGGTGCTCGCGTCGAAAGTGCCTCGCTGCAACTGCATCGCCAGTTCGACGATGTGCAGGTGCAGATCGACCAGACGCGTCTGGAGCAGATTCTGGTCAACCTGATCGGCAACGCCCTCGACGCCATGCAGGCGCAACCGCTGCCGGAACTGTGGCTGGAAGGCGAAGAATTCAACGGCAAATATCGCCTGCGCGTGCGCGACAACGGCCACGGCATCGACGCGGAAGCGCGCAAGCATCTGTTCGAACCGTTCTTCACCACCAAGCCCGGCGAACAGGGTCTGGGCCTCGGCTTGACCCTGTCGGCCAGTCTGGCGGCCGCCACCGGCGGGCATCTGGGTGTCGAACACCCGGCCAGCGGTGGTACCACTTTCGTCCTCAGTTTACCGTTGGTAAGCCCTACTCCTGCCGAGCCAATATGAACAACGACCTCAGTGTATTGATCGTCGAAGACGACCCCCATGTCCTGCTCGGCTGCCAGCAGGCGCTGACGCTGGAAGACATTCCCTGCATCGGCGTCGGCAGTGCCGAAGAAGCGCTGGAGCAGGTCGGTGACAATTTCGCCGGGATCGTCATCAGCGACATACGCCTGCCGGGCATCGACGGCCTGGAGCTGCTGACCCGGCTCAAGCAGCGCGACCGCAGCCTGCCGGTGGTGTTGATCACCGGCCACGGCGACATATCCATGGCGGTCGGCGCGATGCAGAAAGGCGCTTACGACTTCATGGAGAAACCGTTCTCCCCTGAACGACTGGTGGACGTGGCCCGTCGTGCGCTGGAGCAACGCAGCCTGAATCGCGAAGTCTCGTCCCTGCGTCGGCAACTGGCCGAACGTGATTCACTGGAAGGACGGATTATCGGGCGTTCGCCGGCCATGCAGAACCTGCGCGAACTGATCGCCAACGTCGCCGACACCTCGGCTAATGTGCTGATCGAGGGCGAAACCGGTACCGGCAAGGAACTGGTCGCCCGTTGCCTGCATGATTTCAGCCGCCGTCACAGCAAACAGTTCGTTGCGCTGAACTGTGGCGGGCTGCCGGAAAACCTGTTCGAAAGCGAAATTTTCGGCCACGAAGCCAACGCCTTCACCGGCGCCGGCAAACGGCGGATCGGCAAGATCGAACACGCCGACGGCGGCACGCTGTTCCTCGATGAAGTGGAAAGCATGCCGCTGCCGTTGCAGATCAAACTGCTGCGGGTGTTGCAGGAACGCACCCTCGAACGCCTCGGCTCGAACCAGAGCGTGGCGGTGGATTGCCGGGTGATTGCGGCCACCAAGTCCGACCTCGACGAATCAAGCAAGGCCGGGGAATTTCGCAGCGACTTGTACTACCGCCTCAACGTGGTAACGCTGGAACTGCCGCCCCTGCGCGAGCGCCGCGAAGACATCCTGCAATTGTTCGAACACTTCACCCAGCAATCGGCCCTGCGTTTCGACCGGGCGCTGCCGGAGCTGGACAACCAGACGTTGTCGAGCCTGATGAGCCACGACTGGCCGGGCAACGTGCGCGAACTGCGCAACGTCGCCGAGCGTTTTGCCCTCGGTTTGCCGGCGTTCAAGAAAACCGGCGCGGGCAGCGCAGGTCAGGGCCTGGCGTTCGCCGAAGCGGTGGAAGCGTTCGAACGCAACCTGCTCAGCGACGCCCTGCAACGCAGCGGCGGCAACCTGACCCAGGCCAGCCTCGAACTGGGTATGGCCAAGACCACGCTGTTCGACAAAGTGAAAAAATACGGCCTGAGCCATTAAGCGAGAACGATGTGGATCTGATTTTCAAGGCAATGCTCGGTGCGGCCGTGGTGGTGATCCTCGCCATGCTGGCCAAGACCAAAAACTACTACATCGCCGGCTTGGTGCCGCTGTTCCCGACCTTCGCCCTGATCGCCCACTACATCGTCGGCAAGGGCCGTTCGATCGACGACCTGAAGACCACCATCGTCTTCGGCATGTGGTCGATCATTCCGTACTTCGTGTATCTGGCGACGCTGTACGTGATGGTCGACCGCATGCGTCTCGAAGCTTCACTGGCGGTGGCGGCGGTGGCGTGGCTGATGGCGGCGACGGTGCTGGTGTCGGTGTGGGTGCGGCTGCACGCCTGAGTCAGAGCAGGTTGTGTTCCGCCACCGGTTCGATCTGCGCCCAGTGCGACGTGTCTTCGCGATGCTCGCGCAAATACGGCAACACCGCCGCCAGCAACGGTTCCTTGAACGCTTCCTGAAAGCGGTGCGCCAGCCCCGGAATCAGCCGCAGCTGACTGCCGCGAATATGCGCCGCCAGGTGCACGCCGTGCATCACCGGCAGCAACGGATCCGCCGTGCCATGCACCACCAGCGTCGGCACCCGCAACTGGTTGAGCAACGCCACCCGGCTCGGCTCGGCAAGGATCGCCATGATCTGGCGCTTCACGCCTTCGGGATTGAACGCCCGGTCATAGGACAGCGCCGCCTGATGCAGCAAGGCCTGCCGGTCATCGCTGACCGAAGGGCTGCCCAGTGCGGCCAGCAGATCGGCCTGTTGCTCCAGCGCAATCTGGCGATTGGGCGCGCCGCGCCGTGACAACAACTGCACCAGCGCCGCGCTCGGCGCCGGCAGCCCTTCGGCACCGGAGCTGGTCATGATCAGCGTCAGGCTTTCGACCCGTTGCGGCGCCATCGCCGCCAGGTGCTGGGCGATCATCCCGCCCATGCTCGCGCCGAGCACGTGGAATTGCTCGACGTGCAAGGCGTCCATCAGGCCCAGCGCATCGTCGGCCATGTCGGTCAGGCTGTAAGGCGCCGCCACCGGCAGGCCGAGTTTGTAGCGCAGCACTTCAAAGGTCAGGTTGGCTTCCACCGGCGTCTGGCGCCAGGTCGACAGACCGACATCGCGGTTGTCATAACGGATCACCCGAAAGCCCTGCTGACACAGCGCGACCACCACTTCATCCGGCCAGTGGATCAACTGGCCGCCCAGGCCCATCACCAGCAACAGCGCCGGATCCGACGCACGGCCGATGCTTTGGTACGCCAGGCTCACCTGCTGCAGATCGACCCGCTCGGTCGGTACATTGACGTCGCAACGCGACGCCGCATAGGACGCCGGAACGAAAAAAACCGCGGCCAACAACGCCGCGATTGCAAAAAATCCCTTGAACATGAAAAACACCGAAACGCAGAACCCCAGTAGAGCGCGAGTCTGATGAAGTTTGTTCAAGCGCGCTGCCACAGTTCGATGACAGTTTGATGAAGAGTGCCGAGCGGTCGACACCCTTCATTCGGTGTTGCCGTTACGCCAACTGACTGCGCAACTGCCGAGCCGCCGCGACCATGTTGACCAATGCGGCTTCGGTCTCCGGCCAGGCGCGAGTCTTCAGGCCGCAATCGGGGTTGACCCACAGCCGCTGCGCCGGGATGCGTTTCACGGCCTTGCTCATCAACTTGACCATTTCGGCGGTGTCCGGCACTCGCGGCGAGTGAATGTCGTAGACACCAGGGCCGATGTCGTTCGGGTAGTCGAACGCTTCGAAGGCCTCCAGCAACTCCATGTCCGAACGCGAGGTTTCGATGGTGATCACATCGGCGTCCATGTCGGCGATCGCCTTGATCACGTCATTGAATTCGCTGTAGCACATGTGGGTGTGGATCTGGGTTTCATCTTTCACGCCCGAGGCAGTCAGGCGGAACGCCTGCACCGCCCAGTCGAGGTATTCCTGCCATTGTTCACGGCGCAGCGGCAGGCCTTCGCGGAACGCCGCCTCGTCGATCTGCACGATCTTGATTCCGGCGTTTTCCAGGTCCACCACTTCGTCCCGCAGGGCCAGCGCCAGTTGTTGCGCCTGGACTTTGCGCGACACGTCTTCGCGGGGGAACGACCACATCAGCATGGTCACGGGACCGGTCAGCATGCCTTTCATCACCTTGTCCGTCAGGCTCTGGGCGTAGCTGATCCAGTCAACGGTCATGGCGTTCGGACGGGACAGATCGCCATAAATCACCGCCGGTTTGACGCAGCGGGAGCCATAGCTCTGGACCCAGCCGAAACGGGTGAACAGATAACCGTCGAGCTGCTCGGCGAAGTACTCGACCATGTCGTTGCGCTCGGCTTCACCGTGCACCAGCACATCGAGGCCCAGACGTTCCTGCACCTGCACCGCGTGGCGGATTTCGCTGCGCATGGCATCGTGGTAGTCGTTGGCCGACAGCTTGCCCTGCTTGAATGCCTGACGGGCCAGGCGAATCGAGCCGGTCTGCGGGAACGAACCGATAGTGGTGGTCGGGAACGTCGGCAATTTCAAACGCGCCTGCTGTGCGGCGATGCGTTTGGCAAACGGCGAATGCCGCTGGCTGTCGCTGGCATTGATCGCCTCGATCCGCGCTTGCACGTCGGCCTTGTGAATACGCGGCGAGCGGGCGCGGCTCTCTTGAATCGCGCGGCTTGCGGCCAGTGCGTTTTGCACGTTCGGCGCTTGCGGGTCGTTCAGCGCATCACGCAACACCGAGATTTCGCTGCATTTCTGTACGGCGAATGCCAGCCAGCTTTTCAGTTCCGGATCGAGCTTGTCTTCACGCTCGACATCCACCGGGCTGTGCAGCAACGAGCAGGAACTGCTGACCCACAGGTTGTCGCCAAAGCGCTCCTGCGCCGGTTGCAGTTGCGCCAGCGCCTGCTCCAGTTCGCAGCGCCAGACGTTGCGCCCGTTGACCAGCCCGACCGAGAGAATCTTGTAGGTCGGCAGACGATCGAGCACCTGACCGAGCTGATCCGGTGCCCGCACAGCGTCGATGTGCAGGCCTTGCACCGGCAGGCCGACGGCCAAACCGAGGTTGTCTTGCAAACCACTGAAATAGGTCGCCACCAGTTTCTTCAGCGGCGAATACTGAAGGATGTGATAGGCGCGTTCGAAGGCGCTTTTCCAGGCTTGGGGCAGATCGAGGGTGAGGATCGGCTCGTCGATCTGCACCCACTCCACGCCCTGGGCGGCGAGGCGGCCGAGGATTTCGTTGTACACCGGCAGCAGGCGCTCAAGCAGATCGAGCTTGTCGAAATCGTTGCCTTTCGCCTTACCCAGCCACAGATAAGTCAGCGGGCCGATGATCACCGGTTTGACGTTGTGACCGAGGGCTTTGGCTTCTTCGACTTCATCGAACAGCTGTTCCCAGCTCAGCTTGAATGGCTGGTCGGCGGTGAATTCCGGGACCAGGTAGTGGTAGTTGGTGTCGAACCACTTGGTCAGTTCCTGGGCGTATTGAGTCTTGCCGTGCTCGCCGCCGCAGCAGGAAGACGTGGCGCCACGGGCCATGGCGAACAGGGTGTCGAGGGTCGGCAGACCGCGTTCGTCACGCACACCGTCGAAACGCTCGGGGATCACACCGAAGGTCAGCGAGTGGGTCAGCACCTGGTCGTACCAGGCGAAGTCGCCGACCGGCAGCAGGTCGATGCCGCCGTCCTTCTGCAATTGCCAGTGCCTGGCGCGCAACTCGTGGCCGACCTGATTCAGAGCGGCCTGATCGAGATCGCCTTTCCAGTAGGCTTCGAGGGCTTTTTTCAGTTCGCGGTTGGCGCCGATGCGCGGGAAACCCAGGGTGTGTGCCACGGCCATGTCGAGTGTTCTCCATTGCGTAAAAGATGGCGCCATTGTCGACAGCCAGAGCAACATGAGACAAACTCAACCTTTTCGTGTTGATCACAAATTTTCCTCATGGAGCCTGCGGTGCTTGAGATCCGTCACCTGAAAACCCTGCATGCCCTGCGCGAAGCTGACAGCCTGGTCGATGCGGCCGACCGCCTGCACCTGACCCAGTCGGCGCTGTCCCACCAGTTCAAGGAGCTGGAAGAGCGCATGGGCATGCCGTTGTTCGTGCGCAAGACCAAACCGGTGCGCTTCACCAGCGCCGGCCTGCGCCTGCTGCAACTGGCCGACGCGACCCTGCCGCTGCTGCGCGCCGCCGAACGTGATATCGGGCGTCTGGCAGGTGGCACCGCCGGGCGACTGCACATGGCCATCGAATGCCACAGCTGCTTCCAGTGGCTGATGCCGACCATCGACCAGTTCCGCGATGCCTGGCCGGAAGTCGAACTCGACCTCGCTTCGGGTTTCTCCTTCGCACCACTGCCGGCGCTGGCCCGGGGTGATCTGGATCTGGTGGTGACGTCCGATCCGCTGGAAATCGCCGGCATCACCTACGTGCCGCTGTTCACCTACGAAGCCATGCTCGCGGTCGCCAATCAGCATGCGCTGGCGAGCAAACCGTACATCGTCCCCGAAGACCTGCTGACCGAAACCCTGATCACTTATCCGGTGGAACGTGACCGCCTCGATATCTTCACCCGCTTCCTCGAACCGGCCGACATCGAACCGGCGCAGGTACGCACCTCGGAACTGACGGTAATGATGATGCAGCTGGTGGCCAGCGGCCGTGGCGTGTGCGGCATGCCGCACTGGGCGCTGCATGAATACAGCTCGCGCGGTTACGTGAAGGGCAAGCGGCTGGGCGAGAAAGGTCTGTTCGCGACGCTGTACGCGGCGATCCGCGCCGACATGCTCGACGCGCCGTACATGCGCGACTTCCTGCTGACGGCCAAGGACACCTCGTTCTCGACCCTGGATGGGGTCAGCGCGGTTCGTTGAGACTGGCGGTTGGCACGAAAGGCTGGGACCACATGTGGATCTTGTCGAAGTAGTCCTCGCCGACCCGCACCGCCATCGGCTCGAGGCCGAACTGGACGAAGCCGCAGCGCTGGTACAGATGAAACGCCGCGTCATTACCGGCGGTGACGGTCAATTGAATGACTTTCAGCGCCGGATACTGCTGCGCTTCCCCCAGCACCGCCTCCATCAATTTCAGCCCCAGCCCGCGCTGACGAAACTCGGCCGACACATACATGCCGAACACCGTTGCCTTGTGCCGGGCCTTCTCCCGAGGCTCGAACGCCAGGCCGACGATCCCCACCAGCCGGCCCTCTTCAAACGCGCCAAACACTGCGTCGAGCTTGCTGGTCAGGCGTGATTCCCACCAGCTCAACGGCATCACTGCACGCTCGCGCACACTGGAGGTGAACGCCTGCGGATGCCGGTCATACGCCTCCAGCATCAATTCGCGATAGGCCAGCGCATGACTGGCGTCCAGCCGCTCGATCCACATGTTCAGGCGGCCTTGCGCTGTTCAAGCATCAGCCGCACGGCCAGGCCGCCCAGCACGAATCCCATGAAATAACGCTGCGCCGCCAGCCAGGTCGGGTTGTTGACGAACCACGAAGCGATCCCCGCCGCGAACAGCGCGATCAGCAGGTTGACGCTGAAACTGACGCTGATCTGGGTCAGGCCGAGGATGATGCTCTGGGTGAACACCGAGCCGTGCTCGGGGGTGATGAACTGCGGGAATACCGAGAGGTAGAACACCGCGATTTTCGGGTTCAAGGCACTGGTGAGAAAGCCCATGGTGATCAGTCTGCGCGACGAATCCGCCGGCAACTGTTGCGCCTCGAACGGCGAGCGGGCGCCGGGTTTCACCGCCTGCCAGGCCAGCCACAACAGGTACAGCGCACCGGCCCACTTCAACACTTCATAGGCCATCGGCACGGCGAGAAACACCGCGGTCAAACCGGCGGCCGCCGCGAACAGGTGCACGAAGAATCCCGCCACCACGCCGAGCAGCGAGGTCACCCCGGCGCGACGTCCCTGGCAGATCGACCGCGAGATCAGGTAGATCATGTTCGGCCCCGGCGTCAGTACCATCAGCAGTGCGGCGGCGGCGAAAATCAACAGGTCTTGAAGCGGGATCATGACGAAGTCCTTTGCACGAATGATCAGGCGATCGCAGTCAGCGAGGCTCGATAAAACGGCAGGATCAGGTCGCGTGTCAATGGGGCGAGAACCACATCGCCGTCGGTGGTCGGGTCGATCCAGATCACCTCTTCGATCTCGGCCGCCGGAGACACCTTGGCGTCGATGGTCAATTGAAAGATGTCGGCCTGCACGACGAATCCCGGCTCGTTGGCGGCGGGTGCCGAGAACTGACCGAGAAAGCTTGCCTGCGCCGGATCGATCACCAGTCCCAGTTCTTCCTCCAGCTCACGGGCCAGCGCATGCACCGGCAGTTCATCGGCTTCAATCTTGCCGCCCGGTTGCATGAACGCCGTGGTGTTGCGCTTGCGCACCAGCAGGGTCTGGCCGTCGGGACCGATCAGCAGCGCGGCGGCGATACGGATGATGCGGGGGGAAACTGCGGATACAGAAGTCATGGGTCAGCCACCGGCCTTGAGAAAAGCCGCAAGGATCCCATGCCGGCCGCGCCAGCGTCATCCACCCTGGGCCGCGAGCGTCGTCTCGGGCTCTTGCGGCACCTTCACGAATACCTTGTATTTGCCGCCCTCCATGGCCTCGAAACTGATCAGTTTTTCAACCAGCGGAGCGCTCAGCACTTTGCCGGCGTTGAGCAGCAACATGCCGTTGTCGGCATTGAGGTTGCGCGCGAGGATCATCCCCGCCGCCAACTCCCGGGTGCCCATGACCTTGACGTCCGGATCGGCCAGGGTGATGTCGCTGACCATTGCGCAGACCTTGATGAAATCCTCGATCAGCTCGGGATCGTAGAGTTTGCCGGCGTACTGGCGCAGGTACAGCAAGGCTTCATCGCTGTTCATCTGCCGCTCGAGAATCAGCCCGCGCTGCAACTCGACAAAATCCACCGCCAGTTTCAACAGCCGCGAGCCCAAGGGAATGGCCTCGCCCTTGAGCCGGTCGGGAAACCCGCTGCCGTCCCAGTGCTCCTGATGGTGCAGGATCAGCCGCGCGGCATCCTTCATCGGGTCCAGTGTCATCAACAGCGATTCGCTCTGTTTCGGATAAGCCCGATAGCGGTCCCGCTCGGTGCTGTGCAGCAAGTCCGACGGCGTGGTCATCATGCTGTCGGTCCAGCTCAGCTTGCCGATATTGTAGAGCGCGGCGGCCATGGTCAGGTCGCGGCTGGCGGCTTCGTCCAGACGGTGCATCTTGCAGTAGCCGCGTACCAGCTCGATGATCTGCCGATTGGTCTGCTTCGCCGGCGGCAGGCGCAGGTTGGCCAGCAACGAGAACATTTCGGTGCCTGTCAGGAAACTGCGCTTGAGCTCCTCGTAGGCGAGGTCGAGCATGTCGGCGGTCTGCTGCAGTTCGGCGGTACGGGCGGCGACGTGTTTTTCCAGGGTGCTGTTGAGCAATTTCAATTGTTCGTTTTGCACTCGCGTCAGTTTTTCCAGACGTTCGCGCTCGCGTGCCAGATGCTGATGCTCGAGGGCCTGACGCAAGGTCAGCAGCATTTCCTCGTCGTTCCAGGGTTTGCTGATGTAACGGTGGATCTGCCCTTCGTTGATGGCCTTGATGATCGCCGAAGGATCGGCGTAGCCGGTGAGCATGATCCGCGCGGTCGCCGGATACCGCTCATGAACAAGAGCCAGCAGCGTGGCCCCATCCATGTTGGGCATGCGCGCGTCGCTCATCACCAGATTCACCGGTTGCTGCTCGAGTATTTCCAGCGCCTGGGCACCGCTGGTGGCCAGCAAGACGTCATAAGGCTGGCCGCGCAGCAGACGGCGCAGGCTGTTGAGGATCGGTTCCTCGTCATCGACCAGCAGTACTTTGGGCCGGGGCGGCGAAATCGGGGCGGACGGCTCTTCCATGGCGAAGCCTCGTGAAAAACGTTGGACATGACTGACGCGCCGGCAGACCTCCCCTGCTTACCCGCGCTTGAATCATAGGCTAGATGATTTTCGCCGGGGCCGTGTAAATCCTCTGTTACACCGCGACAGGCGAAGTTGCGCCCCTGCAACTATGCTCAAGTAGCTGGACGACACCATCGGCCTGCGCGCAGGCATGTGATGAGGGGAAAAGGATGCTCCCGATGACGAATGTGCGTGAACACACGGGTATTGCGTCATGAGTGCGCAACCCGGACACACCAACCGCCGCGTGCTCATCGTCGACGATACCGCGTCGATCCATGACGATTTCGCCAAGATCCTCAAACCGGCCACGGCTGAAGCCGACAGCCTGGATGAAACGGAAAGCCTGCTGTTCGGCGATGCGTCCTCCGCCCCCGTCGCACCGAAAGACCGTTTCGAACTGGACTCGGCCTATCAGGGCCGCGAAGCGCTGGACAAAGTCGAAGCCGCACTCGCCGCCGGGCGCCCGTACGCCATGGCCTTCATCGACATGCGCATGCCGCCGGGCTGGGATGGCCTGGAAACCATCGAGCGGCTGTGGCAGGTCGATCCCAAGCTGCAGGTGGCCCTGTGCACCGCCTACTCCGATTACTCGTGGGAAGACATCGACCGGCGGCTGGCCCTGACCGATCGCCTGCTGATCCTGAAAAAACCCTTCGACGCGATCGAAATCCGGCAGATGGCCAGCGCCCTGACGGTCAAGTGGCAAATGACCGAAGACGCCGCCATGAAGATGAACCTGCTGGAGCAGGCAGTTCAGGAGCGTACCCGGGAACTGTCCGACGCCAACATCATCGTGCAGAACAGTCCGACCATCCTCTACCGGTTGCGCGGTGAACCGTCGTTTCCGCTGATGTACATCTCCCACAACATCACCCGCTACGGCCATGTCGCGGCTGATCTGGTGGGTTCGGCCAACTGGGCGCAGACGCTGATTCACCCGGACGATCAGCTCAGTGTCGATACCGCCATGGGCCGGGTGCTCGATCGGCATGCCGAAGGCGCCTCCATCGAGTTTCGCCTGCGTACCGGCGCGGGCGACTGGCGCTGGGTGGAAAACCGCTACATCCCGGTGCGCGATCACGACGGCCGCCTGCTGGAAGTCGAGGGGATCATTCTTGACATCACCGAACGCCGGCTGGCCGAAGAGAAAATGGCCTTGCTGGCCCGCACGGACGGACTCACCGGACTTGCCAATCGCGCCACGCTGATCGAGCGTCTGCATCAGGCCTTCGCCGCCGCGCGTCGGGGAGCGGCACCTTTTGCGGTGTTTTACCTGGATCTGGATCACTTCAAGCGGATCAACGACACCCTCGGCCATCCAGTCGGCGATCTGTTGTTGCAGGCAGTGGCGCAACGGATCAAATCCAATGTACGGGAAAATGACGTGGTCGCACGTCTGGGCGGAGACGAGTTCGCGATCCTGCAACTGGACGTCAGCGACCCGACCCAGTCTGCTGCCATCGCGACCAAGATCCGCGATGCGCTTCTGGAGCCCTACCAACTGGCAGGCAATGCCTTGCGCATTTCCGTCAGTATCGGCATCTGCCTGTACCGCGCCAACAGTCTGGATGCCGACAGTCTGCTGGCCGGCGCCGACATGGCGCTGTACCGCGCCAAGGAAACGGGGCGCAATCAGTACCAGTTCCATTCCGAGCAAATCACTCGCGAAGTCGCCGAGCGCATGGCCCTGGCCGAGGAATTGATGACCGCCCTGACTCAGGGAGGACTGAAGCTCGACTACACGCCGGAAGTGGACATGCACAGCGGCAAGATTCTCGGCATGGCCGCGCAGGTCAAATGGCAACATCCCCGGCTTGGTCTGCTGCCGGCGTCGGCCTTCGTACCGGCAGCGGAAAAGACCGGTGCAATCATCCCGCTCGGTCGCTGGATCCTGGATCACGCCTGCTGGCAGATGCGCCAGTGGCAAAACGAGGGAGTGGCGCCTCCGGTGATGGCGATCAGGATTTCCCTGGCGCAACTCAAGAGCGGCCCCGAACTCATCTATGACGTGCTGCGCACCACCGCCCGCTGGGAACTGGCACCGTGGGATCTGCGTTTCGATGTCACCGAAGCGACCCTGGCCCAGACCAAATGGACCCACAACGATGTGCTGCCGCGCCTCAGCGAGCTTGGGGTAAAGATCGCCATCGACGATTTCGGCACCGAATACTCATCGTTCGATTACCTGAAAACCTACCGGGTCAATCACCTCAAACTCGCCCAATCCCTGATCGACAGTGCAGCCCAGGATGAAGGCAGCGCCAATACCCTGCGAGCGATCGTCAATTTCGCCCGGGATCTGGCGATCGACATCAGCGCCGAAGGCGTCCAGCCCGCAGATCGGGATGACGCCCTCACCTCTTCGGCCCCGCTGAAAAACGTGCAAGGCCTTTGCTTCAGGGAAGCTGTCAGCCCCGAGCAAGCAGCCCGCCTGCTGAAGGACGGAAACGCGACTGCCCCGCTGCCCAGGGAGGATGAGGGATGAAAACACCTTTTCCCCAGACCAACCGGCGCATATTGATCGTCGACGATACCCCGGCGATCCATGATGACTTTCGCAAGATACTGACCCCGGACGCCAGCGGTGCAGCAGACCTGGATACGCTCGAACAAACGCTGTTCGGCACCCGGCAATCATCGCACCTGACGTTCCAGCTCGACTCCGCCTATCAGGGGCAGGAAGCGCTGAAACTGGTGCAGCATGCGGTGGAAGAAGGCCGGCCTTATGCCCTGGCGTTCACCGACATGCGCATGCCGCCCGGTTGGGACGGCCTGGAAACCATCGAAAAACTGTGGGCGGTCGATCCGAATCTGCAAATCGCCTTGTGCACCGCCTATTCCGACTACAGCTGGGAGGCCATGGCCGAACGACTGGAATTCGGCGATCAGTTGCTGATCCTGAAAAAACCGTTCGACACCCTGGAAATCCGCCAGATGGCCAATGCCCTGACCTGGAAATGGCAGTTGGCCCAGGATGCGGCGCTGAAAATGCTCAGTCTCGAGCAGACCATCGAAGCCCGCGTGCATGAATTGCTCAAGGTCTCGCACCTGTTGCAGTACGACAGCCTCACGGGCCTGCCCAACAGCACCTTGCTCGGTGACCGTTTGACTCAGTCGCTGGCCGCTTGCCGGCGCCATGACAAACAACTGGTGGTGATGTTTCTCGGGCTGGATCGCTTCAAGCGCATCAACAATGCCCTGGGCCATCCGGCGGGCGACGAGATGCTCAAACGGGTCGGCCAGCAATTGCTCGCCTGCGTGCGCGAATCGGATTCGGTTTTTCGTTATGGCTCCGACGAATTCGTGGTGATGCTCAGCGACATCAATCACCCGCAGCAGTCGCGCAGCATCGCCGAGAAACTACTGAGCACTATCCGCACACCACAGACAATCGTCGGGCATGACGTGAGCGTCACGGCCAGTCTGGGCATCAGCCTCTACCCCGATGACGGGCTCGAGGCCATCGAGCTGATCAAGAAAGCTGAAACGGCCATGCGCAGCGCCAAGGAAAACGGACCGAACGAAATCGGCTTTTTCATCGAAGCCATGAACCAGCGCGCCCGGGAACAGCAAAGCATCGAGTCGGGCATTCGCCAGGCCCTGCAACGCCAGGAATTCGTCCTGCATTACCAGCCGAAAATCGAGCTGGCCAGCGGCCGGGTAGTCGGTGCCGAGGCACTGGTGCGCTGGCAGAAACCGGGGCATGGCTGGGTCTATCCCTCGGAGTTCATCCCGGTGGCCGAAGACAGCGGCCTGATCGTGCCGCTGAGCAAATGGGTGCTGGCCGAGGCCTGCCGGCAGACCCGCGACTGGCAACAAGCGGGGTTGCCGCCGATTCGCATGTCGGTCAACACCTCGGCCATCGACTTTCGCCAGCGGCACTTCGTCGAGGGCATCGAACAGGTGCTGGCACAGACCGGGCTGGATCCTCGCCTGCTGGAACTGGAGATCACCGAAGGTGTGCTGATGCAGAACGTCGACGCAACGATGAACGCGCTGGGCAGGCTGAAGGCGCTGGGGGTTCGGCTGGCCATCGATGACTTCGGCACCGGTTATTCCAGCTTGAGCTATCTGCGCCGTTTTCCCATCGATGTGCTGAAAATCGATCAATCGTTCATTCGCGGCCTGAGCCATGACAGCGGTGATGCCGCCCTGGTCGGCGCGATCATCAGCCTGGGCAAGAGCCTGAACCTCAACGTCATTGCCGAAGGTGTGGAAACCGCGCATCAGTTGGCATTTCTAAAAGCTCACCACTGCGAGGAAGGCCAGGGCTTCTATTTCAGCAAGGCCTTGCCGGCAGAGGCCTTCGCCCGTTTGCTGGAGTCTGCTCAACCTGGCACGTGGGGTGTTTCATGAATCGCCCGGGGTCGTTGGTTCTACTGCTCGGTCTATGCGCAAATGCCATCGCCGCACCGCTGGACGAGCCGCTGAAACCCTTGCCGCCAAAGCCGCACCTGGATGCCAGGCGGGTCGAGCTCGGGCGCCAGTTGTTCCATGACCCGCGATTGTCGATCAATAACACGCTGTCCTGCGCCAGCTGCCATCAACTGGATAAAAGCGGCGCCGACACCCGCGCCTTCTCCAACGGCTTCGATGGGCAACCGGTGGCGGTCAACACACCAACCGTATTCAACGCCAGCCTCAATTTCCGCCAGTTCTGGGATGGCCGCGTCGAAACCCTGGAAGAACAAAGCAACGTCGTGATCACCAGCCCCCACGAAATGGGCAGCGACTGGAACACCGTCGTGCAACGGATCGCTGACGACGCAGCCTACGGTCAAAGCTTTCGTGCCGCCTACCCCGATGCCGTGAACCGGGCCAATATCCAGAATGCGCTGGCCACCTATGAGCGCACGCTGCTGACCCCCGACTCCCGTTTCGATCAGTACCTGCTGGGCAATACCGATATCCTGACCCTCGAAGAAAAATACGGCTATCAGCGTTTCAAGGAGTACGGCTGCATTGCCTGCCATCAGGGCGTCAACATTGGCGGCAACATGTTCCAGAAATTTGGCGTGTTCGGCGACTACATCGCCGATCGCGGTAACCCGACGGTGGCCGACCAGGGCCGTTTCAACGTGACCGGCGACGAAGCCGACCGCGCCGTGTTCAAGGTGCCGAGCCTGCGTAATGTCGCGCTGACCGCACCGTACTTCCATGACGGCTCGGCGCCCACCCTCGAACGGGCGGTGGACGTGATGTTCCAGTATCAGTTGGGGCGCATGCCGAGCGAAGAAGACAAGACCCTGATCATCCTGTTTCTCAAGACCCTGACCGGCCATCCGGAGGGCCAGCCATGATGAAGGTTTCACGCCGTGTCAGCCTGATGTTGATCGGGCTCGTCGCCGTGCTGCTGGCCTCGATCCTGGTGTTTCTCTACCTCAAGTCCAGCACCGAGCAGACGACGGCCTACACCGAGTCCCGGGACCTGATCCGCCAGATCAAGCAGCAGGACTCGCTGTGGGAAAACGAAATTCTCAAGGCGCGGGTGGCGATCTCCCACAATTACGACCCGCTGGTCTCGCCGATGAGCGAGATGAACCGCCTGTGGGAACGCTTCGACACCATGGAGTCCGGCCACGGGCGCAACGACTCGACACAATGGGACGAAGCCCACGAGAGTTTTCTCAAGGCGATGCAGGAAAAGACCCGGCTGGTGGAGCAGTTCAAGTCGCACAACGCCTTGCTGCGCAACTCTCTGGCGTTCCTGCCGACCGCCGAAGATGACATTCAGGCACAACTGGCCGGCCTGTCCGATCTCGACAAGATTCAGGTGCAGAACATCGCCACCGATACCTATGACCTGCTGCTCAGCGCACTGGAGTTCTCTCAGGTCACCTCCGACGACAAGGCCGCCGATATCGTCCTGGGCCTGAACAAACTGGCGGTGAACGCGCAACGCCTGCCCCAGGACTTTCAAGCCCCGATCAGGATCCTGAGCAATCACATCAGCCTGATCCTGCGCGAGCAGCCGATCGTCAACCGCTTGCTCGAGGAGATTGAGGCGGTTCCGGTGGCCGAGCGCCTGGACAACATCACCAACATGCTCAACCGGGATCAGCAGCGGGTCGAAAAAATCGACAGGAAATATCACTTCTATCTGCTGCTGTTCTCGGTCCTGCTGATGCTGTCGCTGCTGTGGCTGGCCATCCGTCTGATCCGCAGTTTCGCCGAGATCAACCGGGTCAACGCAGCCCTGCAAACCGCCAACGATGTGCTGGAGCAACGGGTCGACGAGCGCACCCGGGAGCTCAAGAACGCCCAGAGCGAACTGCTCGACGCCGCACGCCAGGCCGGCATGGCCGAAATCGCGACCAACGTGCTGCACAACGTCGGCAACGTGCTCAACAGCGTGAACATTTCCTCCGACCTGATCGCGCGCAAGTTACGCAACAGCAAGACCCTGGGGCTGGGCAAGGCCATGCAGCTGATCAACGAACACCCCGACGACCTCGGCCAGTTCCTCAGCGAAGACCCCAAGGGCAAATTGCTGCCCGGTTATCTCAATCAACTGGTCGTTGCCATCGCCCAGGAACAGCAGGAAATGGTCGACGAACTGAACCAGATGAACAAAAGTGTCGATCACATCAAGGACATCGTCGCCACCCAGCAATCCTATGCCGGGGCCAGCAGCCTGACCGAGCCGCTGTACATCAGCGAACTGCTCGAAGACGCCCTGCGCATGAACGCCGGAGCCCTGACCCGGCACCACGTCACAGTGGTCAAGGACTACGCCGAAGTGCCGCAGGTGATGGGTGACAAACACCGTTTGCTGCTGATCCTGATCAACCTGATCAGCAACGCCAAATACGCGATGTCCGACCTCAGCAACCGCCCGCGCACCATCACCCTGGGCGTAAAAATCGTCGACGGGAATTATCTGGAAATCAGCGTCAAGGACGATGGCGAAGGTATCGCCCCGGAAAACATGACGCGGATCTTTGCCCACGGTTTCACCACCCGCAAAGAGGGCCACGGCTTCGGCCTGCACAGTTGCGCCCTGGCGGCCATCGAGATGAACGGCCACCTCACGGCCCACAGCGACGGACCTGGCCAGGGCGCCCTGTTCACCTTGCAGATTCCGCTGATCGCGGTAACGGAGAACGCATGAGCGAATTGTCGAACCGCCGCATTCTGCTGATCGATGACATGCCGTCGATCCACGAAGACTTTCGCAAGATCCTTGCCCCGGCTTCAGCGCAGTCGGCAGAGATGGACGAAATGGAAGCCGCGCTGTTCGGCGAAACCGCCAGACCCCGGCGAGCGGTTTTCGAACTGGACTCGGCCTACGGAGGGGAAGAAGGCCTGGCCAAACTCAACCTGGCCTTGCAGGAACAATGTCCCTACGCCCTGGCGTTCGTCGACATGCGCATGCCCGACGGCTGGGACGGGGCGCAAACCATCGAAGCGCTGTGGCAGCGGGATCCGCAGTTGCAGGTGGTGGTCTGTACCGCCTATTCCGACTATTCCTGGGACGAATTGCTGGATCGTCTGCACGCCCATGACCGGCTGCTGATTCTGAAAAAACCCTTCGACAACATCGAAGTCCAGCAGATGGCCAACACCCTTCTGACCAAATGGCAGATGACCGAGCGCGCGTCGCTGCAAATGCATCACCTGGAACATCTGGTGGATCAGCGTACCGCCCAGTTCAAGCAGGCCAGCGAAGCCTTGCAGCGGGAAATCGACGAACGCAAACAGCTGGAAGGCCAGTTGGTGCAATCGGAGAAGCTCGCTTCGCTGGGGCAACTGGCCGCTGGCGTCGCCCATGAAATCAACAATCCGATCGGTTTCATTTCCTCCAACCTCGGCACGCTCGACGGCTATTTCCAGCAACTGCTGGCCATGCTCGGCGCCTATCACACCGCCGGGCAAACTCTGCCCGCCGAACTGGCTGGGCAGTTGCAGCAATTGCGCGAGGACCTCGAACTGGATTTTCTGCTCGAAGACATTCCGGTGCTGATCAGGGAATCCAAGGAAGGCATCGCTCGGGTCGGCCAGATCGTCAGGGACCTGAAGGATTTCTCCCGGGTCGACAGCCATCAGCAATGGCAGTGGGCCAATCTGCAACAGGGCATCGAATCGACCCTGAACATTGTCGCCAGCGAGCTCAAGTACAAGGCCGATGTGATCAAGGAGTATCAGGAGCTGCCGGACATCGAATGCCTGCCCTCGCAAATCAATCAGGTCATCATGAACCTGGTGGTCAACGCGGCGCAGGCAATGGGCCCGGAGCGCGGCACCATCACCCTGCGCACTGGCGTGCAGGGAGAATCGGCAGTCATCGAAGTCGCCGATACGGGCTCGGGCATTGCACCCGAGACCCTGCAAAAAATCTTCGACCCGTTCTTCACCACCAAACCGGTCGGCCAGGGGACGGGCCTGGGCTTGTCCCTGTCGTATGGCATTGTAAAAAAACACGGCGGTGACATTTCCGTCAGCAGCAAACCGGGATTCGGTACGACGTTCCGCGTGCAACTGCCGTTGCGCCAAACCCGGCCCGCGGCCTGATGCCTGATCAGGCCGCTTCCTGAAAGTCCATCTCCGGTGGTTGGCGACGGAAGCCACCGGTCAGCACCGCCAGATACAGCACACCAATCGCCAGCCAACTCAGGCCCAGATACACCGCCAGGTGATCGAGGCTGACCATCAGCCACAAGTCCGCCAGCAGACCGATGAACGGGAAGACCAGGAACAGAACCAGTTCGCGCAGACCTTTTTTATCCCCGCCGATCCAGTAGTGAAAAATCACCGACAGATTGACCAGACTGAACGCCAGGAACGCGCCGAAGTTGATGAACGAGGTCGAGGTGGTCACGTCGAGTTTCAGCGCCAGCAACGCGACAACGGCGCACAGCAGGATGCTGTTGACCGGCGTACCGAAGCGCTCGTGCAAGGTGCCGAAAAACGACTTCGGCAACACGCCGTCACGGCCCATCGCGAACAACAGCCGCGAACCGCTGGCCTGCGCCGACAGGCCCGAGGCGAACTGACCGACGATCAGGCCGATCAGGAAGATCGACACGAACAGATCACCGCCGATGTTGCGCGCAATTTCGTAGGCCGCCGAGTCGACACTGTCGAACTGGAACGACGGATGGGCGATCTGCACAAAATAAGAGACACCGACGAAAATCAGCCCGCCGATGAGGGTGATCAACATGATTGCCCGAGGGATGGTGCGGCGCGGATCGCGGGTTTCTTCGGTGAGCGTGCTGACTGCATCGAAGCCGAGGAACGAGTAGCAGGCAATGGCCGCGCCGCTCATGATCAGCGGCATCTGCATGTCGCCGTTGAAGAACGGTTTGATCGACCACAGCGGCGTGCTGGCATCGTCGCCGACGTAATGCACGCACAGTGCGACGAAGGCGATCAGCACCAGAAACTGCACCAGCATCAGCAAGGCGTTGATACCGTTGGCCAGTTTCAGGCCGATGATGTTGATCGCGCTGGTGATGCCGATGAATACCAGCACCCAGATCCACTGCGGAATCGACGGGAACGCCGACGCCAGGTACGCGGCGCCGATCAGCCAGATCGCCATCGGCAGAAACAGATAATCGAGCAGCACCGCCCAACCGGCGATGAAGCCGAGTTTCGGGCTGATGGCCTTGCGCACATAGCTGTAGGCCGAGCCGGCCACCGGGAATGCGGCGGCCATGCGCCCGTAGCTCATGGCGGTGAAGAACATCGCCACCAGCGCCGCCAGATACGCGGCGGGCACCATGCCTGCAGTGGATTGGGCGAGGATGCCGAATGTGCCGAGGACAATGATCGGCGTCATGTAGGCGATGCCGAACAGCACCACCGACCCTGGCGAAAGGGTGCGTTGCAAACGAGCCATGGGCGACTTACTCCGGATTTTATTGGATTTATGGCAGAGGCCGAGTTCGGCGAATGTTTCGGGTGTTGCGTTGTTGTTTTTTGGGTAAGGCTTAAAGGTGCGTGATCGTTCCCACGCTCTGCGTGGGAACGATCAGGTACAACGGGTCAAGGGATCAGCAGCTCACGTACTCCTGAGGCGTGTTCAACCACCTCCCCCGGCAACCTCAACCGCTGATCATCCAGATACCGATAATCCTTGCGCGCCAGCTCCAGCTGAGCGAAATCCAGCTCGACACTGAACCGCCCTTCCTCACGCCCGGCCTCGAACAGCACCGTGCCCAGCGGATCCACCAGCGCACTGCCGCCGGCAAACACCAACCCGTCATCCCCGGCTTCCACACGGTTGACCATCAGCGCAAACGCCTGGTTTTCCTGGGCCCGGGCCATGATCGCGGTGCGGTGGGTCGGGCCGTACGGGTCCATGTTGCCGTTGGTCACGATCAACAACTCCGCGCCCAGTTGCGCCAGGGCCCGGGCCGATTCCGGGAACTCGATGTCGTAGCAGATCAGCAGACCGACCCGCACACCGTTCCACAGGCAGGTGGCGTAACGGTCACCAGCCTCGAACACACCGCGATCCGAGGCCCAGAGATGGGTCTTGCGATATTTCAGGGCGATGCCTTCGGGGGTAATCAGCAGCGTAGTGTTGTAGAAGCGGCCGTTGTCGTTCTCGGCCATGCCGATCACCACGGCGAGGTTGCGTTCGCGGGCGGCAGCCTGCACGGCGCTGACGGTCGGGCCGTCTACCGGCTCAGCGATCTGCGCCACGGTGGCGGCGGTCGGGAACCCCATCAGGTGGGTCTCGGGGAATACGATCAATTGCGTGTCGGCGGCGCAGGCCGCAATCGCCGCGAGGGCGCGTTCGAGGTTGTACGCCGTGTCTTTGTCACGGCCCGCCAGTTGGGCGAGTTCGACTTTCATGGGCAGTCCTTGTTATGAGCGCCGGGTGCCGAAAGATTGCCCGGCGGCTGTCTGTGGGCCAGTATGCTTCGCATTCGATCGGCCAGGGAATTACGCGGCCGGGGTAACCCGATAGGGGTAGAGGCATGACTCTTTCGTTTGACGACATCACCTGGCACCGCGCCGTCGGGCAGTTGATTGACGCCCTCGACAAGCCGAATTTCTGGGCGCAACTGGTACGCCTGCTCGACCAGTACGTGCCGTTCGATAGCTGGGTGGCGCTGCTGTTCAGCGCCGACCGCCACCCGCAGGTGTTCGCCGAATGCCCCGGTGCCGACGGCAGTCCCGATCAGCTGTTTCAGGATTACCTGCGCGGTCTGTACCTGCTCGACCCGTTCTACATCGCCTGCCGCGAGCAGTCGCGCACCGGTTTGTATCGCCTGTCGGAGGTCGCGCCGGAGCACTTCGAACTGACCGAGTATTACCAGCGATACTTTCGTCTGAATGTGGTGGCCGACGAAATCCAGTTCAATTGCCAGCTCGAGGGCGACCGTACGTTGTGCCTGTCGCTGGGCAGCCAGCAACGCTTCACCGGCGAGCAGATTGCCCTGTTGTCATTGATCCAGCCGTGGGTGCTCGGCCTGTTGCGCCAGCGCCTGCCCTATGAAATCAACGAAACCGTGGCATTGGCTCCGGCGCCTGCGCAACCGGACTGGCGGGTGCAGCTCGAGGCGTCGGTGCAGCAGCTCAAGGGCGCGCAGCTGACCGCCCGGGAACTGGACGTCGGGCGCCTGATGCTCAGCGGTTGCTCCAGTAAAGAAATCGCCCGTAAGCTGGAAATCTCTGTTGAAACCGTGAAAGTCCATAAGAAACACATGTACAGCAAGCTGGGGATCAAATCCCAGTCGGAGCTGTTTTCGATCTTTCTGCAGGCGCAGAACGCCTGACTGCCGCAAAAAAACCGTCCGAACCAAGGAAACCGTATGAGCCTGTCACTCCTGAGCCGCTACGCCTTCTTTGCCGTCTGCGTGATGTTCACCCTCGCCAGCCTGCCCTTTCTCGAACACGACTGGCTGTGGCCGATCACCGCCGTCACCGGGGTGCTGAGCCTGATCGGTCTGTTCGACCTGCTGCAGAGCCCGCATGCGGTGCGCCGCAATTATCCGATCCTGGGCAACATCCGTTATCTGGTCGAAGGCATCCGCCCGGAGATCCGCCAGTACCTGCTGGAATCCGACAGCGACGCCCTGCCCTTCTCCCGCGCCCAGCGTTCGCTGGTGTACTCGCGGGCCAAGAATGAAACCGCCGACAAGCCGTTCGGCACCCTGATCGACGTCTATCAGTCCGGCTTCGAATTCATCGGCCACTCGATGCGTCCGGCGCCGTTGAGCGACCCGAGCAGTTTCCGCGTCACCGTCGGTGGCCCGCAGTGCACCCAGCCGTACTCGGCGTCGGTGTTCAATATTTCGGCCATGAGCTTTGGCTCCCTCAGCGCCAACGCGATCCGTGCGCTGAACCAAGGTGCGAAGCTCGGCAATTTCGCCCACGACACCGGCGAAGGCAGCATCAGCCCCTATCACCGCGAACATGGCGGCGACCTGACCTGGGAACTGGGCAGCGGCTACTTCGGCTGCCGTACCAGCGACGGCCGCTTCGACCCGGAACGCTTCGCCGCCCAGGCGCAGACTCCGCAAGTACGGATGATCGAAATCAAGATGAGCCAGGGCGCCAAACCCGGCCACGGCGGGATCCTGCCCAAGCACAAGGTCACCCGGGAAATCGCCGACACCCGCGGCATCCTGATGGGCGAAGACTGCATTTCACCGTCGCGCCACAGCGCGTTCTCCACGCCGATCGAGATGATGCATTTCATCCAGCAACTGCGTGAACTGTCCGGCGGCAAACCGGTGGGCTTCAAGTTCTGCCTCGGTCATCCGTGGGAGTTCATGGGCATCGCCAAGGCCATGCTGGAAACCGGCATCCTGCCGGACTTCATCGTGGTCGACGGCAAGGAAGGCGGGACCGGCGCCGCACCGGTGGAGTTCACCGACCACATCGGCGTACCGATGCGCGAGGGCCTGTTGTTCGTGCACAACACGCTGGTCGGCCTGAATCTGCGGGACAAGATCAAACTCGGCGCCAGCGGCAAGATCGTCAGCGCTTTCGACATCGCCAGCGTGCTCGCCATCGGCGCCGACTGGGCCAACTCGGCGCGCGGCTTCATGTTCGCCATCGGCTGCATCCAATCGCAAAGCTGCCACACCAACAAATGCCCGACCGGCGTCGCCACCCAGGACACCCTGCGCCAGCGCGCACTGGTAGTGCCGGACAAGGCTCAGCGGGTCTACAACTTCCACCGCAATACGCTCAAGGCGCTGGCGGAAATGCTCGCCGCCGCCGGCCTCGATCACCCGTCGCAACTGTCGGCCAAGCATTTGGTGCGGCGCATGTCAGCGACCGAAATCAAACTGTTCTCGCAGCTGCACGTGTTCCTGAAACCGGGGGAATTGCTCACCGGGGAAGTGAACGGCGAGTTCTATTCGCGGATGTGGCAGATGGCACGGGCGGATAGTTTTGAGCCGCAGGATGGGGTGGCTGCCTGAGTGCTTATTGCATGTCGGCGTCCATGGATGCCGGCACAGAATCCGGGGCAAACAAATAAGCCGAAATGGGAGCGCCGTGGATCGTGATAGAGGGCGTGCATCCCTTGGCGAAAAGCGGCCTGTCAGCATGTAAATCGGCGTCTGTGATCCACCAGATCCTTTGGCTATGACAATCCAGAATCGTTACGCCGTCGAGATAGGTATTCATTACTGGATCCTGAATCAGGCTCAAGGCGTTGCGACGGGTGAGTTTCAAGAAGCCATCCATCGATGAGATCTCAAACCTGGGAGCGATGCCGGTGACGTTGAAATAAGCAAATGTCGGGTACCAAAAAGCGTTGGTTACTACGATTTCGTCTCCCGGGCGAGCTTTTTGATTCAATTGCGCCATCAACTGAGAAAACTGGGTGTCTCTGCGTCTCTCGGTTCCATTCAACCCATCTGTTTGCCAATACACCGTACTCAGCCCATGCAATTGCGCAAAGACGAAAAGCGGCAATGCCGCACTCGCCAACATAAAACGACGCGGCCACCAGATGTCCAAAGCGAGCGCCGCAATCATCGGCAGAGCTGGCGCGGTAAAAACCAGATATCGGGGTACAAGCAACGGTAGAAACAAAGAGATCAGGTAAACAGCAACCAGCGGGATAAAGAAATAGCCCACCAACAGAACACTGTATCGTCGCTCACCCTCGTTATTGATAATGGCTGTCACGGCACACGACACCACCAGAGCAAGGGGCATCAGGTGCCATAGACTCGGTTGGGAGATGCCGTCCCCCATTACGGTGAACTGCCAGACTAATGTCATTGCCCCCTGTAAGGTCACAGGCTCGATCCATCCCAAGCCCTCGGTGAGCGCAAGCTGCGATAAGAGGTGAGGTATCCAGGGCAAATATAGAAAAACGATGGCGACATTCGCGACTAACCATTGCTCTCCCGCCATTCTCGTTGCGTAGCGCTGCACTCCGCTTTGCCACCAAAACAGCCAATGCACCAACATGCACAAACCCGCGAAGTAGTGGGTATAAAACGCTGTAGTCATCAACAACACATACCAAGCCGCGAACCTGGTTTGCTCCGGCCTCCTGGCCCAACACACCAACGCCACCGTAGCGCCCATCAACCAGAACCCCAGCAAGGTATACATCCGCACTTCCTGACTGTAACGAACTGAAACCGGCAATAAAGCCAACAGCAATGCAGCCATCCACACCGCCCGGCGTGTGGCAATCAGGCTCATCAACTTGATACTCAGCAGCAACGTCCCGACATCCGCCAGTGCACTCAGCGCACGGGCCGGCAGCGCTCCTTCGCCCCACAGCAGCACCCAGTAATGCAGCAGGACGTAATAAAGCGGCGGATGCACATCCAGCGCCGTCAATGCCCAGATGCGTGTCGGTGTTTCTCGGGCCAGTAACAGACTGTAGGCCTCGTCATACCAGATACTCGGCACATCAATGGCGTAGAACCGGACGAACAGGGCGAGGGATACAACCGCCAGAAGGGCCAGTCTGTCGATCCTCAAGGAAGTGAACCCGGCGGAGGCGGCAACACTCGCAAGGCTTTTCATGCCTGACGCCCACGAAACAATACAAACCGGAAAAAGCAGTACCCCAGCAACAGATCCAGCAGTGAAAACACCGACACCGTCACCAGTCCGGGCAGACTCCATGCATCGGCGATCACACCTGTGCCGTAACTCAACGCCCCCATCACGCTGATAAACATCAGGTACGCCAGCACCGACGTTCCGGTCTCGAACGTGTAGAGCGCGTTCATGTAAAACGCGAAGGATGCGGCGATGCAAAACGCAGCGAAGTTGCTTGCCGCCTGATCGAGCTGAACCGCACTGGTCAGTACGAAAAAAACCTGCCAGTGGACCAGCGTTGCGGCGAGGCCGATTGCCGTTTGGGCGGGAAATCCTTTCCACAAGATCCTCATCGTCAATCCTTGCTGTCACTGCAACGGGCGGAGCTTTCACGCTAGGGCAAGGTACGGGTGCGGTCTACTGTCAGAAATTACAGGTAGGCGCTGGTTTCTGACCAACGGTCACCATTGCAATAACCGCCCGTGGGGCGGCTCTTTCATGACGATGAAGCCGTAGTCGCCGATCAGGTAGAGGCGGTAATAAAGGCTGTCCACCAAGGGTGGATAGCCCATCAGACCGGCGTGGGTCGCGTTGCGTCGTTCGCGTTCTGCAACCACATTGGTGATGCCCGCCGATGGCAGGGTTTCGGCGAGCATGAAGTAGTCGATGTTCAGCAAGTAACGCAGCACCGGCAGTTGTTTGAACGTCCCTTCCGCCCCCGCGAGCCAGCGGTCGGAGTACGTCACCGAGAGATAAATCCGTTTGGCTTCGCGCAGTTCTCGATGGGACGAGATGTCGTGGCTGAGGCTGTAGAGCGCACTGCTGGCGAAGGTTTTTTCCATCGTCAGCACCCGGCCATAAGCGAAGGACAGCGACAGCGTGGCCAGAAGCGGAATCGCCAACACCAAAGGCAACCGTTGATGCAGCGGCATCAACCCCAGCCAAGCCAGATAGAACAGCAGCATCAACAGCACGCCAAACCCCATCAGGGTGCGTGCGCCTTCGTTGAAATCGCGAAACAGCAGGGTCATGCCCGGCACCAGCAGCACAACCAGCGGCAATGCCAGCAGGCAACTGAAGCTCAGGAGCAAACCCTTGGCGCGCGGCATTTCGCGCTCGCGCACTTGGCGCCCCAACTGCACGGCGCCGAAGACGGCGCACAGCACCAACACAATACAAACCACCGTGTAGCCGCCGTGAAACAGCAGCGCAACCTTCTCCATCACCCGACCGATATTGACGCCGATCTGCAGCAACGGGTCAGCGCTCGGATTCAGCAATTGCGTGCGTCCGGCGTCAGTGAATGGATAGGCCGTGACGCTGTAGATCAGCACCGCCAGCAGCATTTGCGCCAGCCGCCAACCTGACCGGTGCTTGAGTTCATCCCACGGCACTTGCCGATGAACATTGCGCAGCAATTCCAGGCAGCACAACCCGAGAAACACATTCAGGCTGATCTGATACAACCCGATCGCCAGCGCCAGCAACACCGATGGCACCAGCCATCGCTGAATGCGTGAAGCGCCGCAAAAGGTGATTGCATAAATCACCGCGACCAGGCTCAGGGCCATGCCGGCGCCGTCGTATTGATAGGACAGGTTCTGCAACAGGAACGGGTTGTACCAGAGCGGCAACGGCACCAGACAACAGGCCAGCGTCGGTTCGGGAAAATAGTGGAAGGTCAGCCGGGTCAGAGCGAACGACATCGCTACGGTGGCGAGCAACAGCGGCAGTGGAAAAATATTCGGCGCAGCGCCGGTGAAGCTCAGCGCCTGATACAGCCAATCCATGAACAACCGCCCCTGCCCCGCCCAGGCGTTGCCGGCAGCGAGGGTGCGCCAGTTGTCGTCGATGTAGGGGAAATCGGCGAGGATCAGCGGCAGGATGTACAGCAGCGTGGCGAGCAGGAAGAACAGCACGACCTGACGGCGGCCGAGTTCTCTTACGAGAAAATCGCTGATCCTCATACCTGCGCCTCTTTTCACGGCTGCGCGGGAAACAACGTAGATAAACCTTCGAACATGACTCTGAATCAGAGGTCGTTTTTTGCGCTGATTTCAGACCAGCGGCATCAACTCACCCCCATGAAAAAGCCCCGGACTTTCGACCGGGGCTTTCAGGTTTCAGCGACAACGAATTACGAAGCCGAACGCATCGCGCCCTGTACCGAATCCTTCGGTTGCAGCTTGAACACGTAGAACAACACGGTCAGCAGCACCAGGAACGCCGGGCCTACATACAGCGCCACACGAGTATCCGGGAAGTACGCCATCAAGCCGACCACCAGCACCAGGAACGCCAGCGCCAGATACGAGCTGACCGGGAACAGCCACATCTTGTACTTCAGGCCCGCACGTTCGCTGGCGCTCAGGCCTTTGCGGAATTTGAGCTGGGCCAGCAGGATCATCACCCAGGTCCAGATCGCGCCGAAGGTGGCAATCGAGGTCACCCAGACGAAGACTTTTTCCGGCACCAGATAGTTGAGCAGCACGCCCAGCAGCAAGGCGAAGATCGACAGCAGCAACGCCCGACGCGGTACGCCGTTGCTCGAGGTGCGAGCGAATCCGGCCGGCGCCTGGCCGTTCTGCGCCAGGCTGTAGAGCATGCGCCCGGTGCTGAAAATGCCGCCGTTGCACGACGACAGTGCAGCGGTAATCACCACGAAGTTGATGATGCCGGCGGCGGTCTTGATGCCCAGACGCTCGAAGGTCATCACGAACGGACTGCCCTGGGTGCCGATTTCGTTCCACGGGTAGATCGACAGGATCACGAACAGCGCGCCGACGTAGAACAGCAGGATCCGCCAGAACACCGAGCCGATTGCATTCGGGATGGTCTTCTGCGGGTTCTTCGCTTCACCGGCGGTCAGGCCGATCATTTCCACACCGAGGTAGGCGAACATCACCATCTGCAGGGACATCAGCACGCCCGTCACGCCGTTGGGCATGAAGCCGCCGTGGGCCCACAGGTTGGAAATCCCCAGCGCCACGCCGTCATTGCCGAAACCGAAGGCGATGATGCCGATGCCACCGAGCACCATGGCGATGATGGTGACGATCTTGATCAGGGCGAACCAGAACTCGAATTCACCGAAGGCCTTCACCGCGATCAGGTTGATCGAGCCCATGCTGACCAGCGCCGCCAGCGCCCAGATCCAGCGCGGCACATCGGGAAACCAGATGCCCATGTACACCGCCACCGCGGTGATTTCGGCGACGCAGGTTACCAGCCACAGGAACCAGTAGTTCCAGCCGGTGAGAAAGCCCGCCAGCGGGCCGAGGTAATCCTGTGCATAGCGACTGAAGGAGCCGGCAACCGGGTTGTGCACGGCCATTTCGCCGAGGGCGCGCATGATCACCAGGATCGCCAGACCGCCGATGATGTACGAGAGCATGATCGCCGGGCCGGCCATTTCGATGGCCTTGGCCGAACCGAGAAACAGACCGACACCGATACAGGCGCCGAGCGCCATCAGGCGAATATGCCGTTCACCAAGTTCGCGTTTGAGCGGACCGCCTTGAGCGGTTTCGCCATGGGGCGGGTGATTGCCGACTGGCATGGGGGAGTTCCTCGTCTTGTTATTGGATGTGACCACCGAGTGTTCAGACGTCGGCCGATAAGCCTGCGCCTGAGGAAAACCGGCCCTTCTTCGTGGGCAGGACCGTCCCGCAGAAGCAACCTGCGGGATCAGCGGGGCGTGCAGTATAAAAAGCTTGCGACAGGTTTTTTCACTCTATAAGGCATCTGATTCAGACTTAAACCTCGTCTATTGCGAGGTTTACGAGACAAACCATCCTGCATTTCGAGGATTATTCACGGCGCAAATGGGCGCCGAGTATTGCACAGCAATGGTGCAACGTCATGCCGCGACCAAAGTCGCAGCTGCCTCAGGACCTCTCTGTTCCGGACTTTTCAGGCCTGCGATCACTTGCCGGAGGGTTGCAGTCGGATGTGCAGATTTGTTCAGGGTCCCGCCTTCACAATTTTTTCACCCGCGCCAACCACCGACTAAGCTTCAGACAAGTCCGATCAATCTGCGTGAATGGATCAATCGACTATGGGCGCTTTGTGGCAAACCGATTCGAGTGAAAAAGTGGTTCCGACTGAACGTGTGGATGAAGCGCCTTTACCTGAAAAACCCCGCCGCAACCGGCACGGGTGGAAGGCTTTCTGGCTCCTGGTGGTGATCATCGCGATTGTCGTGGGCCTGGCCGCGATGAAGGAAATGCGCACCTCGCGTTTTCAGTCCCGCGAAGTCAGCCAGTACGCCGCCAAACTCAAGTACGAATTGCAACCGGGGCCCAGCGAAGCGATCCGCTATCCGGGCAACGGGCCGTTCGACCTGCGCCTGGGCTACAGCTCGCTGGACGAGTTCCTGCCACGGCTGCTCAAGCGCAACTACGTGATCACCGAGCAGACGCGCTTCTCCCCGGCCCTGCTCAATTACACCGACAAGGGCTTGTTCGTGCCCTACTCCGAGAAGATCCAGGCCGGGCTGTCGATCACCGATTGCCGCGCAGCGCCGTTGTATCAGTACAACTATCCGCAGCAGCTGTACGCGAGTTTCGATTCGATCCCGCCGGTGGTGGTCAACAGCCTGCTGTTCATCGAAAACCGTTTTCTGCTCGACCCAAAGCAACCGCTGGCCAACCCGGCGGTGGACTGGCCGCGCTTCGGCATGGCCGCGTGGTCGCAGGTCGCCAAGTTGCTGCACTTGCCGGGGCAGTCGGCCGGTGGCAGTACTTTGGCCACGCAACTTGAGAAATACCGCCACTCGCCTGACGGCCTGACGGTGTCCGGCGCGGAGAAGATTCGCCAGATGATTTCCGCCAGCGTGCGCGCCTATCAGGGCGGCCCGGACACCTTGCCGGCGCGGCAGAACATCATTCGTGACTACCTCAACAGCGTGCCGCTGTCGGCGGTGCCGGGACATGGCGAAGTGCACGGCATGGCCGAGGGCCTGCGGGTCTGGTACGGCGCCGATTTCAACGAGGCCAACCGCAAACTCTCCAGCTCGGCGACCGATCCGCAGTCCATGGCGGACAAGGGCCTGGCCCTGCGCGAAATGCTCTCGCTGATGATCGCTCAGCGCCGTCCTTCGCATTACCTGACCAAGGGCCGCGAGGAACTGGTCGAACTGACAAACAGCCACCTGCGCCTGCTCAAACAGAACGGTGTGATCGACGCCGCCCTGGCCGATGCCGCGCTGGCCAGCACCATCAGCTATCGCGACTGGCAGACCCAGCCGACGATTCAACCGATCGAGACCAACAAGGGCATCAGTGTCGCCCGCAGCCGGTTGGCATCGATGCTCAACCGTCCGCTGTACGACCTTGACCGCCTCGACCTCTCCGCCACCAGCACCCTGCAAGGCGAGCTGCAAACCCAGGCCACCGCCTATCTGAAACGACTGGCTGACCCGGCCTATGCGACCGAAGTCGGCCTGATGGGCGAACGCCTGCTGACGCCCACCAGCACTACTCAGGTGCGTTACAGCTTCACCCTGTTCGAGCTGACCCCGGACGGTTCACGTGTGCGGGTGCAGACCGACAGCACCGATCAGCCGTTCGACATCAACGAAGGCAGCAAACTGGAGCTGGGCTCCACGGCGAAAATGCGGGTGCTGACCACCTACCTGCAAATCATCGCCGAGCTGCATGACAAATACGCCGCCATGAGCGTGCCGGAGCTGAAGAAAGTCGAGGTCCCTGAACAGGATCGCCTGAGCCGGTGGGTGGTCGATTACCTGATCCAGAACAAGGATCGCGATCTGTCGAAATTGCTCGGCGCAGCCCTTGATCGCAAATACTCGGCCAGTCCCGGCGAAGCTTTTTTTACCGGTGGCGGGCTGCACACGTTTCATAACTTTCGCAAGGAAGACAACGGCCGCCTGCCGACCCTGCGCGATGCCCTGCGCGAATCGATCAACCTGCCGTTCATTCGCCTGATGCGCGATCTGGTGCGCTACACCACCTACTCAGGCCCCAACAACAGCGCCGAGCTGCTCAAGGACGACCGCGACCCAAGACGTCAGGAATACCTCGCCTCGTTCGCCGATCGCGAGGGCACCTCGTTCCTGCTCAAGTTCTGGAAGAAGTACCGCAACAAGGACACCCAGGCCCGGCTCGATACCTTCCTCGACAGCATGCGCCCGACCCCGATCCGAATGGCCGCCGTGCACCGTTACCTGCTGCCCAACGCCAGCCAGGAGGACTTCAACACCTTTGTGCGCTCGCACCTCAAGGGCGTAAAAATTACCGAGAAACTCACCGACGAACGCCTGGAGCGGCTCTATCTGGCCTACGGCCCCGGCACCTACGACCTGCCGGATCAGGGCTTCATCGCCAAGGTTCACCCGCTGGACCTGTGGATGATCGGCTACCTGCTCAACCACCCCGACGCGACCTTCAAGGACATCGTCAAGGCCAGCCAGTTCGAGCGTCAGGAAGTCTACAGCTGGCTGTTCAAGAGCAGGCACAAGGGTGCACGTGACAGCCGCATCCGCACCATGCTGGAGATCGAAGCGTTCCTCGACATTCATCAGCGCTGGCAGAAAGTCGGCTACCCGTTCGATCACCTGGTGCCGTCGCTGGCCACCGCCATCGGCAGCTCCGGGGATCGCCCCGCCGCATTGGCCGAACTGATCGGCACCATCCTCAACGACGGTGTGCGCATGCCGACCCTGCGCATCGACAGCCTGCACTTTGCCGCTGGCACGCCTTACGAAACGAAACTGGTCAATGATCCTCATGTGGGCAAACGGGTGATGCCGTCCGAAGTCGCCACGGCGATGCGTGAAGCGCTGTCGCAAGTGGTGGACTCGGGAACCGCCAAACGTGTTTCCGGCAGTTTCAAACTGGCCGATGGAACACCGCTGACCATGGGCGGCAAGACCGGCACAGGCGACAACCGGATCGAAGCGATTGGCTCCGGAGGACGGATTCTCAGTTCGAAATCGATCAACCGCACGGCGACCTTCGTGTTCTACATCGGCGACCACCATTTCGGCACGCTCACAGCGTTCGTTCCGGGGCGCTCGGCGGAGAACTTCAAATTCACCTCGGCCCTGCCGGTGCAAGTGCTCAAGGGCATGGCACCGATCCTGATGCCGTACCTGCAACCGGGCAGCGACTCGCAGTGCCTGCCCCCTGCAAACACAGCGGTGGCGGCACTGAGTACGGGCACTTGAAACGGATTCAAAGCCGGGGTGTTATTTATATGTTTTATACATATCAATATTTAATGGATCCGCGATAAACCCCAGCATTCCCAAACAGGCTTTTGAACTAATCATTCCGAGTCTTGAACGTTAGTCTGAAAACTCACGACTTATTCAAGGCTTCACCAATGACTGCAATAAATGAATACAAAGGGCAACATTACGAATTGATAAAATCGCGTATCGACGCTGTTTATCTTGATATGCGCTGGCATCGAAACAATGCATTGCGACATGTTTCGCTGCATCGTCATATGTGGATGACCGATTTGCCGGCCAACCATGCCGAACGCCTGGACAGCGCCAACAAGAAGGCCTGGAGCACGCAGAACAAGGTTGACCGGATACTGTCGCGTTTGCAGGACATTCGTGCATTCGCCGAGCCATTGTTGCGGGCAAAGTTGTTTGAGCAATACAAAATCAATGTCGACGTCGAAAACACCTGTTTGCGACTGTATGTCCCCAAGGAAAGCAGTTGGTGGGTGATTCAAGTTTCAAAAGGATATAGCGCAAGAACCGTGTCGCTCCTCGATGCGGCCCTTCATAACTTCGCCTATGACGAAACATTCGCAAAAGACTCGGCTTTCGTCGTCAAGACCGATCCTGCGCGCGACCTGTTCGATGTATCACCGATCAATAGCCGGATCAGTGTCAGCCAGTTTCAGGCGCTGTGCCGCGAACTGGACATCGGCGCGCAGTACAAGGCCCACCTCGAAACGTTCCTGCTCGAGCGGGACCCGGTCTCTGTTGCCTATCTGAAACTCCAGGTCCAGCGCAGCCAGCAATCGGCGCTCAAGGCTGCCGCGCACATCGCGCTGGCGAAAAACGACATCAGCCGTCAGGGGCACGCACTGGTCCGCGAACTGCTCGAAGGTCGGCAGCAATTGAAGCTCGATCAGCAATCCATGCAGCTCTGCGATCTGGGCATGATGGACCTCACGCTCACCGGGATCCTGATCATCAGGCCCGATCCCGATACACCGCAGCGCTCACAGAAAATGATCGCCTATGTACCTCACGACCCCGAGCATCCGCTCAAGGAATACCCGTCCATCCCGGATTTCATGAACGAACTGAGCCGGCAACTGCGCGACAACAACGTCCTGCCATCGACCGGCATGAGCTACCGTCAGTTCTTCAGCCAGTTTGTCGATCACGAACAACGCGGACATTTTTTCGCCGATCTCGAGCAACGTCTCACGTACGTCAAGTGGTACCCGAGGGAGCCGGGCGATCCGCGGCCGTCCTGGCGCGAAACTCCGGTGAGCAATCCCCAGTTGCAGTTCAGCGCCCCGCCGATCAACCAGCCGCTGTGGACTCACCTTTACCAGCAACGACTGAACAAGATTCTCAATGACGCCCGGGGCATCGCGGTGCCCACTGCCGACGCGGACAGTCAGGCGCGCTGGGCCTGGTGGGAAAACTTCAAGAAAATCGCTTCGGATATCTTCAATGCAGCGCTGCTGGTGATGACACCTTTCGTACCGTTTCTGGGCGAACTCATGCTCGCCTATACCGCGTACCAGCTTACGAACGAAGCGGTCGAAGGCATGGTGGACCTGGCCGAGGGGCATTTCGCCGAAGTGGGCGAACATGTGCTGGGGGTGGTGACCGACGTCCTGCAACTGGCGGCATTCGGCGCCGGCGTGACGATCGGCAACACCTTTCGCCTGAAGCTTTCACCGCTGATCGAAGGGATGAGGCCCGTGCGCTCGTTCGACGGCAAGACCCGCCTCTGGCACCCGGATCTCACACCCTATGAGCAACCGACACTGGCACCGAACCCGACATCGAAACCCGACACCCTCGGTCTGCACCAGGTCGCCGGCAAAACCGTCCTGCCCCTGGAGGGCAAGCATTACCAGGTGCTGTACGACATCTCCAGCGACCAATATCGAATCCTGCACCCGACGCGCTCACAAGCCTACGCTCCCCAATTGCGCCACAACGGCCTGGGTGCCTGGGTCCACGAAGGCGAACGGCCCCAGGACTGGGAAGGATCAACCCTGATGCGACGGATCGGGCATTCCGTCGATGACTACACGCCCGCCGAGCTGGAAACACTGCGCCGCATCAGCGGCACGCCGGACGACTCGTTACGCCGGATGCATGTCGACAACGCCGCTCCGCCACCGCTGCTGGCCGACACCGTCGCCCGTTTCGATACCTGGGATCGAACCCGCGGTGCGAGCCAGCTCGTGCGTCACGGGCAACCCTTGCCCGCCGACTCCTACTGGTTTGAAACCATCGCGGCGAACCTGCCGGGATGGCCAGCGGATAAAGGGCTGAGAGTCTTCGAGCAAGCCGACCTGACCGGCAGCCACCGCCAGTACGGCAACGCCGCAGCGCCCTCCGACAAGATGCTGGACATCAGTCTTGCCGACCTGATGGCTGGCCGGCTGCCGGAGCGTCTGCCCGGTTTTCTGAGTGAATCCGACATGACCGCCGTGCTGGGCAGACATTACCCCCAGGACTTGCAGGTCCAGGCGCTGCGCAATCGGATGGCGCAAGCCGTCGAGGCGCGAACCCCCGAGATTTTCGATTACGAGTACCGATTCAGGAACCGCTCCGGCAATCCGCAGGTGAATCTGCTGCAGCGCCGACTCCCGCAACTGCCATCGGCGGTCGCTCAGCCCCTGCTGGAGCAGGCGACGCCCGCGGAACGACAGCTCATGTCCGAACAGCAGCGCATTCCCCTGCGCCTGAAGAACCTGGCCCGTGAAAGTGCCTTCGAAGCGCGGGCGGCCCGTGCCGTCGAAGGCCTCTACGAACCGGCATTGCTGGTGCCCGATACCGAGCGCCTGGCTCTCAATGCCCTGCGACTGCATGTCGACGCCTTCGCCGACTTGCGCATCGAAGTACGCGACGGCACCACTGAAGGACCGCTGCGTTGCCGTGCCGGGGCCGAAGACGCGACCAGCGTGCGAATCCTGGTCAGGGACGAGCATGGCCGCTATGAGGTGCACGATGGCGAGAACAGGCTGCTCCACGGTGCCGACAGTCTCTATGAAGCCGTCCTGTCAGCCCTGCCGGTGACAAAACGCAACGCACTGGGCTATCGCCCGGGGCAAGGGGAACTGTTCAGGCAATGGGTGATGGCCAAGGCGCATAAACCCGCCGAGCGCCGGACACTGCTTGCCCGGCCGCCCCTGCGGGCGTTCGTGCCACGGCAGACCGAGCTGCTGGTGCAGGGCAAGGGGCTGTCCAAGGTACGCTGGCCGTTCACCGAGAAAACCGTCGAAACCAAGGTGCAGGAACTCTATCCGCACTTTGACCGGGGCGAGGTGGCTGCCTTCACCCGTTCGTTGCAGGCCAAGGGCGATCCCCACCAGGAAATCGAACGCCTGAAGCTTGAGCGGACAAACCTGAGGAACACCCTGGAGAACTGGCGCCAACGCTATCTGAGCGGATTCGAGCCGGACGACGCCGGCCGCCTGCCCGACGCCTACTGGGAGTTCGAGCGCAAGGGCGGTCGGCTGATCATGGAGCGTCTGGTGGATTGCTTCGACAGGATTGGCGAGGTGTTCGGCGAACGCGGCACCCGTCTGGAGGACGGTTACACCCTGGACCTGTCCTCACAGCTACTGCCGCACAATCTCGAACGCTGGTGGCCACCCTTGCCGGAACTCAAACCGTATCTGGAACAAATCACGACGCTGAGCCTCGATGCCCAGCAGTTCTCGTCCGGGCCAGGGGGGCTGCTCAAGAACTTTCCCAATCTGCAGCAACTCAGTGCCAGGAACTGTGGCTTGCGAAGCCTGCCCGAGAACATCGGCAATATGACGCAGCTCAGAACCCTGCGACTCAGTGACAACATGATCGAGCTGACGCCGTCCGCCATCGAGCAGATGCAGAGACTCGAACGCCTGGAAATCCTGCGACTGGACAACAATCCATTGGGCGACCCGCCGCCCGTGCAGCGCATGCCCTGGCTCAAGGTCCTGAACCTGTCCAATACCGATCTCAAGGCCTGGCCGCCCGGGGTATTCAGTCTTGCCCGACCGAAGGGCTTTTTCCTCGATCTGCGCAGAAATCGGCTGCGTTCCATACCCGACGTCGCCCCAGGCTCGGACAAGGCCCTTCTCATCGCCCGTACCCGAGTCGACCGGGAAAAACTGCCGCCCGACCTTCGCATGACTTACGAACAGTACCGGGAGTCCGTGGGGTTGATGCCTGCCGTCAAGTATCGGTTGCCTGCCGCAGATCTGCTGGAGAAATGGACGCCCGACGAAGATGCATCGCTGTACAGCGAATCACCCGGCATCGGTATCCACCGCGCAGAGGATTGGCATGAACTGATTAACGAGCCGGATTCCGAAGGTTTTTTCAAGGTCATCCAGGACCTGACCCGTTCCGCCGACTACCGCCAGGGGGGACGCGCTCGCGCACAACTGACCGACCGCGTATGGCGCATGGTGGACGCCATGACACTCGACCCGATGCTGCGCGAAGAACTGTTGCTCATGTCCACCGAACCGGAGGGCTGTGAGGACGCCGGCGCCCAACTGTTCAACAACATGGGGGTAAAAGTGCTGGCCACGGAAGCCTTGAGCTTCTCCACTACCCTCGCCGAAACCGAATCGCGACTGGTGACGCTGGCCAAAGGGTCGGCGCGCCTTGAGCAAGTGGGTGAAATTGCCCGTGCCGATATCAAGGCACGTGGGCCGGACAGCAACCCCGATCAGGTCGAGGTGCATCTGGCGTATGAAACCGGACTGGCCAGGCGTCTGGATCTGCCCTGGCAGTCCGAGGCCATGAGGTTTCGCCCGGTGGCAGGCGTCACTGACGAGGCGATCGACAAAGCCTACGGGAAGATCATTGCAGCCGAAGCCGGCGACGGGCTGGTCAATCAAATGATCGAGCAACCGTTCTGGGATCGCTATCTGCGCCAGACCTACCCGAGCGATTTCGCCAGTAATACAGCGCTGTTCCATGACCGGCTGGAGCTGCTGTCATTGCGCCGGGAATGGCAGCGGGCACCCAGCCAAAGCGAGCAGCAGACCCTGTTGAAAAGCCTGGTGAGACTGGCGGACAAACTGTCCATCCCGCTGGACCAGGTCCTGACGGAGGAGCCATTGACCGATGCCGTCTACGAGAGCCTGCAACGCGACATCGGTTACGAGGAAAAGGGACTGAGCAGACGCCTGACCCGCGAAGCCATGGCCCGGGCCGGGATCTGATCTTCGACCGGTGTACGTGAGGCAAGCGCGCAATACCCTTCGCAACGCCATGCCAGGCCCGGGATCACGCTCCCGGTGCCCTGGCATTGAACAGCAGCATCACGGTGCCGCTGTAATCCCCCGGCCGGAATCCTCCGGTCGGTTTCAACGGTTCTATCTCCAGCAGCACTCGCTTGCCCACCGCCGCCTCCTCCTGTGACAGCACGAGTCGGGAAGGCACTTCAGGCCCGAGCACTACGCCATTGAAAGTGACCTTCAGCCAGATGTCCTCGCTCGACCTGCCGTTCGACAGATGCGCAGGGCTGTCCAGACGTGCCTCTATAGCGCTGGAGTCATGCCGCACATCGAAGTGCTTGCTCAGCGTGCTAAGCGTCTCGCTGCCGGGATTCCAGACCAGGCGCTGGACCCGGTGGATTCAGTCCGGTTCGGCGGGCACGATATAGAACGGCCGACTTGGAATCGTCAGGGACACCTCGAAAACGTGTTCCTCGCGGGCCCCCCATGTCGGGTGACTGGTCAGTGCGGTGATTGCCATCAATGCAAGGACGGCACATTGCTTGTTCATGTTCTTTACCTGCCGCGTCAATGGAAACCGCCGTCAGCGGCTCGTCACCCTCAAGTCTTTTTTGCTGTCGCCTTCGATCAACTTGAAGCGGTACTCGCGGCCCTTCTCCTTGTCGAAGGCAAACGTCTTGCCGGCCAGGATATGGTGCTTGGTGGTCGCGCCGCAGTCGGTTTCGTTACTCAGGGAACAGCTCTTGAACTCATCGACGATGACCACGGTGTTGCCGCTGTTGCGCAGCTCATAGCGATCGCCCGTTTCATTGACGACGGTCTCGAACCGGGCGTCCCTGGGCCGTACGAAAAAGATCGTGCCGAAACCGGTCATCAGGTTGACCCCGGCCGACAACGCCTCCTTGTAGGCGTCACGCTCCTGCTCGCTCACCACGAATTCATCCTCCTTCTCAGGCACCACCGGCACGAAACGCACCCGGAAATAGCGCTCGCGATCCCGCTCGCCCATGTACAGCAGGCGTGTGCCCTGCATGCCTTTGGTCGGCACGATCAACCGCGCCGGGCTGGCCATGAGGCCATTGCGCGACGCGCCGTCGGTGGCCGTCTCGATCGGGATTTCCTGCGGTTTGCCCTGATCGTCATAGACGATTTCCAGCACGTTGACCTTGACGAAGGCCGTGCTGTCGCCGCTGTTGAATACACGTTTGAGGTAGGTGCTCTTGTCACCATCCAGATAGTCGTACACCGTGCCGACATTGATCTGCGGCCCGGCCAGTGCGGGTCCGCCGAGCAGCCCGAGCAGTGAAAGCAGAAACAGGCGTGTCATCGTCTTCAACCTTTTGAAAGATGTAAGGGGTTGATCCGGAGGGTCAGACTTCCGAGTCCCAGATAATGGTGATGCGCCCCGTGAGCGTGTCGTTGACGCCGGGTCGCAATAGAAACTCGATGTCCCGCTGAGAAATCGAAAAATGCAGGTTGCCGGGCTTGCGGTCCACATAGTGGGTGGGCTGGAAAGGGCCTATCCACAAGTTGTGGTGCAGCGTGCCCGTCCAGCCATCGCCACCACCCGGGCCGACGATTCCCCCCGGCACACTGAGCTTGACGGTCGCCCTGGTGGATCGGCCTGTCGGACTGCGCAAATTGCACTCCTCACCGCCCAGCGAATCGCACGTCATCTGGATCTTGAAGCGTGACGACGCCGAGAGAAAGTAAGGCTGATCACGGAAGATCTTGGTCGGCTTGCGGCCGCTGTCGAGCCAGCTCTGCCAGCCCCCGGCCGGTTCAAGGGTGACCTTGTTGCCTCCCGGTGGCAGATCGACCTTCAGGGTGTGTTGTACATCCAGTACGAAATCCAGAGTCAGGTTGCTGTCGTCCGGGTACATCTGCATGCCGAGATCGAAATCACCACCGGGACCAAGGGTGTAGGACAACGAGCCGGTATAGAGCCCCGACGACATGCCCAGCGGATTGGGCGTGCGCAGTTCGTAAGCGAAATCCATCGTTCTGAAAGCCATCCCCGGAATCAGGAAAGCCGTTACCTTGGTACAGCTTGCTTCCACCGGCGTTTTCCAGAAAAACCGATACGTCGAAGGCGTGTAGGCACCCACGCCGCTGTACTGACAGGGCGCCGGCGCGTAAACCCAACTGCTGGTGGTCCAGAGTTTTTGATGACCTTCGAGGATGTCCGATACTCCGACCAGATTGGCGGCCGTATCGCTCAGCACAAAATCGGAGCCGATGCCGATGACCCGCACTTCGACGGTTTCGGTTTCCAGGGTGTCCCGGTTGGTGACTGTCAATGGCCTCCAGTTGGCTGGCACCTTCAGTGAAAGCGGAAAACCGGCTGTCATGAAGCGACTGGAAGTGAAACGAATCGGCAACTCGATACTGAACATCTGGTTGTCGACGCATTGATCCGGCCATACCGCGCAATAACCGCTGTTGGGCGTCTGGTTGATGAATACATTTTTGTTCGGATGCGCAGGATCAGGCTGGAACAAGGCACGGATTTCCTGATTCGCCGCCCCTGCCTGCGAGGCGCTCAGCGCCGTCAGCAGCCCCAGCCAACACGTCATCTTTTTCATGGTTTCAACCCGCCTTTTGCTCGGTAGAAGTGACATCGGCCAGGGTGTCCGGGGTGCACCGCAGATCACCGATCATCAACACGTTATTTTCACTGCGATGGCTGTTCGCATCGAGGCGGAACTGACACAGCAACTGGTTGCCCTGACGCACTTCCAGGGTTGGCGCTCCGGCGTTCATTTCCATCGAGAAGAAGCCATCGACTTCCGTCACCCCCCGGCTGGCGTGGTTGATCACGTGATGACCCTTGAGCGGCCGGCCCTGGGCATCGACCAACCGACCCAGCACAGTCAGGGTTCTCATCACCCGGACCTTGCGGTACTCCACCCCGCCCTTGTTCATGTGGTAACGGGTCCGCGCCGGCTCAATGGTCGCGGCCGGAGCGTGATTACCCTGGAAGTCAAAGCTCACCGAACTGTTCTGGTACGCGGTGATCGGGATGAAATTGCGCCCCGGTTTCAACGCCGCGCTGCCGCCGCTGTAATCGTCGGCGCGCAGGGCGATACCATCGATGTCCGACTCGACGTCGACGATCATCCCCGCGCCGCGGGTTTCGCTCTGACTGGTCAGAATCATCTGGTCGGCGCCCATGACCAGCGTGCTGTCGAGGTTCAGGCCACCGGTAAAGTTGCCGTTGTAGGAGGAGCGCTGCACGAATCCGTCGCCATAAACGACATCCGTGTGGAAACTCGCCAGGCTCGACAGGCCCACGCCATAGGTGTCGCTCAGCGCGGTGACCGACACGTTCTGCAGCACGTGATCCTTGAAGTCCTTGCGCCAGCCCAGGGACGCATTGTTGTCACGCCCGCCTTCACGGGCGGTGCGCGAACCGATGCTGCCGGTGATCTGCTGGCCGGGCGGCCCCAGAGCCAGATTGATACTCAGATCGACCCCGCGATTACGCTCGTCACCGCTGCTGAAAGTGCCCGGTCGGTCAAACAGCGACAGACGCCAGTTGGCGTCGCTGCCGAACAGCGTCGTGCGCTGGGTCCAGCCAAGATCCACGCCGACGCCTTCGGTGTTGCCATCGCTGTGGGAAACCCGGGCGTTGAGCGAATTGCGGCTGTCGAGTCGATGGTTGAGTGCCAGCGATGAGTTGCTGGTCTGCCCGACGAACACATTGCGCTGGCGAATCCGCGTGCCATCCGGCAGGGTTTCGTAGAGATCGGTGGTGTCGAGCCAGCTGCGGTTATGGCTGACCACCAGACTGCCGGCGCCGTAGTTGTACAGCCCTTGCAGGTCGAGGCCGGTGCCATGGTCCTGGGTTTCATAGATGTTGGCGAACAGGCTGACGCTGTTGGCCAGCGTCCAGTCGATGGACGTGCCGTACTGCAAGGTGTCGCGTATCTGGCGTGCCGACAGGCCGAGAATCATGCGCGGATGCAGCAGATAGTTGATCGAAGCCCCGGCCGTGGGATCGCCGGTGACCTGGTTGTCCCAGTTGCTCAGCAGTTTGCTTTCCTCACCGGCAAACAGGTTGTAGCGCCAGCGGTCATCGAGATTGCGCCAGTTGTTCGGCTTGTAGACCAGCTCCTGAGTGGTCGAGGTGATCTGGCCGTCCTCGATCAACCGCACCTCCACGTCATAGATGCCGCCCGGCAAGGGACGCGTGTCGAGGGTCTGCAGGCCCGCGGGCACCGACTGGGTGTTGATCAACAAACCGTCACGCAGGATCTCTACCGACGCCTGACGGTTGGCCGTGACGTAAATCGGGTACACGCTGGGCTGAGGCGAATTGATCGCCAGACTGTCGGAGCTGCCATACATCACCCCGACCGTGGTGTCGGGGCTGGCACCGAAGGAACGAGGCTGGCGCATCAGGCCTTCGGAGGCCGGCGTGAAATACCCCAGACGCAGGAAACTGCCCTGCAGTTCGCGCTGGGTGTGCAGCTCATGGACGGCGTGATAAAGCTTGTCGTCCGGGCCGCCGAGGCGGGCCAGCTGCATGTTGAATGTCTGGGTCCAGTTGCCCAGGCTGCCGCTGGCCGCCAGGCCGAAGCGCCCGCCCAGATCCTGATCCTGGCCACCATTGAGGTTGAGCTGGTTACGCACGATCAGGCCGCTGCTGCCACCCTCGGGTTGCTCATGGAAACGCTTGGCCTCGGTGTCACGTTCGGCATTGGCCGTCACGATCGACACCAGCGAGCTTTCCAGGTTGTAGTGCAGCGCAAGCATCTGCTCGGGGCATCGTCCGGTACAGGCACCCAGTGCGACGCCGGGCTTGAGATAGTCGGCCCAGACGTCCCGCTCGAAGGCGCTGAAACGGCTGTCGCTGGTGTCGGTGAATTCCAGCAGCGTCAGGCGATCGTCACGGGACAGCACCACCATGGCCTCGCCCAGAGGCTGTTGGTCGAGTTCGACCCGTACCGCCAGCGGAACATCAAAAAAGTGCTCTTCAAAATCCGCCGGCAAACCTTTGGCCTGCGCCAATAAACTTCGCGGTGTCGTACCAGAGGCGGCAGGAGCCGCCATGGCTGCGGCACAAAACAGCAACGCAAGTGCAGCCGCGATGGGCGTCATCGGGAACATGAACAGTTACTCTGATTGCAAACAGACAAGAAGTCCGACTGACAGAAACTTCCGTCAGCCGGATTTTGTTACTTCCAGACGTTAGAGCGAGCCGAGTACCGGATCCACGGCATCGAACATCATGGTGACCGCGCCGGTGTAATCACCCGGGGTGAAAGTGGAGCCTTTGGCGGTGATGCTGATCGGTGCGCGATAGTTCACATTGGATTCGGTTTCACCGACCACCAGTTGCGGTGTCTGGGTGAGCACGACGTTGTTGAACTTGACCTCCAGATCGATGATGCTCGAGCCGCCCACCAGCTTCGGCACGCCTTCCAGGTAACCATGCACCGAGCCGTTGTTGTTACGAGTGTCGAAGAAGCCGTTGACCGGTTTCATGCTGCCGGTGATCGGGCTGAAGCTCATGTCCTGGTCCTTGTTGACCAGATCCGGATCGACCGGAACCACATAGAAACCATTGGTTGGAACGTGAGCGATCAGGCTGATGGAGTGACGGGCTTCGCCGGCAGCAAACGCCATGGAAGAACCCAGTGCCAGAACAGCCAGTGGAGCAGCGAGTGCGATTTTCTTGAACATCGTTCATTACCCTGTCTTTATAAGATTGAGCATTGAAAGTTCAAACAACGCCGGCCGATAGCGACGGTGTGGCTTTGAAGTTTCAACGCCGGGGCATGATCGACTGTTCGCCATTGAATGTAAGCAGGCAACTTCCCACGAACGCGTAGTTAATCACCCCTGCAACTGGAAAGAAAAAAGAACAAAATCTTCAAATATAAAACAATGACTGTAAGTTATAGACTACCGACACTTTTCTCTGAAAAACCATACAGCAACTTCAGCAAGAAGAATGGGGGGCCGAGTGCAAATTAGAACATAAGCTCAACGATTAATAGAGTGATGACTTTAACTTTTTAGTTATGGTCGTATCGATGAGGTTTCCAGACTCACTGCCACGCACCGTTCGTCGCTGGCGTCGTCTTCGGGTCAGAAAATCCTTGCTCGCACGAAAAGATATATCTTAAGTTGTATCTAAATACGACGAGAGAAGACTGAAATGAGAGACCATCATTCCCCCCACCGTGAGCATGGCGACAGCCGTGACGGCTTCGAAAAACGCCACGGCCGCGAGCGCGGCGGTCGCGGCCCACGGGTGTTTGCCCCCGGCGATCTGAAACTGCTGTTGCTGGCGCTGATCGCCGAACAGCCCTGCCATGGCTACGACCTGATCCGCCAGATCGAAACCATGTTCGACGGCGCCTACAGCCCCAGCCCCGGCGTGATCTACCCGACCCTGACCTTTCTTGAAGAAAGCGAAATGATCAGCGGCGATGCCGAGGGCGGGAAAAAACGCTACGCCGTGACCGATGCCGGTCGCCAGTCCCTGAGCGAACAGGCGGTGGCTCTGGACGGCGTGCGCATGCGCATCGACGTCAGCAAGCGCTCGCTGCGCGGCCATGATCGCCCGCCGGAAATCCACGAAGCGGTGCATAACCTGCGCCATGCCCTGCAGATGCACCACGGACGCTGGAGCCCGGAAGAAATCCTGCGGGTGCGTGACCTGCTCAATGACACCGCCAAAGCCATCGTCGACGGCCCCGCCGTTCAATCTGCCCCGGAGAAAGCCGAATGACTGAAGTACAGACCCAAGGCATCCATCGTGTGATGCACGAAATCAAACGTCGCCGCCTGGAAGTGTTGCGCGTCGTCGACCTGACTCCGCGCATGCGCCGCATCACCCTCGGCGGGCCGGAACTGGCCGGCTTCATCAGCCTCGGTACCGACGATCACGTCAAACTGCTGTTCCCGCAGAACGCCGAACAGGCCGCCGCGCTGGAAACCCTGGTGCTCGGCGCTGGCAAGAGCGACGTGCCGATGCCCGAAATGCGCGACTACACCCCGCGCCGCTACGACCTCGACAAGCTTGAGCTGGACATCGATTTCGTACTGCATGGCGACGGCCCTGCCTCGACCTGGGCGGAGCAGGCCAAGCCCGGGCAATTCCTGCACATCGGCGGCCCGCGTGGCTCGATGATCGTGCCGGACATCTTCGACAGCTACCTGCTGATCGGCGACGAAACCGCCCTGCCCGCCATCGCCCGCCGCCTCGAAGGCCTGGCGGCCAATCGCAAGGCGCTGGTGGTGATCGAAGTGGAAAACGGCAAGGAGCAGCAAACGCTGGAAAGCGCGGCGCAGGTCAACGTGATCTGGGTACTGCGCGAAGGCGGCAAGGACAACCTGCTGACCACTGTCAAACAATTGCAGGTGCCCAAGGGCAATCTGTATGCGTGGGTGGCGACCGAGACCAAGGTTTCGCGGCAGATCCGCCGGGTGCTGCTCGATGAGCACGGACTCGACGAGAAGTTCGTCAAAGCGGTCGGTTACTGGCGCGCAGAAGGCTCCGAAGAAGAGTGAATACGAGCGGCGGCGCTGCTAAAGGCGCCGCCCCTGCCAGCGGTCGATGCCAATCACCAGCAACGCAATCAGCACAAACCCCAGCAGAATCCCCCCGGCATTGATGAACACCTGTGGATAACCCAACAGCGCCACGTCGATGAACGGGTACGCGTAAGCCCCCAGCAAATGCCCGCGCAACAGCGCATAGGCGAAGTACACCAGCGGATAAATCAGCCACAGCGGCAGGTGCTTCAGACGCAAGCTGCCCTTCGGCACGCACAACCACCAATAAGCCAGGAACAGCAGCGGCATCACGTCGTGGAGCAATTCGTCAGCGATAAACTGCCAGCCCTGCGGATGCCACAGATGTCGCAGCAGAATGCTGTAAGCCAGGCCCACCACTGCAATGCTGACGGTAATCCCGCTGCTGACCCAGGGTTGCAGAAACCAGCGTCGTGCTGCGGATTCGCGATCGGTCACGGCGCAGGTCAGCACCACCGCCACCAAGGTGTTGGTGAGCACGGTGAAGTAACTGAAGAAACTCACCAGCCCGCCCAGCAGGCTGGCGCCGACACTCAGCCGGGCGAAGAAAATCAGGTACAGCTGAATCCCCAGCCCGGCCCAGCCCAGCACTGCGGCCGAAGTGATCAGGCGTCGCCGCCATACGGCGTTCATCTCAGAGCGGACGCTTGGTGCGCATCAGCTTCACGTACAGCCGCTCGACTTTCTCCCGCGCCCAAGGTGTCTTGCGCAAAAAGGTCAGGCTCGACTTGATGGTCGGATCGCTCTTGAAGCAACGGATGTCGATGCGCTCGGCCAGGCCCGACCATTCGTAGTGGGTCACCAGCGCATTGAGGATCTGTTCGAGGGTCACGCCGTGCAGCGGATCGGGGTTGTGGTCGTTCATGCCGGGCCTTTGGGCGAAGTGAAAATACAGAAGCCGCGCACCTTAGCCGAGGGCATGGGCGGGTGGAAGGCCTTGGGTTAAATGTAGGCCAACCGGAGAAGATCGCAGCCTGCGCCAACGCCCGCAATGCGCTGTATTGCCGCACTGTTACCGAATCCGAAAGGGTTCATGTCTGCAAAAGCCCTTTGTGTTTTTGTAACAGGACATTATCCTGCCGCCCTTCTGCTGAACCGCTTCACTGCCTGCGTCAAATCGTAGCGGCCAGCTTATCCCCCAAAAAGATCAAGAAAGACCCTATTCATGCCCGATTTTCCGTTCTCCCGAGACAGCGCTATCTCCACCCTGCGCCTGATCGGCGGCTGCACCGCCCTTGGCCTCGCCACCTGCACCCAGGCCGCCCCGGCCTTCGACAGTGAATCACCATGGATGCTCGGTGACTGGAACGGCACCCGCAGCGAACTCTCGGCGAAAGGCATCGACTTCAAGCTCGACTACACCGGCGAAATGGGCAGCAACCTGCACGGCGGCTACGACCACGACCGCACCGCGCGCTACAGCGACCAATGGGGCCTCGGCACCCACCTGGACCTGCAAAAGCTGCTGGGCTGGAACGACGCTGAATTTCAGCTGACCGTAACCAAACGCAGCGGCAACAACATCAGCAACGACCGCATCAACGACCCGCGCGTCGGAGGCTTCGCCTCGGCCCAGGAAGTCTGGGGCCGTGGCCAGACCACCCGCCTGACGCAGATGTGGTACCAGCAGAAATTCTTCGATCAGAAGCTCGACATCAAGGTCGGCCGCTTCGGCGAAGGCGAAGACTTCAACAGCTTCCCGTGCGACTTCCAGAACCTGGCGTTCTGCGGCTCGCAGGTCGGCAACTGGGTCGGTGGCATCTGGTACAACTGGCCGGTCAGCCAGTGGGCGCTGCGCGTCAAATACCACCTGACGCCAGAGCTGTACGCGCAAGTCGGCGCCTACGAGCAGAACCCGTCGAACCTTGATCGCGGCAACGGCTTCAAGCTCAGTGGCAGCGGCACCCAGGGCGCAATCCTGCCGATCGAACTGGTGTGGAAGCCGAAGCTCAACGGCCTGCCGGGCGAATACCGCGCCGGTTACTACTACAGCAACGCCAAGGCCACCGACGCCTATAAAGACAGCAACGGCCAGCCGGCCGCCCTGAGCGGCGAAGCCTATCGCAGCGCTTCGAGCAAACACGGCGTGTGGCTCGGCGTGCAGCAACAGATCACCAGCGTGGCCAGCGACAACGCCCGTGGTCTGAGCGTGTTCGCCAACGGCACGATGCACGACAAGAAGACCAACGCCATCGACAACTACGTCCAGGCCGGCGTGGTCTACAAAGGCCTGTTCGACGCCCGTGCAAAAGATGACATCGGTTTCGCCCTGGCCCGCGTTCACGTCAACCCGGCCTACCGCAAGAACGCCGAGGCGACCAACCAGGCCCGCGCTGTCTACGACTACGACGATCCGTCCTTCCTGCCACCACAGGACACCGAATACAGCGCCGAACTCTATTACGGCGTGCACGTCACCAACTGGCTGACCGTGCGCCCGAACCTGCAATACATCCGCCATCCGGGCGGTGTGGACAAGGTCGACGACGCGCTGATCGGCGGGATCAAGATCCAGTCGTCGTTCTAATCCAGCGCACGCGGCTCAGTCCTGCGAAAGAAATTCGATAGCAAGACAAGTTTTTATCTGAACCATGCCCGCGCCCAATCGTCATCTAAAGTGACTACAGCGCGGGACTACATAAACGTCACGGAGAATCACACTATGAGCACTGAAGGTGCTTCGAGTCGAAGCCGTCTTCTGCCGAACCTGCTCGGCATTCTGCTTCTGCTGATGGGCCTGGCCATGCTGGCCGGGGGAATCAAGCTGAGTACGCTCGGCGGCTCGCTGTATTACCTGCTGGCCGGTATCGGCATCACGCTGACCGGCATTCTGATGCTGATGCGCCGTCGCGCAGCATTGGGCCTGTACGCCATCGTGCTGTTCGCCAGCACCGTCTGGGCGCTATGGGAAGTCGGTCTGGACTGGTGGCAACTGGTGCCGCGCCTGGCACTGTGGTTTGTCCTCGGTTTCGTGATGCTGCTGCCGTGGTTCCGTCGCCCGCTGCTGCTCGCAGGCCCGGCGCCGATGGGCACCGGCGGTTTGACCGTGGCCGTGATTCTGGCCGGCGTCACCGCCCTGGCCAGCCTGTTCACCCACCCGGGCGAAATCTTTGGCGAACTGGGTCGCGACACCGCCGACACCACCAGCACCGCGCCAGCCATGCCTGATGGCGACTGGCAGGCCTATGGCCGCACCGAGTTCGGTGACCGCTACTCGCCACTCAAGCAGATCACCCCGGCCAACGTCGGCAAGCTGCAGGAAGCCTGGCGCATCCAGACCGGCGACCTGCCGACCGCCGATGACCCGGTCGAGCTGACCAACGAAAACACCCCGCTCAAAGCCAACGGCATGCTCTACGCCTGCACCGCCCACAGCAAAGTGCTGGCGCTGGACCCAGACACCGGCAAGGAACTGTGGCGCTTCGACCCGCAGATCAAAAGCCCGGTCGGCTTCAAGGGCTTCGCCCACATGACCTGCCGTGGCGTGTCGTACTACGACGAAGCCGCTTACGCCAAGTCTGAAAACGCGGCGTCCGCTGTCATCTCCGAGGCCGGCAAAGCCGTCGCCCAGGCCTGCCCGCGTCGCCTGTACCTGCCGACCGCCGATGCACGCCTGATCGCACTGAACGCCGACACCGGCAAGATCTGCGAAGGCTTCGGCACCAACGGTGTGGTTGACCTGACCCAGGGCATCGGCCCGTTCACCGCCGGTGGCTACTACTCCACCTCGCCTGCCGCGATCACCCGTGATCTGGTGATCATGGGCGGCCACGTCACCGACAACGAATCGACCAACGAGCCGTCCGGCGTGATCCGCGCGTTCGACGTGCGTGACGGTCACCTCGTCTGGAACTGGGACAGCGACAAGCCAGACGCCACCGAGCCTTTGGCGCCAGGCGAAACCTACAGCCGCAACTCGGCCAACATGTGGTCGCTGGCCAGCGTCGATGAAAAACTCGGCATGGTTTACCTGCCACTGGGCAACCAGACCCCGGACCAATGGGGCGCCGACCGCACCCCGGGCGCCGAGAAATTCAGCGCCGGCGTCGTGGCACTGGACCTGGCCACCGGTAAAGTGCGCTGGAACTACCAGTTCACCCACCATGACCTGTGGGACATGGACGTCGGCAGCCAGCCAACCCTGCTGGACATGAAAACCGCCGACGGCATCAAACCTGCGCTGATCGCTCCGACCAAACAGGGCAGCCTGTACGTCCTCGACCGTCGCGACGGCACGCCGATCATCCCGATCAAGGAAATCCCGGTGCCCCAAGGCGCCGTGAAAGGCGACCACACCGCCCCGACCCAGGCCCGTTCGGACCTGAACCTGCTGGCCCCGGAACTGACCGAAAAAGCCATGTGGGGCGCCAGCCCGTTCGACCAGATGCTGTGCCGCATCCAGTTCAAGGAACTGCGCTACGAAGGCCAATACACGCCTCCGTCGGAACAGGGCAGCCTGATCTACCCGGGTAACGTCGGTGTATTCAACTGGGGCGGCGTCTCGGTCGACCCGGTTCGCCAGATGCTGTTCACCAGCCCGAACTACATGGCCTTCGTCTCGAAAATGGTGCCTCGCGAAAAAGTCGCGGCCGGCAGCAAACGCGAGAGCGAAACCGCTGGCGTACAGCCAAACACCGGCGCGCCATACGCGGTGATCATGCACCCGTTCATGTCGCCACTGGGCGTACCGTGCCAGGCTCCGGCCTGGGGCTACGTCGCCGGTATCGACCTGACCACCGGCAAAGTCGTCTGGAAACGCAAAAACGGCACCAGCCGCGACAGCTCGCCAATCCCGATCGGCTTCACCCTGGGCGTGCCAAGCATGGGCGGCTCGATCGTCACCGCCGGCGGCGTCGGCTTCCTCAGCGGCACCCTCGACCAGTACCTGCGCGCCTACGACGTGAACACCGGCAAAGAACTGTGGAAATCGCGTCTGCCTGCCGGCGGCCAAGCGACCCCGATGACCTACACCGGCAAGGACGGCAAGCAATACGTCCTGCTCGTGGTGGGTGGTCACGGTTCGTTGGGCACCAAGATGGGTGACTATGTGATTGCGTACAAACTGCCGGAATAAGTTGTAACGGCGGTAAAAGGAAAGGCGACGCCCTGTGAGGGGTGTCGCCTTTTTTGTGGGCTGCGTTTTTTTACACAGGGTGTGTATGTCCTACAGACAGAGTGTTTGCAGGGGATGTTTCTGACATGTCGCGTCGGTTGTGGCTCGGAAATGGTGTGGATAGGCTTTGGGGGTCGCTGCAAATTCAGCGAACGGGCTTGGTCGTCCGGGTTTAGAATGGCGCACTTTTCAGCATGCTTAATGGCGAACTGTGCGTGGGAGGGCTAACGGCCCTGCCGGGTATCCATTCCCTGGTCGACCAACCTGCGTACGGTTCGCCACCCTATTGCTTGGTCGCAGTGAGCGGCGAACTCCACATCCCGAATGGAGTTCCATCATGAAAAAGCCAACACCGAATCCACCCGAAACAGACGAAACCTCGCCCTACGAATCCGCCGATTCAAAGAAACTCCACGACGCCGCCGAACGCGCGCTCGACCATCATTTCAATCCCATTCCCAAAAAATGCCCCGGTCGCCGACCGAGCAAGATGTTCCAGGTCTCCCCGGACATGGACGACGAAACCCTGCTGGCCCATGCCTGTGAGTCCCTGGCCACCGCCAGCGTCATGGCCAGTGATGTGGCAGCTTTTGTCGATACGCCGCAGCGGCATCGGATCCTGGGGATTCAGCAAGTGATCATGCTGGCGGAACTGGCGGTGAATCGGGTGCTGGACAATGTCGAGGTCAGTCGATATCCGGCATAAATGCTGATGAGGTCTCTGCGGGAGTCAGGCTTGTGGTGAGTCAGTCAGGACGCTGCCCTCACCCTAGCCCTCTCCCGGAGGGAGAGGGGACCGACCGAGTTGTCTGGGAGAGGTACGCCGACATGAGATACCGAGTCGCACTCAGGTTTTAAAGCCCCCAATCGACTCCCTCCTCTTCGCACCACCACCACCACCACCACCACCACCACCACCTTCTCCTTTCTCCCCCCTGCTCTTCACCACTCACCACGATGAGCGTTAGCTCGAGTACCGCTCTTGACGTGCCGGCCCCATCGGAAGGCTGAGTGGAGGGATTTATCCGGGGGTGGGAGCGCAGCGACCGTGCGGCGCAGCCGCATGCATCGAGAGGAGGTGCAGCGAAGCAAACCGTAGGCGATGCCCCCGGATGAATCCCGGAACGAAGGAACGCCGAGCCACAGCGAGGCGCCGAACGCAGGGGCCAAGCCTTTTGCTTACTTTTCGGCGTTTGGAAAAGTGAGCCGCTGTAAGAGCGGAACCGCCAGCGGCAACACCCGCAGAAACGGATATTCACCCCAAACACCCAGAGCATGGCCGGCTCTAAGGCCGCCAAGCCCAAAACCCTGTCAAAACCCTGAACACACAAGCAGAAACACCCACCCCCATTGAAACCACCCAAACCCTGCCCCATCTAACAGCCATACCCAATTGCGCAGGTGCCCCATGAGCGACCAGCAAGAATTCCCCGAGAACCCCGACGACATCACCGAAACCGACGCCGAACACATCGAACACCACGTCCCAGGCAAAGGCCTCGCCCTGCCCGGCCAGAACCTGCCGGACAAGGTCTACATCATCCCGATCCACAACCGCCCGTTCTTCCCGGCGCAGGTTCTGCCGGTCATCGTCAACGAAGAACCCTGGGCCGAAACCCTCGAACTGGTCAGCAAATCCGAACACCACTCCCTGGCCCTGTTCTTCATGGACACGCCCCAGGAAGACCCGCGCCACTTCGACACCAAGGCGTTGCCGCAATACGGCACCCTGGTCAAGGTGCACCACGCCAGCCGCGAAAACGGCAAACTGCAATTTGTCGCCCAGGGCCTGAGCCGCGTACGCATCAAGACCTGGCTCAAGCACCATCGCCCGCCGTATCTAGTGGAAGTCGAATACCCGCACCAGCCCACCGAGCCGACCGACGAGGTCAAGGCCTACGGCATGGCGCTGATCAACGCGATCAAGGAACTGCTGCCGCTCAACCCGCTGTACAGCGAAGAGCTGAAGAACTACCTCAACCGCTTCAGCCCCAACGATCCGTCGCCGCTGACCGACTTCGCCGCCGCCCTCACTTCGGCGACAGGTAATGAGCTGCAGGAAGTGCTGGACTGCGTGCCGATGCTCAAGCGCATGGAAAAAGTCCTGCCGATGCTGCGCAAGGAAGTCGAAGTCGCGCGCCTGCAAAAAGAAATCTCCGCCGAAGTGAACCGCAAGATCGGCGAGCATCAGCGCGAGTTCTTCCTCAAGGAACAGCTCAAGGTCATCCAGCAGGAACTCGGCCTGACCAAGGACGACCGCAGCGCCGACCTCGAACAGTTCGAGCAGCGCCTGGAAGGCAAGGTCCTGCCGACGCAGGTGCAGAAACGCCTCGAAGAAGAGATGAACAAGCTGTCGATCCTCGAAACCGGATCGCCGGAATACGCGGTCACCCGCAACTACCTCGACTGGGCGACCTCGGTGCCGTGGGGCGTGTACGGCGAGGACAAGCTCGACCTCAAGCACGCGCGCAAGGTGCTGGACAAGCACCACGCAGGGCTCGAGGACATCAAGGACCGGATCCTCGAATTCCTCGCGGTCGGTGCCTATAAAGGCGAGATCAGCGGCTCCATCGTGCTGCTGGTCGGCCCGCCGGGCGTGGGTAAAACCAGCGTCGGCAAGTCCATCGCCGAATCCCTCGGCCGGCCGTTCTACCGCTTCAGCCTCGGCGGCATGCGCGACGAAGCCGAAATCAAGGGCCACCGCCGCACTTACATCGGCGCGCAGCCGGGCAAACTCGTGCAGGCGCTGAAAGACGTCGAAGTGATGAACCCGGTGATCATGCTCGACGAGATCGACAAGATGGGCCAGAGCTATCAGGGCGACCCGGCCTCGGCGCTGCTGGAAACGCTTGATCCGGAACAGAACGTCGAATTCCTCGACCACTATCTGGACCTGCGGATGGACCTGTCGAAAGTCCTGTTTGTCTGCACCGCCAACACCCTGGACTCGATTCCCGGCCCGTTGCTGGACCGGATGGAAGTGATTCGCCTATCGGGCTACATCACCGAAGAAAAAGTCGCCATCGCCAAGCGTCACCTGTGGCCGAAACTGCTGGAAAAGGCCGGCGTGTCCAAGGGCAGCCTGAGCATCAGCGACACGGCGCTCAAGGCCTTGATCGACGGTTACGCCCGTGAGGCCGGCGTGCGCCAGCTGGAAAAACAGATGGGCAAACTGGTGCGCAAAGCGGTGATGAAGCTGATCGAGGATCCGAAAGCGGTGATCAAGATCGGCCCGAAAGACCTCGAAGCGTCCCTCGGCCATCCGGTGTTCCGCAACGAGCAGGTGCTGTCCGGCACTGGTGTGATTACCGGTTTGGCCTGGACCAGCATGGGCGGCGCGACCTTGCCGATCGAGGCCACGCGGATTCACACGCTCAATCGTGGTTTCAAACTCACCGGGCAACTGGGCGATGTGATGAAGGAGTCGGCGGAGATCGCCTACAGCTACGTCAGTTCGCACCTCAAATCCTTCGGTGGCGATCCGAAATTCTTCGACGAAGCTTTCGTTCACTTGCACGTCCCTGAAGGTGCGACACCGAAAGACGGCCCGAGCGCCGGCGTGACCATGGCCAGTGCCCTGCTCTCCCTCGCCCGTAACCAGCCGCCGAAAAAAGGTGTGGCGATGACCGGCGAGCTGACGCTGACCGGGCATGTGCTGCCGATTGGCGGGGTGCGCGAGAAGGTGATTGCGGCGCGGCGGCAGAAGATTTTCGAACTGATTCTGCCGGAGCCGAATCGTGGCAACTTCGAAGAGCTGCCGGATTACTTGAAGGAAGGGATCACCGTGCATTTCGCCAAGAAGTTTGCGGATGTGGCGAAGGTCTTGTTTTAACCCGATGTAACCAAGGCATTGCCTCTATTGGAATGCCTTGGTCTAAATAACCAAGCGAAGATTCGATATCGCAAAAAACGATAAAAAACTGTCAATTACTACAGTAGCCTGTCGCCACATCTCCCTCCAGACTCCCCTTTCGAACTTAGTCATTCAGGGAGTCCATCAATGTCAACACAATCGAATATTTCCGATTATTTTACGGTTACACAAAATGGCCAAAAACTCTTCGAAACCGACCATATCGCGGTAAAGCAAGAACAAGGCTACATAACAATCGAAGGTTCCAAGGAACTGGGTTTTCCGAATGGACAGGCAATCAAACTTACAATTGATCCATCAACGCCTGACGGCGAGCACGAATTCAAGAGAGGTGAGAAGCTACTGGAAGTTTTCTACCTCAACAAAAAGGGAACACAGTACGCCTACAGGGGAACGTTTACTTCCGAGTTGGACAACACCAACAGGAAATATCGAATTGGTTTTGAACTTGATTTCCACGGCCATCACGATCCTATTCAGGTGCAACTCGACGTTAGTGGATAAACACTCCCCAGACTCAGGCTGATCGACAGCGCGCAGCCTTGGCCTGCGCGGCTTTGGTCACACTTTGTCTCATCTTCAGTTATGCTCGCCGTTCGTCGCCAACGCCGGAGCCACTGAATCCATGTCCCCCCTTCGCCTGTTTGTCCCCCTGTCCCTCGCCCTGCTGGCCGCCTGCGCCACGCAACCGAAAACCAACGTGACCGTGGAAAAACAGAGCGAATGCCCGGTGCGCCTGACCAACGGGCAAAACCTGATCGTCATGCTCCCGAGCAACCCCACCACCGGCTACCGCTGGGCCATCCAGGATTCTGCCGGCGGCATATTGCGCGCCCTCAGCCCCGAGGTTTACAGCAATCCGGAAGATGCCGGCGTGGTCGGCGCGGCCGGCCTCTCGACCTGGCGCTTCCAGGCTTTCGCCCCCGGCACCGGGCGTCTGCGCCTGACTTCGCAGCAACCCTGGGCGCCGGAAGTGTTGCCGGTGGAGACCTTTGACTGCGCCATTTCGGTGAACTGATCGTGGGCTGGCTGATCCTCGCGCTGATGGGTGCAGTGACCTTTCTCTATGGCCTCAGCACCCATGCGGCGCTGCTGTGTCTGTTGGTCAAACCGTTGCCGGTGCTGGCGTTGCTTGGCTGGCTGCATGACGCGCCACCCAGCGACTATCGGCGTTGGATCAGCCTCGGCCTGATTTTCTCGCTAGTCGGCGATGTATTGCTGGCGTGGCCGGGAGACCTGTTCGTGTTTGGTCTGGGTACGTTTCTGCTGGCGCATCTGGCGTACCTCAAGGCTTACCTCAGCGATTGCCGGCGCCTGGCCCTGCTGCCGCTGGTTCTCGCCTTGGGCGTCGGAGCAGTATTGCTCGGGATTCTTGTTTCCAACGGATTGGGGCCATTACTGTTTCCCGTCATCGTCTACGGCACGGCGGTCAGCGCGATGCTGTGGCGCGCACTCGCCCGTTTGGGAACTGCTGTGCCTAAACGCTCGGCGTTACTGGCGGCTGCGGGCGCACTGGCATTTGTGTTCTCCGACAGCGTGATTGGCATCAACCGTTTCGTCTCGCCGTTCCACACTGCGCCGTACATCATCATCCTCAGTTATTGGCTGGGCCAATGGGGTATCGCTGCTTCGGCCTTTAATAAAAGCGAACGACTCAAACAGTTTCCATAGCAATAACCTTAATTTCGATACGTTATAAAAGACTGTCAGATCTGACAGTGGCTCAGTTTTCGCTCCCTGATTACTCTTCCCTTGGCATCAATCAACCCCAAATGCAAAACAAGGAAGAGAACCATGAACGTATTCAAAAATAGCGCATCGGCGAATGCGGCAGAACCCTTTGTATCTGTCAACTGCGATTTTAAAGCATCGATTTCAGACCGCGTGGATTTCCGCAGTCAAAACATTCAGTACTTCGAGGACTACACAAGCGATGATATCGCACTTATTGCACGGTCATACGAGACTGGTTTTAATGATTCCAAAAAAGGGATGTTTTTGATTTTCCCCAAAGACATCCAATCGGGAAGTTACAAGCCATCTGATGAGAACTTTCCGTTTAAAAAATTCGAGTATTATGAAAATGCATCCAATGGAAACTATACAACTTCCTATACCTACGAAGCACAGAGCGGCACTGTTAATGTCGAAGTCATTTCAAACGACTCCAAGGCATTGCGCTACCTGATCAAATTTGATTTCAAAGGCAAAGACAACAGGACCGAAGAACTGCGCGTACAAGGCGAAGCACAAATAAATATCTTCACACGCGCTTTATGATCTGGCGCTAGACAATGAATGACCAGTCGTCCCTTTTCGATTTGGTCATTCATCAGACTTTTCGGGTTTTACCCGCCGCCAAGCCCCTCTTCACATCCTCTGCGGTTTCCCACGTTTTATCAGACAACCCGCGCATCTGCGCGTCAGTTTGGCTAAAATGCCGGCCTTTTCATCGACACCGCCGGAACCGCCGTGAGCAAAGAACCCGATCGCATTTTCGCCCAGCCGATGGCCCAGGTGCCTGACTTCGCCTTCAACGAAGACGTGGTGCGGGTGTTCCCGGACATGATCAAGCGCTCGGTGCCGGGTTATCCGACCATCGTGGAAAATCTCGGTGTGCTCGCAGCGCAGTTCGCCCAGCCGAACAGCGTGCTCTACGACCTCGGCTCATCGCTCGGTGCGGTGACCCAAGCCCTGCGTCGCCATGTGCGCACTGACGGTTGCCGGGTGATCGCGGTGGATAACTCGGCGGCGATGGTCGAGCGCTGCCGCGAGTACCTCAACGGTCAGGATTCGATGTTCCAGGAGTTGCTGCCGGTCGAGGTGATCGAAGGCGACATCCTCGCCCTCGACTTCAAACCGGCCTCGGTGGTGGCGCTGAACTTCACCCTGCAATTCATCGCTCCGGATCAGCGTACGGCATTGCTGGCGCGCATCCGCCAATCGTTGCTGCCGGGCGGCGCGCTGATTCTGTCGGAGAAGCTGCGCTTCAACGATGCCGAGGAACACGCGCTGCTGACCGATCTGCACGTCGCGTTCAAGCGCGCCAACGGTTACAGCGAACTGGAAATCGCCCAGAAGCGCAGCGCCATCGAAAACGTCATGAAGCCCGACAGCCTCGAAGAACACCGCGAACGCCTGCTGGCCGCCGGGTTCTCGAAAGTCGTGCCGTGGTTCCAGTGTCTTAACTTTGCCTCGTTGATTGCCTTGCCATGATTGATCTGTCCCCCCTCGCCCGCCGTCTGGCCGGCACGCCGCTGGCCGAATGGGCCAGCACCCTGCAAGTGCAGCTCGACAAGAAAATGGAGAAGGGCCACGGCGATCTCGAGCGCTGGCAAAGTGCGCTGGACGCCCTGCCGAAGATCCAGCCAACCGAAGTCGACCTGCTCGACGGCCTGAAACTCGACACCGATTGCGACGACGAAACCCGCGCCCAGATGCGCACCGCGCTGATGGGGCTGTCGCCGTGGCGCAAGGGGCCGTTCGATCTGTTCGGCGTGCACGTCGACACCGAATGGCGCTCGGACTGGAAGTGGTCGCGGGTCTCTCCGCATCTGGATCTGAAGGGCAAACGCATCCTCGATGTCGGTTGCGGTAACGGCTATTACATGTGGCGCATGCTCGGTGCCGGTGCTGACAGCGTGATCGGCGTTGATCCGAACTGGCTGTTCTTCTGCCAGTTCCAGGCGGTGCAGCGTTATCTGTCAGAGCCGAATGCCTGGCACTTGCCCTTCCCGTTCGAAGACCTGCCGCCAAACCTCGAAGGCTTCGACACGGTGTTTTCCATGGGTGTTTTCTATCACCGCCGCTCGCCGATCGAGCATTTGCTGGCGCTGAAGGATTGCCTGGTGAAGGGTGGCGAACTGGTGCTGGAAACGCTGGTGATCGAGGGCGACAAGCATCAGGTGCTGGTGCCGGAAGACCGTTATGCGCAGATGCGTAACGTGTGGTTCCTGCCGTCGGTGCCGGCGCTGGAATTGTGGTTGCGTCGTGCCGGTTTCACCGATGTGAAATGCGTGGATGTCAGCACCACCACCGTTGAAGAACAGCGCGGGACCGAGTGGATGAAGTATCAGTCGCTGAGCGATTTCCTTGATCCTGAGGATCACAGCAAGACGATCGAAGGACTGCCGGCGCCGATGCGGGCGGTGATTGTCGCGAAGAAGTAAATCTTCCAAACACCACAAAACCTGTGGGAGCGGGCTTGCTCGCGAAGGCGGTGTGTCAGGTACATCAATGTCGCCTGGAACTCCCTATTCGCGAGCAAGCCCGCTCCCACATTGGTTTTGTGTTCAGTCAGCCGGTTTCGCGCGCCGCGCCCGGAAGAACTCGGTCAGGACCGCCCCACACTCCTGCGCCAGCACCCCACCTTCATACAGCACTCGATGGTTGAGAAAGCCCTGAGTGAAGAACTGCCCCTGGCTCTGCACAATTCCGGCCTTGGGCTCCAGCGCGCCATACACCACCCGCGCAATCCGCGAGTGCACGATCAGCCCCGCGCACATGCTGCACGGCTCGAGCGTCACGTAGAGCGTGCTGCCCGGCAGGCGATAGTTATCCACCGCTTGCGCGGCGGCGCGGATCGCGACCATTTCTGCGTGTGCGCTGGGATCGCTGGTGCTGATCGGGCAGTTGAAACCACGACCAATGATCTCGCCGTCCTGCACCAGCACCGCACCCACCGGCACTTCGCCGAGGGCCGCGCCTTGGGCCGCCAACTCCAGCGCCTCGCGCATGAAGTCGCGGTCTCGGCTGCGGTCGATGATCGCCGCGGGGCGAATCTGGCGCATCACTTCACCTCGATGGCGGCCATCAGGCCGGTTTCCATGTGGTCGATCACGTGGCAGTGGAACATCCACACCCCCGGGTTATCCGCCACCAGCGCCACTTGCGCGCGCTCGTTCTTGCCCAGCAGGTAGGTGTCGGTGAAGTACGGCACGATCTTGTGCCGGTTCGACGCAATCACCTTGAAGCTCATGCCGTGCAGGTGGATCGGGTGCTGGTACTGGGTCATGTTCTTCAGTTCGAAAATATAGCTCTGGCCCAGTTTCAGGCTGGCGATCGGCCGATCGGCGCAGGTCTTGTCGGTGATGTCCCAGGCCTTGCCGTTGATCTGCCAAAGGCTCGGCGGCTTGCCGTTGTCGACATTCACCGACACCGACCCGACCCATTCGAAATTGAAGTTGAGTTTCTCGGCATTGGCCAGGTCCGGCTCGGCCACCGGGTTGGCCGGCAGCGCTTTCGGCCAGTCGGTCGGCGCATCATTGTTGGCCACCGAACGCAGGGTGCCCAGACGCACCGGGCCATTGCGCAGCGACAGTTCCTCACCGGCCGGCGGTGCCTTGATCGCCAGGCAGATGCGCATGCCGGGACCGAGCCAGTACTCCTTGCCCAACGGGCGCGGCTCGACCGGGTTGCCGTCCAGCGCATAGATCTGCGCTTCGACGCCGGGAATGTTGATGCGATAGGTCAGCGTGTTATCGAGGTTGAGCAAGCGTACGCGGGTGATCTGCCCCGCCGGCAGCTCGATCACCGGCGAAGGTACGCCGTTGATGGTCGACAGCCGCCCCGCCGTACCGCCACGGGCCGCTTCGCGCGGGATGCTGAACTCGACGAAGTTGCCCTCGTCGTCGATGTGCCAGTTCTTCAGGCTGAGGGTCTTTTCGTACTTGAATCCGGTCGGCTCGCGCTCCTCGACGATCAACGGCCCGACCAGCCCGCGACCGAGTTCTTCGCTGCTGCTGACGTGCGGGTGATACCAATAGCTGCCGGCGTCCGGCACACGGAATTTGTAATCGAAGTATTCGCCCGGCAGCACCGGCAGTTGCGATACGTAAGGCACACCGTCCATTTCCAGCGGCAGGCGGATGCCGTGCCAGTGAATGGTGGTCGCGACCGGCAGGTGATTGATGAACCGCACCCGCAGCCACTCACCCTGGCGCACGCGCAATTCGGTGCCCGGAGCCGACGGGCCGAAGGCCCAGGCTTCAGTCTTGTGCCCTGGCACCAACTCGACATCCAGTGGCGCGGCGATCAGTTCGTAGTCGTGACCGGCGTTGGCATCCGCAACCTTGCCCAACCAGTAACGCGTCGCGCCGCCGGCTCCCGCGCCAACCACTGCCAGACCGGCCAGGCCACCGAGGATTTGTCGACGGGAAAAGGACATGGACACAACTACCTCACAGATCAGCCGCAGGCCAGGGCGCCCGCAAAAGGCGAATACGATACACCTGCGCCTGGGAAACAGTAAGGGTGACGCGGCGGATGGCCGCAGATTCGCTCACCTGCGGGTGGTACATATGTACCGCACTGTCCTGGAACGAACGGCTCATTCTCGAGCTCTCTTCTCAAGGATCAGAGCCAATGAACACAGCAGAACCCCGCTCACTGCCCAACGCTGCCGACAAAGCCGCGCTCAAGATCATCGCCACCCAGGTCGTCACGGCTTGCCCGAGCCTCAACGACACAGCCCATCGGGTAGCCAAAGAGCTGCTAGTCAGACACAGCCTTACTGACCTTGACCCCGATCACGTCTATTACCACCGATTCAGAACCGCTCAGAGCCTGGCCGTCTCGTTCACCGGATGGCAGCACTATGGTGAAAAACCCTATGAGAGCCTGACCCTGACGCAACTGGTGATTCAGCGATTCCGGGTCACCGATCAGGACAATGCCGACTTGCTGGATCTGTACGGGGGCTTTTACAGCGCAGGGCCTGACGCCGAAAACTTCGATGCAACCAACGAGGTTCGCCTGCACGGCAACGAGGTGCTCAGGGCGTTCTGGGACATCAACTTCAGCGAGCGTTACCGCAACGAACTGCAAACCTTCTGGAACAACCACTCCGGCGAGTTCCGCACCCTGGCAAAATGCAGCTTCCTCGGCAAAGCCGTCGAAGCGCGGGAGCTCGGTCACCTGAGTGACGATGACTTTCTGACAGTGGTCAATGCGGTCATCGGCCCGCTGACCTGGCCCGTCGACCTGCACACCCTGCAAACAGAAACCGGGGGCGTCCATGGCGCGCAGGTCTACACCCTGGATATCGCCGGCCATGTCGCCACGGACATCCTGCGCATCATCGATTCAAAGGGGCGGCATATCGTTTACGTCCCCGGAGACACTCAGGCATTCCATGTACTGAATACACCTTGCAAGCTGCACTGGTGGGCTCTGCAACAACTGAACGAAAACGCGCCGCGCGAGCTGTTCCTCAAACACTTCCCGCTGGCCGACCGGCACTCGATGACCGAGAACATCAGCGATCTGATGAATCGCCTGGTCGCCACCTGGGGGCACGGCGATCATCACCTTATCAATCAGAATGAACAGGCAGTCAGCGAGGACGCGTTCAGCTGGCTTCGTGATTCCACCCGCAACGCCATGTTCGCTGAAGCCGACCTTTCCCTGACCTCAAATGGCGATCTGCGCAAGAAGCTGTGGATCGGCTACTTGAGCGCCGGTCTCAAAGTACTGGGTCCGATGGCCGTCGTCGGCTGGCCCGTGGCATTGCCGGTGATCGGCGCCAGCCTCGCCAGCATGGGGCTGAACATTGATCAGGCGGTCAACGGCAAGACTGCCGCGGAGCGCAAGGATGGAGTGATCGGAGCAATCGTCAGTGGTATCGATGCGTTGTTCAACCTGCCATTTCTTGCGGAGTTCGATGGTGCGTCGCCAGCCGTCGAGGCCGGAGAAATGGCTGAGGCCGATACGGCAACCGAACTGGAGCCGGAACATCCGAATGAAGTGTTTCCGGCCCTGGAGGAGTTGTCTTCGACAGCGCCTGAAACCGTGCAGGTGCCTGAGATTCCCCCACACTATCGATCGAACGAACTGCTCGAAGGTCTGACGCCGGTATCCGAGACTGGCAAGTTTCAGGGTATCTACAGGCTGAATACCGACCCTCCCTACGCCATCGTCATGAACGACACGGCTTATTACGTCCGCTACTTCACCGACTCACAGGGCGGCGGATTCTGGGCGATCGTCGATCCGGTGAGACCCAATCAGCTTATCCATGCAATGCCGGTGCGCTTGAATGACGAAGGGGTTTGGGAGCGCATGACTCAGTTGGGCCTCAAGGGCGGCGGTCAATGCCTCGGCAAACAATGCACCGTAGACGTGGTACTGGAACTCGACGAGCTCGAGCCGACACCCGAGGAATCCGCGCAGCCCGTAGAACCCGTCGCTTCATCTGCCCCACCCCCTGCCGAACCCCAGCCTTCGACCTCCAATGCGATCCATCAGGTCCAGACGCCCTATGACGTTGCCGGGGCACGACGGCTCGAGCTGAAACGCTGGGCGCTGCAACTGCGCGAAACCCATGTCCGTCTGCAGATTGGTCCCGATGGCGGGTTTATCGCTCCAGACCGTTATGCGCTGTATTGCGCCGACAAGGTGAGCGCACTCCTGACTTCCGCCAGACGCTTCTTCGGCAACCTTCCATGGGCGAACCTGCCTCCACGCCCGCCGATTCCGGCGGTCACGCCCTCGACGACCTTCGCCGACTTCATTGCACAGGCACTCGAAGAAGCGCCCGGCCTGGTCATTGGCGAGACCCCGGACCGTATCACCAGCATGCGATTGATCATCCAGAACATGCCCGTGCTGGCGCGCAATGGAGTCAAGACACTCTACGTACGTCGATTGCTCAATGACTTTGCCCAGGTCGAACTGAATGACTACTTCAGGTCCGGCGTCATGTCCGAAGACCTGCAACTGTACCTGAGCCGGCTCGGCACCGATCCCGCAGCGCAGTTTGACGAACTGGCGCTGGTCAGGACGGCCCGACAAAACGGTATTCGGGTCCAGGCCACCGATTGTGCGGCGACCTACAAAAAACCCGTTGCGCTCACGCTGCCTGAACAGCAGATGGCGACCACCCACCTGACAGCCGACATCATGTACATCGACGAGACCATGAATGACGTTGGCAAGTGGGTGGTGCTGACGGGAGTCGAAAATACCAATACGTTCAGGGGGGTGGCCGGTATCAGCGAACTGAAAGGTGGAATCGGCGTTCGGATCGAGGAAGTCGATCCGGGACAGGGCGAGCGCATTGAGCCAGACCCAGGCGTTGCGATAGAACGCGGCCCCCATCCACAGACACAGACATTGCGCGGAACCGTCGATACCCATTTCGCCGATCTGCTATTGCGCGCAGAAGCGCCTTTGGTAAGCCGCAGCGAGTTGCAGATCCATCAATTGCTTTATCGCGCAGGCATGTATGTTTTCGATCGTTTCGAAGGGGTCTACCGATTGTTTCACCGCAGCCAGACGGGCGAGGTTGTACAAACCCCCGTTCAGACTTTCGCGGATGGGCGCTACTACATTGATCGACCATCCTGGGGGACGATCAACCGCGTTCCCTACGATAATCTTGAACAGTTATCCAGCGCACTGAAGCAGATGGGACTGCAACTCCAAAGCCGTCTTCCAGCTTGATCGGAAACCGGGCGGGTCAATTTCGACCCGCCCGGGTTACGGATCGCTCGTTCGCTGCGGAGTTTTCCTATCCGGTTTTCCCCAAATACGACAATCAATCGTCACCCTAGCTGACAGACGTGTCGTGCCTGCACTTGAAATGATCGCGGTGTTTTTTTCAACCACCACGCTCAAGGAAAGACTGTGGACACAACAAAAGACATCGCCCTGCCCAACGCCGACGACCGCAAGGCGCTCAAGGCATTGGTGCCGACACTGGTCGCGGCCTGCCCCGACATGTACGAAATGGCCTGCGCCATCGCCAAGGACATCCTCGCCAGACATGACCTCGCCCACCTGGAACCCGAACAGGTTTATTGGCATCGGTTTCACGCAGCACAAAGCAGCTCTCGAACGTTCACAGGCTGGGAGCACCTGTTCGAAACTCCGCGTGAATCGATGACCCTGCCACAGCTGGTGATCCAGCGATTCAGCGTTCACGACCAGGACAACGCCGACCTGCTCGACGCCGATGCCGGTTTCTACACCGCAGGACCGGAGGCGGGCACCTACAACGAGAGCAACGAGGTACGCCTGCACAGCAGTGATGTATTGAAAGCGTTCTGGGGAATCAACTTTGCCGATCGTTACCGGAAAAAAGTCGATGCGTTCTGGAGCAAACACGCAAAGACCTTCAGGGCCCTGGCCAAATGCACCTTTCTGGCAAAGGCCATGGAGGATCGTGAAAGTGGTCGGCTGTCGGATGACAACTTCAGAACGGCCGTCAAAGCGGTCGCCGGCAATGTGAGCTGGCCGGTCACCCGCCAGATGCTCGAAGACGAAGCCCTGCCGGCTGACGGCTTGCGGATCGGCCTGCTGAAAATCGGCGGTTTCGTCGCGACCGACATCCTGTGCATCACCGATGGCCATGGCGGCGTGATCCTTTACGTACCGGGGGAAATCTGGGGGGTGCATGCCTTGCAAAACGCTCGCGACCTGCATTGGTGGGTGCTGTCGCAAATCAGAAAACCTTCCGATCGAAAACGCTTCATGGCGCATTTCCAGGTCGCCGATCACGACATCATCGAGGACACATCATGGCGTGCGGTCGCGAAACGGCGATGGCTCTGGGCACTAGGCCCGCTCGCCGGAGTCGTCTCGGAACTGTGGCGCGCCCCGCATATCGAGAATGTCGGACTCAATCATGCGCTGGATCTCTTGGTCAGTACCTGGGACAGCGACGATCACTCCCTCGTCGCCCGTACAGGCAATGCACTGACCACCGATGTGTTCACTTTTCTGGGAACCGCCACCCACGCCCGCATGATCAGCGATGGGGAATTCATGATGCATTCCAATGGCGATCTGCGTAAAAAACTGTGGGTCGGCTATCTGAATGCTTTCAATCGCATGTTCGGTCCCATGGCAGCCGTTGGCTGGCCGGTGGCGCTGGCGGTGGTCGGTGCAGGCATCGCCAACGTTGGCCTGCAGATCGACCAGGCAGTCAATGGCAAGACGCCAGAGGCGCGCAAGACTGGCGTGACCGGGGCGATATTCACGGCCATCGATACCGTGTTCAACGCCCTTTTCATCAAGGGCGGCGAGCTTCTGCCCGAAATTGCCGAAACCGAAACATTTATCGAACCGGAAGAAGAACTCGCTCAAACGGCGCTGTCCATCGCACCGCAAGAAAAACTCGCCGAAGCGGCACTGGCCCGTTCGCCGCTGCCAACGCTGGCCGAGATCGCGCCGAAACAGGTATTGCCTGCGGCACCGGAGGATTTTCTCGCATCGTTCAAGACCGAAATCGGTGAAAGCACCCGGATGGAGACCGGCAATCCGAAACTGCAGGGGATCATTCAAACCGCTTCCGGCAAGCATTACATCTATATGCGCCGTGCCGGATCCGACGGCTTCTACCAGGTGCGCTACGTCGAGCAGATGCGCGGCTGGGTTATCGTCGATCCGAGCAATCCCTATTCGTTTTATCGCAACGTGCCGGTGCGCCTGAACGAAGCACTCAAGTGGCAACCTGTCGCACGCCCAGGCCTCAGGGGAGGCGGAAAAATATTCGGCGACTGGCCCTGGGGACACACTGCCGATCCGCTGCCCGAAGTGGCGATGCAACCCATGCCGTATGACATTCCTCAACCCTACAGAGCGACGCTGCGCTCGGTAGCGCAAGGCCAGACCGATGACTTTGCGCTGGACACCCTGCAGGGAGGCGACAATGTTTATCAGGACTTCAAGATGCTGCGTCGCAGCCTGTATGACGCCTCCATCGACTCGTTCAGCGCCCCGAATCTGCCTCCGCGTCCAGCCCTACGACCACTCAAGCCTGCAACTCCCTTCGCGGAGATGACCAAGCGTCTGTTCAAGGAAGTCCCGGGGCTGGTGCTCGGTCAGGACAACGCCGCCTCAGGCGCCCGTGGTGTATTGATCGACAACTTCAAGGCACTGAACAAACAGAAGGTCAGAACGCTGTATCTGGATCATCTGCTGACCGACTTCCATCAGGCGGAACTGGACTTGTTCCACAAGACTGGCAAGCTGCCACCCGCACTTGAGGACTATCTCAAAGCCCTCGACACCCGATTCGCTGCCGATCCTGCCGGCCCCCATTCCTATACGGAACTGGTGAAAGCCGCCCAGAAAAACCATATCCGCGTACAAGCCATCGATTGCATGGCCAGCCGCCGCTTTCCGAATATGGAGAACACCTCCGAGATCAGCAGCCGGAAGATGATGAATTATTTTTCCGACGCGGTGATCCGGGCCGACCAAGCAGCACGAGGATCCCATCGCTGGATAGCCCTGGTAGATGAGACACGCGCCAGCACCTTCGACAAGGTCGCCGGACTCAGCGAGCTGGAGGGTGCCGCTTCATTGCGCATCGAAGAACTGCCCGTGGGCAAGGCTGGCGTGTTATCGACCGACCCGGGCAAGAAGGTGCGGGACCTGTTGGGCAACCCCATCGATCTGATCAAAAGCGACATGCGTTTGCAATTGAATGCGCCGCCCCCGTTGGCCTCCGCCCGCACGCTGGAAGAGGCCTTGCCCGCAAGAGGCATGTTCATGCTTCAGGAACCGTCCACGCTGGTCCACCGCAGCGGCGACGGGACGCTGGTACATACGCCGATCCAGCAGGATGCCGGAGGTTTTTTCATCGTTCGCCCCCGATGGGCGACAGTCAGCGGCCGTCATTTCGACAGTGTGCATGAGCTGACACAAGCGCTGGCAGATGAAGGCTTGACGCTCAAACGGGTGCGAATCGATCCGATGGCAACGCCAGAAACCCCAGGCATCGAACCTGCCGGCGCAGGTACGTTGGCCACTCCTGAAATGCCGCTGACTGACACCGCTGTCACCCATTCGCCCTATGACATTCCCAAGCCGTTTCGCAGCGAACTGAAGAACGCCGCCATCATCGGCAATGAACGCATACTGGGCGATGCATTCGAGAGCCTCGACAGTCACTCCCCCCTCAACGCATTCAGGGCTCTGCGCAGGCAGCTGCGCGAAGCTGCCATGCGTTTCTTCGCAGAGCTGAACTTACGTCCGCGTCCGGTCCTGCCTACTGTAGACCCGACCGTGACAGCCGAGTCATTCATCGAACAATTGCTCGCTCGGTTCCAGGGGCTGGTCATCGGCGAGAGCCATGCCGATATCGGCAGTAAACAGTGGCTCATCGAACAGATGCCGACCCTGGCCCGCAAAGGTGTGAAAACGCTTTACATGGAACACCTGCTCACGGACTTCCATCAGGCAGCCCTGGACAACTTCGCCAGGACTTCCGTGATGTCCCAGGACCTTGAGCTTTATCTGGAAAGCCTCGACCAGGGTCACATGACCGACCCGACACGGCGCTACACCTTTCTCAATCTGGTGAAAGAGGCCAACCGCCACGGCGTGCGCATCCAAGCCATCGACTGCATGGCCAGTTACAGACTGGAAGGCATGCGAGGCCTCGACCCGACAATCCGCCAGAAGATGATGAACTTCTTCGCCCACACGATCATCGAGGCCGACCAGGCCGCACGCGGCCCGCACAAATGGGCCGCGCTCATGGGCAATTCACACTCCAATACCTTCGAGGGCGTCGCAGGGGTCAGTGAGCTGGAAGACGCCGTCGGCCTGCGCATCGAGGATGTCGGCTACGGCGAGGCTCGTGGATTCGAACCGGATCCTGGCAAGACTTTTCTTGACCATAACGGCAATCCGACCGGCCGCGTACAAGGTGATATCCGCCTGCAAGTGCAAACACCGTGGAAAGCCGGGACGAAACAGCAGATCGATCAGTTGCTGAGTCGTCCGGGGATGTACACCTTGAAACAGGAGCCCCGCGAAACGCTGCTTCTGCACCGCGGTCGCGACAACGTGATTGCACGTACGCCGATCCACTTTGAATCCGGTCGCTATTTCATCGAGCGTCCCGCCTGGCCCACGCTCCATGAGAAGCGCTTCGGCAGCGTCGAAGCCTTGCTCAAGGCGCTGAACGAGCGGGGCCTGACCCTGGCCGGCTGGCACGGGCCTTTGTAAGCGGCAACAAAAAGGCCGCGTGAACACCGTTCACGCGGCCTTGGACTGCCAGCACTCACACCGTCATGGCGCGACGCGGGCTCACTCCCACTCAATCGTCGCCGGCGGCTTGCTCGACACGTCGTAAGTAACGCGCGAGATACCCTCGATTTCATTGATGATGCGGCCGGAAACGGTTTCCAGCAATTCGTAAGGCAGGTGTGCCCAACGGGCGGTCATGAAGTCGATGGTTTCCACCGCACGCAGGGCCACGACCCAGGCGTAACGACGGCCATCGCCGACCACGCCAACCGATTTCACCGGCTGGAACACCACGAAGGCTTGGCTGACCTTGTGGTACCAGTCGGCCTTGCGCAGTTCTTCGATGAAAATGTGGTCGGCGCGACGCAGCAGGTCGGCGTATTCCTTCTTCACTTCGCCAAGGATCCGCACGCCCAGGCCCGGACCCGGGAACGGGTGACGGTAGACCATGTCGTACGGCAGGCCCAGTTCCAGACCCAGACGACGGACTTCGTCCTTGAACAGTTCGCGCAGTGGTTCGACCAGTTTCAGGTTCATTTCTTCCGGCAGGCCGCCCACGTTGTGGTGCGACTTGATCACGTGGGCCTTGCCGCTTTTCGCGCCAGCCGACTCGATCACGTCCGGGTAGATGGTGCCCTGGGCCAGGTACTTGATGTTGTCGAGCTTGCAGGATTCGGCATCGAACACGTCGATGAAGGTGCGGCCGATGATCTTGCGCTTCTTCTCTGGATCGGCTTCGCCGGCCAGGTTGTTCAGGAACTGGTCTTCGGCGTTGGCGCGGATCACCTTGACGCCCATGTTCTCGGCGAACATGGCCATCACTTGCTCGCCTTCGTGCAGACGCAGCAAGCCGTTATCGACGAAGACGCAGGTCAGTTGATCACCGATGGCCTTGTGCAGCAGCGCCGCAACCACCGAGGAATCCACACCGCCGGACAGACCCAGCAGCACGTTGTCGGTACCGACCTGTGCGCGGATGTTGGCGATGGCGTCTTCGGCGATCTTCGACGGGGTCCACAGGGCTTCACAGCCGCAGATGTCCAGCACGAAGCGCGACAGGATGCGACCGCCCTGCTTGGTGTGGGTCACTTCCGGGTGGAACTGCACGCCGTAGTAGGCGCGCTCGTCGTTGAACATGCCGGCGATCGGGCAGCTCGGGGTGCTGGCCAGGATATGGAAATCGCTCGGCATCCTGGTGACCTTGTCACCGTGGCTCATCCACACGTCGAGGCCGAACAGGCCGTCAGCATCGATATGGTCTTCGATGCCGTCGAGCAGGCGGCTCTTGCCGACCACGTCAACGCGGGCGTAACCGAACTCACGCAGCTCGGAGCCTTCAACCTTGCCGCCCAGTTGTTCGGCCATGGTCTGCATGCCGTAGCAGATACCGAAGACCGGTACGCCCAGGTCGAACACCGCTTGCGGGCAGCGCGGGCTGTTGGCTTCGTGCACGGACTCGGGACCGCCGGCGAGGATCACGCCTTTTGGCGCAAATTCGCGGATCGCATCTTCGTCCATGTCGAACGGGTGCAGTTCGCAGTACACACCGATCTCGCGCACGCGGCGGGCGATCAGTTGGGTGTATTGCGAACCGAAGTCGAGGATCAGGATGCGGTGAGCGTGAATGTCGAGGGCCATGATTCAGTCTCGTCTAAATAATTCAGAAACAGTCTTGATTCAGAAACGACTCGGGGCTGAATAAAACAGCCCCGGTCATTTAACGTTTTGCTTGAAGCCTCAACCTACGCGGTAGTTTGGCGCTTCCTTGGTGATCTGCACGTCGTGAACGTGGGATTCGGCCATGCCGGCACCGGTGATCCGCACGAACTCAGGCTTGGTGCGCATTTCTTCGATGTTGGCGCTGCCGGTGTAACCCATGGAAGAACGCAGACCGCCCATCAACTGGTGGATGATCGCGCTCAGGGTGCCCTTGTAAGGAACACGGCCTTCGATGCCTTCCGGAACGAGTTTCTCGGCGCCTGCCGAGGAGTCCTGGAAGTAACGGTCGGAGGAACCTTGAGCCTGGGACATGGCGCCCAGCGAACCCATGCCGCGATAAGCCTTGTAGGAACGGCCCTGGAACAGTTCGATCTCGCCCGGCGCTTCTTCGGTACCGGCGAACATCGAGCCCATCATCACGCAGGAAGCACCGGCAACGATGGCCTTGGACAGGTCACCGGAGAAACGGATGCCGCCGTCGGCGATCAACGGAACACCGGTGCCTTCAAGGGCAGCGGCGACGTTGGCGATGGCACTGATTTGCGGAACGCCGACACCGGCGACGATACGGGTGGTGCAGATCGAGCCAGGGCCGATACCGACCTTGACCGCGTCGGCGCCGGCTTCGGCCAGGGCCTTGGCGGCTGCGCCGGTGGCGATGTTGCCGCCGATCACCTGCACTTCAGGGAAATTCTCTTTGACCCAGCGAACGCGGTCGATCACACCTTTGGAGTGACCGTGAGCGGTGTCGACCACCACCACGTCCACTCCGGCATTGACCAGAGCGGCAACGCGGTCACCGGTGTCTTTACCGGTACCGACCGCAGCGCCAACGCGCAGACGACCCTGGTCGTCCTTGCTGGCCAGCGGGTAGGCCTTGGCTTTTTCGATGTCTTTGACAGTCATCATGCCTTTGAGGGCAAACTTGTCGTCGACGATCAGGACTTTTTCCAGGCGGTGCTTGTGCAGCAGCTCGCGGACTTCGTTCTTGTCGGCGCCTTCGCGAACAGTGACCAGACGCTCTTTCGGCGTCATCACTTCACGAACGGTGGCATCCAGACGAGTTTCGAAACGCACGTCACGGGAAGTGACGATGCCGACCAGGTCGCCATCGTGCAGCACCGGAACACCGGAAATGTTGTGCATGCGGGTCAGTTCGAACAGATCACGAACCGTGGCGTCAGCCTCGATGGTGATCGGGTCCTTGACCACACCGGCTTCGAACTTCTTGACCTTGCGAACTTCGGCAGCTTGCTGCTCGATGGTCATGTTCTTGTGGATAATGCCGATGCCACCTTCCTGAGCCATGGCGATTGCCAGACGGGCTTCGGTGACGGTGTCCATGGCGGCAGAAACCAGAGGAATGTTCAGCTCGATGCCACGGGTAAGGCGGGTCTTCAGACTGACTTCGTTAGGAAGCACCTCGGAATAACCAGGCACTAAAAGAATGTCGTCGAAGGTCAGAGCTTCTTGGCTGATACGCAGCATCGCGGGGGCTCCCGAGCGGGAAAATGGAAGCGCGCCATTATACTCAGACACCCTACCGGGCTCAATGTAAAACTTGTCTTATATCAATGTTGCTGATGTACGGGAAAAACGCCCCCTACAACTCGACCTTGACCCAGCTCACCGGTTGATCCAGCCAATCGGCGAATTCGTCGATGAAACTCTGCTTGAACCCCGCCTCCAGCCAGTTGTTGAAGATGAAACCGAGGTTGGAAAACCCGCACTCCTGCAAATACAGGAAACCGTTGATGTCGTCCTCATGCCCGCATTCCGGGCAGGTGAAGTTATCGGTGCGGCCCGGCATCCAGTCTTCCAGGCTTTCGAACAGCGCTTCACCGATTTCCTGACGGCATTCGGCACAACCGGCTTCTTCGAGAAACCCCTTGGCCGGGGTGTAGATGCAGCGCTTGGTGATGACCTCGAGACCGTTGATCGGCTCGCCGAACGGCAGCGCCTCGGGGTACAGCACCACCGCACGGGCACCATCGGCGATGGCGTAGGCCATGCGATTGCCGGTACGTCCGCAAGTGCTCAGCTCTTCCTTGACGATGTTCTTGCGCACCAGCCAGCGCAGAATCGCCCGAGCGCGGGGCTCGTGCACCGGCAGGTTGGAGATTTTCGGGACGATGATGCTCTGCGAATTCATGAAAAGTCCTGCGGTATGGCTTCTGACGCCTTCGCGGGCAAGCCCGCTCCCACAAGGTTCTCAGTCGCTCACACATCCTGTGTACATCTGAGAAATCTGTGGGAGCGGGCTTGCCCGCGAAGAGGCCCTAAAGGCCGGCAGCTTAATCCCTGAGCCACTCAGGTCAAGTGCTTAAATAGCGGCCGATCAGCGCAATCCCGCTTGCCAGCACCAGCCAGGTCACCAGCCGCACGAAGGCCTCGCGGGACAGGCGCATGGTCAGCCGCCGTCCGACCCACAAGCCCAGCGCCATGGCCGGCAACAAGCACAGCGCCAGCATCAACAAGGGTAGCTCGGCATACACCCCGGCGATGGCAAACAGGCTCAAACGCACCACCGTGCTGCAACTGATCAGCGCACTTTGCGTGGCCCGTGCCGCGTCTTTTGGCAGTCGGCTGTTGAGGTAGATCGCATAAAGAAAGCCGCCACTGCCGAACAACGCCCCGAACAAACCGCCCACCGTGCCCATCGGCAACGCCCACCCAGCAGATAACTGCGCCGGTCGCGCCTTGATCCACAAGCTGTAGATCGCATAGGCACTGATAAACAACCCCATCAGCAGCAACAGCAGATCGGACTTGAGGTTGAGCAGGAAAATCACCCCCAGCGTGCAGCCCACCGCCATGCACGGCAACAGCCGCAGCAATTCCGGTTTAGCCACGTCGCGCCGCGACGGCAGCAGGTTGCCGAACGCCGCGACGAAATCCAGCAGCACCAGCAACGGCACGATTTTCGATAGCGGCATGAACAGAATCAGGATCGGCCCGGCCACCAATGCGGTACCGAAACCGGCAATCCCGAACACGATGTAGGCCAACGCGATGGCCAACCCGATCACCACCCAGCCCTGCGCGCCCCACGACCATTCGCTCAACAACCCCGCCACGCTCATTCGCTCGCTTCCTTTATAAGCCTGCGATGACTTTAGCCAGCGCCGAGGGTTGCGACTAATATCATCGAAACCGCCAAGCCATCTCGAAAAGGCATGCCTCGTGCTTTCAACCCGCCAATTGCGCTACTTCGTGGAAATCGCCGAGAGCGGCAGCTTCAGCGCCGCAGCCGAACGGCTGTTCATCGCTCAATCGGCGTTGAGCCGGCAGATCAAGGACATGGAAACCCGCCTGCAAACGCCGCTGTTCGAACGCACCGCACGCCAGCCCCGGCTCACCGCCGCTGGCGAAGCGTTTTTGCCCCGGGCGAGAAACCTGATCAATGAATTGAACAAGGCCAGCGCCCTGGCCACGGAAATCGGCCAGGGCCAGCGCGGCACCTTGCGCCTTTGTCACTCCAGCACCGTGCCGATCAGCGGCCGACTGTTGCGCGACATGAGCGCATATCTGGAGCAGCAACCCGGCGTTTCGCTGGACATCGGCACGCTCTCCTCGGAGGCGCAACTTGAAGAACTGGCCGAGGGCCGGCTCGATATCGGCCTTCTGCGGCTGCCGGTGCTGCGCCAGCGCGAGGGCGTTCAGATTGTGCCGCTCTACACCGAACGTTTGCTGCTTGCTGTGCCGGCGAATCATCGACTGGCGTTGGCGGAGGCCGTCGACCTGGCGCAATTGAAGGACGAAGCGTTCATCTCCATCCCGCATCCGCAGCGCGGCGGGCTGAGTTATTTGTGCGCCGACCTGTGCATGCGTCACGGCTTTTTCCCCCAGGCTGCTCGGGTGATGTCGCGCAAGACCACGCAATTGCAATTGATCCAGGCCGGATTCGGCATTGCTCTGTTGCCGGAATCGATGCAGGACATCGCGCCCGCCGGCGTGAGATTTCTGCCGCTGACCGGCGATTGCCAGAGCACCGTCGCCCTCGCTTCTCGGCAAAATCCCACACCTCTGGTGCAACACTTCCTCCAGACATTCACCGGCGAATGCCTTTAAACTGCGCCCCATGATTAAAGATCCCTTTGCAAGACTCGGCCTGGACCGCGAAGTCCTGACCGTCAGCCAGCTCAACGGCCGCGCGCGGGTGTTGCTCGAAGACGTGTTCAGCAACATCTGGGTCGAAGGCGAAATCTCCAACCTCGCCCGCCCGGCGTCCGGCCACGTGTATTTCACGCTCAAGGACAGTGGCGCGCAGGTGCGTTGCGCGCTGTTCCGCCAGAATGCGGCGCGGGTGCGTCAGGCGCTGAAGGATGGCCTGGCGGTCAAGGTGCGCGGCAAGGTCTCGCTGTTCGAAGGGCGTGGCGACTATCAGCTGATCCTCGACACCGTGGAGCCGGCCGGTGATGGTGCCCTGCGCCTGGCCTTCGATGCCTTGAAGGAAAAGCTCAGCGCCGAAGGCCTGTTCAGTGCCGAGCGCAAGGTGCCGCTGCCGGCGCACCCGCAGCGCATCGGCATCATCAGTTCGCCGACCGGCGCGGTGATTCGCGACATTATCAGCGTGTTCCGCCGCCGCGCGCCGCAGGTGCAACTGACGCTGATTCCCACCGCCGTTCAGGGCCGCGAAGCCACCGCGCAGATCGTCCGCGCCCTGAAACTGGCGGATGCCCGTGGGTTCGACGCGCTGATCCTGGCCCGTGGCGGCGGCTCGCTGGAAGACCTCTGGTGCTTCAATGAAGAAGCCGTGGCCCGGGCGGTCGATGCCTGTGTTACGCCGATCGTCAGCGCAGTCGGCCATGAAACCGATGTGTCGATCAGTGACTTCGTGGCGGATGTGCGTGCGCCGACGCCGTCCGCTGCTGCTGAACTGCTTGCCCCGGATTCCAGCCATCTGATCCGTCAGGTCGAAAGCCTGCATCGCCGGTTGGTGATGCGCATGCGTGACCGCTTGATGCGCGATCGCCTGCGCCTTGAAGGCATGACCCGCCGCTTGCGCCATCCTGGCGAGCGTCTGCGTCAACAGGCACAGCGCCTGGATGATCTGGACATGCGCATGCGTCGGGCGTTCGAGCGCCAGCTCAATACCCGTCGTGAACGCCTGATCCGCCTGGAAACCCGCCTCGCCGGGCAGCATCCGGGACGCCAGCTGGCCCTGTTGCGCCAGCGTCTCGACAGCCTCGCCGAGCGCCTGCCACGCGCGATGAACGAAGGCTTGAAACGCCGTCGCCTGCAGTTGCAAAGCCAGATGCAGACCCTGCACGTGGTCAGCCCGCTGGCGACTCTCGGCCGTGGCTACAGCATTCTTCTGGATGAGCGCGGCAACGCGATTCGCAACGCCGCGCAGACTCACACCGGCCAGCGCCTCAAGGCCAGACTGGGCGAAGGCGAACTGCAAGTGCGCGTCGAGGACAATCACCTGACGCCTGTCACTCTCTCTTTACTGGACTGATCCATGCCGCGTTTTCTTGCTCCGCTGCTGTTCCTGTGCCTGACCTTCAACGCCCACGCCGACAGTTACATCACCCGCCTGCTGAACAAACCGGTGCCGGGCGGCGTGGCGGTCGTCGATCTGGGGACCGCTGCGCAAGCGCCTAAAGCCACGTATCAGGGCAAACCGGTGCTGGTGGTCAAGGAGCAGAACAACTGGCTGGCGATTGTCGGCGTTCCGTTGACCGTCAAACCCGGCGTTCAGCAGATCAGCACTGGCGGACGTAACCTCAACTTCAATGTCGGTAACAAGAAATACCCGGAACAGCACATCACCCTGAAGAACACTCAGCAGGTCAACCCGAACCCGGCCAACCTCAAGCGCATCGAGGGCGAACTGGCCGAGCAGATCAAGGCCTACCGCAGCTTCAGCCCGAACACGCCGAGCAACCTGTTGCTGGACAAGCCGGTCAACGGGCCGCTGTCGAGCAAGTTCGGCGTGCGCCGTTTCTTCAACGGTGAAGAGCGCAATCCGCACGCAGGTCTGGACTTCGCGGTGCCGGCGGGCACACCGATCAAGACCCCGGCGGCGGGCAAGGTGATCCTGATCGGCAACTACTTCTTCAATGGCAACACCGTGTTCGTCGACCACGGCCAGGGCTTCATCAGCATGTTCTGCCACATGTCGAAGATTGATGTGCAGAACGGCCAGCAACTGGCGCGCGGTGCGGTGGTGGGCAAGGTTGGCGCTACAGGTCGGGCGACCGGGCCGCACATGCACTGGAACGTCAGCCTGAACGATGCGCGGGTCGATCCGGCGATTTTCATTGGGGCTTTCCAGCCTTGATTTCAGTCTGAACCCCCACCAGCAGGGATTGCGCACGACGAATGGTCCGCGCAATCCCGGCCAACAATAAGCGCGATTTCAAGAATAAAATCTCGGAAAAAACCGCTTTCCGGGTATTCCTCTCAATTTTTTCCGACTGCTTGCCATCCTCATCCCTCGCGGTTAGGGTTGAGGGCATGAAAACCTCTCACACCCTCATTCAGCTTCGCCAGCACCGCAGCCTGTGCCTCGTCAGCGCACGACTGCCGGGCTGAATCGCTGCGCCTCGTCCCACGCTTTTCCAAGAACGTTCGTTACACCGGCAGGCCGCCTCTTTTCGGCCCAGACAATAAGGAATTTCCCGATGAGCATGCTCAAAGACCCGTCTTCGAAATACCGCGCGTTTCCTGTGATCAACCTGCCGGACCGCACCTGGCCGTCGAAAACCATCAATGCCGCGCCGATCTGGTGCAGCTCCGACCTGCGTGACGGCAACCAGTCGTTGATCGAGCCAATGGACGCGGTGAAAAAACTGCGCTTCTGGAAAACCCTGGTGCAAGTGGGCGTGAAGGAAATCGAGGCGTCGTTCCCGGCCGCTTCGCAAACCGACTTCGACTTCGTGCGCACTTTGATCGAAGACGGCCACATCCCGGACGACACCACTATTCAAGTGCTGACTCAGGGCCGTGAAGACCTGATCGAGCGCACTTTCGAATCCCTGCGCGGGGCGAAAAAAGCCATCGTTCACCTGTACAACGCCACCTCCCCTTCTTTCCGTCGCATCGTCTTCAACCAGGACAAGGATGGGATCAAGGCCATCGCCGTCAACGCTGCCAAGCTGTTCGTCAAATACGCCGCCATGCAGCCGGACACCGAGTGGACCTTCGAGTACTCGCCGGAAACCTTCAGCGCCACCGAGCTGGAATTCGCCAAGGAAGTCTGTGACGCGGTGATCGAGGTCTGGAACCCGACGCCTGAGCACAAGATCATCCTCAACCTGCCGGCCACCGTTGAATGCGCGACGCCGAACGTCTACGCCGACCAGATCGAGTGGTTCCACCGCAACATCAACCGTCGTGACAGCGTGATCATCAGCCTGCACACCCACAACGACCGTGGCACCGGCGTGGCCGCCACCGAGCTGGGCCTGATGGCCGGCGCCGACCGCGTCGAAGGCTGCCTGTTCGGCAACGGCGAGCGTACCGGCAACGTCGACCTCGTGACCGTGGCACTGAACATGTACACCCAGGGCCTCGACCCGCAACTGGACTTCTCCGACATCGACGGCGTGCGCAAAGTCGTCGAAGAGTGCAACCAGATCCAGGTTCACCCGCGTCACCCGTACGTCGGCGACCTGGTCCACACCGCCTTCTCCGGCTCCCACCAGGACGCGATCCGCAAGGGCTTCGCCCAGCAGAAATCCGACGCACTGTGGGAAGTACCGTACCTGCCGATCGACCCGGCCGACATCGGCCGCAGCTACGAGGCGGTGATCCGCGTCAACAGCCAGTCGGGCAAGGGCGGCATCGCCTACTTGCTGGAACAGGAATACGGCATCAGCCTGCCACGTCGCATGCAGATCGAATTCAGCCAGGTCGTGCAGCGTGAAACCGACCGCCTGGGTCTGGAGATGACCGCGCAGCAAATCCACGCGCTGTTGCACAGCGAATACCTGCAAGCCAACACCCCGTACGCGCTGGTCAGCCATCGCCTGCAGGAAGAAAACGGCAACAGCGCCGTCGAAGTGGAAGTGGCGAGCAAGGGTCAGGGCGAAACCAACCTGCACTGGCGCGGCAAGGGCAACGGCGCGCTGGAAGCGCTGGTGGCCGGTCTGCCGATTCCGGTGGAGATCATGGACTACAACGAACACGCCATTGGCGCGGGCACCAACGCCAAGGCGGCGGCCTACATCGAATTGCGTGTGAACGGCGAACGTGCGGTGCACGGCGTGGGCATCGATGAAAACATCACCACCGCCAGCTTCAAGGCCCTGTTCAGCGCGCTGAACCGCTCGCTGAGCCAGCCGGAAGCGAAAGCGGCGTAACTTGACCGCTGCAATACGAAAGGCCCCGGAGTGCGAACTCCGGGGCCTTTTTTTGCCTGCCATTTTAGTGCTGTCTGTAATGACCCCTTCGCGGGCAAGCCCGCTCCCACAGGGGACGCCGGTGCACCCCAGACTCATGCACACCATAGAACACTGTGGGAGCGGGCTTGCCCGCGAAAAGGCTTTTGCAGACGCTGCAAATGTCAGGTGAACTCGAAGGTGTCGGCATCCAGATTCGCCGGGAACCGCTCGCGGTAAGCCGCCAGCGAAGCCGCTTCCAGAACCACCTTGAACAGCCCGTCAGCCTCTCCCGCCGCCAGCAACGTCTCGCCCTGGAAATCCAGCACCTGACTGTCGCCGGTATACGCAAAACCCTTGCCATCGGTTCCAACCCGGTTGACCGCCGCCACATAACAAAGGTTTTCAATGGCCCGAGCCGGCAGCAACCGGTTCCAGTGCTGCCGTCGCGCACCCGGCCAGTTGGCGGTGTACAGCAGCAGATCGGTGTCCTGAGCGTCGCGACTCCACACCGGGAAGCGCAAGTCGTAGCAGATCAGCGGCCGCACCCGCCAGCCCTTGAGCTCGAACTGCACCTGGCGCTCGCCGGGGGTGTAGTGGTTGTGCTCGCCGGCCATGCGGAACAGGTGACGCTTGTCGTAATGCAGCACCTCGCCGTCCGGCCGCGCCCACAGCAAACGGTTGCGGTGGCTGCCATCGGCGGCCTGGATGATCACGCTGCCCGTGACGACCGCGTTCAGCTTCGCCGCCTGGGCCCGCAGCCATTTGCTGGTCGGGCCGTTTTCGGCTTCGGCCAGGGTTTCGGATTCCATGGAAAATCCGGTGGTGAACATTTCCGGCAGGATGATCAGGTCGGCACCGCGCGCCTGTTCGAGCAAAACGTCGAAATGCTCGAGATTGGCCTGACGATCATGCCAGGCCAGGCTGGTCTGGATCAGCGCCAGATTCAGATCGGGCAACGCACTCAGATCACGCATAGTTTGGCCGCCGCTTCCCGCAGCGTCTCCTCACGTTTGGCAAAGCACAGGCGCACCAGACGCTGGCCTTGCGGTGGATTCTGGTAGAACACCGACACCGGAATGCTCGCCACGCCGTGCTCGCGGGTCATCCACATCGCCATCTCGACATCGTTCAGATCGGGGCGAATCTGCGAGTAATCAACCAGTTGGAAATAGGTGCCGGTGACCCGGGTGAAACTGAATCGCGACGGCGCCAGCAGATCACAGAACAGATCGCGCTTGGCCTGATAGAAACCCGGCAGCTCTTCAACGTGTTCCGGATGCTCGGCCATGTAATCGGCCAGGGCGTACTGCAACGGTGTCACGCCGCAGAAACTGACGTACTGGTGCACTTTACGCAGCTCTGCCGTCAGGGCCGGCGGCGCCACGACGTAGCCGGTTTTCCAGCCGGTGACGTGATAAGTCTTGCCGAACGAGCTGACCACGAAGGCGCGCTGATACAGCTCTTCATGGGCCAGCACGCTGACGTGCGGCACGCCGTCGAATACCAGGTGTTCGTAGACTTCGTCGCTGATCACGTAGATGTCGCGGTCACGGATCAACGCCGCCAGTTGATCCAGCTCGGCACGGCTGATCAATGCACCGCTCGGGTTGTGCGGGGTGTTGAGGATGATCATCCGCGTGCGCGGGCTCAAGGCTGCGCTGAGCTTGTCGAAGTCGATGGAGAAATCCTTCAGCCCAAGTTGCACATGCACGCAGCGCCCACCGGCCAGTTCCACCGACGGCTCGTAGCTGTCGTAGGCCGGGTCGAACACGATGACTTCGTCGCCGCTGTGGATAACCGCCTGGATCGCACAGAAAATCGCCTGGGTGGCGCCGGGGGTCACGGTCACTTCATTGTCGGCATCGACGTTGGCGCCATAACTGCGGGCGATCTTTGCCGCAATCTGCTGGCGCAGCGCCGGCAGGCCGGTCATGGGCGAATACTGGTTATGGCCACTGGCGATGTGTCGACCGACTGCGTCGCGCAGTGCCTGCGGGCCGTCGAAATCGGGAAAACCCTGGGAAAGGTTGATCGCTCCGGTCTGCGCCGCGAGCTGAGACATCTGCGTGAAAATAGTGATGCCGACATTCGGCAGCTTGCTGGTGATCATCGGGGTTCCCTGCTCTGCCCCGGCTCTGACGACGGCGCGGGAGAGCCCGAGGATAGCCCATCCGGCGCCCATAAAAAAAGGGCGCCAAACGGCGCCCCTTCTCTCTGTTCGCAACGACCTTACTTCTTGTCGCGGCGCTTCTTGCTGGCTTTCTTGTTGTGCGACATCAAGCGACGCTTCTTGTTGACCTGGCGGTCGGTCAGCGTGTTCTTGTTGCCTTCGTACGGGTTCTCGCCACCCTTGAACTCGATACGGATCGGCGTACCGACCAGTTTGAGCACACGGCGGTAAGTGTTTTCCAGATAGCGCACGTACGACTTCGGCACTTTCTCGATCTGGTTGCCGTGGATCACAATGATCGGCGGGTTCGCACCACCCAGGTGAGCGTAACGCAGCTTGATCCGGCGGCTGTTGACCATCGGCGGCTGGTGCTCGCTGACCGCGTCTTCGAGAATCTGCGTCAGGCGGCTGGTCGGCCAGCGGGTGACCGCCGACTTGAACGAGTTCTGCACCGAGGCGTAAAGGTTGCCCACGCCGGTACCGTGCAGTGCCGAGATAAAATGGATATCGGCGAAATCAACGAAGAACAACCGACGCTGCAACTCGACCTTCACGAAGTCGCGCTCGCTTGGCGTCATGCCGTCCCATTTGTTGATCGCGATCACCAGCGCACGACCTGCTTCAAGGGCGAAGCCCAGCAGGTTGAGGTCGTGATCGACCACGCCTTCGCGGGCGTCCATCACGAAGATCACCACGTTGGCGTCTTTGATCGCCTGCAGGGTTTTGACCACGGAGAATTTTTCGACTTCTTCGTGGATCTTGCCGCGCTTGCGTACACCGGCGGTGTCGATCAGCGTGTACTTCTCGTCGTTACGCTCGAACGGGATGTAAATACTGTCGCGGGTGGTGCCGGGCTGGTCGTAGACGATTACCCGGTCTTCACCGAGCATGCGGTTGACCAGGGTCGACTTGCCGACGTTCGGCCGGCCGATGATGGCGATCTTGATCCCGTCTTTTTCGCTCGGACCAGGAATGCGCTTGGCTTCCTCGCCTTCGGCGACCACTTCTTCCTCTTCACCTTCCGCCGGCTCGTCATCGTCGCGCGGGAAGTCGCTCAGGGCGGCTTCCAGCAATTGCGTGATGCCGCGACCGTGGGCGCCGGCGATCGGAATCGCGTGGCCCATGCCCAGCGGGGCGAATTCGGCGCGGGCCATTTCCGGGTCGATGTTGTCGACCTTGTTGGCCACCACGTGGGAACGCTTGTTACGTTTGCGCAAGTGTTCGGCGATCATCTGGTCGGCGGCAGTGAAACCCGCCTTGGCATCTACCAGGAACAGAACGACATCCGCTTCTTCGATGGCCAGCAGCGACTGCTCGGCCATTTTTTCGTCCATACCATGCTCGTCACCGGAGATACCGCCGGTGTCGATCAGAATGTAGGAACGCCCTTGCCACTTGGCCTCACCGTACTGGCGATCACGGGTCAGACCGGACAAGTCGCCGACGATGGCGTCACGAGTCCTGGTCAGGCGGTTGAACAAGGTGGACTTGCCGACGTTCGGTCGGCCCACCAGGGCGATTACGGGAACCATGCGGCTCTCCACTTCGTTATTTCAGAAAATACAAAAGCCGCTGCGAGGCAGCGGCTGGTGCTCGGGGCAACACCCGTGGGTGCTGCAAACCCTGCAGAAGCAAGGCCGCCTGGGGAATTAACCCCAAGCATAGTTGTTACTTGATGGTCAGGGCTTCCAGTTTGCCGCTGTTGCCATACACATAAATCGTGTCACCCACCACCAGCGGACGGGCACGCAGGCCGTCGCTGTCGATGCGCTCGCGGCCGACGAAACGACCGTCCACCTGACTCAGCAGGTGCAGGTAACCTTCCAGGTCACCGACAGCAACGTAACTGGAGAACACTTCCGGCGCCGACAGTTGACGACGGGCCAGCGAGTCGTTGCTCCACAGGGCTGTGGTGGAACGCTCGTCGACGCCTTCAACGGTGCCCGACGACAGGCTTACGTAGACGTTGCCGAAACCCTGGGCAACACCGGCGTAGCTCGACGCGTCGCGCTGCCAGAGTTGACGGCCGCTTTCCAGATCCAGTGCCGCAACGCGACCCTGATAGCTGGCAACGTACAAGGTACCGCCGGACAGCAGCAGACCGCCGTCGATGTCGACCACGCGCTCCAGTTCCGAACGACCTTGTGGAATCGCGATCCGCTGTTCCCAGACCGGCACGCCGTTGGAAATGTCGAGAGCGACCACTTTACCGGTCGACAGGCCAGCCACCGCGAGGCGGTTGGTGACAATCGGTGCGCTGGTGCCGCGCAGGGTCAGTACGGCTGGCGTGCTGTCATACACCCAACGTTGGTTGCCGGTGGCCGCGTCCAGACCGATCAGACGATCGTCCTGGGTCTGTACCACCACCACGTCACCGTTGCTGGCCGGTGGCGCGAGGACTTCGCTGTTGACGCGCGAGCGCCACTTTTCTTCACCGTTGATGGCGTCGAGGGCAACGACTTCACCGCGCAGGGTGCCGACCATGACCAGACCGTAACCCACGCCAACGGCGCCGGACACAGGCAGTTCAAGGTCTTTCTTCCATTTCACGTCGCCGTTGCCGCGATCCAGGCCCATCACGATACCGGTCACATCGGCCGCGTAGATGGTGTCACCGTCGATCGCCGGCACCAGCATGTTGTAGGTTTCGCCCTGACCGTCACCGATCGAACGGCTCCACTGCTTGTGCAGGACCACTTCTTCTTTGAAGTCGGTCAGCTCGGCCGGTGGCAGTTCTTTTTTGCTGTTGCTGCTGCAACCCGCGGCCAGAATGGCCAGAGCCAGCAATGCTGCATGCTTCCAACGGATCACGTCACGCATCCCCTTTGGCCAGGTCGTCCAGCTTGATTTGAAGGCCACCGACCGCCGCTTCATCCGACAGTGCCGCCTTGGCTTTTTGATACGCCGCGTTCGCTTCGTCGGTACGGCCCAGTTGTACCAGCAGGTCGCCCTTGAGTTCTTCGCGAGTGGCCAGGAACGACTTGTCGGCATCGCCTTCGAGCAGTTTCAGGGCTTCATCGGCCTTGTTCTGTGCGCCCAGTACCTGCGCCAGCCGCTGACGGGCGATTTCGCCCAGCGCCGGGTTGGCCGGTTTGGCAACGATGGCCTTGAGTTCGGTCGCCGCGTCGTCCAGCTTGCCGCTGTCGACCGCGACCTTGGCCACGAACAGGCTGCCGTACTGCGCGTAGGCAGAACCGCCGAATTCGCTGTTGAGCTTGCCGGCCAGATCCGCAACGCGCGCGGCGTCAGGCTTGCCGTCCGGGGTCAGCGTGGTTTCCAGCAATTGCTGATAGAGCACCGAGGCGCCTTGCGACTGGTTGCTCTGATACTTGTGATATGCCTGCCAGCCGAACACGATGACCAGCGCCAACAGGCCGCCGGTGACCAGAGGTTTGCCGTTGCGTGTCCACCAGTCCTTCAAATCCGCCAACTGTTCGTCTTCGGTACTCGACACCCCAATACTCCTTAATCGCTAAATCGGCTGTTTGGACAGCTTCAACCCTGCACGACGCAGGTGGCCAGGTGTGCAGCGAGCGCATCCCAGGCAATGCTTTGTTGTTCGCCCTGGCCACGCAGGGGTTTGAAACCTACCACTTGCTGGGCCATTTCGTCGTCACCGAGGATCAGTGCGTACAGCGCACCGCTCTTGTCGGCTTTCTTGAACTGGCTCTTGAAGCTGCCGGCGCCGGCATTGACTTGCAGGCGCAGGTTGGGCAGTTGGTCGCGTACCCGCTCGGCCAGGGCCAGACCGGCCAGCTCTGCTTCTTCGCCGAAGGCGCAGAGATAGACGTCAACCTGACGGGAGATTTCTTCCGGGATCTGCTCCAGGGTTTCCAGCAGCAGTACCAGACGCTCGATGCCCATGGCGAAACCGACGCCCGGGGTCGGCTTCCCGCCCATCTGCTCGACCAGACCGTCATAGCGCCCACCCGCGCAGACGGTGCCCTGGGCGCCGAGCTTGTCGGTGACCCATTCGAATACGGTTTTGCTGTAGTAATCCAGACCACGCACCAGCTTCGGGTTGAGCACGTAAGGAATGCCGACGGCATCCAGACGGGCCTTCAGGCCTTCGAAGTGGGCACGGGATTCGTCATCCAGGTAGTCGGCCATTTTCGGCGCATCGACCAGCACGGCCTGGGTGTCGGCATTTTTGGTGTCGAGCACGCGCAGCGGGTTGGTTTTCAGGCGACGCTGGCTGTCTTCGTCCAGTTTGTCGTGGTGCGCCGAGAGGTACTCGACCAGCGCTTCACGATAACGGCCGCGGGACTCGCTGGTGCCGAGGCTGTTGAGCTCGAGCTTGACCGCATCGCGGATGCCCAGCTCGCCCCACAGGCGCCAGGTCATGATGATCAGTTCGGCGTCGATGTCCGGACCGTCGAGGTTGAACACCTCCAGACCGATCTGGTGGAACTGGCGATAACGGCCTTTCTGCGGACGCTCGTGACGGAACATCGGGCCGATGTACCAGAGTTTCTGCACCTGGCCACCGCCGGTGATGCCGTGCTCGAGCACCGCACGCACGCACGCGGCCGTGCCTTCCGGACGCAGGGTCAGCGAGTCGCCGTTGCGGTCTTCGAAGGTGTACATCTCTTTTTCGACGATGTCGGTCACTTCACCGATCGAGCGCTTGAACAGCTCGGTGAACTCGACGATCGGCATGCGGATCTGCTTGTAACCGTAGTTATCCAGCAGACGCGAAACGGTGCCTTCGAAATAGCGCCATACCGGCGTCTGTTCCGGCAGGATGTCGTTCATGCCACGAATGGCTTGCAGAGACTTGCTCACAGAAATTCCTTAGTTCGTTCGATCAGCCGCGCGCAATAACCGCTGCGTCAGCTTCGACCTTCTCGGCCGCTTTCTCGCGGATCAGCTTTTCCAGCTCGTCCACCAGATTGTCATTCGTCAGTTTCTGCGACGGCTTGCCGTCGATGTAAATCAGGTTTGGCGTGCCGCCGGTCAAGCCGATATGGGCTTCCTTGGCTTCGCCGGGGCCGTTGACCACGCAACCGATCACCGCGACATCCAGCGGCACCAGCAGGTCTTCAAGGCGCCCTTCCAGCTCGTTCATGGTCTTGACCACATCGAAGTTCTGCCGCGAGCAGCTCGGGCAGGCGATGAAGTTGATGCCACGGGAACGCAGATGCAAAGACTTGAGAATGTCGTAACCGACCTTCACTTCCTCGACCGGGTCGGCCGCCAGCGAGATGCGGATAGTATCGCCAATCCCCTCGGCGAGCAGCATACCTAGGCCCACGGCGGATTTCACTGTACCGGAGCGCAATCCACCGGCTTCGGTGATGCCCAGGTGCAGCGGCTGGACGATTTCCTTGGCCAGCAGACGGTAGGCTTCAACGGCCATGAACACGTCGGAAGCCTTCACGCTGACCTTGAAGTCCTGGAAATTCAGGCGCTCGAGGTGTTCGACGTGACGCAGGGCGGACTCGACCAGCGCGGCCGGCGTCGGCTCGCCGTATTTCTTCTGCAGGTCTTTTTCCAGCGAACCGGCGTTGACGCCGATGCGGATCGGAATCCCGCGGTCGCGGGCGGCATCGACCACCGCACGCACGCGGTCTTCGCGACCGATGTTGCCCGGGTTGATGCGCAGGCAGTCCACACCCAGTTCGGCCACGCGCAGAGCGATCTTGTAGTCGAAATGGATGTCGGCAACCAACGGCACCTTGACCAGTTGCTTGATCTTGCCGAACGCCTCGGCGGCGTCCATGTCCGGTACCGAAACACGGACGATGTCGACGCCGGCGGCTTCCAGACGGTTGATCTGCGCGACGGTGGCAGCGACGTCATTGGTGTCGCTGTTGGTCATGCTCTGCACAGCGATAGGGGCATCGCCGCCCACGGGCACGTTACCGACCCAGATCTTGCGCGATTCGCGACGTTTGATTGGAGATTCGCCGTGCATGACTTATTGACCCAATTTCAGGCGAGCGGTCTCGCCACTGGTGAACGGAGCGACATCGACCGGCTGGCCGTTGTAACTGACCTGCGCGCCACGGGCAACGCCCAGACGCACGGCAAACGGAGGCTTGCCGACGACAGACAGGCTGTCGCCCTTGCGCTTGAGGCCGCTGTACAGAACCTTGCCGCTGCCATCGGTCACTTGAGTCCAGCAATCGGCGATGAACTGCACCTGAACCTGGCCCTGACCTGCAGCCGGAGTAACTGGCGCTGTCGGCGCGGGTGCAGCGACGGCCGGGGCTGCCGGGGCAGCAACGGTCGGTGCAGGCGTGGCCGGAGCGGCAGGCGCTGGAGTTGTCGGAGCAGCCACCACAGGCGCTGGCGTATGAACCGGTGCAGCCGGAGTCGCGGCTGGCGCAGCAGATGCAGGAGCAACCGGTGCGGTCGCAGGAGCTGCGGCCTCGGTCTCGGCGCCGGTCGATTCAGCTGAAGTTTCCGATTGAGGCAGCGCCAGAGCGGTCGAGCCCTCGGCTTCGCCTTCCGCAACGGCCTGGTCTTCCGGCTCGTCCAGCGGATGAATCTGGGTGGTGCCGTCAGCGCCTTCGACTTCGACGTGCTCCGGCGCCAGGCCGATCAGGTCCTTGGTACGCAGGGAGGTCTGATCCTGCCACCAGACGAAACCGCCGCCGATGACCGCAATCAGCAGCAACAGGCTGACGATACGCAAAATGGTGTGGGAAACCCGTACCGGCTCTTCAATACGACCCAGAGCGTGGACGTTGCTGCCCTGGGAATCGGTGCCGGTGGACTGGTCGAATTGCTGGACCAGAACGGTCTGATCCATGCCGAGCAATTTGGCGTACGCGCGAATGTAGCCGCGAGCGAAAGTATGCCCGGGCAACTTGTCGAAGGCGCCGGCTTCAAGATTGCTCAGGGAAGTCACGGTGAGGTTGAGCTTGAGGGCCACTTCGGCCAGCGACCAGCCATTGCTTTCGCGGGCCTGGCGCAGGGTCTCACCGGGGTTAACGCGATTCGCTGCTACAACTTCGGGATGCGCCGCTTTCATCATTGCTCCGACAGGTATTGCTGATATTCCGGCGTACCGGGATAGAGTCGTTTTAATTGCAGGCCCGCACTGGCGGCCTTGTCGCGATCTTCAAATACTTTTGCCAACCGAACGGCGAGCAACAGACTACGTGCATTTTGCTCGGAGAGCTGGCTGAAACGGTCGTAATAGTCACGCGCGGGCACATAATGCCTGTCTTCGAATGACAACTCAGCCATTTCCAGCAATGCCCGTGGCTGCTGGCGGTTCAAACGCAGCGCTTTTTCCAGCTGCTGCTGCGCCAGATCACGCTGCCCGAGCTTCGCCGCCGTCATGCCGAGGTTCTCGAACACCCGCGAACGCTCAGGATACAGGGTATCGGCGGCCGCCTGTTCAAAACGCTCGTAGGCTTCCTTGTAACGCTGTTCTTCGTAGAGAAAACTGCCGTAGTTGTTGAGGATGCGCGCATCGGCGGGACGGGAGGACAAGGCTTTGCGGAAGTGTTCGTCAGCAAGCGCAGGTTCCATTTCGGCCTGGAACACCAGCCCCAGCGCGGCATTGGCGTCGGGATCCGAACCGTCCAGCTCCAGGGCTTTTTTCAGTGGAACCTTGGCCCGTTCGGTCATGCCCTGCTGCAAGTATCCCAGCCCCAGCTGCACGTAGGCAGCCCGCGCTTCGTCACGGCCCTTGCTGGTCTTCATCGGGTTGTAATCGCCCGACAGGACACAACCAGCACACAGGCTGGCCAACAGCAACAGCAGCGCAAAGCGCAGGGACATAGAGATCCTCTCTTAGTTAGTGTTCGCGGCGTTCTGTGCCAAATCGCTGTCGGCGCTCAATTCGCGCACGGCGATGTAACGTTCGCTGCGACGGGTGCGATCCAGCACCTGCCCTACCAATTGACCACAAGCCGCGTCGATGTCTTCACCACGGGTGGTGCGCACGGTGACGTTGAAACCGGCCTGGTGAAGCTGATCCTGGAACCGGCGGATGGCGTTGTTGCTCGGCCGCTCGTACCCGGAATGCGGGAACGGGTTGAACGGAATCAGGTTGATCTTGCATGGAATATCTTTGAGCAGCTCGATCATTTCCACGGCGTGCTCAAGCTTGTCGTTGACGTCCTTGAGCAAGGTGTACTCGATGGTCAGCACACGTTTCTCGCCAAGGGCGGACATGTAGCGCTGGCACGACTCGAGCAGCATCTTAAGCGGATATTTCTTGTTGATCGGCACCAATTGGTTACGCAATGCGTCATTCGGTGCGTGCAGGGACAACGCCAGGGATACGTCGATGTGCTTGGCCAGCTCATCGATCATCGGCACCACGCCCGATGTGGACAGGGTCACGCGGCGCTTGGAGATCCCGTAGCCCAGGTCATCCATCATCAGATGCATGGCGGCCACGACGTTATCGAAGTTCAGCAGCGGTTCGCCCATGCCCATCATCACCACGTTGGTGATGGCGCGGTCGATGGTAGCCGGAACACTGCCGAAGGATTTGTTGGCAATCCACACCTGACCGATGACTTCGGCGGCGGTGAGGTTGCTGTTGAAGCCTTGCTTGCCGGTGGAGCAGAAACTGCAGTCCAGGGCACAGCCTGCCTGGGACGAAACGCACAGAGTGCCGCGCTTGCCCTGGGGAATGTAAACGGTCTCGACACAGCTGCCGGACGCCACGCGCACCACCCACTTACGGGTGCCGTCGCTGGAAATGTCCTCGCTGACCACTTCGGGACCACGGACCTCAGCAACAGCCTTGAGCTTCTCGCGCAAGGCCTTGCTGACGTTCGTCATGGCGTCGAAATCATCGACGCCAAAGTGGTGAATCCATTTCATTACCTGACCGGCACGGAAACGCTTCTCCCCGATTGAGTCGAAGAATTTTTCCATTTCCGGCTGGGTCAGACCCAGCAGGTTGGTTTTAACAGTCGATGTAGTCATGGATTCACCTTCACTCTTTAAGCCAATGCTTAGCGAGTGGTTACTTCAGTAGCTGCGAAGAAGTAAGCGATTTCGCGAGCAGCAGCGGCTTCGGAGTCCGAACCGTGAACAGCGTTGGCGTCGATCGATTCAGCGAAGTCAGCACGGATGGTGCCTGGAGCAGCTTCTTTAGGGTTGGTAGCGCCCATCAGCTCACGGTTGCGAGCAATGGCGTTTTCGCCTTCCAGAACCTGAACGACAACTGGACCCGAAGTCATGAAGGCAACCAGGTCGCCGAAGAAACCACGAGCGCTGTGCTCAGCGTAGAAGCCTTCGGCTTCGGCTTTGGACAGTTGCTTCAGTTTCGAAGCTACAACGCGCAGGCCAGCGTCTTCGAAGCGAGTGGTGATCTTGCCGATCACGTTTTTAGCAACGGCGTCAGGCTTGATGATGGAGAAAGTACGTTGAACAGCCATGGTGTAACTCCAAAAACGGTAATTTGCGAAAAATTAAACCCGCGAATTATACGCGGGTTCTTGGGTATTGCCTAACCTGCGAGGACGATCAGTCCAATTCTTCGGCCCAGAGAGTCTGAACCGCCTCCAACACCTTCTCGCCAACACGACCAGAGGTATTGTCGAAATCCGGCAGCTCTTTGATCCATTGCTGCAGGTCGACGAAATTGACAGAAAACGGGTCTACACCCGGTTTGGCTTCCGCCAGCTCTTCTGCAATACGTTGAACATCATTCCAACCGTAGCTCATGACAGTCTTACCAGTCAGTGCGGCGCTTCGGCCGCATGGTTAAGCGAATATTTCGGAATTTCGACGGTGATGTCTTCTTCACCGACGATCGCCTGACAGGCCAGGCGCGACTGGGCTTCCAGGCCCCAGGCACGATCAAGGAAATCTTCCTCCAACTCGTCGGCTTCTTCCAGCGAGTCAAAACCCTCGCGAATGATGCAGTGACAAGTGGTGCAGGCGCAGACACCGCCGCAGGCGCTTTCCATCTCGATGTGGTGTTCGTGAGCCAGTTCGAGGATCGACGTGCCGGGTGCTGCGTCGACAACCATGCCTTCAGGGCAGAACTTCTCGTGGGGCAGAAAAATGACCTGCGGCATCAGATATCCTCGATTTCATTCAGATTGCGCCCGGACAGAGCGGCTTTCACCGTCTGATCCATACGACGGGCTGCAAAAGCATCGGTCACTTGCGACAGACGCTTGGTCTGCTGCTCGATGGCGTACCCATCGGTACCTTTCATCAGTTCGGTCAGTTCCTGCACTTGCAACTCGATGACCATGCGCTCTTCAGCGTCGAGCAAACGCTCGCCATCCGCCTCCAGAGCGCCCTGCACCGCTTCGATCAGGCGCTGGGCATCGACCTGCTGCTCGCGAAGAACGCGGGCGACTTTGTCGTCATTGGCGTGCTGGAACGAATCTTTCAGCATCTTGGCGATTTCGCCGTCGGTCAGGCCGTAGGACGGTTTGACCTGGATGCTCGCTTCAACGCCCGAACCCAGCTCACGGGCAGAGACGCTGAGCAGACCATCGGCATCGACCTGGAAGGTCACACGAATTTTTGCCGCACCAGCTACCATCGCCGGGATGCCGCGCAATTCGAAGCGAGCCAGGGAGCGACAATCGGAGATCAACTCACGCTCGCCCTGCAACACGTGGATCGCCATCGCCGACTGGCCGTCTTTATAAGTGGTGAAGTCCTGGGCACGAGCGACGGGGATGGTGGTGTTGCGTGGAATCACCTTCTCCATCAGGCCGCCCATGGTTTCCAGCCCCAGGGACAGCGGAATCACGTCGAGCAGCAGCAGTTCGCCGCCATCACGCTTGTTGCCGGCCAGCGTATCGGCCTGGATCGCAGCACCGATGGCCACCACTTGATCCGGGTCGATTTCGGTCAGCGGTTGACGACCAAAGGCTTCGGCGACGGCTTCGCGAACACGTGGAACGCGGGTCGAGCCACCGACCATGACCACAGCGTGCACGTCTTCCAGCTCGACGCCGGAATCGCGCACGGCGCGGCGGCAGGCTTTCAGGCTGCGAGCGACCATTGGCTCGATCAGCGCATCGAAGGCGTCGCGGGTCAGCTGTGCTTTCCAGTCGCCGTAGGCAACTTCAACACTGTCGGCATCCGTCAGGGCTTCTTTGGCTGCGCAGGCGGCTTGCAGCAGACTACGCTGTGCGCCCGGATCGAGGTCGGCGGACAAACCGGCGCTCTCGATGATCCAGCCGGCAATCGCGTGATCGAAATCATCGCCGCCCAGCGCGCTGTCGCCGCCGGTTGCCAAGACTTCGAAGACACCGCCAGTGAGGCGCAGAATCGAAATATCGAAGGTGCCGCCGCCCAGATCGTAAATGGCGACCAGGCCTTCGGCATGCTGATCCAGACCGTATGCCACCGCCGCAGCGGTCGGCTCGTTGAGCAGACGCAACACGTTCAGACCGGCAAGTTTCGCCGCGTCCTTCGTGGCCTGGCGCTGAGCATCGTCGAAGTACGCCGGAACGGTGATCACCGCGCCCACCAGCTCACCGCCAAGGGTGGCTTCGGCGCGCTGACGCAATACTTTCAGGATATCGGCGGAGACTTCGACCGGGCTTTTCGGGCCCTGCACGGTGTCGATGAACGGCATGTGCGATTCGCCACCGACAAAGCGGTACGGCAGTTGATCGCCCAATTGCTTGACGTCGGACAGACCACGACCCATCAGGCGCTTGACCGACAGCACGGTATTCAGGGGATCGGAGGATGCGGCCAGCTTGGCTGACTCGCCGACTTCGACGCGATCGGCGTGATAACGCACGGCGGAAGGCAGGATGACCCGCCCTTCGGCGTCGGCCAGCGGCTCGGAAAGACCACTGCGCAACGCAGCGACCAGCGAATTAGTAGTGCCCAAGTCAATCCCCACAGCCAGACGACGCTGGTGCGGTTGAGGACTTTGGCCGGGTTCGGCGATCTGCAGTAGGGCCATCGTGATCAGGACTTATCTGTATATCAGGCGTGCGACCGGAGCGGCACTGGGTTAATCGTCGAGGCGCTCTTCTAACTGGCGCACTTCGTAGGTGAGCTTGTCGAGGAACTGCATGCGCCGCATCAGGCGTTCGGCCTGTTCGCGCTGCGCTGCATCATCCCAACAGGCTGCGAAGCTTTCGTTGAGCTCTTCCTGGGCGGTTTTCAGGCGACGCTTGAACGCCGCGACACCGGCCAGGTCGGCACTGTCCTGCAGATCTTCGAGCTCTTCGCGCCATTGCATCTGCTGCAGAAGAAACTCGGGATCGTGGACGGTGACTTCCATCGGCACTTCATGCCCGCTGATGGTCAGCAGGTAGCGTGCACGCTGGGCCGGACTCTTGAGCGTCTGGTAGGCATCGTTGAGCCGTGCAGACTGCTCGAGCGCCGACCGCTGCTCGCGCTCGGAAGCATCGGCAAAGCGGTCAGGATGAACGGCGCGCGCCAGCTCGCGATAGCGCGTGGCCAACTGCTCAAGATCCAGACGGAAGCCCGGCTGCAGCTCGAATAAAGCGAAATGACAAGGAATACCCACGACAAGCCTCAGATGTTGAAGCTTTCGCCGCAGCCACATTCACCGCGTACGTTGGGGTTGTTGAACTTGAAGCCTTCGTTCAACCCTTCCTTGACGAAGTCGAGCTCGGTGCCGTCGAGGTAGGCCAGGCTCTTCGGGTCGATGATCACTTTCTCGCCGTGACTTTCGAACACCTGATCTTCTGCAACCACCTCATCGACAAACTCCAGCACGTAGGCAAGGCCGGAACAGCCCGTGGTGCGAACACCCAGACGAATCCCTTCACCCTTGCCGCGCCCATCGAGGGAGCGCCGCACGTGTCGAGCAGCCGCTTCTGTCATGCTGATAGCCATCGTTGACTCCTTACTCGTCGCCAAATCTTGAAAGTCAGATCAAGCCTTTCTTCTGCTTGTAATCGCGAACGGCCGCCTTGATGGCGTCTTCAGCGAGAACCGAGCAGTGGATTTTCACTGGCGGCAGGGCCAGTTCTTCGGCCAGCTGAGTGTTCTTGATGGTTTCAGCTTCGTCCAGGGTCTTGCCTTTCATCCACTCGGTAGCGAGGGAGCTGGAGGCGATAGCCGAACCACAGCCGTAGGTCTTGAACTTGGCGTCTTCGATAACGCCCTGATCGTTGACCTTGATTTGCAGACGCATCACGTCGCCGCACGCCGGAGCGCCGACCATGCCGGTGCCGACATCAGGATCTTCCGCGTTCATCTTGCCGACGTTACGCGGGTTTTCGTAGTGGTCGATGACCTTTTCGCTGTAAGCCATGATTCTCAATCCTCACTCATCAGGGCCGCTCTTGAGACCCTGCAACTGCGCTGCGTAAACCGCCGCGTCGCTACAGGATCTGTATCCGGCGGCTTCTATATTTAGTGTGCCGCCCACTCGATCTTCGAGATATCGACGCCGTCTTTGTACATGTCCCACAGCGGCGACAGAGCGCGCAGCTTGGTAACGGCCTCGCAGACTTTCTGCGCGGCGTAATCGATTTCTTCTTCGGTGGTGAAGCGGCCGAAGGTGAAACGGATCGAGCTGTGTGCCAGTTCGTCGTTGCGGCCCAGGGCGCGCAGTACGTACGAAGGCTCAAGCGACGCCGAGGTGCAGGCCGAACCGGACGAAACCGCCAGATCCTTGAGCGCCATGATCAGCGACTCACCTTCAACGTAGTTGAAGCTCAGGTTCAGGTTGTGCGGAACGCGTGCGGTCAGGCTGCCGTTGACGTACAGCTCTTCCAGGTGCTCGACCTGCTTGTAGAAACGGTCGCTCAACGCCTTGATACGGACGTTTTCGGCAGCCATGTCTTCCTTGGCCACACGGAACGCTTCACCCATGCCGACGATCTGGTGGGTCGCCAGGGTACCGGAACGCATGCCGCGCTCGTGACCGCCGCCGTGCATGGTCGCTTCGATGCGCACACGCGGCTTGCGGCTGACGTACAGCGCGCCGATGCCTTTAGGGCCGTAGGTCTTGTGGGCGGAGAACGACATCATGTCGACTTTCAGTTTCTGCAGGTCGATTTCGACCTTGCCGGTGGACTGAGCGGCGTCGACATGGAACAGGATGCCCTTGGAACGAGTCAGCTCGCCGATGGCGGCGATGTCGTTGACGGTGCCGATTTCGTTGTTCACGTGCATTACCGACACCAGGATGGTGTCTTCGCGCAGCGCGGCTTCGATCATGGCCGGGGTGATCAGGCCATCTTCGGTCGGATCGAGGTAGGTGACTTCGAAACCTTCACGCTCCAGTTGGCGCATGGTGTCGAGGACAGCCTTGTGTTCGATCTTGGAGGTGATCAGGTGCTTGCCCTTGGAGGCGTAGAAATGTGCCGCACCCTTGATTGCCAGGTTGTCGGACTCGGTGGCACCGGAGGTCCAGACGATTTCACGCGGGTCGGCGTTGACCAGATCGGCCACCTGACGACGGGCGTTTTCGACGGACTCTTCGGCTTTCCAGCCGAACACGTGGGAACGGGACGCCGGGTTACCGAAGTTTCCGTCGACCAGCAGGCATTCACTCATTTTTTGCGCAACGCGCGGATCGACCGGGGTGGTCGCAGAGTAATCAAGGTAAATCGGCAATTTCATGGACTATCTCCTAAATCAGGCTGGCTGGCGTGCCGCTAGCTCTCTGGCTGTCATTCGACGGCGGACGCTTCAATCTTGTCCAGGCGCGGCGCCTTGCCATTGCAACGACGCTGATCCTGACGCTGGGCCACTTCCTGCACCTCACGGCGAGTTACGAGGTCGGCCAAGCTGATACCGCTGAGAAATTCGTGAATCTGCAGGCTCAGGTCGCACCACAGGTGATGGGTCAGGCAGGTGTCACCGGAGTGACAGTCGCCCTGGCCCTGGCATTTTGTTGCATCGACCGATTCGTTCACCGCATCGATCACCTGAGCCACCTGGATGCCCTGCATGTCGCGGGACAACTGGTAGCCACCGCCCGGACCGCGAACACTGGAAACCAGGTTACTGCGGCGCAGCTTGGCGAAAAGCTGTTCGAGATAGGACAGGGAGATGCCTTGGCGCTCGGAGATATCGGCCAGGGACACCGGCCCGTGTTGCGCGTGCAACGCCAGGTCAAGCATGGCGGTCACGGCGTATCGGCCTTTTGTAGTCAGTCGCATGGACAATTACCACGGAGTTCGGAATGGGCGGGAGTATGCAATTCCCGAGCATTTAAGTCAACTATAAGACCTAGTGCTTTAGTCGGGTTTACCCGCAAAAGAGCGCGCGAATGATAGCAGGGTCTGCGGCCTAATGGCACACCGGTTGGCAGCAGCCCTGCAAGTGCGTCAGTGGAGCTTGGATTCGTCCTTACCCTTGACGCAGGCGAAGTCTTCTTCACGCAGCTCGGGCAGATCTTTCGCACAGTAATTACTGCCCAGATCCTTCAGCGCACCGCACATCCCCTCCAGACGCCCATCCACCGCTTGCAGGTGATCGAGCAACTGGCCGATGGCGCGCGCCACCGGGTCGGGCATGTCTTCGCTGACGCCGTAGGCATCGAAGCCGATCTTCTCGGCCATCGCCTTGCGTTTGGCGTCGGCCTCGTCATCGGACTTGACGATGATCCGCCCCGGAATCCCCACCACGGTGGCACCCGGAGGCACTTCCTTGGTGACCACGGCATTGGAACCGACCTTGGCGCCGGCACCCACAGTGAACGGACCGAGCACCTTCGCACCCGCTCCCACCACCACGCCATCGCCGAGGGTCGGGTGACGCTTGCCCTTGTTCCAGCTGGTACCGCCGAGCGTCACGCCCTGATAGATCGTCACGTCATCGCCGATTTCAGCGGTTTCGCCGATCACGATGCCCATGCCGTGGTCGATGAAGAAGCGTCGACCGACCTTGGCGCCCGGATGGATCTCGATCCCGGTCAGCCAGCGACCGAAGTTCGACACCAGCCGCGCCAGCCATTTCAGATCGTTGCGCCAGAGCATGCCGGCCAGTCGATGAATCCAGATCGCATGCATGCCGGGGTAGCAGGTCAGGACTTCAAAAGCGTTACGCGCCGCCGGGTCTCGGTGGAATACGCTCTGGATATCTTCACGCAAACGCTCGAACATCATTAATCCTTCCGCTTAAGGAGCTCGCCACGGGCCGCTTTCTGGGTTTCCGTGAGGATGCCACGCAAAATATTCATTTCCGCCCGGCTGACCGAGCTGCGTCCGTACAACCGGCGCAGGCGCGCCATCAAGTGCCGCGGTTTTTCCGGATCGAGGAATTCGATGGCCACCAGGGTCTGCTCCAGGTGTTCATAGAACCGCTCCAGCTCATCCATGGTCGCCAGTTCGGCGCTTTTCACGGAGGCCACTTCTTCCTTCTCGATCTTGGTCGGCTGACCTTGTGCAGCCAGCCACGCCATGCGCACTTCATAACTCAACACCTGCACCGCCGCCCCGAGGTTCAGCGAGCTGAACTCAGGATCGGAGGGGATGTGCACGTGATAGTGACATCGCTGCAGCTCGTCATTGGTCAGGCCGGAATCTTCACGACCGAACACCAGCGCGATTTCCGCGCCCTGCCCTGCCTCCTCGACCACTTTGGTTCCGCACTCGCGCGGGTCCAGCAATGGCCAGGGAATGCGCCGGTCACGGGCACTGGTGCCGAGCACCAGATTGCAACCGACCAGGGCGTCTTCCAAGGTGGCGACGACTTGCGCGTTTTCAAGGATGTCACCGGCACCGGAAGCGCGGACATCGGCTTCGTGATGCGGAAAGACGCGCGGATCAACCAGCACCAGACGCGACAGGCCCATGTTTTTCATGGCGCGCGCGGTCCCGCCGATGTTTCCCGGATGGCTGGTATTGACCAGGACGACACGAATATTTTGCAGCACGGCGGGCGCTCTCGGACTCGGCAAAGGGGTGCAAATCTTACAGAACAGCCTACCGTTAAGCTATGAAAGCGAACAGCGACCTTCACCTGAAGAAAAGTTCTGATAGAATGCGCGGCTTTCTTTAACAACCTTAGGTGACACATCCATGCAGCCCATGCTGAATATCGCGCTGCGCGCCGCCCGCAGCGCCAGTGAACTGATCTTCCGCTCCATCGAGCGCCTGGATACCATCAAGGTCGACGAAAAAGACGCCAAGGATTACGTATCCGAGGTCGATCGCGCCGCCGAACAGAAAATCATCGACGCTCTGCGCAAGGCTTACCCGAATCACTCGATCATGGGTGAAGAGACCGGCCTGCACGCCGGCACCGGCATCGAAGGCGAAGAATACCTGTGGATCATCGATCCGCTGGACGGCACCACCAACTTCCTGCGCGGCATTCCTCACTTCGCTGTCAGCATTGCCTGCAAATATCGTGGTCGCCTGGAACACGCTGTTGTTCTGGATCCGGTTCGCCAGGAAGAATTCACCGCCAGCCGTGGTCGCGGCGCTCAACTGAACGGTCGTCGCCTGCGTGTCAGCGGTCGTACCAGCCTGGACGGCGCTCTGCTCGGCACCGGTTTCCCGTTCCGTGACGACCAGATGGACAACCTCGACAACTACCTGGGCATGTTCCGCGCCCTGGTTGGCCAGACTGCCGGCATCCGCCGCGCCGGTTCGGCGAGCCTGGACCTGGCTTACGTGGCCGCCGGCCGTTTCGACGCGTTCTGGGAGTCGGGCCTGTCCGAGTGGGACATGGCTGCTGGCGCCCTGCTGATTCAGGAAGCAGGCGGCCTGGTGAGCGACTTCACCGGCGGTCACGATTTCCTTGAGAAGGGCCACGTCGTTGCCGGCAACACCAAATGCTTCAAGGCAGTTCTGACGGCGATCCAGCCGCACCTGCCGGCCTCGCTGAAGCGCTAAGCGTTTCGCGAAACCAAAAAAAACACCCTTCGGGGTGTTTTTTTATGGGCATGAAAAAGCACCCCGAAGGGTGCTTTTTTTATAAGCCGTCAACCAGTCACTGGCCCGGCTCGTTCTGCGACAGGATCAGCTTGCCTTCCTTGTCGACCGGAATCTGGTTGCCCGGATCACGATCCATCCGCACCTTGCCTTCCTTGCCGTCCAGCGAATATCGGACGTCATAACCCACGACTTTGTCGCTGATGTCATTCACCGTGTTACAGCGAGTCTGAGTCGTGGTGTAGGTATCACGCTCCTGCATACCCTCCTGAACCTTGTTACCGGCGTAACCACCACCGACCGCACCGGCCACCGTGGCAATCTTCTTGCCGGTGCCGCCGCCGATCTGGTTACCCAGCAGACCACCTGCCAGCGCACCGACCACGGTGCCGGCAATCTGGTGTTGATCCTTGACCGGCGCCTGCCGGGTCACTGTCACATCCTTGCACACTTCACGTGGAGTCTTGATCTGTGTTTTGACCGGTTCTACGGCCAGCACTTGCGCATACTCAGGGCCGCTTTTAACCAGGCTGTAGGTGGCAACAGCACCCCCGGCAGTCACACCGACAGCACCCAATACCGCACCAACCAGCAACGACTTGTTCACATGAACCTCCTGACCATCACATGCGGGACGCGCCCGCGCTTCTCCCAGCCTTGGAGCAAAAAAAAAGACGCGAGTTCAACTCGCGTCTTTTTTGACTGACAACCGGGAAAACGACGGCCGTTATGGACGGTCGTCGACCTCCTTCTCGGTGTTGACCGGCGGAATCAGGTCTTCCGTCGACAGGTTCAGCCAGATCAGTACCACGTTGGCGATGTAGATCGACGAGTAGGTACCCGCCAGAACACCCACCAGCAGCGCCAGGGAGAAGCCGTACAGGTTGTCACCGCCGAAGAACAGCAGCGCCGCGATCGCCAGCAAGGTCGAAACCGAGGTCGCAATGGTCCGCAGCAAGGTCTGCGTGGTCGAGATGTTGATGTTCTCGATCAGCGTGGCCTTGCGCAGAACACGGAAGTTCTCACGCACCCGGTCGAACACGACGATGGTATCGTTGAGCGAGTAACCGATGATCGCCAGTACCGCCGCCAGCACCGTCAGGTCGAAGGTGATCTGGAAGAACGACAGGATACCCACGGTCACGATCACGTCGTGGATCAGCGACACGATGGCGCCGACCGCAAACTTCCACTGAAAGCGGAAAGCCAGGTAGATCAGGATGCCGCCGAGCGCCAGCAGCATGCCCATGCCGCCCTGGTCGCGCAGCTCTTCACCGACCTGCGGGCCGACGAACTCGACGCGCTTGACGGTCGCCGGGTTGTCGCCGCCGACCTTCTGCAGCGCTTCCGCCACCTGATGGCCCAACTGCGGGTCCTCACCCGGCATGCGTACCAGCAGATCGGTGGTCGCGCCGAAGTTCTGTACGACGGCTTCGTGATAACCGGAAGAAACCAGCTGCTCGCGCACCTTGGTGACATCGGCCGGACGCTCGTAGGTCAGCTCGATGAGCGTACCGCCGGTGAAGTCCAGACCCCAGTTCATGCCCTTGTGGAACACGCTGAAGATTGCCAGCAAGGTCAGGAATACGGTGACGCCGAACGCAAAATTGCGGACGCCCATGAAGTTGATTGTACGTAACATGGCAGCCCCTTAAATCCACAACTTCTTGAAGTCACGACCGCCGAAGATCAGATTGACCATCGCGCGGGTGACCATGATGGCCGTGAACATCGAAGTCAGAACCCCGAGGGACATGGTGACTGCGAAGCCCTTCACCGGGCCGGTGCCCATGGCGAACAGGATGCCGCCGACCAGCAAGGTGGTCAGGTTGGCGTCGAGAATCGCAGTGAATGCCCGACCGAAGCCTTCGTTGATTGCACGCTGCACGGTCATGCCAGCGGCGATCTCTTCACGAATCCGCGAGAAGATCAGTACGTTGGCGTCGACTGCCATACCCATGGTCAACACGATACCGGCGATACCCGGCAGGGTCAGCGTGGCGCCCAGCAGCGACATCAGCGCCAGCAGCAGCACCATGTTCACCGCGAGTGCAACGGTGGCGATCAGGCCGAAGAAACGGTAGATGGCGATGATGAACAGCGAGACGAACAGCATGCCCCACAGCGATGCATCGATACCCTTGGTGATGTTGTCCGCACCCAGGCTCGGGCCGATGGTGCGTTCTTCAGCGAAGTACATCGGAGCAGCCAGACCACCGGCACGCAGCAGCAGCGCCAGTTCGGACGACTCGCCCTGGCCGTTCAGGCCGGTGATACGGAACTGCGCACCCAGCGGCGACTGAATGGTCGCCAGGCTGATGATCTTCTTCTCTTCTTTGAAGGTCTGCACCGCGACGTCTTTCTCGACGCCGTCGACCACTTGCTTGGTGTAAGTGGTGACCGGACGCTGCTCGATGAAGATCACCGCCATGCTGCGACCAACGTTGCTGCGGGTCGCGCGACTCATCAGCTCGCCACCGTGGCCATCCAGACGGATGTTCACTTCAGGGGTGCCGTGTTCGCCGAAACCGGCCTTGGCGTCAGTCACCTGGTCACCGGTGATGATCAGGCCACGCTCGATCTGGGCAGGAGGACGATTGCCTTCGCGGAATTCGAAAGTTTCGGAAGTGGCTTTCGAAGCACCCGGCTCTGCCGCCAGACGGAACTCCAGGTTGGCCGTCTTGCCGAGGATACGCTTGGCTTCGGCAGTGTCCTGCACGCCCGGCAGCTCAACCACGATACGGTTGGCGCCCTGACGCTGGACGATCGGTTCGGCAACACCCAGCTCGTTGACGCGGTTACGTACCGTGGTCAAGTTCTGCTTGATGGAGTACTCACGGATTTCCGCCAGCTTGGCCGGGGTCATCGCCAGACGCAGCACCGGTTGACCGTTGAGGTCGGCCGGAACAATGTCGAAATCGTTGAAATTCTTGCGGATCAGCGCACGGGCCTGTTCGCGGGAATCAGCATCGCTGAAGCCCAGCTGAATGGCGCCATTGAGTTGCGGCAGGCTGCGATAGCGCAGTTTCTCTTTGCGCAACAGGCTCTTGACGTCGCCTTCGTAGACTTTCAGGCGGGCGTCGAGGGCTTTGTCCATGTCCACTTCCAGCAGGAAGTGCACACCACCGGACAAGTCCAGACCCAGTTTCATCGGGTGCGCGGCCACGCTGCGCAGCCACTGCGGGGTGGTTTGTGCCAGGTTCAGCGCGACGACGTAGTCATCACCCAATGCCTTGCGGACTACGTCCTTGGCCGGCAGCTGGTCTTCAGCCTTGGTCAGACGGATCAGACCGCCCTTGCCGTTCGCAGCCAGGCTCGAGGCCTTGACGTTGATCCCGGACTCCTTGAGCGCGGTGCTTACGCGATCCAGATCGGCCTGGTTGACCTGCAGAGCCGTGCTGGCGCCGCTGATCTGAATGGCCGGGTCATCGGGGTATAGATTCGGAGCGGAATAAATCAGACCGATCGCCAGCACCGCCAGGATCAGAATGTATTTCCACAGAGGATATTTGTTCAGCATCACGCCGCCCGTTATGAACGCGGGGCGCCTTGCGCGCCCCGTCGATTGAGTAGAAGTTGGAACCTTAGATCGCTTTCAGCGTGCCTTTTGGCAGCGTGGCGGCGATGGCGCCCTTCTGGAACTTCATTTCCACGGTGTCGGAAACTTCCAGAACCACGAAGTCATCGGCCACTTTGGTGATCTTGCCGGCGATGCCGCCGGTGGTGACCACTTCGTCGCCCTTCTGCAGGCTGCTCAGCAGGTTCTTCTGCTCTTTGGCGCGCTTGGCCTGTGGACGCCAGATCATCAGGTAGAAGATGACCAGGAAGCCGACCAGGAAAATCCACTCGAAGCCGCCGCCCATAGGCGCTGCAGCCGGTGCAGCCGCGTCAGCCATGGCATTAGAGATAAAAAAGCTCATTTAGCACTCCAGTTGCAAATGTTGAATCTTGGGGTCAGAAAACTCAGTCCAAAGGCGGAACGGGAAGCCCGCGTTTGGCGTAGAAGGCATCGACAAAGGCGGCCAATGTACCCTGTTGAATAGCCTCGCGCAAACCAGCCATCAGCACCTGATAATGGCGCAAATTGTGGATGGTATTGAGCATGCTGCCGAGCATTTCGCCGCACTTGTCCAGATGATGCAGATAAGCGCGGGAGAAGTTCTGGCAGGTATAGCAATCGCAGGTCGGATCCAGCGGCGAATCATCATGGCGATGGAACGCGTTACGGATCTTCAGCACGCCTGTATCAATGAACAGATGCCCGTTGCGGGCATTACGGGTTGGCATCACGCAATCGAACATGTCCACACCGCGGCGCACACCCTCAACCAGATCTTCCGGTTTGCCAACGCCCATAAGGTAACGAGGTTTGTCAGCCGGCATCATGCCCGGCAGGTAGTCCAGCACCTTGATCATTTCGTGCTTGGGTTCGCCCACCGACAGACCGCCGATGGCCAGGCCGTCGAAGCCGATCTTGTCCAGGCCTTCCAGCGAGCGCATGCGCAGGTCCTGGTGCATGCCGCCCTGAACGATGCCGAACAGCGCCGCCGTGTTGTCGCCATGGGCATTCTTCGAACGCTGGGCCCAGCGCAGCGACAGCTCCATGGACACACGGGCGACGTCTTCGTCAGCCGGGTACGGGGTGCATTCGTCGAAGATCATCACGATATCCGAGCCCAGATCGCGCTGGACCTGCATCGATTCTTCCGGGCCCATGAACACTTTCGAGCCGTCGACCGGGGAGGCGAAGGTCACGCCCTCCTCCTTGATCTTGCGCATGGCGCCGAGGCTGAACACCTGGAAACCGCCAGAGTCGGTCAGGATCGGGCCTTTCCACTGCATGAAATCGTGCAGGTCGCCGTGCTCCTTGATCACTTCGGTACCCGGGCGCAGCCACAGGTGGAAAGTGTTGCCCAGAATGATCTCCGCGCCGGTGGCGACGATGTCACGCGGCAACATGCCCTTGACCGTGCCGTAGGTGCCCACCGGCATGAAGGCCGGGGTCTCGACGGTGCCACGAGGGAAGGTCAGACGACCACGACGGGCCTTGCCATCGGTGGCAAGCAGCTCGAAAGACATACGACAGGTGCGACTCATACTGTTTCCTCTGGGCCGCGCGGCGCGGGATTACGGGTGATGAACATCGCATCACCGTAGCTGAAAAAGCGGTATCCGTTGTCCACGGCGGCTTTGTAGGCGGCCATGGTTTCCGGATAACCGGCGAACGCCGAAACCAGCATCAACAGCGTGGACTCGGGCAAATGGAAATTGGTGACCAGGGCGTCGACCACATGAAACGGCCGACCCGGGTAGATAAAGATGTCGGTGTCACCGCTGAACGGCTTGAGTACGCCATCGCGGGCGGCGCTTTCCAGCGAACGCACGCTGGTGGTGCCGACAGCAATCACTCGACCGCCGCGCTCACGGCAAGCGGCGACGGCATCGACCACGTCCTGACCGACTTCCAGCCACTCGCTGTGCATGTGGTGATCTTCAATCTTCTCCACGCGCACTGGCTGGAACGTGCCGGCGCCGACGTGCAGCGTGACGAACGCCGTCTCGACACCCTTGGCGGCGATCGCTTCCATCAGCGTCTGATCGAAATGCAGCCCGGCGGTCGGTGCCGCCACTGCGCCGAGCTTCTCGGCGTACACGGTCTGATAGCGCTCGCGATCCGAACCTTCGTCCGGGCGGTCTATATAAGGAGGCAACGGCATGTGCCCGACGCGATCGAGCAGCGGCAGCACTTCTTCGGCAAACCCCAGCTCGAACAGCGCATCGTGACGCGCCAGCATCTCGGCTTCACCGCCGCCGTCAATCAGGATCTTCGAACCCGGTTTCGGCGACTTGCTGGAACGCACATGAGCCAGCACGCGGTGGGTATCGAGCACGCGTTCGATGAGGATTTCCAGCTTGCCGCCGGACGCCTTCTGCCCGAACAGGCGCGCCGGAATCACCCGGGTATTGTTGAACACCATCAGATCGCCGGGGCGCAAATGCTCCAGCAGATCAGTGAATTGACGGTGTGCCAGGGCGCCGCTGACCCCATCCAGGGTCAACAGGCGACTACCGCGACGCTCGGCCAAAGGATGGCGGGCAATCAGCGAATCAGGAAGCTCGAAGGTAAAGTCAGCAACGCGCATGATGGGGTTCGTCTAGCAGGGCCGGAAAGTCTAGCGGAAATATCGAAAATTGACCATGAAACGTGATTGACCAACGGTAGGCACCTCTCTATACTTCGCCGCCATTGAGCCCTGATGGCGGAATTGGTAGACGCGGCGGATTCAAAATCCGTTTTCGAAAGGAGTGGGAGTTCGAGTCTCCCTCGGGGCACCACATAGCAGTATCTGAGAGTCTCTACCAGCCTCTCAGACCCAGAGAAACCGGCCACTTGGCCGGTTTTTTTGTGCCTGTCTGTTTACCCCTGTCTCCCCTTATCCGTTGTATCCCTGTATCCCTGCTTGTATCCTGAGATAATTACCGAACTTTGGGATACAAGGATGAAGCGCGCAGACATCAAGCGCCGCCCTCTCGCTGACACGACGCTTGCGGGACTGGAGCCGGAATCAAAGGAATACCGGGAACTGGACGGAAATGGTCTCTACCTCAGGGTTAAACCTGATGGTGGAAAATCCTGGCAGCTTCGCTACAAGCGCCCGGCGGGCAATTGGGCTTGGATGGGGCTTGGGGGTTACCCAGAAGTAAGTGGTGCATTGGCACGAGACAAAGCTGCGGAACTACGCAAAGTAATTAGCAGCGGAGCCGATCCGCTCGAACAGAAACGCTCGGCCAAAGCTGCCATTGATGCTGCAAGAACTCGGACCTTCAGAGCTGCTGCTGAAGCTTGGCTAAAGGCCAAAGAAGAAAAGGGCCTCGCCCCGTCCACACTTAACAAAATCCGCACCTACCTCGACAAAGACATACTCCCGGCGCTGGGAGATAAGCCCCTTGATGAAATTACTCGTACCGACTGTGCAGAGCTCCAAGCGTCTCTCGAAGCCCGGGACGCACACAACGTGGCGGAAAAGTGCCGCACGTGGATCAATCAGATATTCGGACGAGCCATCGGTCTAGGCCTTACGGAAAACGATCCAGGGAGCCGCCTGCGAGATATCGCAGCTCAAGCCCCGAAAACTCAGCAGCATCCTCATTTGCTGGAGCCTGAGTTGGCAGAGTTCCTACAGGCACTCAAAAACACACCTAGTAGGCTGACGGCCCGAACTGCGGCATGGCTCTGCATCTGGACAGCATCTAGACCGGGCATGGTTCGGTTTGCCGAATGGAAAGAGTTCGACCTGGATAGAGCAACATGGACGACACCCGCCTCCAAGATGAAGATGCGCAGGGACTTTGTGTGCCCCTTACCTAAACAAGCTCTTTTCGCACTCAAAGAACTCCATTGTCTCACCGGCCGTAGTCGCTGGCTGTTCCCTGGAGTCGGCGCTAAAAATCCGACGATCAGTGAAAACACCATCAACAAAGTTTTCGCGACCATTGGTTACAAAGGGCGCCTGGTTGGTCATGGAACTCGTCACACCGCTAGCACTTTGCTTAGGGAGCACGGCTGGCCGAAAGAGCATGTGGAAGCGCAGCTTGCTCACAAAGAAGAGGGAATATCCGGGGTATATAACAAGGCTCAGTACCTTGAGCACAGGGTGAAGATGATGCAGTGGTACGCCGATCACCTTGACGCATTGGCAAGCGAAAAGGTGATCAAGAGACAATTTGGTAAAGCAGTATGAGCTCAGGCATTCATCCCCTATTAAAAATCCTTGTTACGGGTGTTACTCGTGTAACGCCCCCGACCAAGTCCCCGTATTCATTGGGCTTTTTCGTCGTTACACGCATCAGCAACTTTACGTACACCGCACGTAACGCATTTAAAATGTGTAACGAGAGAAGCAATGTCTGGCCCCTGCTGGCTATCAAGCCAAAGGCGCGCCGCGCTGGTCTGACTCTCTATGTTCGGGGCCTGGGGCAGTCTCATGGATGACGATTTCAAGAGTGAAGAACTGGGAATACTCGTCGCGGGCATGGACGTAAATTGCCTGCTGCACGACCTGGACGAAGTCGAGCTAGGAGTTAGCGAACTGGCGCTCTATGGCCACTTTTACGACTATTTCAAGGAAAGCTTCGGCCTCATCCAGGATGCCCAAGCATTTTGGCTTGAAGATGGGGAATACGCGCAATGCGCAGATTCGATCATTCAGACAATGTTCCGTAAACGCGATGATATTGAGCAGCATTACAGCTTTAACGAGGTCTCCTCGCTACCTGATATCGCACGCCAATTTGTCGGCTTCGATCATCAAGCCTCTGACTCACAGCTGGTAGCAACCTACGCGCTGATTAAGGCAGTACTAGCAGTTGAAACCCTTTCAAATTGGTTATTCGATCTCGAACTGAGCGTCTATGACCTAGAGGCTGATCTGATCGAGTCGATACGGCAGACAGACCCGAAGCAGTACTTAAAACTCATCAATAGAGCACGGGACCGAGACAGCGCTTACGAAATACGAAGCAGGGAAGATTTCGCGATACTCAAAGGAGAAGCAGATAAGGCAATGATGTTGGCCTCTCTCTACGGCCAGATTGAAAAAGTCGATGTGTCAAAACCGGGCTTCAATGCGCTCGGTTTTCTACGCGTAGCCCTAGGCAACGTTAGCGGCGCACAAGCATCGCTACGTGGAAAGAAAGCCGGTATGGGAAACAGTAACCCTGAGTCAGACAAACAACAGGCCGCAGCAAAACGACGTGAGCGCATCTGCAAAGCAGCTGATCGACATATTGCAGCTGATCCAAAAATATCTGAAACAGACCTCGTGAAAGCGCTCGTTGAAAAAGACAAAGTGGCGTCGATACCTACTGTGAAAAAGTATCTCCGCGAACAACAATACATACCGAGGTAACCCAGAAAAAAAGCAAACCGTGTTTGCTTTTTTTTTGCTCCCTAGTCTGTGCCTGTCTCTCACTATGCAGGCATGACTATGAGTACCTATCCCGCTACTGATATTACCCCCCACCCTCACCGCGACCCAGCCACAACCTTGATCAGAATTTCTGAGGTCATGGCTATTGTGGGCCTCGCTCGCCCCACTATTTACAAGCTAATGCAGTGCACTGAAACCGGGTTTCCGCGACCGGTGAAACTGAGCTTGAGCAACGCACGCGGCGCTCCCGTCGCCTGGGTTCTTTCCGAGGTTCAAGCCTGGGCACGTAGCCGCATCGAGGCGCGTGATCAGGTGGCCGCATGAAACGCAACTACAGCCCATTTAAGGGGCCATTTCACGACATCTACGCCATCGGGTTTCGCCTCTATGTTCCCGGAGCGATCAACTGGCGGCACCGCACCATCGCGGGCGTGAGCTGGAACGGAAATGACCAAGAAGCGTTCTTTTTCAATCCCGACGGCCTCGCTTTACCCCTGACAGCCAATCCCTGGGAATTGCCTGAGCTGATTCGCCGTAACGCGGTGCGCAGAGAGTTCGCCAGTGTTCATGGCACCGGCCACTTCGCCATGAAAATAGACCGCCTCGCTTCGCTGAAATCTCTCGGCATGAACGACTGGGTCACCTATTGGCTGGTGGATCAGTCGGGCGGATACGCGAACGATCCAGCAGTGTGGCAACGCATCACCGAACAAGATCTTGCGGTTGAAAAAACGGCGAGCGAGCGCGCTCATCACGACAGGCGCTTGACCTCGGATCTAGCCAGCTACGTGGATGAGTGTGTTGCGCAACGCCGTGAGCATATGGCTGAACAGCACCGTCGTCGCTGCGTAGAGGACAGCAAGATTTTGGCTTGGCTGAAAGGCGAAACACCGCCACCTCTGTTCGCCAGCGTGCAGGAGGCAGCATGAGCCAAGAGATCGCGAACAACGCCTTGATGCACCCCTTTTCCGTCTTGCGTCGGGTCGGCTTTTCGCCCTGCGTCATGCAGCGTCTTGAACGCTACCGCAGCCAACAGGACAGGGAAGGTCGAGTGGTTAGTGTGCTCAGTTGGGCCGACGGCACCTGGTGCGCTCTCTCCCTCCACTGCGAAAAGACTGGGGCCGTTGTCGTCGACGAAGGCCAGCAGGTCGACGCCTACGAAGACGCCCGCTCCATGCTCAGCGGCGGATTTCTACCCCTTCTCTCCCTGCGCTGGGAAGCCCACGCCTGAAACGAAAACGCCTCCGGGGGCGATCCGGAGGCGTTGAGGTCAATCTACATGCACGAACAATTTATGCCCCACCTGAAAAATCCGCAAGCCATCAGCGCAGTTGCACTTTCGAAAAACGGACGTTACTCTCTGGCCGTCGCTGCAAAATCAGCGACCGGGTTTGGCGACCCGAGTTTAAGAAGGCGCACAGGCGCCCCCATCTCGATTGCAGGCGCTTTTTTTGTGCCCGCATTCCTGCTTTATGGCGGCTGTGCGTGGGAGACCTTCGGGTCTGCCGGGTTCCTTCTTACCCGGTTCGCCAACCTGCGCACAGCTGCCACCCCAATTCGTTTGGCGACGAATCGTGGCAGTTCCCACTTAAGAAGGAGCTCCACCCATGCACGCCCTCAATCCGTCCAAAATTCGCGCCGCTGCACACCGTGCAATGGCTCTCGCCGCTTTACACGCCAATTCCAGCCTCGCTACACGCCTCTCCCGCTACAACGCTCACATGGCCAAAGCCCGCGCACTCGAAACCGCAGGCGGTGCCCAATGAACAACTCACTGAGTTTTGCCCTGCCCGAAAACCTGCTTTGCGTGAATCCGACTGCAGAAGCCGGCGTACCTATTGACGCCATAACCTGTGCCATCGACCGCGCTGACTCGGTGCTGACGTTGCTTGAGGATCACTTCGAAAACGAATCCTCGCGCCTTGCCAATCACGTCATCGCCGCCGTCCTCTGGGACGTTCGCGGCACCCTCGGCCTGATCAAAACGCTGGCCATGCACGGCGACACCACCTCAACGCCTGCGGTGCAGAAAGGCGGTGCGCTATGACCACCTCGACCACGCTAGGTCACGCCACCTTTTCCCGCGTCAATGCCTCTGACCTGAAGCTGTTTCGCGTCAATGCCGGTGTGCCTGTCGAAGACGCACTGGAGATGGTGTCGTTGCTTCAGCATCACGCGAATCAACTCAATTTCGACGCTGCCATGAGTGACAACGGCGAGCGTTTCAGTTGGCCTGCCCTGTACCTGGGCGAGATGGCCAAAGCATTGATCGACGATATTAACGACGCGCTGTTTCTGCCGAGGGCTGACACATGAGCCAGCGCCCGAACAGCACCGCGAAACGTCCAAGCTTCGCCGACGTGAAAGCCGCCGCGCTGAATAACATTGATCGTGTTTTGTCGCACTGGCTGCCCAACGGCAAGCGCGTGGACGGCGGCAAGGAATACACCGCTCCGAATCCGACCCGCAGCGATAAGCGCGCCGGATCGCTCAAGGTCAATTTGAGCAAAGGCACCTGGGCGGACTTTGCCACCGGCGACAAAGGTGGCGACCTGATCGATCTGGTGCGCTATGTGGACGGCGGCACCGACGTCGAAGCCTGCCACAAACTGGCGGACTGGCTGAACGTTGCGCCCGGCGCCGCCACGGTTAAGGCCGCCCCGAGTAAGCCGAAGGCCCCGACGTGGAACACCATCCAGCCGATCCCGACCGAGGCCATGAACAAGTGCCCGGCCAAGCACCGTGATCACGGTGTGCCGACCAAAGTCTGGATCTACCGCGACGCACAGGGTCACCCCCTCATGGCGCTGTATCGCTTCGACCTCGGCCCGGATGAAGACGGCAAGCCGAAGAAGGTCTTTGCGCCCCTGACGTGGTGTCAGCGCGCCGATAGCCAAACCAAGCAATGGCGCTGGCAGGGGCTGCCGGATCCGCGTCCGCTGCTGCGCCTTGATGAATTGGCCCAGCGCGCTGACGCACCGGTGGTTCTGTGCGAAGGCGAGAAAGCGGCAGATGCCGCCGCCGAGTTGCTGCCGGACTACGTGGCCACCTGCTGGCCGAACGGCTCCAACTCTTGGCACAAAGCCGACCTGACGCCGCTAAAGGGACGCGATGTTTTGTTGTGGCCGGACAACGACGACAGCGGCAAAGCCTGCATGGCTACCGTTGCCGAAAAGCTGCGCGAAATCGGCGCCGCTTCCGTCCGGGTGATCGCGCTGGAGGTGTTCAAACGCAAGCCGACGCTGAAGAGCGACAGCGCCGCCTTCGCAAAAGGTGGTCAATGGGATGACGGCGACGATGCCGCCGATGCCCTCGCCAAAGGCTGGACCGCCGGCCACTTCACCGCGCTGGAAAGCGGCGGCGAGCTGTTCGGTGTGTTCGAAGAGAAACCGATGGTTGCCCAGGTCGAACCCAAACCGGAACCAGAGACAGAAGCGAAACCAAAAGCAGCAGCCAAGCGCCCGGCAAAATCGAAAAACGACTTGATGCCCGGTGGCTTTCGCCTGACGCCCGAAGGTGTGTTTTATGCGGGCGACGACGGCGAAGCACGCCCGGTGTGTTCACCGCTGGCGATCCTTGCGCGTACCCGTGACGAGAAGGGCCACAACTGGGGCTTGCTGGTCGAGTTCGACGACCCCGACGGTACTAAGAAACGCTGGAACATCCCGGCACGCACCATGACCGGCGATTTCGGTAAGGACGTACTCGGCCCATTGGTGGACATGGGGTTGCGTTTGGCCGGCAGCCGCTCGGGACGCAACGCACGCAACGATTTGCAAAGCTACCTGGGCGGTTTCGACAGTGCTCAACGTGCGCGACTGGTCACCCGTTTGGGCTGGCATGACAACGCCTTTCTGTTGCCCGAGCAGCAGGTCGGCATGCACGCGGAACACCTGCACTTCTACGAAGCCGGCGCGCAGCTTCCGCCGATCAGCGAAGCGGGCACGCTCGAACAATGGCAACAGCAGATCGGCGCGCTGTGCATCGGCAATCATCGTTTGGCATTTGTCGTCGGCGTGGCCTTCGCCGGTCCCCTGCTGCACATGCTCGGCCACGAATCGGGCGGCTTCCACCTGTACGGCGACAGCTCCGGCGGCAAGACCACGCACCTGCAGGTTGCCGCCTCGATCTACGGAGGGCCGCGCCTGGTGCGCTCATGGCGCTCGACCGACAACGCTCTGGAGTCGATCGCTGCTGCGCATTCCGACGGGCTTCTGGTACTCGATGAAATCGGCATGTGTGATGCCCGCATTATCGGCGAAACGGTGTACATGCTCGGCAACGGCACCGGCAAGGCCCGCGCCAATGATAGAGGCCAAGCAGGCCGGCAGGTGCAGGAATGGCGCCTGCTATTTCTCTCCACCGGCGAGAAGACCTTGGCGCAGCACATGGCAGAGGCGAACAAAGAGCTGAAAGCAGGTATGGAGGTGCGGATGCTCGCCGTCCCGGCCGATGCCAGCAAAGGCCTTGGCATGTTCGACACCCTCAACGGTTTCGAGGATGCCGCCGCCCTGTCCGACGCGCTCAAGGCGCGGGTAGCGAACTACTACGGCACCCCGCTCACCGCGTTCCTGTCTGCGCTGTGCGAACCCGGCAAGCGCCACGGCTGGGCAGCAATCCTGCGCCGCACGCTGGAAGGCTTTATTGCCCAAGCGCTCCCCGCCTCTGCCAGTGGACAGGCACACCGTGCTGCGGCGCGCTTCGGCCTCGCCGCGGCCGCCGGCGAGCTGGCCACCGCGATGGGCATCACTGGATGGCCGGACGGCACAGCCACCACCGCCGCACGTGTGTGCTTGAACGCCTGGCTCCACGAGCGCGGCGGCGCCGGTAACTTCGAAGGCGACGCGATCTTGGCTCGGCTGCGCCAGGTCATAGAGCGCTTCGGTGAAAGCCGCTTCACCCGCTGGGAATCGGCGGCGGCCAAGATCGACGAACACGGCCCGCGCACCATCGACCGCCTCGGTTTTCGCAAGACGCTGGAGCACGGCATGGGCGACACCATGCACACCACCAACACCTATTACGTGCTGCCCGAGGCGTGGCGCTCCGAGATTTTCCGGGGCATGAACATCAACGCCGTGAACAAGGAGTTGTTGCAGCGCGGCGTGCTGGAGCCGGCCAGCGATGGCAAGGCATCAAGTCTGGTCCGATTGCCCGGACTTGGGCCCCAGCGCTGCTACATCGTGAAGAGGATTCCGGGAACGGATGAGAGCGAGGCTCGGGCTGCCTGAAGGCACGTCCGCTGATCGAGGTAGCGCCGGCTTATTCCCGGCCTCGCCAGCCGCTCATTCAACCCAAACCCATTTTTGAAGGAACAAGACAGATGAACGAATTCCACGCTTCTATCGAACAACACGAACTGCTCGGCCGCGAGACCACCGGGCTGGCACGGCCGGTTTCGGAGAACGCTGCCGCGACCGGTCATTGTGACAAGAAACAACGGTTGATCGACGAGATCAACCAGCTGACCGCCCAACGCGATAAACACCTGAGCGACGCTGAACAGCACCACACCAAGATGGCGCCGTTGGAGGTGCTATTGGAAGGCGACGAAGTCATCGAGGAGGAGCGGCTGACCGAAATCCGCAAGGAGCACAGCAGCCTGAAAGTTCCTTACGACGCCAGTAAGCACCGTGCCTGGCTGCTGGATGCGAAGATCACTCGCCGCGAGAAACTGCTCAATCATGAAACCCTGATGGCGGGTTACACCGAGTCGATGGCGAACTGGAAAGCCGACGAACAAGAACTCAACGAAAAACGCGACAGCCTCAGCACCCGCTTGGCGCAGATTCAGCAGCAAGCGGAAGAGGACATGGCCAAGGCCCGGCAAGCCGAAACCGACGCCGCCACCGCCTATGCGCAGGCCGTGGCCTGGGGCGATACCGAAGGCGAAAAGAACGCCAATGCCGATGCGCAGAAGGCTGCGAAAAACCTCGCGACGGCGACCGAACACAATCGGCGCCAACACCTGATCATCACTGCACTGGAACAAGAGCTGGCCATCGTCGACCAGCACATTGCCGAGGCGCAAAGGGAATACGGTTCGATCCAAAAAACAGCGATGTTCCTGGCCCGCACAGTGCTGGAGGAACAATGGAACGAACAAGCGCAAGCGCTGATGGAGTTGGGCGGCAAGCTGTGGAATGTACAAGGCATGCTGGGAGGGGAACACCTCAGCCTGATGAAGCTGGTACTTCCACAAGAAGGCGAAGACTTCCACAGCTGGACTTGGCGCGAGCTGTCGGATCGATCCGGCAAGTACAGCGTGCAAGACATCCTTGCGCTTTAACGCTTTGAGCCCCCGAAACAGCCTGCGCAGGTAGGCTGTTTAACCCCCACAGGCTAAAAAATGATCATTCAATTTGACCTTAGAAACACCCCCAACTGGAAAGACCTACTGAAAGCAAGAATAGTCTCCTTAACGGAAATGCTGGAGTTCGTGGACAAACCCCGCATAAAAACGGAATTCGAGATTCTGACCGTAAAATTAATCAAGGCGGAGATCATCAGCATCCGAGAATATTTGAAACTGTCAGAATAGCAGTGAACTTGTGGGCCGCACGAACATTCAAACTGTCATCAAACAAACACAGGAAACAAACATGTCCAAACTTGCCGAATACCGTCAGCTGGAGAAACACCTCGCAGAGCAGCTCCAGGCACTGGAAACGATGAAGAGCGACGGCGCGCTGAAAAAAGAGATCGAGTTCGAGTCCAAGCTGCGCGAGCTGCTGAATCAGTACGGTTTCAGCCTCAAGCACATCATCAACCTGCTTGATCCACAGAGCACGAAGCGCGCTTCAACGCCAGCCGTGGCACTTGGCAAGCGTAAGCCTCGCGAGCTCAAGATCTACAAGAATCCGCACACCGGTGAAGTGGTTGAAACCAAAGGAGGCAATCACAAGACACTGAAAGAATGGAAAACCAAGCATGGTTCCGCCGAGGTTGAAAACTGGTTGAAAAAGTAAGAATGCTTTATTTGAAAAAAGGGCCTACCAAGGCCCTTTTTGTATCACTCTGTAAAATTTTTAAAAACTGCAAGACTACTAATACCGACTTAAAACCAGTACTGGATTAAATTTTTCGAAAAATGTTAGAGAAAATCAATCTACACCGACCAATACATGCCGTACTTCAGGAAGCGGGTCAGATTTCGACTCCTCTATTATTCGTCTCAGTTCTGACCCCTCATCATTTTTCTTTAGAAGATCATGAGCTAGTCGCACGCATGCTGCTCGGAGAAGAGAAACCGTAACCGCTTCCTGGCTGGTTTGCTCTATAAGTTGATAATTAGCATTATCAAAAATAACTGGAGACATTTCCCTCAGAACCTCAATATCGCTCGCGGACAGATAATCTTTTAAATACATCTCGTGAGCAACCCATAAAATCCCCGTCAGACCTGCAGTTCGGTTTGCCCCTATAAGTGAAACAGCAATCCTTATCAAACCATCAACTCTTTCACAGCACCTTAACTCTCGCCATTTCATTACAGCTTGGGATGAATAACCAACATGAGTTGGATTCGTGCTTCTCAACCCTCGCCGAATATAGAAATCCACATCGCAGGCAAAAATTTCGTTTTGCGCCGCAAAATACGAAAGCGCAATTATTGTTTTCGGCGAGCGAACCTCATCAAAAAAACTCTTTAACTGATAAAAATTCTTGGCACTCAACGCAGACTCTGGCAAAACGGGAAGGATAGAATTTGCGAGAGCGGTCCCAATTAAATCTCCAAAATAGTCTTGATCAGATAAATCTTCGTATGGTGTACCCCGGACTTTTTTAGGCCTCCAACCTGTAAACACATCAAAGTAACTCTCTGCTTGCGAAGCACTCGGAAACTCTTTAACAACAGCAGAGTTGATAATATTTATCAGTAAATCTTCGCTCAAAGAATCGACCACCTCATGGAAAACATGTTGCCTTACGAGCGTATTTACCGCACGCTCATCAGGAGATGGCAAGCTAAAGAAATAATGGCAAGACACATCAATTTTCGGCATAACAAAACACTTAGTTTTCTCCCCCCAAATTACATGAGACAACTTATCTAATTCGTCATCCTTCAAAAATCCAGATTTAGCCAAAGGTATAATTCGCAGCAAAGCCGAAGCACCAGTTTTAGAGGGCAGTGATATAGCGGAAATAATTTCTCTAATTCTAAAGTCCAGATTCGAATCAACTAGCCTATCACCTGGCTCATCAATCACGGGATTTGGCCAATCACCAAAATCTGCGAGTTTCGTTTCGGATTTCATCGGGAACGATAGAGTCTCGCTTATTAGACCACCACGATCTGAGGTAGGAATACTTTCTAAAGAGTATTTCAGCAAATGCCTTAAAGACTCAGTCAACCACACATGCTGAACGCTTTTAGCCTTCCCTAAACTTAATGCCTTTAAATATATAGATCTTGCGACTTCAGAATTTGCTCGCACGGATGCACGTGCTAACACCTCCATAAAAATCCTTAGTCGCTCTAGTGATACATGTGCAGACTCTGCTTCAGCAGCTTTAACTTCTTCTACCCAAAAATCAATTGCGGCCATACACAAATCAATTAAATAACCCGCTTCACGATTATTGAGACAAGCTATACTAACTCTAGAAAAATGCGTCTTTATAGCTCGCGATGTTTCAATACTTGCCGACCGAATAACAAGAGCAAATCGCCGCTCACTTTCTAGCTCATCTGAATCCGCCAACTTAGTTGCATGATCAGATAGCAAATTGCAATTACCCCAGCGATACGAAATCCCCGAAACACTTGCTATCCCATCCAGCAAAACTGCGGGATGAACTTCATTACTAAAACTGCGCACCTTTGAGTTATCCCTATAATATCCAGGCTCAAAGGATGGCAAAATACCCTGTTTCGTTTTCTGTTTTTCCACATACTCGTTTACTTTATTGCGCACATAATCTATGTGATCCCAGATATCACATTTCCAATCCCTATATTCCCTTGGGAGCTTATCAACATAACCTCGGTCCCCTACACAGCGCAACAACCAACTAGCAAGGGCCAATCTGGAAAGAATATAAATGGAACCCCTATTGTTGCGATAATGCTCCAAGAGTTCACGACGAGCCTCCATCACAAGTTTAAGCGCAGAATCTAATTTTCCTAGCTCAGCCAAAAGAGAAGCTTTTCTAAGCTTCCAACATGGATCATCTTCTGACAGTTCCTTGACCAGCGAACTCATCGCGGCGTAGTCAAATCTGTCGCGAGCCATAGTCAAATCATAATATAAGCTTTCATTAGCACTTTCAGGCCAATGTATCCTCCCGCTTTTTATAAGCGGCATTAGCCTCTCCACCGTTGAAACTGACTCCTCCTCACCAAGCCACTTAGAATTCTTCAAAAGAGCCACAGCTATTTCTACTTGTTGCTTCTTATTTAAGTCTTCACATCGAATGGCAGAATCACAAACTTGGATCATTTCTTCCGACAACCAATATGGGATTACTTCAAACGTTATATTGATCCGCCAAGCAACCTCATAGAAAAACCTATTCCGCGCACTAACACTCAAAGCAGAGATGGCGACCGGATTGACCAATCCAATCTCTGATATCTGACGTTGTAATTGCCAACGCAAAATGGCAGGACAGATTACCCAACCAGGATAGGTTTCACGATCCTCGCGCATTTGATTAAGCTTCATCTCAACTGTATCTGTAGAGAGAAGAGATACCGGAGACCACTCCCAAGACTCTTTTGGCTTTAGCTCATACAGTGCTTTAATAAAAATATTTGTTGCTTCTAAGTGCTTTGCATCTTGATCATCATACTGCTCAACAAGTTCACTTAGATCTACTGGGGCTATATTGATTGACTCTAAATATTTGCGCTTAGCCGCAGTTAACGCGAGTGGGCCTACAAGGTATATTCGCCTCGCGCTTTTAGATAGATGATCCCGCACCCACCCAGCCCACTGTAAAAAATTTGGATCATCCCCCGAAAACCCCAACAAACAAAGCTCATTCTCAATAAATACTTGCCTAGCAAAGTTCACAAAAGCGGCATTATTTTCGGGATATCTACGATAATCTTCTTGAGTAAATACAAGCTCATCAGTGACATCTACTGTCCCATGAAGCTTAACAATTCTAGGCGACCGAGCACTGGACAAATCACCTTGCTTATTAACAACAGAATACACCGGCTGATTAACTTTTATTGAGCTACGCTCAAGCAACGTATCCCAATTGGTAGTTAACACCTCAGACCAAGGCAACTGCAATAGATTTTCATGAAGCTCACCTGGAGACCAAGCGCCGTCATTTACTTCTCTTTTTATTAATTCTTGAAGCGACTGCCTACCAAAAAAAGCGCAATATTCTTCAGCCAACCTTAACGGATCAGAACTAACACTAGCATCGATATCCTTAGCCAGTTTTTTTGCCAAATCGAACCAAAGAGGAAGCCTGATATCTTTATTTCCACTGGTGGCGCCACATCTACTAAATCCAGCCCCCACCATTATCGCAGCGCCATGAAATGCGTTCTCTTGCCGCCAGAGAGCTGAAGCCAGCTTCTTCAAAGTTGCGTAATCAATAAGATCTGCGATGCATTTATCGTTAATAAAATTGGCCATTCGCGCCCCGTACCCCACACATCAAATTAAATTAGCAGTACCGAAATTCAATGACCCGCTAAGACATTTTCAATATCTTTATTAGACCAATGGCGAGGCGGCATCCCACAACTGATCGTACGCCTCTAATTTAAGCTGAGCCGTTTCTTCATTTACACGCACTAATGCTGTAGGAGAGCGCGAACCAAGCCCATTAAACGATTGACCGACGGTCCAGACTAGGTGTCCATCTACGATAATGAGACGATCATGTAAACTTTTAGCTGGAGTCATACGCACTTCCAGAGGACGTTGCTCGCCATATTGTGCTATCCAAGCCATGGCGGCTGGCAGCAGACCGGGTTTTCTGAAGTAACTATCCGTCAATACACGAATTTGGATTTTCTCAGCAGCCTGAACAGCGAAGTCAGTAAGAAGGTTCCTTTCTGCGTAAGGGTCAACTAGAAATATCGATTGATTAGCAAGAGCCATAACCCCACCTACAGCGGCTATTGCAGTGAAGGGTTCTCCGACTGGTATAAATCCGTTTTGTGCGTTTGCCGGCGCGTTAAGCTCTGCGACCGCTAGAGCATGGTAGAGGATCGCAGTCATCTTCTGGACCGCTCCGTCATGCCCTGGCTCATAGGGATTGCTAGAAAGCCCCTGAGCGGTGATTTTGAACATCATCGCATCGGTAGGATTGCCACTCTTTTCTAGGATGGCGGTTGCACGGCCAAGCCATCGCTGCCCTGTTGGCGTATTCCATCCGTGATTACGTAGGTCAGGCATATCCGTAATCAATTGCCCGAGTTGCGCATATAGTGCTTCGTCAGAGATCGGCATTTTATTCACCTCCATGATTACCACTAGATGACAGCAATCGCGTCGTTCCAATCGCGATTACAAGCTAAGATAGGTGGTTGTATGGGAGGGTGGCAAGAACTGAAAAATTTAAAAATTCATGATTCTTGAGCTGGCCTGGCACATAGCAAAAAATCTATCTGCCATCGACCTTCAGATCAGAACATAATTTGACATTATTTGCGGATGGGAACGTTCAAGGGCTAAAGGAATATCCTGAGACTCACGCTCTTCTAAAGCTTTTTTGCGGGCGATGTGGTTCGCGGAGTTTCATCAGCATCGTTAATTACCGATTATCAGCTTCTTAATTTCCAAAGGTGTAACACCGATTGTTAGCGTAACATCCTTCAGCACCACAAAAAATCAATGTGTTACACTGGAGAAAAGCCTTAAAAATCAGACATATAGACCTTTCTGTAACAAGTATAACACCTGTAACACTGATTTATTGAGTGCCCCCCTTCCCCGAGAATTAAAGAACCTCCAGCGTGACAACCCAATGTAGCAGGGGAGTTGGGTTACTTACGATGGTAGGTAAAAATGCCGCCATCTAGTTGTGCGAGAGTAGGATCTCTAAACGGCTTCGAATCTGTGAAGTCCCGCTAGCCTGAGACGGGCATGCGTGAGCCGCCGGGGATCCTAGGCGAATGTGAGGGGCATAGGGTCGGAAAACCGCCGGACTTTGTTAGCGGACAGGTGCCCAGCTTAGTGAACAGGTGAACCGGGTGAACACACAGTTCACCAGTGAAATTACCCAAGCTGCTGAGAGGTCGCCGGGGACCCTGAGCATTTGTGTATGACACGGGGCACAAAACCCGCAGGATCTTGAGTCTGGCTGAATTTTTTGCATTGGTTGACAGGTTGACACGGTTGACGACCGAAGACGTGCGAAATCATCAACACGACAGGCCATCGTTACCGAGGCGGTAACGATGGCCTTTTTTCAACGAAATCCCTTCGATTTCAATGATTGAAATTCAATAAGCTCGAAGTCGTGCCGCTAACAAGATCCCGCGGGTTTCCGACCCCGTAGTCTTCTAGAAGTGTCAGGGGCCCCCGCCAATTTTCATGACGCACGATGGCTTGGCGCGAATTAGATGTGACAAATCCCCCTACGTGTAAAAGGCTAGCTGGTCCAAAGTCAGAATCGCCTGTAGCGCTCGCGTCATCGTGTAACTTTCTGCGGTCGCCGCCCCATGTCCAACCGCGTGACGAGAGCTGGCAGTGCCGGTTTGCAGTGTGGGGTCGAAATTCGCAAAGGTATGGCTTGTCAGATATTTAGCAAAAGCGGCAGAAAAAAACAGAGTGTCGGAGTCACCGGACTTCTGCTCAGCGGAAGCAATCGCAAAGATCAAAAGATCTTTGAGCTTAGCGCTTTTCCCGTCATTGGCTGCCCGATAAGCGTCCGCAAGAACACCTTCTATTTCTGTAAGAAGAATTTTTATTACCGCTATCGGCTCCCGCTTATTAAAGGCATCAACAGCTACCTGCAAGATTATCCCTCTGTTGGCAAAATGGGGCTTTAAGGCCCATCGCTCCATCATTTTCTGCATCCGACTCTCATCGAAGCTCTCTAGGATGCTCGCCTCAATGACACTCACATCAAAACCAGCAGAGCAGTGGTCCGCAAGCCCTTTAAATTCTTTGGCGATAATCTCCACAAACGGAAACCACCCCAGGCCGACCAAGCTCTCAAAAACAGCTCGATTGGCCATGGTTTGATACAAGTGACGGTATTTCAGTTGTCGGTACAGAGAACCGAGTGCTGTATTGAAACTTTCTAAATCTAAATTGCCGTCCGTATTAAAGTCGAACGCAAGCCCAAACCCCCAGTCTTGCCGGAACATGCACCAAACTCGATCTGAGCTTTGAATATCAACGCATGGGAACGTCATTGCCGTTATATCTGCAATATCGTGTGCAAAAATAGCCGTTCCTGCGGTAACACTTCGCGTCAATGAGCAACGGAGAACCACAGCGGCGGTATCAATCCATAGCTCGGCTGTATCGTCCGCCTTCATTACCATCAAGACCGTATTTGCGCGGTCCAAGCTGATTGCCACTCCCGCTTGTTGGGACAGATGGTTGACTACAGAGGTAAAACTGCTAGCCATTTTATGGAACATGGGGTCATCAGAAGTGGTGGCTAGCCTGGTGCACACTTTTACGTGACCGTCACTGCTAGGCTCAACAGATACCCCACAGAGCGGTTCCACATTTGAAAACCTAAACGGTTGTCCCAGGTTGCTGATACTGCCTACGATAGGAAAGTCATTCGGGGAAGCTTCGGCAACATTGCCTTCTGTGTCATTCATCGGTGAATTATCTCCGTGATCAGGTAGCGCAATTTACGAACGTCGACGAGACATTCACCATTGACAGGTAGGTAATTGAAGGTCGAACAGAGGATAGCTCCCGTCTAGAGACCAAGCATCAAGAATAAATTTTGTAATAGCTATGCCGAGAAGACTTAGCAACTCGCAGCTTGTATCCCTGTGTGTATCCCTATAGGTATAATCTAGCTGCAAGCCACAGAGAATATGGAACCCGACGGTCTCCCTCGGGCACCAAAATTAAGAAAGGTCTTGCTTAGCAAGGCCTTTTTTTTCGTCTGTCGGAAAGTGCCGCCGGGCCTCCGGCGAGATCCCACACAGGTTCACCGCATGGAAACGTCACTGGAAACCGTCGCCCTGTTCTCCCTCAAACTCGCGTACGAGGAAGAAGGCCTGAGCCCGATTCTGCGCGATGACATGGTCATGGGCGACTATCAGAAAGACGTGTTCGAACTGCTGGTGCGCCGGGGTGATGTCGAGACGATCCAGTTCAAAATGAACGAGTGTCTGGCGCTGGCGATGGACGCCCTGGGCGGTTTGGAAAAGCCGTTGGGGCGGGAGTTGCACAAGTTGTCCGCCGATTTCAACCAGGCACGTTCGATGGAGCAGTTGGACGCACCGCTCCTTGCACTCAAGGGCTATTTGAAAGACGTACTGTAAGGCGTTACAGAAATGCCGGCAGTGGCATCTGGCACTTCAGTTGGGGAGGATGAAGATAGTGGCGCTACGACACTGTTTTGCTATCTTGCGACCTTATTGAAAATAGAGGCACTGACGTCCTCTCAAGTGAAATGTCTTTCAGGAAAAAGATCGCAATGGACGCTTGGCTTTTCATGTTTGTCCACGTTGTGACCTGGATCTGGGTCGTGGGCGAAAGGGGCCGCTGGAATTTGCTGGTAGCGAACTGCGCCGGCTTCATCAGCGGCTGGATCGTAGGCTGGGTGTTTGTGATCCTGTACCAGTGGATCTTCGCTGGCGCGAATATGGCGATGCCACCGATTCCGGCGCGCAGCCTGCTGATTGTGATGAGCGGCGCGGGAGCACTGGTCGGCATGTGGATGTGGGTCGCACAGCTCAAGCGACCTGAGTCCAGTCTGCTCCGTCATCTGATCGGGGCTGTCTATGGGACCGCGGCGGGAGCTATTGCCCTGCTACTGACCACCCGACTTATCTATCCAGGCGCTTGACTGAATATCCATGCCATGGAGTAACGATCGACGCGTTGATGGCGCGATGCACCAGGTTTGGTATCTTGACGCCCCCGTCGTGTTCCGGGTTTTGCGAAAGGTTAAAAGGAAAGGATCGAATGGAGTTTCTGCGTTTTCTGGCATTTGTCGCGGCCTGGGGTTTCATGTGGCGCTGGGTAGTGAAAAACCGCGGCAGCTGGCACTTGTTCTACGGCCACCTGGTCGGTGCGGCAGGCGGTTTCATTGTGGCGATGGTGGTGTTGGCGATCAGCTTTTCACTGCTCCCGTCGGCGCATCATTACGAAGCCGCGCAGACTGCAAACGTCGTGGCACAGCAGCACGCCGAGCCGACCTCGTTGCTGCCGGAAGCCGAGGCGGTTGCAAGCCCTGCTGCGCTGAAAGACGCGCCGGTGTTTGCCGCTATCGAGCCGGACAACAAGCCCTCTCCAGCGGATTCCGCGTTGCTGCCGAACTACGCCAGTCGGGCGCCGAAGACGATGTCGGTGCAAACCGTGATCGACCAGAGTGACGATCAGGGGCGCAAGGCCCTGACGGCGCTGAGCAAAAAATTGCGCGCCGACGCCCAGGGCGACAAATCGATGCTCGCGTACGTGATGTGCAGCCCGTTCGTGACCGGCACCTTGCGCTTCCCCGCATCTGCCCGTTTTGCCGACAGCAAAAGCCTGACACCGCAGCGCTTCAAGGATCAGGTTTACTCCTTCAGCAACACCGTCACCGCGCGGAACATGAATGGCGACGACGTGACGTACCGCTTCGACTGCTCCGTACAGGAACAGCAAAGAGTCGATGCGACACCTGCCGAATGGCGCCTGTTGGCGCTGAAGCTGGAAAAAACAGGCTCTTAAGCCTGGTTTAAGGGTTCGAGGCGCCGGCTGCGCTATCATCGCCGGCCTGTGCGCCTTGAGCTTTTCCCCTGATGCCTCCGACACCTGATGACCTGAGCCTACTGCCCGCTGTTCTGGCCGGGCCGTTGCTGCGACGGCTGGAGCCAACGCGCTTAGTGCTTTGGCTGGTCGGCAGCCGCGAGCTGTCGTTGACCTTGCACCTGCAAGGCGTAGGAGACATTCCACTGGATGCCGGGAAATGCACGGTCATTCCGGTAGGCACCCGGGCGTTTGTTCACCTGATCGACGTTCCGCTGGAAACCGCCCTGCCCTGCGACACCCGCATCGACTACGACCTGTTGATCGATGACCAGCAACCCATCGCCGACTGGGCGCCACACCTGCTCTACGACGACGCCACCTGCCCGAACTTCGTCCTGCGCTCGCGCATCGACCAGTTGCTCCACGGCTCCTGCCGCAAGCCCCATCACCCGGCCGCCGACGGCCTGCTCTGTGTTGACCGGTTGCTGGCCGCCGAAACCGATCCGCAGCAACGCCCCGCCCTGCTGATGATGAGCGGTGATCAGGTCTACGCCGACGATGTGGCGGGTCCGATGTTGCGGGCGATTCATGCCTTGATCGAGCGCCTCGGTCTGTTCGGTGAACACCTCGAAGGCGCGGTGGTCAGCGACAGCGCGAAACTCTACGAACACCCGGCCAGCTACTACCACCGCGCGGATTTGCTGCCGGCACTGGAAAGCAACGAGACATTGCGCGAGCGTTTCTTCGGCGGTGCGCGCAAACCGATTTTCACCAGCAGCAGCGCCGACAATCACCTTGTGACGTTCGCCGAAGTCATGGCCATGTATTTGCTGGTGTGGTCGCCAACGCCTTGGACGCTGGTCAATCCGCAGCCGCCAGCGCTGACGCCGGAACGCCTCAAGCGCTATGCCCTCGAACAGACCCGCATCGACGGGTTCAAGGCCGGCCTCGGCCAGGTGGCCCGAGCATTGGCGCATTTGCCGAGCCTGATGATCTTCGATGACCACGACATCACCGACGACTGGAACCTGTCCGCACAATGGGAGGAAACGGCCTACCGCCACCCGTTCTCCAAACGCATCATCGGCAACGCGCTGATCGCCTACATGTTGTGTCAGGGCTGGGGCAACAATCCGGATGCATTCAGCGCTGTACTGGAGAAAACCCGAGGCTTGAGCGCCAGCGGTGACGACCGCTATCTCGACGCTCCCGTGCAGGACGAATTGATTGAGGAATTGCTGCGTTTTCAGCAGTGGCATTTCGTATTACCGACCAGCCCGGCGCTGGTGGTGCTCGATAGCCGCACCCGACGCTGGCGCAGCGAAATGGCGCTCAAGCAACCGTCGGGTTTGCTGGACTGGGAAGCCTTGAGCGAACTGCAGCAGGAACTGCTCGACCACCCTTCGGCGATCATCGTTTCGCCAGCACCGATCTTCGGCGTGAAGCTGATCGAAACCGTGCAGCGAGTATTCAGCTGGTGCGGTTATCCACTGCTGGTGGACGCAGAAAACTGGATGGCCCATCGCGGCGCAGCCCAAGTGATCCTGAACATTTTCCGACACTCGCGTACACCGGGCAGCTACGTGGTGCTGTCAGGCGACGTGCATTATTCCTTCGTCTACGAAGTCCTGATCCGACACCGCAAGGCCGGCCCGCGCATCTGGCAGATCACCAGCAGCGGCATCAAGAACGAATTCCCGCCTACCCTGCTGGAATGGTTCGATCGCCTCAACCGCTGGCTTTACTCACCACGCTCGCCACTCAACTGGCTGACCAAACGCCGCCGCATGCGCATCGTGCCGTACGTGCCGGAACACGCCGAAGCGGGTGAGCGGCTGTGGAATTCGGCGGGGATAGGCCAGGTGTTTTTCAATCAACAGGGGCAGCCGAGCGACATCATCCAGCACAACGCGAACGGCGCACCGAAGACCCGGATGCTGGCGCCGGATTTGTCGGACTACCCTGATTAGAAAAATCTCACGTAGACAGTGAGAGGGATGGCAGGCTCGTCGGAATCAGCTTACAGAAGACCCAGAAACGTCTTGATGGGACTTCGGTGATACTCAGCACACCGCAGGCAGCCCGTCTGTGGCGCAACCACTGATAGGTATCGCCTTGTCATCCTGTACTCATTTCTGTACGTTCTTTGCATCAAGCGAGGACTACAACATGGACACTATCAACTACACCACAGCTCGTGCGCACTTGGCCGAAACCATGGATCGTGTGAATGAAGACTGCGCCCCGCTTCTGGTAACCCGCCAAAAAGGCGAGCCTGTAGTGATGATGTCTCTGGCCGAATACAACGCGCTGGAAGAAACGGCTTATCTGCTGCGTTCTCCGGCCAATGCCGAGCGCTTGATCAAATCGATTGGCGAAATGCGCGCTGGAAAAGCCAAAGTCAGGCAACTGATTGAAGAATGAAAATCCAGTTCACGCCAACGGGCTGGGAAGACTACTTATGGTTTCAACAAAACGATAAGGCCGGTCTCAAACGAATCAATCTTTTGATCAAAGCGATCCAGCGCCAACCCTTTGAAGGCTTGGGTAAACCGGAGCCGCTCAAGCACAACATGAGCGGCTTCTGGTCACGGCGGATAACTGCCGAGCATCGCTTGGTCTATGCGATCGTAGACGGCGAAATCTGCGTCATAACTTGCAGATTTCACTACTGACCAAGTGATCAGACATGGCTCAGGGAACGGCCCACCCCTCTGACAATCATCCCCACCTCCCGCTCATCAATCGTCAGCGGCGGCAGCAACCGAATCGTCTTGCCGCGAGTAACGTTGATCAGTAGTCCATGATCCCGCGCGGCAATCAATGTCAGGTCGCGGATCGGCTGTTTGAGTTCGATGCCGATCATCAGCCCTTGCCCACGAATCGCCAGCACATTCGGATTGTCCGCCAGCTCTGCGCGCAAGCGGGTCAGCAGGCGCTCGCCCTGGACCCTGGCATTTTCCAGCAGGCCTTGTTCCTCGATAATCTCGAGCACGGTGCAGCCCACCCGACACGCCAGTGGATTGCCGCCGAAGGTGCTGCCGTGGCTGCCGGGGGTGAACAGATCGGCCGCCCTGCCCCGTGCCAGGCAAGCGCCGATCGGCACGCCGTTGCCCAGGCCCTTGGCGAGGGTCATGACGTCGGGAACGATGCCTTCATGCTGGAACGCAAACCAGCGACCGGTACGGCCGATACCGGTCTGGATTTCGTCGAGCATCAGCAGCCAGGCGTGACGGTTGCACAGCTCGCGCAGGGCCTTGAGGTAGCCGGGCGGTGCCAGTTGCACGCCGCTTTCACCCTGAATCGGCTCGACCAGAATCGCCACGATCCGCTGGCCATGCTTGCGCTGTACCTGCTCCAGCGCCTCAAGATCGCCGAACGGAACCTTGACGAAATCCCCGGGCAACTCATTGAAGCCCAGGCGCACCGCCGGGCCATCGCTGGCGGACAAGGTGCCGAGGGTACGCCCATGAAACGCGTTGGCCATCACCACCACCAGCGGCTGCTCGATGCCTTTGCGCCAGCCGTAAAGGCGCGCCAGTTTCAGTGCGGTTTCATTGGCCTCGGCACCGGAATTGTTGAAGAACGCCCGCTCCATCCCCGCCAGCCGCGTCAGCTTCTGCGCCAGCGACTGTTGCCAGTCGATGCTGTAGAGGTTGGAGGTGTGCAGCAGCAATCCCGCCTGCTCGCTGATCGCCGACACGATGCGCGGGTGCGAGTGACCGACATTGGTCACCGCCACGCCCGCCACCGCGTCCAGATACTCGCGGCCCGCCTGATCCCAGAGTCGGGTGCCCAGGCCCTTGATGAAGCTCAGGTCCAGCGGTTGATAGGTGTTCATCAGGGCGGCGGTCATGTCGGCAAACTCCAGCGAGGTGAGAGGTGCTGGCAGTATGGTTATCCACCTGAACTGGATAAACTCGGCAAAACTTCAATCATTTAGAAGCCAGGCTTGATAATGGATCTGTTCCAGTCGATGAGCGTATACGTCAAGGTTGTGGAGTCCGGCAGCATGACGGCGGCCGCGCTGCAGTGCGAAATGTCCACGACCATGGTGGGCAATCACCTGCGGGCACTGGAGCAACGGCTTGGTGTGCAATTGCTGCAACGCACCACCCGCCGCCAGCGACTGACCGAGTTCGGCAGCGTTTACTACCAGCGCTGCCTGGAGGTATTAGGTCTGGTCGCCGACTCCGAACGGCTCGCCGAACAGACGCTGGATGAACCGCGCGGCATCCTGCGGGTGACCGCGCCGCTGACCTTTGGCGTCGAACGCCTGGCCCCGGCGCTCAGCGAGTTTTCCCTGCAATGTCCGCAGGTCAAACTCGACGTGATCCTGACCAACCGTCGCCCGGATCTGTTGGAAAGCGGTCTCGACGTGGCCTTCCGACTGGGCCACTTCGACCAGTCCAACCTGATCGCCCGCCCGCTGATCGACTACACCCTGACCGTCTGCGCCTCCCCGGAATACGTTGCCCGACGCGGCATGCCGCTCACGCCTGAGGAACTGCGCCAGCACGATTGTCTGTCCTTCGCCTACCCTGCCGGCGATGACTGGCAATCGGTGGAAAAGCAGTGGCGCCTCAGCGGCCCGGACGGCGAAATCATGGTCGACGTCAAAGGCCCGATGCTGATCAACAGTTCCGCCGGCCTGCATCAGGCCGCGCGCACCGGCATGGGCATCGTGATGCTGCCGGACGCACTGGTGGAACAGGACCTGCGCGACGGCAGACTGGTCGTCGTGATGCCGGACTACCAGCCGCCGAATCGCCCGATGCACCTGCTTTACGCGCCGGATCGCTATCGGCTGCCGAAACTGCGTCGCTTCGTCGAGTTCGCCATGCAGATGTGGGGCAGACCGTAAGCAACGCGACTACTGTTGGAAACACACCAGGGACGGGATCAACGAATGAACAAGGACATTTCAATACGCGACCTCCTGCCGACGGAAGTCGAGGCCGCAAGGCAGTTTCTGGGGCGGCACGGCTGGGGTCATCGCACCGGCACCGCCGAGCATTTCGCAAAGCTTGTTCAGAACTCCCAACGCACTGCCGTTGCATTGAGCGGCCAGCAGGTTGTCGGTTTCGCCCGTGGCATCACCGATGGTTTGTCCAACGGTTACCTGTCGATGGTCGTGGTCGACGGGCAACACCGGCGCGCGGGAATCGGGCGGGCGCTGGTCGAACATGTGATGGGCGACAACACCGACATTACCTGGGTTCTGCGTGCCGGCCGCGAAGGTGCGGAAGCGTTTTTTGCCAGCCTGGGGTTTGAAACCTCGGTGATCGCGATGGAGCGTTTGCGACTGAAATAGCCGACGGTTACTGTGACCCCGACTATGCTCCACCCTCCTCTTTTTCCAGCATGGATGCTGCGCAATGCTCACGATTCTGCAAAACACTCCGATACGGGTTTACCTGATTTTTCTGCTGGTGGTTTATTTCGGCATCAAGTCGTTTTCTCCCCGACGCGAGAGCCGTGCCTCGATGTTGATAACGCCCCCGGCGTTTTTGGCATGGTCGCTGTACTCACTGAACCTGACGATCAACCCGGGCCTGTTTTTCAGCACCTGGTTCGCGGCGCTGTTGCTGGGCAGCCTGTCGGCCTGGCTGGTGTTCTCCCGCCGGGGCGTGGTGCTCGACGACTCCGCGACAGGCCTGATCATGCCGGGCACGGCAAAAATCCTGATCATGTACCTGATGTTCTTTTCTGCGAACTACTACTTCAATTATCAGCATGACGTGCATCCGGAGCGTTCCGCGTCCCCGGACCTGCTGTTGCTCAAGTCGATTATTTCGGGGTTCCTGGGCGGCCTGATCGGCACCCGTTCGTTGAAGCTCTACTGGACACTGCGTGCTCTGGCGTCCGGGCGGTTGCCGAGGAATGTCGCCGCCAATGAATAAGGCACAGCGCTCGCGGTGCCAGGTTGCTCAACACAAATCATCCGGATAAATAATCGGCACCGCCGGCCCCTTGCTCCGTGACAACGCTGCCGCGCTCCCCTAAATTAGTCGGCCTGAAAAAGCCCCCAGCGCTTTCTCGTCTCATCTCAAGTTAAAAAAGTAGTGAAATTTCAATGTCCGATTTCAACACCGCTGAATCCGTAGTCACTCTGTCGTCCAAAGCGGAATACGAAAACTCCATCAATCTTTCACAACATATCCCACAGGCGAAGATCATCAGCGAGATGGTGCTGGACGCGTTCCAGTCGAGCCGCGAAAGCGATCAGATCCGCGAACTGCGCGCCGCGATCCGTCAGGCCCACGACCGCTTCGATGACGACCAGGCTTACGAGCTGATGGGCGAACTCAAGCGCCTGAAGGACGCCGAGGCTGCCGACATCGCCGCCCTCGAAGATCTGAGCAGCAAATTCCCGATCAGCCGCATCCTGTCCAGCTTCAAGGACGATCCGGCGTTCCAGGAAATCGTCTATGGCCTGGCCCTCAAGGTGCTGAACCAGACCCATCAGGCGATCAGCAACCCCAGCGGCGGCAAGAGCAAGGCCGCACGCGCCAAGAAAGACGTCGAAGTGTTCAGCATCAGCAAGGACGGCATCAGCGTGACCCTGCCAATGCGCACACCGCGTTCGCGCCTGAGCGTGGATCGCGAGGCGCTGGAATTCCTCGGCTTCACCTTCGTCGGTGAAGGCGATGAGGCGGAAATCGAAGGCGAAACGTTCGTCGACAACACCGGCGCCGAACACGCCATCAATCGCAAGAACATCATCACCGCCCTGCAACAGCAGACCGCGTTTGATGGCTACAGCATCGCCGCCCAGTAATACCGGGCGCTGACAAAAAAGCCCCGCACTGAAATTCAGGCGGGGCTTTTTGTTGTGCGGCTTTCAGCGATTACGCCGAAGGATGCACTGCGGCGATCATATCGACTTCGATGGCTGCGTTTTTCGGCAACTGATAGACGCCGACGGTGGTGCGGGTGTGTCGCCCGACATCGCCCAACACATAACTGAACACATCCGACGCGCCATTGGCGACTTCGCTGAGGTCAACGAAATCCGGCGTGGACTTCACGTACACCGTGACCCGCAACAACGACCTGACCTTGTCCAGCGAACCGACTGCATCGACGATAAAGGCCAGGCAGCGCATCGCGCTGATGCTTGCCGCCGCCTGCGCATCCTTGAGCGTCAACTCCTGCCCCACTCGCCCTGGATACTGAATCCTGCCCTCGGTGCGCGGCACCATGCCGCTGATGTAGATCTCATCGCGATGACGGATCAACGGCGCGTAATTGCCACCCACCGTGTTCTCGCCATTGATGTCGTAGTTCAGCTCTTTTGCCAGGGCAATGAATCGCTCGTCGCAGGTCATCCTCTCAGTCATTTCGCCCAGCCTCTTGATCGATGCATGAAGTTGGATCCGAATCTAGGGCTTTTGCCTGTTGATCGCAACCTGTCGATTTCTAGCTAGTCGTTTCGAGGGAATGGCTGATTACCGCACCCCTTTGGTAGCGAGGCTGTTCACGACAAAGGACGTCGTTTCTCCATCATCCGAGCAACAAAAAACCCCGCTCATCTCTCGATGAACGGGGTTTCTCGTACAACGTTCGAACCTTACGGCGCGTACGTCAGCAGCAGCTCGGTCGGCACCTTGAAGTCCAAGGACATCATGACGCTCAGCGCGGTGATGGTGAAGATCGAGAACACGAACAGCTTGCGTGCCCAGACCGTGTCATCCACCGCCTTGTAGCCGGTCCAGGCCATGTACAGCCAGTACATGCCCATGGCCGCGGCGACGGCGAGGTAGCTCATGCCGGCGTAACCGCTGAAGGTCAGCATCAACGTCGCTACGAGGAAGGCCAGGATGTAGAACAGGATGTGCTTCTTGGCCACCTGGATTCCGCGCTTCACTGGCAGCACCGGAATCGATGCGGCCAGGTAATCGTTGAAGCGGAAGATCGCGATGGCGTAGGAATGCGGCATCTGCCACAGGCTGAACATCACCAGCAGGGTCAGCGCGGCCATGTCGAAGCTGTTGGTCACGGCCACGTAACCGATCACCGGCGGCATGGCGCCCGACAGACTGCCCACCAGCGTGCCGTGAACCGACTTGCGCTTGAGGTACAGGCTGTAGAAGCCGACGTAGATGATGAAGCCGATCACGGCGAACAGGGCAGCCAACGGGTTGGCCACCTTGTACAGCAACGCAACGCCGGCGACACCCAGGACGGTCGCATAGACCAGGGCCAGTTTCAGGGAGATCAAGCCCTGGACCAGCACCCGGTTCTTGGTGCGCTCCATCTTCAGGTCGATGTCGCGGTCGATGCAGTTGTTGAACACGCAACCGGAGGCCACGACCAGGGAAGTGCCGATCATGGCTGCCAGAAACACGGCCAGATCGACATGCCCTTTCGAGGCCAGGAAGAACCCGCCTGCCACAGAAAGCACGTTACCGAAAATGATCCCCGGTTTGGTGATTTGGATAAAGTGCTTGAGCGACATCGGGTTTACCTCACTTCGCCATCATGTAGGTGTGGATGCTGAACATGATCCACAGCGACAGACCGACCAGCAGCACGATCACGATGGCCGTAAAGACGAACGCAATCACGTTGTTACGTTGAGCGATGGAACGGTCCAGGTGCAGGAAGTAATACAGGTGAACGATCACCTGGATCACGGCGAACAGCAGGACGATTGCCAGCGTCGTCGACTTCGGCAGGGTCGGGAACATCACCAGGCCGAACGGGATGACGGTCAGGATTACCGACAGGATGAAGCCGATGGCGTACGACTTTACGCTGCCGTGGCCAGCATCATGGCTGTCATGGGAGTGTGCATTAGCCATTACAGGGTCCCCATCAGGTAAACAACGGTGAATACGCAGATCCACACCACGTCCAGGAAGTGCCAGAACAGGCTCAGGCAGCTAAGACGGGTCTTGTTGGTCGCCGTCAGGCCGTGCTTGTTGACCTGGTACATCATGATGCCCATCCAGATCAGACCGGCGGACACGTGCAGACCGTGGGTACCGACCAGCGTGAAGAACGCCGACAGGAAGCCCGAACGGCTAGGACCGAAGCCCTCGGAGATCAGCAGGTGGAACTCGTTGATCTCCATGGCGATGAAGCCTGCGCCGAGCAGGAAGGTCATGAACAACCAGCCCAGAACCTGCTGCTTTTTACCCTTGTACAACGCCAGCATGGCGAAGCCGTAGGTGATCGAACTGAACAACAGCAGAGCGGTTTCGCCCAGCACGTATGGCAGTTCGAAGATGTCGTGGCCCGACGGGCCACCGGCGACGTTGTTTACCAGTACCGCGTACACCGCGAAGATCGACGCAAACAGAATGCAGTCGGTCATCAGGTAGAGCCAGAAACCGTATACGGTCATCTCGCCCGAGTCGTGGTGATGGTCATCGTGCCCATGGTCATGACCATGGGCGTGTCCAGCATTGGTCACTAAGTTCGACATTGTTTAAGCCTGTTCCAACTTGGTTTCAACACGGGTTGCGGAAGCAGGGATCTTCCCGGCCGCTACCAGACGCTTGTGCTGCTCGGCTTCGATGCGCTCGATCACGTCGACCGGCACCATGTAGCCCTGATCGTCACGTGCTGCGTGGATCACGAAGTAGATGACAGTGCCGGCCAGGCTGGCGATCGCCAACCACCAGATGTGCCAGATCATCGCGAAACCGAACACGGTCAGCAGCGCGCCCATCACCACGCCAGTGGCGGTGTTGTTCGGCATGTGGATCGGTTCGTACTTGGCCGGAGCCTTGTACGCGGTACCGTTTTCCTTGGCCTCGGTGAACGGATCGATGCAGTCTGCCTTTGGCAGTACAGCGAAGTTGTAGAACGGAGGTGGCGACGAGGTCGACCATTCCAGGGTATGGGCATTCCACGGGTCACCGTGTTCGCACATGTTTTCCGGTTTCTTGCGGTCACGCACCGACACGTACAGCTGGATCAGCTGGCAGGCGATACCCACAGCAATCATCACCGCACCGAACATGGCAACGTACAGGTACGGTACCCACTCAGGGTTGGTGGTGGCGTTCAGACGACGGGTCATGCCCATGAAGCCCAGAGCGTAGAGCGGCATGAACGCGACGAAGAAGCCCGAGATCCAGAACCAGAACGCTGCTTTACCCCAGCCTTCGTGCAGCTTGAAGCCGAACGCTTTCGGGAAGTAGAAGCCGAAGCCTGCGATGTAGCCGAATACCGCGCCGCCGATGATCACGTTGTGGAAGTGCGCGATCACGAACAGGCTGTTGTGCAGAACGAAGTCAGCACCCGGGATGGCCAGCAGTACGCCGGTCATGCCGCCGATGGCGAAGGTCACCATGAAGCCCAGGGTCCACAGAACCTGGCTGGTGAAGCGCAGACGGCCCTGGTAGATGGTGAACAGCCAGTTGAACAGCTTCACACCCGTCGGGATGGAAATCAGCATCGTCGCCAGACCGAAGAAGGCGTTGACGCTGGCACCCGAACCCATGGTGAAGAAGTGGTGCAGCCAAACCATGAAGCCCAGTACCGAGATCGCGCCCGAGGCGTAGATCATCGAGTGGTGGCCGAACAGTTTCTTGCCGGTGAAGGCCGAGATGACTTCCGAGAAAATGCCGAATGCCGGCAGGATCAGGATGTAAACCTCAGGGTGGCCCCATGCCCAGAACAGGTTGACGTACATCATTGGATTGCCACCAAGTTCATTGGTGAAAATGTGGAAATCCATGTAACGGTCAAGGGTCAGCAGTGCCAGGGTAGCGGTCAGGATCGGGAACGAAGCCACGATCAGGACGTTTGCCCAGGTGCAGGTCCAGGTGAAGATCGGCATGTCCATCAGTTTCATGCCAGGGGTACGCATTTTCAGCACGGTCGCGAGGAAGTTAACCCCGGTTAACGTTGTACCCAGACCGGATAGCTGTAGCGCCCAGATGTAGTAGTCCATCCCCACGCCAGGGCTGTATTGCAGACCCGACAGCGGTGGATAGGCAACCCAGCCGGTCTTGGCGAATTCGCCGACGCCCAGGGACAGGTTGATCAGCACGACGCCGGACACCAGCAGCCAGAAGCTCAGGGAGTTCAGGAACGGGAACGCAACGTCACGCGCGCCGATCTGCAGCGGCACTGCAAGGTTCATCAGGCCGGTGAAGAATGGCATCGCCATGAAGATGATCATGATCACACCGTGAGCGGTGAAGATCTGGTCATAGTGTTCAGGTGGCAGGTAGCCAGGCGAACCCTCGGTGGCCATGGCCAGTTGGGTCCGCATCATGATGGCGTCGGCAAAACCGCGCAGCAGCATGACCATGGCGACGATGATGTACATCACGCCGATTTTCTTGTGGTCGACCGACGTCAGCCACTCGGTCCACAGGTAAGTCCACTTCTTGAAGTAGGTGATTGCAGCGAACAACGCCAGACCACCGAGCGCGATCATCGAGATGGTGACCATCACGATCGGCTCGTGGAAAGGGATCGCTTCCCAACTTAATTTACCAAACATCGTTTACTCCTCTGCCCCGGCAGCTGAATGCGAATTCGAGTCCATATCCGTTGCCGCCACTTCTTTCTCTTTCTTCTCGTGCTTCAGCGGCTTACCTGGTTTCATGCCTTCGTACTTGTCGACGATGGTCTGGAACAGGTTCGGCGTGACCGAGGAGTAGAGCTCGACTGGATTGTTCTGGCTTGGCTTGGCAAGGGCTGCGTATTCAGCGGCTTCAAGCTGTTTAGGTGCCTTTTTGACTTCACTTACCCAGGCGTCGAAATCTTCCTGAGAAGTTGCGATCGCTTTGAATTTCATACCGGTGAAACCAGCGCCGCTGTAGTTGGCGGAGATACCGTCCATTTCAGCGTTGCGGTCAGCGATCAGGTGCAGCTTGGTGGTCATGCCCGCCATCGCGTAGATCTGGCCGCCCAGGCCCGGGATGAAGAACGAGTTCATCACCGCGTCCGAAGTGATCCGGAAGTTAACCGGGGTGTGCGCCGGGAACACGATCTTGTTGACCGTGGCGATGCCTTGTTCCGGGTAGATGAACAGCCACTTCCAGTCCAGCGCGACCACTTCGATGGTCACCGGCTTGACGTCGGATTCGATCGGACGATACGGATCCAGCGAGTGGGTCGACTTGTAGGTGATGTAACCCAGGGCAATGATGATCAGGACCGGGATGGTCCAGACTGCCACTTCGATCTTGGTCGAGTGCGACCATTTCGGGGTGTAGACGGCGTTCTTGTTGGAGGCGCGGTACTTCCAGGCGAACAGGAAGGTCATGACGATGACCGGCACAACGACCAACAGCATCAGCAGCGTGGCGGTGATGATCAGGTTGCGCTGTTCCAGGCCGACCTGGCCCGTTGGATTGAGCAAGGTCATGTTGCAGCCTCCCAGCAACAACGTGCCGAGCAGCGGCACTAGGCCTAGTAATCTGGGGTACCTGTTTTTACTCATCTCACGACCTCTAAAGCAGCTTGCGCAATGCAGTTGGGTTTTGATCGCCAACACTTCACCCTGCCAAGGGTTGGCATTTTCTTTGGATTGAATAAGGGCCGCCCGTCGCGCGTCAGACGCTCGACAAAACCTGGGACAGCGGTCAGTTCTTATTCGAATTCGTGGTCAAAGGCCTTGTTACAGACCAATTCCATTTGGTGCGGAAAGTTGGAAAGGCACCGACACCTGGGTGTCTCGCAAGCCTCTCGGCTGCCCGACACCCGACTTCCTGCTCGCCTCCTTAATAAAGGCTGAACAGTGCCGGGAATTCAGTGCGGGCGATTGTAGATAGGTAGCGCCCTATACACCATGTCTTATCCCGAAATAATTTTTATCGCTCAGAGCAACAATCCATCATCGTTTTTGCAAAAGTGCCCCATGTTATCGAAATCGATTCTCAACAAAAACATCAAAAAATGTAGGCCTATCGGCCTCAGTTCAGACAGCTCCGAGAGCTTTTTCCCACGGCGCGATCCGCGCAAAGCCCGATATGCCAAGGCTTTTGGCCATCTGTCAGAGTCTGTTAAAACTGCCTGATCCGGCACTCCCGTGCAAAAACCAAAAAACTCTGAAACAGACCAATCCTTTTTTGTAACAGCACTCCAATCCGGGCCTGTGAACCGCGCTGCGACTGGGCGCGTGTGACAACATGTCGCACACCTGTCGCACCCTTACTTGCCGTTCGTCACGGTGTTTTCACCAAGACCCTGAAATGCAAAACGCCTCAATTTCCGTCACCGCAAATCGAGGCGTTTGTTTTATCGGCGCACGCGCCGAAAAGTTGATTCAGCGCAACGCTTTTCGGTTACGCGAGGTCAGCAGCGGCACCAGAATCACCACCAGCACGAAGGCCACCAGCGCCCATTGCGCCAGCGACAGACCGAGGATCGGCGGGTACGGCGTCGAGCAGAAACCGTCGACCTGGAAGCCCAGCGGGAAGATCTTCGCCAGCGGCAGGTCATCGACGATCGGCTGCAACACATCGATGCCGCAGCTCACCGCCGGATAGAACTGGGTGTACACGTGATGCCCGGCGACACCGGCCCCGGCGATGGCACAAATCACCACCAGCACCTCAAACACGGTGATGCTGCGCCGGGTGCGCATGGCCGCGCCGATGAACGCGAACAACGCGATCAGCAGCAACGCATAACGCTGCAGGATGCACAGCGGGCACGGCGCCTCGCCCAGCACGATCTGCATGTACAGCGCGCCGCCGATCAGCGCCAGGCAGATGATGCCCAGCAACACCAGATAGCGCCGCTCACGTCCCAATCGAATCGTTTCCTCGCTCATCGCGTTTCCCTTTCAAGTCCATGGTTCAGCTGGCCGGCGGCTGCGCTTGCAGTTGCGCCATCAGGCTGATGTTGTCTTCGATATGCCAATTGGCCGCGATGCGACCGTTGTCGATCTGATAAATATCGGTTGCCCGGAAGTCTACACGCTGGCCCTGCCCTTTGAGAGCCTTGAAGGTGCCGGTGAAATGCCCGCGAAAGTGCAGGTGCACCACCACGCGATCCCCGGCGACGATCATTTGCTCAATCTCGCAGCTCAAGTCCGGCACCGCCGTGCGAAAGAACCTCGACGCCAGCAGTGGCCCGGTCGGCCCCTGCACCCGGCCTTCCGGCGGGGTCTTGTCGACGAACTGCGGCGACAGGGCGGCGGTGGCCAACGCCTCTTCGCCCGTGTTCCAGAAACTGCCATAACGCCGCGCCGCCAGTTCCATTGCATCTCGCTGGGCCTTGGGCAGGCTCTGATCGACGATCAGGGTCTGGGGTTCGATCAAGGCGGATTCGGCGAAGGCGAACGGACTGGACAGCAAGGCAACCGACAGGCCCAAAGTGGCCAGGCTGAAACGACGGGAAGAGGCGAAGTGCGACATGGGGACGATCCTGATCATGTAAACGAACGAGCGCCTATCATCAGCATCGGGGAATAAACGATAAACCGGTTAAGAAACGATTAACCTTTAAACAGAATTTAAGAATCAAGTCCGCGTAACGGCCAATCGCGGGCAAGCCCGCTCCCACATTGAAATGCATTCCAATGTGGGAGCGGGCTTGCTCGCGAATGAAGGCGACTCGGTTCCGGATTATTCCAGAGCAGCAGCCGGCCCGAAGAACTCATACCGGCTCTGCTTCTCAGGCACGCCCAGCGCCTTCAGGTGACGCTTGATCGCCCCCATGAAACCTTTCGGCCCGAGGAAGTAAGCGTCCACATCACGCTCCACCGGCAGCCACTCGCCCAGTTGCTCTTCATTCAACAACCCGACCTTGTCCGCCGCCGGGCTCACGCCGTCATCTTCGGCGTAGCAATAGAAGCGCTTGAGCTGCGGATGGCGCGCGGCCAGCCCGTCGACCCAGTCCCGAAACGCATGCACGCTGCCGTTGCGCGCACTGTGAATGAAGTACACCGGACGCTCGGTTTCCAGCGCCGCTTCCAGCATCGCCAGCGTCGGAGTGATGCCGACGCCGCCGCTGATCAGCACCAGCGGTTTGTCGCTGGCAGTCAGAGTGAACTCACCCGATGGCGGGAACAGCTGAATGCTGGCGCCGACGTGCAGTTGATCGTGCAGGTAATTGGAGGCACGGCCGCCCGGTTCGCGTTTGACGCTGATGCGGTACTGACCTTTGTTGGCCAGGGCAGACAGCGAGTAGTTGCGGCGGATTTCTTCGCCGTCGAGGATCAGCTTCATGCCGATGTACTGACCCGGCTCGGCGGCGAGGATCGGGCCCTTGTCCGCCGGTTCGAAGTAGAACGAGGTGATTTCCGCGCTCTCCTCGACCTTGGCCGCGACAATGAACTCCCGCGCCCCGCGCCAGCCGCCGACGGCTTGTTCTTTCTGGTCATAGATCGCGGTTTCGGCGCCGATCAGGATATCGGCCAATTGACCGTAGGCTGCGCCCCAGGCACTCATCACTTGCGGGGTGGCGATTTCTTCGCCGAGCACTTCGGAGATGGCGCGCAGCAGGCAGGTGCCGACGATCGGGTAGTGCTCCGGCAGGATTTGCAGGGCCACGTGCTTGTTGATGATCTTGGCCACCAGATCGCCCAACTGGTCGAGTTGATCGATGTGGCGGGCGTACATCAACACACCGTTGGCCAGAGCGCGAGGCTGGTCACCGCTGGCCTGGTGGGCCTGGTTGAACAGCGGGCGGACTTCCGGGTACTCGGAGAGCATCATCCGGTAGAAGTGGGTGATCAGCGCTTCACCGCCGCTTTCCAGCAGAGGCACGGTGGACTTGATGATGGCACGATCCTGGACGCTAAGCATAAGGGTGACTCCTGAGCTTTCTCTAAAAGTGCCTTATCCATTCCAGTATTCGTGCCAACTATTTTTTCTATACAAATCAATAGCTTGAAAATTTTGTAGTCAGATCGACACAAGCACCTCTATAGTCGCTTCGACTACAACGTGTCTCTTTGACTACAAGCCTATGTCCGCCAAATCATTGCTCACCGCCCTGCTTCCACTGGTTTCCGACCTGTCCCGCGAATTGCCCGAAGGCGAGCGCTACCGGCGCCTGCTCGAAGCCATGCGCGCCCTGCTGCCCTGCGATGCCGCCGCATTGTTGCGCCTCGACGGTGAATGGCTGGTGCCGCTGGCGGTGGACGGTTTGAGCACCGATACCCTCGGCCGGCGCTTCAAGGTCAGCGAACACCCGCGCTTTGAAGTGCTGCTGGCCGGTGAAGGGCCGACCCGCTTCGCCGCCGACAGCGATTTGCCCGACCCTTACGACGGGCTGGTCGACGGCCTCGACGATCATCTTGAAGTTCACGATTGCCTCGGCTGTCCGTTGTTCGTCGATGAAAAACTCTGGGGCCTGATCACCCTCGACGCCCTCGATCCGGAGCGTTTCGAACCGATCGAACTCGACGCCCTGCAAGCCTTCGCCAGCCTCGCCTCGGCCACTGTGAATGCCGCCGAACGCATCGAACGTCTGGCGATCCGCGCCGAAGACGAACATCAGCGCGCCGAGGTCTATCGCCAGGCCAGCGGCCAGCAGAACCGCGAAATGATCGGCCAGAGCAAGGCGCATAAACGGCTGGTGGAAGAGATCAACCTGGTCGGCGGCAGCGACCTGACCGTGTTGATCACTGGCGAAACCGGAGTCGGCAAGGAACTGGTGGCCCAGGCGATTCACGCTGCCTCCAAGCGCGCCGACAAACCGATCATCAGCCTCAACTGCGCCGCCCTGCCGGATACCTTGGTGGAAAGCGAACTGTTCGGCCATGTGCGCGGCGCCTTCACCGGTGCCACCAGCGACCGGCGCGGCAAGTTCGAACTGGCCAATGGCGGCACGCTGTTTCTCGATGAAGTCGGCGAGTTGTCGCTCACCGTCCAGGCCAAGCTGTTGCGGGTGTTGCAGAGCGGTCAGTTGCAGCGCCTGGGTTCGGACAAGGAACATCAGGTCGATGTGCGCCTGATCGCTGCGACCAACCGCGACCTGGCCGAAGAAGTGCGCAGCGGCCGCTACCGCGCCGACTTCTACCATCGACTCAGCGTCTACCCGTTGCGGGTGCCGGCGCTGCGTGACCGGGCGCGCGATGTGTTGCTGCTCAGCGGCTATTTCCTGGAACAGAACCGCTCGCGCATGGGCCTCAACAGCCTGCGTCTGAACAGCGACGCGCAGGAAGCGCTGCTGGCCTACACCTGGCCGGGTAACGTGCGGGAACTGGAACACCTGATCGGACGCAGCGCACTGAAAGCGCTGGGCAACTGCAAGGTGCGGCCGAAGATTCTCAGCCTCAGTGCGCTGGATCTCGATCTGCCGCGCGAGGTTGTGGATAACTCACCGGCGCCGTCCGAAGCAGCCACCCTCCAGCCGTTGATCAGCGGCGACCTGCGCACCGCCACTGAGCAGTATCAGCGGCAGTTGATCAGTGCAGCGCTTGAGCGCAATCGGGACAACTGGGCCAGTGCGGCGCGGGAGCTGGGGCTGGACCGGGCGAATCTGGGGCGGATGGCGAAGCGGTTGGGGATGAAAAGCTGAAATGTGCTTCAAGTTCAAAAGCGCCTTCATCGGAACGCCACCCGACAACTAACCTAAAGCCCAACCTTTTGGCGCCGATAACCCGGCATCAATAGTTTCTGGCGACTTCCACCTTCGCCCACCCACCTTTCTCCACAGAAGGTTTTTATGTCTTCCAACAAAGCCCGCGCAGATTCACTTTCGCTTCTGCTGTTTACCTTGCGCAGCGGCAAGCTGATGGCGATCAACCTGCTGAAGGTCAGTGAAATCATCCCCTGCCCGCCGCTGACCAAGTTGCCGGAGTCGCACCCGCACGTCAAAGGCATCGCCACCCTGCGCGGTGCTTCGCTGTCGGTGATCGATCTGAGCCGGGCCATCGGCGAGCGGCCGTTGGAAGATCCGAACGGCGGCTGCCTGATCGTCACCGACGTCAGCCGTTCGAAACAGGGCCTGCATGTGCAGGCGGTGAGCAAGATCGTGCATTGCCTGACCACCGACATCAAACCGCCGCCGTTTGGTTCCGGCGGTTCGCGCGCCTACATCACCGGCGTGACTTCGGTCGACGGCACGCTGGTGCAGGTGCTGGACATTGAAAAAGTCATCCACGGCATCGCCCCGGCACAGATCGAAATGGCCCCGACCGAGCTGAGCATGGAAGACGCCGAAGTGCTGGGCAACGCGCGGATCCTGGTGGTCGACGACAGTCAGGTGGCACTGCAGCAATCGGTGCACACCCTGCGCAACCTCGGCCTGCAATGCCACACTGCGCGCAGCGCCAAGGAAGCCATCGACTGCCTGCTGGACCTGCAAGGCACGGCGCAGCAGATCAACCTGATCGTCTCCGACATTGAAATGTCCGAGATGGACGGTTACGCCTTCACCCGCACCCTGCGCGAAACCCCGGACTTCGCCCACCTCTACGTGCTGCTGCACACCTCACTCGACAGCGCGATGAACAGCGAAAAGGCCCGCCTCGCCGGAGCCAACGGCGTGCTGACCAAGTTCTCCTCGCCCGAGCTGACCCACTGCCTGATCGAAGCGGCCAAGCATGTCGCTGCTCAGGGTCACTGAGTCTTGAGCGAGACGTTCTGTTTTCTGATGCGGCGCGACCTGAGCCAGGACGTGCCGACCATCGAATGGCCGAACGGCATCGAACTCACGACTTACAGCGCCGAACGCGCATCCGCCGTGCATGAACTGATGCAGATCGGCTACCGCGAAGGCGGTGGCCGGGTGCCGGCGCTGGACGTCTGGCAACAGCAGTTCGAAACCGATCCGGAATACGATCCGGCACTGTGTTTCATCGCCAGCGATGCCGAAGGCGTCATTGGCGTGGCGCAATGCTGGACCAGTTCCTACATCAAGAATCTGGTGGTGCATCCTCGGGGGCAAGGTCGGGGATTGGGTCGGGCGTTGCTGCTTCATGCGTTCAAGGCGTTTCGGGATCGACGCGAAGGGTTTGTCGACCTGAAGGTGCTGGAGAGCAATCAGCGAGCGCAGCGCTTGTACGAAATGTCTGGAATGTATGTGGTTCGCCGGGAATTGGTGCCGGACTGACAAACTAAAATCCTGCGGCATACTCCAACCTTGGCGATCAACTTCCAAGGATGCCCGAGCCATGAAACGCCTCGCCCTCTCCGTACTTTGCCTCATCGCCCCGTTGGCCCACGCCTCCAGCCCCGACGCCTGGGCGGCCTACGACAAAGCCGTGCTCGCCAGCTGCACCAAGGCCAGCGGCCTGAAAAACGCCAAACCGGTCGGCAACGCCGCGCAATTCGATGACCGCGTCGGCTACACCGCGCTGTTGTTGCAAGGCCAGTACCCGCAAAAACACATGAAGGGCCAGCAAGGCACCGAGCTGTGCCTGTACAACAAAAAGTCGAAAACCGCGTTCGTCACCGAATGGGACTCGATCCGCCCGACCGCCAAACCCTGAGCGAATGGCGCACAACTTGCTTCACTCCGGGCCTGTACGGCGGCTTTATGTCGCCGATTCACACCCTGATTGAAGATTGCCCGCTCAATGAATACGACCTTTTCCTGCGTAGGCTGCGGCAAATGCTGCACCGATCACCATGTGCCCCTGACCCTGGCCGAAGCCCGCATGTGGGCGGCTGACGGCGGTCAGGTGATCGTGCTGGTGGAGGCGTTTCTTGCCAACGGCCTGGGCCTGCCGGAACAGCAGCGTGAACACGCTCAGCGGCGTTCGGCGGTGGTGCGCAGCGGAATGTCCGACGCCCACGTCGCGATCACTTTCGCCGCCTACAACGTCGGCCCCTGCCGGAATCTTGACGAAGACAAGCTGTGCCGCATCTACGAGCGTCGGCCGCTGGTGTGTCGCATTTATCCCGCCGAAATCAATCCGCACATCCCGCTGAACCCTGCCTCCAAGGACTGCCCGCCAGAATCGTGGGAGCAAGGGCCGCAACTGATCGTCGGCGGTGAGCTGGTGGATCAGGAACTGGTGACGCTGATCCAGCGCTCGCGTCAGGCCGATCGCGACGACATCCGGATCAAGGACGCGATTTGCGGCTTGCTCGGCATCCGCACCACCGCGCTCAAGGGCGACGGGTTTACCGCGTACCTGCCGGACATGGGCGCGTTTGCCTCGGTGATCGATCAGGTCACGGCCCAGCCATTGAGCGAAGTTTCCAGTGAATGGCTGTTCCATGTCTCCGGCGACGACATTGCCGGGCAAGTGCGGGCGGCCGGGGCACAGGTGGTGTCCGAGCCGCCGCAGACCTACGCGTTCATTTCGTTGCGAGCGGCCTAAGCGCCCCGCCGCCGCCCCCAGAACTCCCGCGCCAGCGAACGCAAATCCCCCGCCAGCCCCGCCACATCCTCTGAGTTGAGCTGGCTCTGGCGCCCTTCATCCACCGTCAACTCGCACGCCGTGCGAATACTGACGATGTTGCGGTTGATGTCCTCGCTCACCGCGCTCTGCTCCTCGACCGCTGCGGCAATCTGCAGACTCATCTCGGTGATCTGCTCGACCCGCCCGCTGATTCCGTCCAGTGCCCGGGCCGCACGCTGGGCCTGTTCGACGCTGTTATCCACATGCTCGCTGCTCTGCTGCATCACCAGCACCGCATCCCGCGCGCCGTTTTGCAGGGTGCTGATCATCCGTTGAATCTCGTTGGTCGACTGCTGAGTACGCTGAGCCAGACCACGCACCTCATCGGCCACCACTGCAAACCCACGTCCCGCATCCCCGGCCCGCGCAGCTTCGATCGCGGCGTTGAGCGCCAGCAGATTGGTCTGCTCGGCGATGCTGCGAATCACCTCCAGCACCCCGGAAATCTCGATGCTGTGGCCTTCGAGCTGATGAATTACCTCGGTCGCCCGCCCCAACTCCTCGGCCAGCCGCAACACTGCACTGCGACTCTCGCCCACCAGCAGATGACCTTCACGGGTTTCCGTACCCGCCATGTCCGCCGCCACCGACGCCTGCTGCGCATGGCTGGCCACCTCGGCCACACTGGCCGCCATCTGATGAATCGCCGCCGCCACCTGATCGGTTTCCGCCTGCTGCGCCAACGTGCTGGTGTGACTGCTGTGCAGATGATCGACCAATTGCGCCGCATGCCCGGCCAGCCGCTGCGATGCATCACCGATCCGCCCCACCACCGCGCCGACCTGCGCTTCAAGCATCTGCAAGGCAAACTCGATCTGCCCGAACTGATCCCGCCGCCCGGTATAAATGCCCTGGCTCAACGGGTTATCGGCAATCAGCCGGGCACGCTCGGTCAAATGCTCCAGCGGCCGCAATAACCAACCCACGCCCAGCGCACAGGCGCCACTGCCGGCCACCAGCGCAGCGGCTTCGATGCCCATGGACTCCGGCCGCAGCCAGGCTTCCATCCCCAGCACCAGCGCCAGCACCGAACTGGTCAACGCCATGATCTTCGCCCGCAAACTCAGGCTCGGCAGCCACTGCCACCGCGCCACCCGCCCCTCGCGCAACTGCGCATACGCCCGCTCCGCCGCCGCCATCTGCCGCGCATCCGGCCGTGTACGCACCGACTGATACTCCACCGCCGCACCGTTCTGCGTGACCGGCGTGACATAGGCACTGACCCAGTAGTGATCACCGTTCTTGCAACGATTCTTGACCAGCCCCATCCACGACCGCCCACCCTTGAGCGTCTGCCACATATGGGCAAACGCCTGCGCGGGCATGTCCGGATGACGCAGCAAATTGTGTGGCGCACCCAGCAGCTCGTCGCGGCTGTAACCGCTGATCCTGATGAAGTCGTCGTTGGCGTAGGTGATTGCGCTGGTCAGATCGGTGGTCGAGAGAATGTTCGCATCCGGCGCAACATCGACATTGCGCCCGGTCACCGGGAGATTGATCTTCATGAAAAGCGCGCTCGTTTTATTGGAAAGAGTCGGCAGGGCTGCTGACTCTAAGCGCACTCACTGGTTAAACGTTGATCTGGCTCAGGAACTGAGCAATTAGCCATCACTGTGACCGAAAATCACAGCGACGGCCGAGGCGGGAATGAATCAGCGCTTGCCCATCGAACGGCGAGTACCCGAAGGCGCCACACCCGGAATCTTGGCGTGACGATCACCGTCCTTGCCCTTGAACTGCGGCTGCTTGGCCGCTTTGGCCGCCGCCAGCTCACCTGGCTTGAACGGAAACTTGAACGCAGGAATGGTCGGCTTGGATTCGCCGGTCTCGGCCAGCTCTGCCGGGACATCGCTCACAGCGTTGTCGATTGGGGAAGTCATGAAAGCTCCGCGAAGCAAAAAGTCCGGCCCGGTGGACGAGCCGCGAAAGCGCGCAGTATACCTGCGTGTGCGGAGTTTAAAGAGTCCCCAAAAGGGTACGACCGGTCCCTTTTGGGAACTCTTCGACTAGCGGATCACGTTTGCGGATCAACCCGATCCAGCGCCCTGTTCACCGCCAACTCGGCCAGCATGATGATCTGCTGGATTCCCAGCGCCGTACTGCGCTGCGGGCCCGAAAGCTCATTGGCGAAATTGCTGGCGATGGTACTGGCCGACGCCAGGGACTCGCAGGCATTGGCCAGCAGGCTTTCGGTGTCGACGTTAGGAGTGACCATGTACATCGTGCTCGGGCGAGGTTTGGCAGGGTTGGGGCAGAGGTAATAATCGAGGGCGCGTTTGATGGCTTCGCGGTTACGGGCGAGGTCTTCGGCGCGCATGGCCTCTTCGAGTGGGGTGGGGGATTCGAGGGG